>JANRJO010000084.1:0-26199 GCA_033763935.1 Bryobacteraceae bacterium
ATCTCCAACTGCTGCGCGAGAAGGCCACCTGCCAGTAGCAGCTGCACCGGAAGCGCGGCATGAATCGCAGCACGCATCAGCGGCCGCGCTCGAGTCCCGCCAGCGTCCGCCGCAGCAGCAGGTATCCGGTGATGCCCGCTACGCTCGACGCGGCCAGGATGCCCACCTTCGCGCTGGCCAGCAAAGATGCGTCGGAAAACGCCAGACCGCCGATGAACAGTGACATGGTGAAGCCGATTCCGCCCAGCCACGCGGCGCCGTGAATGCCCGCCCAACTCACCCGGGCAGGAAGATCGGCCATACCGGCCCGTACGGCCAGCCAGGAGGCCAGCAAAATGCCCACCGGTTTGCCGATCAGCAGCCCCAGAATGACCCCCAGGGTCACCGGCGACGCCACGTCCGGCGACGCCTCGCCCCTCATTGCGACGCCCGCGTTGGCCAGTGCAAACAGCGGCATAACCAGGAAGCCGACCCACGGATGCAGGTTATGCTCGAGCCGATGCAGAGGCGGCTGCACGTCCTCTGATGCCTCTTCCAGCGCATGCAACGCCGCCAGTTGCTCCTCGTTCGTCAGCAATTGCGCCCCCTCGCGTCCGGAACGCTCAAAATGGTTTAGCAGTTCCCTTCCCTCCCTTACGAACCGTTCCGGATCGATCCTGGTCCTGGCGGGTATGAAGAACGCTAACAGCACGCCGGCCACGGTGGCATGGATTCCGCTTTTTAGCACAGCGATCCATAGAACGACGCCTGCTGCCGCATAGGCCAGCGGCCAGCGAATGCCGAGGCGGTTCATTGCGGCCAGGCTGACCAGGCAGAGCGCCGCAACGGCGAGCGCCCCCCAACTGATCTGGGCCGTGTAGAAGAGGGCAATCACCAGAACCGCTGCAATGTCGTCCACAATCGCCAGCGCTGTCAGGAAGACCGTCAGGGCCAGCGGAACGCGCGAACCGAGGAGGGCGAGAATGCCTAGCGCAAAGGCAATGTCGGTAGCCATCGGGATTCCCCATCCCGCCGCCCCGGGCCCACCGGCGTTCACCAGTATGTAAAGCATCGCGGGGACAACAATCCCGCCCACCGCCGCCGCGATCGGTAGCGCCGCCTGGCGCGGCGACGATAGCTCCCCGACCAGGATCTCGCGCTTGATCTCCAGGCCCACGACGAAAAAGAACACCGCCATCAGGGCGTCGTTCACCCACAGCAGGAGCGGCTTGGAGAGGGCCGCAGCGCCGGGCCCGACTGTGAACGGCGTCCGCCATAGCGCCTCGTAGCTCGCCGCCCATGGCGAATTCGCCCACGCCAGAGCCACCGCCGCACATAGCAGTAACAGGACGCCACCTATTGCCTTATTCTCGAGAAAGCCGTGCAACGGCCGAAGCAACCGCACGATGGGCGGTACCGGCAAAAGTTCGGCTCTCGCATTCATATCGGGCACCCCACGCTTCTGTATGGAAGACGCCTTCACACGGCCCTGGTTTCCCGCGAAGGCCCTCCACCCAGCTTATAATCCGGTCCCCGGAATGGACCTCCGGTAAAGGGGGGAAGAGGCCTGCAATTGCCTGCCGGGAGCAGGCAAAGCTACGTCGGTTGCGTCGCCAGGCAGTGATTGCCGAAGATGGCAGGGCCCGACGTGGGCATGGTGGATTCAGCTCGGGGACCTCCTCTAGCAACACGGTGGAATGCGGCGAACTCGAAAGCCACCTGGATGGGGCCGCCGCATGGACGACGTTCTCTACCGCGCGCTCAACACAGTCGGCGATGGACTTCAGGGGAGCCAAAATGCCGATCTGCGGCAACGTCACCAGCCCCTACCCTGGCAAGTAACGTTCTGTATTAGACGGTACCCGGGCTACCGATGAACTCCTCGATGATATTGCCGACGAGAGGAAATCTAGCGGCGAGCCGGTATTGCCGTCGAAAACAGCGGCCGCTATCGTGTTGCCGTCGTTGAAGTAGAGGAGGTTGGTTGCGGCGGTCCTTGAGCGCGCGGGTTTACGTGCCTTGCGTGACGCCGGTGAGGCGGTCGGCGGCATCGTATTGTCAGGCGGTGAGCTACTCAGGCCAAGTTCGCCCACCTCCGGCTCCGCGCCGGCGGCGAGCGCAAGCGCGGCGGCAACCCTACTGTTACAGAACACTGGAAGCGCAGCTTACTAACCGCCATTCGCCGGCCTAAGCGCATACCCCGTCAAGGGACCGCCCGGCATACCGAGTAAGTCGGCGAGTTAGTACCCCACCGCGGCGCGCACCGACCGGCCGCGGTACAGTCTCCCGCCCGCCACGGCGTTCTCCGTCCGGCTCCGCTTTCCTGAACCTTGCTACCGCAAGCCGGCGCCGGCCTCAGGGCAACCCTCCGGGCTCGGCTTCGCTCCGGCCTTGACCCCGCCGCCGACTTGCCCTCTCATCCACTGAGGAAGGCGAAGCCGGAGAAACGAACCCGAACCCTAACTATCCGCCCCCTCCCACCACTTTTCACTTGACACAATGCATAGGTAGCCATAAGTCCTGACGCTGCCCAGATCATCTGCCGGCGGCTTTTGCAGTCTTGCTGGTACGGTTATGGTTGTTCTGGCTGCCGTTCCTGCTAGGCAGTGCCGCACACCCCCTTCTTCCGGGTAATTGCCCGAGCGCACGTTTGACTGCGTCGTGTTTTCAGTGGCAACGGCGCTGCTGACGGGGTTCCCTTTGGCTCAGGTTCTTCCACTCAAGGGCGCCGTACGCCCGCGTGTCGGGTCGGGCCAGACCTGTGTTGCTGGGCCTCGGCGGGACCGAGGTTCTTCTTGCCGTACTGGGCGCTATTAGCGCCTCAGCATACCGTGGCTTGTAGATGTTCATGGGCAACGAACGGGATACAGAAACGGCTCTCGATTCCTTCGGTGCGAGATACCTCTCGGGGCCGCAGGGGGGGTTTACGAGTCCGGACGCGGTACGAAGGAGATTCCGGATCCGAGGCGTACTGGCGTGAGTTCAGTCATAACACTACGATTCCACGGTGCCCTCGAACTAAGGCACACGACTTCGGTGGTGATCGGCTTTTCGGCGCGGAGGACACTGGTACTCGCGGACGAGGTGGAAGCACAGGGGACGGAAACGGGGCGGTGCTATGCAGTCCAGGGGTTGACGATGTTGAGGGTTAGGTCGGCAAAGTGCTGGCCATTCCTTGTCGCGAGGGTGGCTCCGTGCGCGAGCACGATGCCGGCGATCATCGTGTCTCGCAGATCGCCAGGACGTCCTTTCTTCTTCCGGTTGGCCATGACGACTGCCGCCTCATCGGCGGCGGCCTGATCAAAGGCCGCAACGCGCTGTCCCAACTTCTGGAGAATTACTCTTTCGAATGCATCGATCAGGTACGAGCGCCGTTTGCCCAGGGGCAGCGTCTGAAGGCCGAAGCGGATCTCCAGGATGGTGATCGACGTCGTCCACACCGACGTCCAGGGCTGCTGATCCAACCACTCGATCACAGGTTGTTCAGGGGTCCGCTGCATCAGCGCGGAGAGCACATTGGTGTCGAGGACGATCATTCGTCGAACTTCGCGGCCCGGACCGGTTGGCCACGCAACTCGGGGATATCGTGGAGGAGTCCGCCCTTGGCGAACATGGCGGAGATGGCGGTGCCGAGCCCTCGCGACGGCTCCTCGTCGATGGCAGCGTTCCGCAGGATTTCGCGAACCTCCTGTTCCATGCTGCGTCCGTGACGCCGGGCGCGCCGCTGCAAAGCGGCTTTCACCCGTTCTTCGATGTTCCGTACCACCAACTGGGCCACGCAAGCCTCCGTCGGGCATATGATAGCACGATATCACCCGGTATGCGGGCGCACCGCGTGGACAAGATGGGTCATTTGACAGGCTGTGACGGCACCTGGTAGCCGGGGGTGGTGATGGGGACTTCGATGATCTGGGGCGCGTATTTCCTGGCGACATCGCGGATGTTTGCGGCGTTGCCGAGGAGGGTGAAGACGAGGCCCTGGGTCTGGTAGTACTTCTTGGCGGCGGCGTTGGCCTGGTCGAGGGTGACGGCGTCGAGGCGGGAGAAGAGGTCGTCGATTTCGCCGCGGTTGAGGTTGTAGAGTTCGAGGTCCTCGAGGACTTCGGCGAGCTGGTCGGCGGTTTCGAGGCTGCGGGGCGGGAAGGTTCCCTTGAGATAGGCCTTGGCGGAGGCCAACTGGTCCGCGGTGATGCCTTTCTCGTTGAGGCGCTTCAGGATGTCGAGGGCTAGGTCGATGGCCTTCTCGGTGGTGTCGGTGCGGGTGTAGGTGGTGATGCTGATACGGCCAGTGCGGCGGTCACGGGTGAGGAGGGAGTTGGCGCCGTAGGTGAGGCCGGAGTTGACGCGGAGCTCGTCGTTCAACATGGACGTGAAGCGGCCGCCGAAGAGGGTGTTGAGGAGCCAGAGGGTGGGCCAGTCGGGCGTTTTGCGGGTGATGCCGGGCTGGCTGATCTGGAAGTAGGTCTGGGTGGCGTCGGGTTTGTCGACGAGCAGCAGGCGGTTCTGTGCGGGGCGGGCCGGTGCGTTGTCCATCTTCCAGGTGTGCGGCTGGCCTTTGGGGAGGGCGGCGAAGAGTTTTTCGAGTTCGGGGGCGAGGGTTTTCGGGTCGAAGGCGCCGGCGGCGATGAGGATGAGATTCGCACCGCTGAAGTTGCGCTTGTGGAATTCGAGGACGTCGGCGCGGGTGATCTTCGGGAGCGTGGTCTCGTCGCCGTTCAAGGGGAGGCCGTAATCGTGGGTGGGGCCGTAGAAGAAGGCTTCGTGGAAGCCATTGATAGCTGCGCCGGGGTTATCCTTCGCGGCCTTGGCGCGGTCGATGCGCTGGGCGAGGGCCTTCTTCAGTTCGTCTTCCGGAAAGGTGGGGTGGAGGATGGCGTCGGCGAAGAGGGCGAGGGCGGGGGCGGTGGAGCGGGCGAGGAACTCGCTCTCAATGACGAGTGACTGGCGGCTGGCGTAGGTGTTGAAGGCGGCGCCGAGGGCGTCGACTTCCTCGGAGAACTTTTCGCCCGAACGGGTGGCCGTGCCCCTTCGGAGGAGCTCGGCGACGAGGGGGGCGAGACCAGCTTTCGCAGGGTCCGAGGCTTCCGCGCCGCCTTTGAACGCGGCGCGGAGCGTGACGAGGGGCGCGTCCTGGCGGGGCATCAGGAGGAGCGTGGCGCCATTGGGTAGTGTCAGGCGGGTGAAGGGAGGGAGCTTGACCTGCTGGGCAGGGGCGGTCGCGGCGGCGACGAGAAGGAAGGCGAGGATCGTTTTCACTAGCGCTTCTCCGGGATCAAGGTAGCTACGGTACGGCGGTTGGGGTTGAGGTATTTTTCGGCGACGCGTTTGATGTCGGCGGCGGTTACTTTGTCGAGGCGGGCTTCGGCGTTCGCGAGTTCCTGGTGGCCGCCGAAGTAGATCTCATAAGTTCCAAGTAAGTTGGCGCGGCCGGCGATGGTTTTGGTTTGTTGGAATAGCTGGGAGAGGATCTGATTCTTCGCTTTACTGAGTTCGGCGGGTGTGACTTCCGAGTTGCGCATGCGGTCGAGTTCCCCGAAGAGGGCCTTTTCGGTGGCAGCGGTGTCGACGCCGGCGCGGGGCTGCATGTTGAACAGGATGAGGCCGGGGTCGAGGGAGGCATTGACACCGCCTCCGACGTTGAGGGCGAGCTGTTCCTTTTCAACGAGCCGGCTGTACAGGCGGGAGCTGCGGCCGGACTGGAGGATGTTGAGCATCACTTGCAGGGGCAGGTAGTCGGGGTCGTTGGAGGCCGCGGCGTGGTAGCCGATGAACTGGATGGGGAGTTGAGCGGGGCGGCGGATGGTGACGCGGCGTTCGCCGATCTGTTCGGGTTCCTTGGTGCGGACGGCGGGGGGCGGGTCCTGGCGGGGAATGGGTTCGAGATACTTCTTTGCCAGGCCGAACACCTCTTCCGAAGTTACATCGCCAACGATCACTAACACGCAGTTATTCGGAGCGTAGCCCATTTTGAACCAGCCCTTGAGGTCATCCATCGACCAGGCTTCGATGTCGGAGGACCAGCCGACGACGGGCCAGGAGTAGGGGTGGGCGAGGTAGGCGTTGGCGTAGAGCTGCTCGAACAGGATGCCGAAGGGGTTATTGTCGATGTTGGAGCGGCGCTCGGAGTAGACGACGCCGCGCTCGCTTTCGACGATCTTGGGGTCGAAGGCGAGGTCGCGGATGCGGTCGGCTTCCATGTCGAACATGAGTTCGAGCATGGTGCGGGGGAACCAGTTCGTGTAGACGGTGAGATCGCGCGTGGTGTAGGCGTTGTTGTTGCCGCCGTTCTTTTCCATGACGATGTCGAACTGCTTGGGGCCGTACTTCTTCGCGCCGTTGAACATCATGTGCTCGAAGTAGTGGGAGATGCCGGTGATGCCGGGGCGCTCATTGCGGGAACCGATCTTGTAGAAGAGATACATGGCGACGTTGGGGATGTCGCGGTCCTCTTGGACGAGGACCTTCATGCCGTTGGAGAGGGTTTGGGTCTTAACGTCGAATTTCTGGGGGAGGGCGGGCAGGGCGAGGGCGAGGAGGGCAAAGAGAGCGTTGCGGACGGGCATGACTCCAGGGTAATTAGTTTTGCCACGCGATGCGGAAGGCGGACATCGGAAGGATGCATCGCACCGGGCTCTGCTGGGGAGAGCGGCGGCGAGCCATGGTCCGGATCGACCGCGACGTTCGATGTTTCGCCGCCGACGGGCGCCGGAGGGGAGGGCAGGCGGAGGGGAGTTAGTAGCCGTTCAGGAGATGTATAGCCGGTACGGCTTCGGAACAGCTCTTTCCCGCATCAACTGGCCGGCCTCCTGTATGTGCCGTGCGTGGGCGCAGACGGTGATGCCGCTCCATGCGGAGAACCGCCGGGTGGTGATGGAATCGACCACCATGCAGTTGAACCGTGCGGCTGCTACACCGCTCAGGAGCCGGCGTAGGGCGCGAGCGGCGCCGCGTTCCTGGTTCAGGCCCCACGCGTTGGACTTGAGAACACCCGCCAAGTAGAAGAAGGTCCAGCCGGCTTTTTCAAGCTTTTCTTGCAGCATCCCCCGGTTGGGGCCGGTCAGCACCAGCCAGCCCTGACAGTACCTATCCGTGTCGATCGTCATGCCTCGCGGAAGCTGCGTCCCGGCGGCGACAAAGACGCGGCCCGGTACCACGACGCGACCCATCACCGGTTCTCCCGCTGTACCAGGACGCTGGACCGAGGCGGACGGACTCTCGCTGCCGGCTGCCACACGCGGCGTGTTCATCTGTTCGTTCGATCGAGAGGCATCGAAGAACCGGCAGACGTCTGGGGCGAGTCCTGAGGCGCAGTCTCGCTGAGAAGGTCAGGCCAGTTGGGGACGCCGGCGGGAGGGCCGTGACGGAGCCAGGCGACGGGATGGGGGCGCACGGAACCTGATGCCTCCTGGACCCTCGCCCAACGAGTATCCGATTGGAAAGCGACGAAGGTTCCAGAGGTTCCCCGGTAGTGTCCGAGAGCGATGAAGACTTTGTCGCCCGGGGCGAATCCCGGTTGAGCGGCAGGCGGGTTCATCGCAGCACCTGGCAGCATGGACCCCGCGTGGGACGGCCGCGCGGGGCAGGGACCGGCGCAAGGACGAGGAGCGGAGCGAAGCTTGTTCCGGCGTCGGTCGCGGCGACCGTCTTTTCGCGCATCCAGCGAAGAAAGCGCATGATTAGTCGAACCATTCGTAACCTCTTCCGCTTCGACGATAGCAGCCGCGGGGGAATTTAGTAGCTGGGCGATGGCCTAGTTGCGAGGGATAGAAGCCCTGGTTTGGCAGGAAGCCGGATCTGGTGGCCCTGGCGTTGCTTACGACGGCGGTTCGTCGTAGATGAGGCCGTGCGCGATCGCATACCGTGTGAACTCCGCGGGACGGCGGAGGTTCAACTCGCGCGCGAGGGAGGCCTTGTGAAACTCCACCGTTTTGACGGAGACACCGAGGATGGTAGCGATCTCCTTGCGGCTCTTTCCCTCAGCGACAAGCTGCAGCACCTCTCGCTGCCGTGGCGTCAGCCGTTCCACGCCTGATCGCGCAGGGGTGCCGATGAGCAGCTCGAGAGTAGATCGTGTGACCTGGGGACTGACGTAGTGGTTGCCCTTAAGGACTTCGCGGATGGCAGTGAGCAATTCGGTCGCTGCCGCCCGTTTGAGGACGTATCCGGACGCGCCGGCGCGGAAGGCCGCGGCAACGAAGTCCGGCTCGGCGTGCATGGTGACAAAGATCATCCTGGCCGCGGGCGTGAGCCTCCGCAACTGCTGGGCGGCGTCGATTCCATTGAGGAGGGGCATGGAGATGTCGAGGAGGATCACGTCCGGCCTTAGCCTGTTAGCGGCCGCCAGCAAGGCCTGGCCATCCTCCACGGCCCCGACGAGTTCGAACTCCGGTTCGAGCATGAGGCGAATCCCATCCAGAAGCAGCGTGTGATCGTCAGCGAGCAGGACGGTGGTGCGCATCAGGATTGGGCCTTAAGCGGGACGCGGATGGAGATGGTAACGCCCCGGCCCGGACGAGTCTTCAGAGTGAAGTCGCCGCGGACCAACCTCACGCGCTCCTGCATGCTGATGAATCCCAGCCCACGGGAACGCTTGAGCGTGTCGAGATCGAAGCCCGGGCCGGTGTCTCGAACGGTGAGCTGGAGCTGCCGGGAACTTCCTTCCAGGAGGACCGAAGCACTGGCCTTCCCCGCGTGCTTGACAACATTGCGCAAGGCCTCCTGCACGACGCGATAGAGAGCGGTGGCGATCTCCATGGGGATGGAGTGGGGCGCGCCGCGGATGCGGATATGGACCTCCAAACCCTCCCGTTGCGAGACCTCGCGTACGTAGGAGCGCAGAGCGACGGGTAAGCCGAGGTGTTGCAGGGATGACGGGTGAAGTCTGTGCGCCAGCCCCCGGAGATCATCCGCCAGCCCCGCCACCTCATCCCGAATGCTCAGGAGCGAGGCGTTCAGTCCATCTGGAACAGAAGGACGCTGTTTGGCGAGCGTTTCGATGTCAAACTGCAGCTTCGCCACTTTTTGACCGAGACTGTCATGCAGCTCACGGGAGACGTGACGCCGCTCCTCTTCCTGCGCTTCCAGGAGGCCGGCTGTCAAGGCCCGCAACTGTTCCCGGCTCAGGTCGAGAGCGGCTTTGGTGTCGTGTAGCGCGGTTTCCACCTCGGCTCTCAGGTTGTCTTCAGTGTCCGAGACGTTGAGGGATGGCAAGCGGCCATTCGGTAGATCCTCCATGGTGATTAGCAGGTAGGAGTCCTCCTTCGCGCCGATCGTCTGAATGCGCACGCGGACACCCGGCTGCCCGGCGCGGGGCGGTTCCGTCTCGAACTCGAGCGTTTGCGGCATGGAGTGGTGGCGAACGGCGCTCCTCTCCAGGGACGCAACCAGACGTGCGACATCCCATCCGCGGGGAGTCAACAACTGGAGCGGTTTCCGTTCGACGTTCGCGGGCTCGAGGCCATACCTATCGAGAAAGGCGCGGTTGGCAAGGCGGACATGGAGATCGGGCCACAGCAGCAGAACGGGCAGGTGCAGCGGTCCTAACGCCAGCAGGCCCAAGTCTTGAGGGCTTTTCGCCTCTTCCGGCGTCAGGCTCCCTCTTGCTGCCTTGCGGCCGCGCGTCGTCATGCCGGGCCACCTTCACGCTTTCTTCCGCGTACGAGATCCCCCTCCATGATGACAGCTTCCCGCAATCACCGCCGGTTACCCGAACGAGAAGCGGCACGTCTCACTTACATGGGCACAGCGAAACCGAGCAACGACGGCGAAGCGTACACGCTTCTGCGGGGCTCCTACGATGCGGCATTTCAGGAATTGATCGACAATCGCCGCAACGGTGCGCAGGGGGAATCCGTCCGAGCGTCAGAAGAGACGGTTCGCTACCATCGCGACCGCGTAGCCGAGTTTTTGCTGACGGAACGCGAGCCGGAACCGGACACACAGTCGCGGCTGAGGGTGGCAGCGTACTTCATATGGCTGAACGCGGGGTCGCCGGCCGGCACTGCAGTTTCCGATTGGATCTTTGCGGAGCGCGAGGCACACCTTTCGCCCGTGTAGCGTTCGTCCGGCGCAGGCCTGACTCAACGCGACGAACGCCGCGGCGCGTCCGCTGTGCCAGTGCGTTCCGGCCTGTCTCTTCGCTGCCAGCCGTGGCGGACCGTTTTGCGTGGGGAACTACGTTATTGGTCGAAGGCGAGGCGGTTGAGCAGGTCGAGGATGAGCGTGCGGTCTTCGGGTACGGTGACGGCGAGTTCTTTCTCGAACTTCTCGGTGATGACGCGGCGGCCTTCGACGGAGGCGTTGTGGAGCGCAACATTCGTCAGGTCGGCGGACCAGCGGCGGTAGTTCGCGCCGGCGCGGGCGATCTGTTGGCGGTTCCAGACGGAGTGTTTCAAGTACGATTCGGCGAGTTTCACCGAGGACTGGAGGGGTTCGGAGAGGCCGTCGCGGTTGAGGAGGGTTTGGGGCGCGCCGTTCAGGAGGGCGAGCATGAGTTCGAGCATGCACCAGGCGCGCTGGGAGTAGTCGGCTGCGCCGGTGTTGAGGACGATGGTGACGTACTTGTACTGGGATTGGAAGTCGGGGAGGGATTCGGCGAAGAGGGCTTGCTCTTCGGGCGTGCGGGGTGACTGCGGGAGGGAGCAGTAGTCAATCAGGAAGGACTGCGAATCGTGCAGGCCGAGGGTGTCGCAGACGGCGAGGAACTCGCGGAATTGAGCGCCGTCGGGGTCGGGGTGCGCGAGGCTGAGCCAGCGGTGAGAGAGGGCGATGGAGGTGTTGTACCAGGGTTCCTGGGGTTGGATGCCTTCGATGTGAACGCGGGGGTCGGCGGCGTGGACGGTATAGTCGCCGGTCCACATGTTTTCGCGGTCGACCCAGCGCGCGTTGGGGTGGAAGGAGACGGCCTCGATGGTGAGGTATGGCCAGTCGACGTCGATCACGCGTTGGGAATGGATGACGTGGTCTTGCTGGGCGAGCGGGTAGGTGTCGAGGAGCCTGGCGGTGTGGAGGTTGGCGGGGCGTGGTGCGGACCATGCGGTGAATTGGCCGGCGGGAGCGACTTCGTAGCGGCTGTAGTAGCGGGTAGACTTCTCTTCCCCGCCCTGGCGGTAGACGAGTTTGCTGAGGTTCTCGTAGTAGTTCTTCTCGAAGCGAACGAACTCGACCTGCTCCCAGCGGCGGTACTGCCAGAGGTCGATTGTTTTTGATGGGGGCAGGCGCGAGGGGGCGAGGGGGTAGGCGGGCGGGAGGCGCCGCTCGTCGAGGAGGCGGCGGACGCGGGGTTCGACGTCCTGCCAGCGAACGAACTCGCCGAGGGCTTTGAGTTCGGCGAGGGTGATGGGCGAGGCGGGCATCGGTTCACAGCATAATAGCTGAATGGAATCGAAAGCGATGATCTGGGCTGGACGAGTGATGAGCGCGATCCCGGTGCTGATGCTGCTGTTCAGCGCGGCGATGAAATTTACGGGATCGCCTCAGTTGGCGGAGGGGTTTGGACATTTGGGGTGGCCGGTGGGACAGGCGTTGGGGTTGGGTGTATTGGAACTGACGGTGACGCTGCTCTATGTGTTGCCGTGGACGCGGGTGTTGGGGGCGATTCTGGTGACGGGGTATTTGGGCGGGGCGGTGGCGGCGCATGTGCGGATCGGGGATCCGTTCTGGGTGCAGGTGCTGCTCGGGATGCTGGCGTGGGGCGGGCTGTATTTGCGGGACAAGCGGCTGCGGGAGTTGTTGCCGATGACGCGTTAGATGCCGGCGTACCAGGAGTAACCGAAATCGGGGCCGCCGGAGCCGAGGCCGCTGCCGAAGGCTTTGATGTTGTCGGTGGCGGTGAGGCGGGTGATGTATTTGACGCTTTTGTAGCCGAGCTGGCGGGGGACGCGGAGGCGGAGTGGGCCGCCGTGGCCGGGGGGCAGGAGGCCGCCGTTCATGCCGTAGGTGACGAGGGTCTGCGGGTGGCGGGCGTCTTCCATGTCCAGGCTGTCCCACCAGTATTTGTCGTGGGAGAAGTAAACCACGTACTTCGCCTGCGGCAGGATTTGGGCGGTTTGGAGGACGTCGGCAAGAGAGGCGCCAGTCCATTCGGCTATGAACGACCAGCCTTCCTCGCAGATCAGTTGGGTGATTTGGGAACGGGGGGTGAACTGGCGGAGATCCGCCAGCGAGAACGACACGGGGCGGGCGACGAGGCCGTCGATGGAGAGGCGCCAATCGGCAAAGGCGGCGGCCTGGTGGCGTTTGTAGATGTCGTCGTCGGGGGGCTTGCTGTTGGGGAAGGGATGGGTCGAGATTTGCTCGCGGGAGAATTCGCGCGCCATTGAGTGTCGTGTCAGGAGGCGGTGGGAGGCGTAGGTGAGGGTGTCGCCAATGGTGTAGAGGCCGCGGGCGTTGGGCGGGATGAGTCCGTTGGCTGACGCGGCGCGGATGGCGGCGGCTCCACCTGCGGTGGCACCGAGACCGGCGAGGATCCATTGGCGGCGGGAGAGTCGGCTCATGAGGGGTCTCCAGTGAGCATGGCGCGCATGCGTGTTTTAAAGCCGGCGATCACGACCATGGCCACGTGAACGAACAGGAACGCGACCAGGGAGAGCGAGGCGAAGAAGTGGATGGTGCGGACGGACTGGTGGCCGCCCCACGCGGTAGCGAGCCAGGGAAAGACGGATACGATTCCGGGGGACATTGCGAGGCCGGTCCAGATCATGAGCGGGAAAAGGACGAAGATGACGGCGAGGTAGGCGAGACGCTGGAGGACGTTGTAGCCGGGTTGGTGGGCGACGCGGAGACGGAGGTGGTGGCGGAGGGCGGTGGCGAGGGATTGGGGTGAGAGGTCGTTGGGGGAGGGGAGCAAGCGGCGCAGATGGCCGGCGAGCAGCGCGTAGCCTACATAGAGGAAGCCGGCGAAGAGGGTGAACCAGGCGGACTGGAAGTGGAGGGAGCGGCTCCAGCCGTTCTGGTCGGGGAGGACGTATCCATAGCCAGTGGGTACGTGCGCCCGGGAGGCGGGGATCGGGATGGAGAAGAGGGGTTGCGTGAGGGAGTTGCCGGTTTCGCCCCAGTAGAAGCGGGGGTGCGAAATCACGATCTGGATGCCGCTGAGCAGGAGGGCGAAGAAGCAGAGGGCGGTGATCCAGTGAGTGATGCGAACGAGGGCCGGGTGGCTGGGGACGTGGGGAGCGGGAGCAGGCGCGGCCACCCGGGGATCTTAGCATGCGAAGGGGATCAGTGGCGCTGTTTTCGGAGGAAGGCGACGCCGGCGAGGCCGAGCCCGGTAAGGAGCAGGGCGGAGGGCTCGGGGACGACGCTGTCGGGCTGAGCGTCTCCGAACTCGACGACGTAGCCGAGCGCGCCGCCGTCGTTGGTGTCCACCCAGCCGCGGTTGCCGCCAAATTGAATGAGCAGGGTGAGGCGGTCGCCGGTGCCGGTCGGGTGGCCAGGGAACCAGTCTGTGTAGGTGAAGAGTTCTCCCGCCTCGGGGCCGTCGAGCCAGCGGAACTCGCCTTCGACGTCGATGTCGCTGCCACCGAGAAAGGCAGTGGCGGTGCCGCCGAAGCCGAACAGGAAAGGGAAGGACGATTCGATGAAGTTCTGCTCGTCCTCGGACGTCACGGTGGCAAGGTACCCGGGCAGGCCGAGGTGGGTGGCGGCCAGCGCGGCGGCGCGTGCCTGTTCGAAGCCGATGGGCTCGAAGATGCTGATGGCGGGCTGGAACTCGTACCAGTTGTCGTTGCCGCCATCGGACACCTTCCATTGAATGGGAGCGGCAGGCAGGGTTGCCACGAGCAGGAGCAGGCCGAGCAGGGGACGTGCGAAGCGAACCGTCATCAAGATCCTCCGAGTGTTTTCGGCCGCGTGGTGCGACCGGCTGTCAGGAGTAGCGACGCCGGGGCGGAAAATGACTCACGGCAGGCTTGTAGGGCCGGCAGAGAGGGTGGGGCACTTACTGCCGTTGAGAGAGGATTTCGCCGAGCCGGGCCCGGCGCTTGTGAGTGGCAGGGAGGAGATCGCCATAAGCGTCGAGCGCCTGGCGAGCGAGTTGGGCGGCGCGGCGGGGGTCCATTGGGAGGGCGCATTCCGCCTCGTAGAAGAGGCGGTTGCCGCGCCAGGTGCGGGGCATGTTTCCTTGGGTGAGAGCGTCCACTTCCCGGTAGTGGGCTTGTGATTCGTCACAGGCATGGGTGCGGGCGAGGACCTCGGCGGCGTCGGCGAGGATCATCCAAAAAGACGGGCCGATGGCGGCTGCGCGGGGGCGAGCGGCGGCTACGGCGCTTCGAACATGGGCGGCGGCGGCGGCGAGGTCGCCGGTGTCGGCAAGGCGGCCGGCGGTGAGCGTCTGGAGGCGCACTTCTTCGAACGGGTTAACGATGCCTGGGGCGAGACGGGCGGCTTCGCGAATGTCAGCGAGGGCAGCGGTGGGGTTAGCAGCGGCGGTATGGGCCTGGGAGCGGATGCGCAGGAGGGCGACCCGGAAGTAAGCCCCATCGGGATGCGAGGCTGCCAGCGCGAGGCCTTGGCCGGCGTGGTGCAGGGCTTCGGCGGGACGGCCGGCGCGGGAGAGAAGCAGCGTCTCTTGGAGGTGGATGGCGGCGCGCATGACGGCGGGCGGGATACCGTAGCCGTCGTTGGGGAGAGCAGCGGCGTCGTTGAGGGCGGCTTCGGTCCAGGAGATGGCATCGTTCAGCCTGGCTTCGCACTGTTCGGCGGCGGAGGCGCGGGCGAGCCGGTAGGAGACGAGCAGCGAAGGAGGCAGGGCGGGGGCGAGCAGGGGGTCGCCGGTGGCAAAGAGGCGAACCGCCTCGGGGCAGCGGGCGGTGCGCATGAGGACGGTGGCGAGGGCAGAGCGGGCCTGGAGGCGGGCGGCCGGGTCCCCGCTACGTTCGGCAGCGGAGAGAGCGTCGCGAGCCATGGGCTCGGCCAGGTCCTCCCGGCCGTGCTCCTGGGTGAGGTAGGCGAAGTCTGCTTGGATGCCGGCAGCGAGGTCGTCGGGCAAGACGGCGCCGGCCTTCAGGCGGCGGTGCGCGCGGGCGACCATTTCGGCGACGGTGAGGCCGGGCGTGGCGCTGCCCGGAACCGCCGACATGGTGAGCATGCCGCGCAGGAAGGAGGCGACGTGGCGGGTGCGCTCGGCTTCGCGGTTCCGCTGGTGTTGCTGGAAGAGGGCGTACGCCGCCAACGCGGCCAGGGCGCAGAGACCGAGAGCACCGAGCGCTACCGAGGGCCGATGACGGTCGGCGAACCGCGCAAGACGGTACCAGGGAGTGGGGCGGCGGGCGGCGACAGGGCGTTTCTCGAGATAGGCCTGCAAGTCTGCGGCGAAGGCGGCGGCCGAGGCGTAGCGGCGTGCGGGGTCGAAGTCGAGCGCTTTTTGCAGGATCAGGTCGAGGTCCGCGGCTCCGGTGGCAATGGAGAGGGTAGCGGCGCCGGAGGCGCGTTCACCGAGAGCGACGATGGAGGTGGAATCGACAAAGGGGCCACGGCCGGTGAGAAGTTCGTGGAGGATCAGGCCGGCGCTGTAGATGTCGCAGGCGGTAGTGACGGGCTCGGCGCGCAGGCGCTCCGGACTGGAGTAGCGCGGCGTGAGCTGCTGGGTGGAGGTGGGATCGTCGACGGCCAGGAGCTTAGCGGCTCCGAAGTCGAGGAGACGGACGCGGGATTCTTTCTCGACGAGGATGTTCGAGGGCTTGAGATCGAGGTGGGCGATCAGGCTTCGGTGGGCGGCGTCAAGCGCGTCGAGGACCTCAATGAGGAGACGGATTCGTTGGGCCGGGGTGGGGTTGGCGCGGGCGCAGTAGGCGTCAATGGACTCGCCCTCGATCCATTCCATGGCGGTGTACGGGCGGCCGGTGTCGTCCCAGCCGGCATCGAGGAAGCGGGAGATACCGGGGTGATTCAGGGATAGGAGGATGCGCTGTTCGCGCTCGAAGCGAGCGAGGTCGGCTGGTGCGATCAGATGATCGAGCATGACCTTGACGGCGACCACCTGTTCGGCGCCGGCGGTTTCACGAACGGCCTGGAAGACCCGTCCCCGTCCGCCGTGGCCGGCGAGGCGAAGGACACGGTACGGGCCGACGGAGGGGGGTAGGGACGGGGCGCGTTTCGCGGTGATCCGGCGGGCGGCCGCGCTCTCGACGTCGGCGGCGGCAAGGAGTTCGAGCACCTCGGCGACGATGCCGGCATCGGGTTCTATGCTGGCCAAGCGGGAGGATCGCTCGTCGGGGGGCCACGGCTCGGCCTGATGGAAGAGATCCTGGACTCGGAGCCAGCGGCGGTCCGCGGGTCGCGGTTCCGGGGACATGGGTCCATGATGCCGCATTCGTACTGAGTAGCGACAAACGTTCTACGCGCGACTCAGCCTCCACTTACAATCGAGAGACGTGGACGAGGAGATCACGCGGGCGCTCGGCGACTGGGCCGACGGGGACCGGACGGCGCTCGACCGCCTGGCCCCGGCCGTGTATCCGCACCTGCGCAGCCTCGCGGAGGGGTTGCTTCGGCGGGAGCGAGCCGGGCACACCCTGCAGCCGACTGCGTTGGTGAACGAGCTGTTCGTGAAACTCATGGGACAGCGGGGACCGCGGTATGAGGACCGCCGCCATTTCTACAACGCGTGCGCGAAGCTGATGCGATTGGCTTTGATCGATCACGCGCGGGGGGTCCAGCGTGAGAAGCGGGGCAGCGGCCAGGCGGCGGTCCCCTTGCACGAGGAAATGGCTTGGCTGGACGCCGCGGGGCCGGAGATGATCGACCTGGACCGCCTCCTTGACGAACTCGCGGAGCGCGACCCGGAGCAGGTTGCCATGTTCGAGGCACGATACCTGCTGGGGTGCACGGCGGAGGAGACGGCGGAGCTGTTTGGAACGTCGAAGGCGACGGTGGACCGGAAGGTCCGGGTGGCGCGAGCGTGGTTGTTCCAGCGGTTGAAGGGCGGGACCGATTCCTAAGAGCGGCTCTTTTCCTGTTAGACAGTAACGATTCTCGTCTTCAGGGCACACAGAAGAAGGACGCAAAATACCCTTGACCCTCTCGACGAGTGGTAATAGAATTCTACTACTCAAGCGCTGTAAGCGCTTTCTGGTAGCGCTTACGGACTGCTTGTCACGGTAACTCAGTTGTTGGGTGACAAGGAGCAGGGGTGATGCGAGTTCTGATAGTGGCGGTCTCTCTCCTCTTACTGGCGTCGGCGGGCTGGGCACAGCGATCCGACCGGGCCAGTATCACGGGAATCGTAACGGATCCTTCCGGCAATGCGGCGGCGGGGATCAACGTCAAAGTCCGAAACGACAATACAGGCGTAGAAACGGTGCTGACCACCAACACGGCGGGGGCGTATACGTCCCCGCTGCTGGTGCTCGGTACGTACACAGTCACGGTGGAGGCACCCGGCTTCAAGACCTCCGTGTTTACGGGTATCAACCTGACGGGCGGTCAGGTATACCGGCAGGACGCCGTGCTGCAGTTGGGCTCGGTGAACGAGAGTGTGACGATCTCGGCCGAGGCGGACGTCTTGAACACCACTACGGCAGATGTGGCGCACACGGTGGGTGAGACGTACTATCGCAACCTGCCGGTGGTGATGGGCGCCGACATCCGGCTGGCCGAGGCGCTGCTGCAGATCCAACCGGGCTACACGCCGATGAAGCCCAATGGCGACCCGATGTTCCGGGGCAGTCAATTCGCCTCGCGCATGAACGGTGGGCAATCGTTCGCGATGGAGAACTTCTTCGACGGCGTGGCGTTCGGCTACGCCGCGGGGCACAACCAGAGCCATGAGAGCGCGCCGCCGATCGAGAGCGTGGGCGAGATGCGCGTGATCACGGCGAGCTACTCCGCGCAGTACGGGCACACCAGCGGCGGTACGGTGGAGTATGTGTCGCGCGCCGGGACTAAGGATTATCACGGCAGCGCGTATCACTACTTCGCCAACGACTATCTGAATGCGAGGGGGTTCTTCCCCGACCGGCCGCAGAAGCAGCGCTCGAACGCCTACGGGTTCACCTTCGGCGGGCCGGTGCACATTCCAAAGATCTACGACGGCCGGAACAAGACGTTCTTCTTCACGAACTTCGACTGGTTGAAGTTCCGTTCGGGGCATTTGCCGGGCTTCGGCAACACCACGCCGATCGACGCGTTCAAGCAGGGCGATTTCAGCGCTCTGCTGACGGGACGGCAGATCGGCACGGACGCGCTGGGCCGGGCGGTGATGGAAGGAGCGATTTTCGATCCGAACTCCACCCGCCTGGTGGATGGCGTTCCGGTGCGCGATCCGTTCCAGGGCAACATCATCCCGGCGAACCATCCGCTGCGCAGCCGTGTCGCCTCGCAGTACATCCCGTTGATGAAGCGGCCGGACCGGCCGGGCCTGCAGTTCAACGTCGCGGGCAACCCGGCGGGGGACCAGACGTGGATCGCGGACTTCCGCACGATCCTGTTCCGTGTCGACCACCAGGCGACGGAGAAGTTCAAGACGACGACCAGTTTCTTCTGGCCGCACCGTCCGGCGATCCGCAATTGCGGCGAAGTGCTGGGCTGCACGCCGTCGTTCGATGTGGACGCGAACAAGGACTACATCGGCAACGGCTTCCAGCAGCGCATTGCGACGCACCATGCGACGCAGCAGTTTGACTACATCATACGGCCGAACCTGCTGTACCACGGCACGATTTCGTGGGACCGCTGGTACATGGGCGGCACGCCGCTCTCGGCGCAGCAGAACTGGCCGGCGCGTTTGTGGGGTTCTCAGGCTGCATCGGGCCTGGTGGATTCGACGGCGGGCGCGCCGAACATCACGTTCAGCGGCAACATTCCCTACACGCAGTTGGGCATGCAGTGGATCGGCAACGGGTTTGAGGCGATCAACCGCTGGCAGTTCCAGAGCGACCTGACATGGGTGAAGGGCAAGCACTCGTTCAAGTTCGGCTACGAGTTCCGCCATCACCAGTTCAACTTCCAAGGCTGGGCGGCGTCGACCGGCGGGCAGTTCAACTTCAACCGGCTGACGACGGGCGGCTTCGATGCGCGCGGCAACAACCTGAACCAGACGGGCGATCCGTTCGCCTCGTTCATTCTGGGCCAGGTGCAGGCGGCGAACTTCACCATTCCGCTGTTCAGCACCTTCAACGGCAACACGTATGCCGCGTACATCAACGACGACTATAAGGTGACGCAGAAGCTGAACCTGACGCTGGGCTTCCGCTTCGACTACCAGTCGCCGTGGACGGAGCGGCATGACCGCATCTCGACGTTCAGCCCCACGGCGCCGAATCCGGCGGCCGGAGGGCGTCCGGGCGCGCTGATCTTCGGCGGCACGGGACAGGGGCGTTCGGGCCGGCGTCACTTCGACGACCAGATGCCGATCGACGCCTTCGGGCCGCGGTTTGGATTCGCGTATCGCGTGAACGAACTACTGGTGGTGCGGGGCGGGTACGGCATCTACTACGCGGGTCTCACCTTCGGGCAGGGTCCGCAACCGACTACGGGCTTTGCGGCGAACAACGCGGCGAACAACGTGACGAACGGCCTGTTCCCGACGTTCCACCTCGACGGCGGGTTCCCGCGTGAGAACGTAGCGTTCCCTCCGTTCATCAATCCGGCGTTCGCCAACGGTACCGGCGTGGCGGGCTACCCGGGAGACGGCAACACGCTGCCGCGCTACCAGAACTGGTCGTTCACCGTGCAGAAGCAGTTCGGCGAGACGCAGATGGTGGACCTCTCCTACATCGGCAACCGCGGTACGCGTCTGCCCCACCATCCGCAGTTCCTGGGTCCCTTGGCTAACATGAACGACCCGGCGGTTCTGCGGCTGGGCGCGGCGCTGCTGCAGTCCGACATCAATTCGCCGGCGGCGCGGGCGGCGAACATCGCCATTCCCTACCCCGGCTTCCGCGGGAACGTAGCGCAGGCCTTGCGTCCGTATCCGCAATACCAGGGCATCGACTGGCGCTCGTCGCCGGTGGGTCAGAGCATCTTCCATTCACTGCAGGTGAAGTACGACAAGCGGTTCTCGAACGGCCTGCAGTTCCGGACCTTCTGGGTGTGGTCGAAGCTGCTGAACAACCGTGCGGAGAGCGGGCAGCGCGGCGGCACGGGCGTGCAGAACCCCATCGACACGCAACGCGGTGAGTGGGGGCTCAGCTCGGACGACGTGCCGCACTCGTTCGTCTTCTCCTGGACGTATGAGCTGCCGTTTGCGAAGAGCTCCCGGGGTGTCGTGGGAGCGCTGGCCAAGGGTTGGACGGTGAACGGCATGCTTCGCTACGAGACAGGGCGGCCGCTGCCGATCACGATGTTCAACGACCTGGGCGGCCTGCTGTTCAACGGGTCGAAGCGGCCCAACCGGACGGCCGACGTGTCGGGCATCACGCAGGTCGACAAGTTCGACCCGAACTCAATGCGGTATTTGAGCAGCGCTGGCTGGTACGATCCGGGTCCGCTCGCTTTCGGCAATGCGCCTCCTCGTGACGGGAGCGTGCGCGGCTTCCGCAACTACGTGGAAGATGTCAGCCTGTTCAAGGTGACCCCGCTGGCGGAGAACGTCCGCTTACGGCTGGAAATCCAGGGCGGCAACTTCACGAACCGTGTGGTGTTCTGCGATCCGGATACGAACTGGAGTTCGCCTTCGTTCGGCCGGGTGGCAACCCAGTGCAACCAACCCCGGTCGGTACAACTCGGCGCAAAGATCGAGTTCTGACGGGCAGATAGCAATAGCGAGTCCGAGGGCGTCCGGTGGCAAAGCCGGACGCCCTTTACAATTAGGGACAGCGGTTTCTCATGGTTGTATTTTTCCGGTGGGGTAGGATTGGCGCCGTGGCGGTGCTGGCGGGGGTGCTGTCCGGGCAGGCGTACGGGCAGTTGGCGCAGGGCGCGCGTCACTTGGAGAAGCAGGAGTGGGCGGAGGCGAAGAAGGCCTTCGCGCAGGCCGTCCGGTCGAGCCCGCGGGATGCCGGGGCGCACCTTGGAATGGGGATCGCGCTGTGGGGGCTGAATGAACGCGAGCAGGCGCTGGCGTCCTTTCAGCGGGCGCTGGAGCTCGATCGGCGGAACGCCGAGATTCTGTTCAACCTGGCGATTGCCTATCGAGGGATGGAGCGGGTGGGGGAGGCGCGGCGCGCTCTGGAAGCGGCGGTACAGTTGAAGCCGGACCACGAGCGGGCGCGGGTGGCGCTGGGATTATTGTTACAGCAGGCGGGCGATCTGGAGGCGGCGATGGGGCAATATCGCGCCGCGCTGGAGCACCACCCGGATTCAGCGGAAGCGAGGAACTGGCTGGGGGTGGCGCTGCTTGAGAAGAACCAGCCGCAGGCGGCGGTGTCGGAGTTTCAGGCAGTGGTGGCGAAGCATCCGGGGCACGTGCGGGCGTGGAGCAATCTGGGTTCGGCGCTGGCGCAGGCGGGCGATCCGGCGGGTTCGCTTGACGCATTTGAGAAGGGTCTCCGGCAGGCGCCGGAGGATACGGCGCTGCTGGTGAATTACGCCATCGCGCTGCGAAATGCGGGTAACGGGGATCAGGCACTCGAGACGTTCCGAAAGGTGGCGGCGAAACAGGGCCTGACGCCGGAGTTGCACTTTCAGATCGGGCAAACGCTGCGGCAGACCGGAGACACGCAGGGGGCGATCGAGGCGTTCGCGACGGCACTTGCGGAGCATCCTGAGCTGGCGGAGGCGTATTACGCCCTGGGGGCGGCGCTCAAGCAGCACGCGGCGGCGAAGCGGCCGCGGGGGTCGGCCTTCGCGCGAGGTTCCAAGGCTGGGGAGGAGAAGACGCGGGCAGGCATCGCGCTCGCGCGGGCGGGAAAGCTGGACGAAGCGCTCGCGGTGTTTCGGGAGGCGGCAGCAGCAGACGCGGCGTACTCGCCGGCGCAATACCAGCTGGGCGCGGCTCTTTGGTACAAGGGCCACAAAGCAGAGGCGCGCGAGGCGTTGACGCGGGCGGTGGAGCTTGACCCGGCGCTCGCGGAGGCGCAGGCGTTTCTGGGGATGGTGCTGCGGGAAGCCGGGGAGCCGGCGGCGGCGCGGCGGCGGCTTCAGTTTGCCATCGCGCTGGAATCGCGTCTGCCTGGCCCGTACATGGACTTGGGGCTGGTTTTTCTAAAGCAGGGACGGGTGGAAGAGGCGGTGGGTCAGTTTGAGGCTGCCCTCAATTTGCCGGGGCGCCCGGAGCGATTGCCGGGGGTGGAGGAGGCGGCGGCCGAACTGGGCCGGCGAGCGAGGACGGCAGAGGCGCAGAATGTGTTGGGACGGCTGCTGGGGTCTGCGGGTGCGGCGCCGCACCGAGTGCTGGCGGCCTTCGAGGAAGCGGTTCGCCTGAAGCCGGACTACCCTGAGGCGTACAACAATCTGGGACTGGTGCAGCTGCAATCGAACCGGGACGCGGAGGCGATCGCTGCGTTTCAGAAGGCAGTGGCGTTGCGGCCGGAGTACGCGGATGCACGGTCGAACCTGGGCGCCGTACTGACGGGGACGAATCCAGCCGAGGCGGTGCGGCAATTGGAAGAGGCGGTGCGGCTCAGGCCGGACTTCGTGAAGGCGATGTACAACCTGGCGCTGGCCTACGGCGCCTCGCCAGCGCATGGGGCGGCGAAGGAGGTTGAGGTTCTACGAAAGGTGATCGGGTTGGAGGCGGCGTTCCCTCGGGCCCACTTCGCACTGGGGCGCGCGCTGCTGCGGCAGAACGAAGTGGCGGGCGCGGTGTCGGCATTTGAGGAGGCCGTACGGCTGGAGCCGGAGTACGGGGAGGCGCAGTATCAGTTAGGGCTGGCGCTGTCGCGGTCAGGGCGGAAGGAAGAGGGAGCGGCGCGCATTCAGAAGGGGCGGGAGTTGGTGGCGGCGGAGCAGAAGAGCAAGGCGGCGGTGCTGGATCTGAATGAGGGGCGTGCGGCGCTGGAGGCAGGCGAGGTAGAGGCGGCGGTGGCAAAGTTCGCGCAGGTGGTGCGGAGCGAGCCGGGGTCGGCCGAGGCGCATCATTACTTAGGGTTGGCGCTGGCGCGGCGGGGCGACACGGAAGGGGCGGCGGCCGCGTTTCGAAAGACGCTGGAGTTGAACCCGTCGCACGCGGCAGCGCGGCTGAACCTGGCGGCGACGGATACGCGGCAGCGGCGGATCGAAGAGTTGATTGGCGGCGGGCGGTACAAGGAAGCCGAGGCGGAACTGGGGCCGGCACTGGAGCGGCAGCCGCAGTGGGCTTGGGGGTGGTACGCGCTGGGTTACGCGGCCTTCGCGCAGCAGCGCATCGGGGATGCGATCAAGTCATTGTCCAAATCGCTTTCGCTGGATGTGAAGAACGCGGATGCGCACAACTTACTGGGGCGGAACCTGATGATGATCGGCCGGTTCGATGCGGCGCGCGTGGAATTCGAGCAGGCGGCGAAGCTACGACCGGACCTCGCGGAGCCGCGATTCAACTTAGGGCAGTTACATTCCATTCAGGACAATTGGGCGGAGGCGCGGCGGGCGCTGGAGGAAGCGATTCGATTAAAGCCGGACTATCTGGAGGCTCACAACGCCCTGGGGTTTGCGTTCGAGGGGCTGGGGCAAGACGACGCGGCGCTCAAGAGTTACCAGAGGGCAGCGGAGTTGACGGAGGCGGGGGGCACGCGGAATCCGGCCGCTTATGTAAGCTTGAGCGCGTTCTATAACAAGCTGCAGCAGGCGGAGCCGGCGGCGGAGTACGCGCGGAAGGCGCTGGGTGTGAACGCGAAGTCTGACCGGGCATGGTTTCAGTTAGGCCGGGCGTTGGAGCGCAAGGGGGAGATGGCGGAGGCGCTGGAGGCCTTCGACAAAGCGATTGCGCTGAACACGCGCGTGGGGACGTACCACTATGCACTGGCAACGGCGTACCGGAGGCTGGGGCGGATGGAGGAATCGCGGGCGGCGATGGAGCGGTTCCGGCAATTGGAGCAGGAGAGCACGGAGTTGGAGAGGAAGCGCCGCGAGGCCCTGCACAACGACGGTGTCATGCGATGAAGCGGCGGGCGTTCTTAGGGCTGCTCGCCGGGGGGCGATGCTTCGGCGAGGATCTCTTTAGAGACGTGACGAAGGCGGCGGGCCTGGGCGAGGCGTTGAACGTATTCGGGGAGCCGCGCAACAAAAAGTACCTAATCGAGGAGATGGGCGGCGGCGTGGCGTTGATCGATTACGACAACGACGGCTGGGTGGATCTCTTCCTGGTGAACGGGGCGCGGTTGGGCGGCGGGGAGCAGCCCAGGAGCTTCCTATTCCGGAATAATCGCGACGGCACCTTTACGGATGTCACTCAGAAGACCGGGCTGCGAGCGACAGGGTGGGGACAGGGCTGCTGCGTTGGTGACTACAACAACGACGGCTGGGACGACTTATTCGTGAGTTACTACGGAAAGAACGTCCTTTACCGGAATAACGGGGACGGTACATTCACGGACGTAAGCCAGGCGGCGGGAGTCGGGGGTTACGAGGGACGATGGGGAGCGGGTTGCTGCTTCCTGGATTATGACCGCGACGGGCACCTGGATTTGTTCGTGGCGAATTATGTGACGTTCGACTTGGCGAAAACGCCCCTGCCGGGTGAGTCACCGCTCTGCCGGTTTCATGAGACGCCAGTGCCGTGCGGGCCGCAGGGGATGGCGGGCGGGACGAACGTTTTGTATCGCAACCGGGGGGATGGGACGTTCGAGGACGTGTCCGCGAAGACGGGGATTGCGAATCCTCGCGGGGCGTCGACCTTTGTCTTCAGTGACCGCAACTGGCGGCCGAGCGGTTCATACGGCATGGGGGCGGCGGCAGCGGACTTCGACAACGATGGATGGACGGACATTTACGTAGCGGGGGACAGCGCGCCGAGCCTGCTTTACCACAACAACGGTGACGGCACGTTTCGGGAAGTAGCCGTGGAAGCGGGCGCGGCGTTCGATGAGAACGGGGTAGCGATGTCGGGCATGGGAGTGGGCGTGGGGGATTACAACGGGGATGGGTGGTTCGACATCGCGCGGACGAATTTTTCCGGACAAGTCACGACAATCTACCGCAATAACGGAGACGGCACATTTCACGATGCGAGCCTGTCGGCGGGGATGGGAGTCAATCGAAAGTACCTCGGCTTCGGTGTGGCGTTCTTCGATTATGACAACGACGGATGGAAGGACCTGTTTGTGGCGAACGGACACGTATATGCGCAGTTGGCGGACCGGGGAATGCACGTGAGCTATGCGCAGCCGGGGGTACTGTATGCGAACCGGCGGAACGGCAAGTTTGGGGACGTCACGAAGGAGACGGGGACGGCGCTCGCGGTGAACCGGGTGAGCCGCGGGTGCGCGATCGGAGATTTGAACAATGACGGGCGGCTCGAAATCGTGCTGAATAATCTGGATGCTGCGCCCACGGTGCTGCGGCGGGAGCAGGGGGCGGCGGGGAACTCGCTGCTTTTGAAACTCCGGGGGGTGAAGTCAAACCGGAGCGGGATTGGTGCGCGGGTGAGGGTACGATGCGGGGACCGGACGCAGGTAGACGAGGTGATGAGCGGCACAAGCTATTACTCCAGCAGCGATTTGAGGCTGCATTTCGGGTTGGGGGCGGCGGCGGCCGCCGTGGTGGTGGAGGTGGACTGGCCATCGGGCATGAAGGACCGGCTGACGGGGGTGGCGGCGGGGCGGGTTTACTGGATCGAGGAAGGCAAGGGGGCGGTGCGTTCGGAGGCACTTCGGCCGCAGTGAAATAGACTGACCTTGGGGGGGCGAACGGCGGGGGCGAGTTGGCGTCGCTCGGGGGACAGGCGGAGGCTCTGCTGGCGATGAAGCAGCCCGCGCAGGCGGTGCAGTTGCTCCAGGCGGCGGCTGCGAAGCGGCCGGATGAGCCGGCGCTGCGAAACCTGTTGGGGGCGACCGCGATGAAAGCGGGCCAGCCCGGGGTTGCGGTTGCGGAGTTCTCGGCGCTGGCGGCGAAGATCCCGAAATCGGTGGAGGCGAAGCTGGCGCTAGCGCAGGCGCACCAGATGGAGCGGCGGCTGCCGGACGCGAGGCAAGTGCTGGAAGCAGCGCGACAGCTGGCTCCGGCGGATGTGCGCGTACTCGGGCAGTTAGGAGACGTGGCGGCGGCGAAGGGGGATTATTCGAAGGCGCTCGGCGTGTATCGCGAGGTGGCGGCGCAGCGGCCGCGAGATGCTCTGGTGTTGAACAACATTGCGTATGCGCTGGTGGAGACGAACGGGGATCTGAACGAAGCGGTGGCGAAGTCGAGCGAGGCGGTGCGACTGGCGCC
>JANRJO010000087.1:0-20478 GCA_033763935.1 Bryobacteraceae bacterium
GGCGCCGCACCGGCGCTCAACGTAGCCCCGAGGATCAAACAAATGTATCTCAATTTGTTTTCCCCATTATACAGACACCAATCGCATTTGGAGCCGCGGGCTCACCATCCAATGGTATTATCATCGCATGCCGGAGGGGCAGACAGGCGCCGGCGCGGCGGGGTGGATTTTGGCAGGCGGCGCCAGCCGCCGGATGGGCCGCGATAAAGCGCTGCTGGAGTGGGGTGGAAGACCGCTGGCGCTTCACATCGCCCGCCTGCTCGAGACGGTGGTTTCGACGGTTGCTATCGTCGGCCCGCCGGAGCGGTATGCTCACCTCGGACTTCGCGTCGTCCCGGACCTGCGGCCGGGAGAGGGGCCGCTGGCCGGCATCGAAGCCGCGCTGGCGGCGACTCCAGCCGAGTGGAACCTGATCGTCGCCTGCGACCAGCCGATGCTGGACGCCGCCTTCGTGACGGCTCTGCAACGCACATCGCTCGCAAGCCAGGCCGACTGCGTGATCCCCGGGTCGCCTCTGGAGCCTCAGCCGCTGTGCGCGGGCTACCACCGCCGCTGTCTCCCCTGCGTGCGCGAGGCGTTGAACCGCGGCGAACGGCGCGTACGGGATCTACTCCGCCGCCTGCAGGTGGATTGGCTGCCGTTGGGAGATACCAGCCGCTTGGCGGGCGCGAATACGCCCGAGGAGTGGCTATCGCTCGTACAATCGGAAAAGGCGAGCCTGTGAACGACGACTATCCTCATTACATCGAATTCCGGCACGTCTATAAGACGTTCGACTACCCCGTTTTAGTCGATTCCTCGTTCTACGTGGAGGGCGGGAAGACGACGGCGATCATCGGGCGCAGCGGCGTCGGCAAGTCGGTCTCCCTGGGCCACATCATGGGCTTCCTCAAGCCCGACCGGGGGCGCGTGATCGTTGCGCACCAGGACATCACGGATTTCACGGAGAACGAGCTGCGACAGATCCGGCGCAAGGTCACCATGGTGTTCCAGTCCGGTGCGCTGTTCGACTCGCTCACTATTGGCGAGAACATCCTCTTCTCGCTCGAGCTGCGCGAGGACTACGACGAGCAGAACAAAGAAGACGTCGTGGACGGTCTCTTGGGCATGGTGGACCTGCTCGAATTCAAGGACGCCTATCCGACCGACCTTTCTACCGGCTACAAACGGGCTGTGGCCATCGCGCGGGCGCTTGCCGCCCAGCCGGAGTGCATCCTCTACGACGAGCCGACAACGATGGTCGACCCCATCATGTCCGATCATCTCGGGAACCTGATGTTGCGCCTGAAGCGGCAGTTACGGCTGACCTCCGTGGTGGTCACGCACGATCTGGACCTGATGCGGAAGGTCGCCGACAGCGTCGTCTTTCTGCACGAGGGCAAGGTGATCTACTTCGGGCCGGTGTCGGAGATGGACAAGGCGGACCACCCTCACATTCGCGAGTTCCTGGCAATGGACCGCGTGGAACCGGACGCAATCACCAGTGGTCAGTAGCCGGGCGGCGGCGTGAACCTGCCGAGTGACGCGGCCAGCCGGAGGGGAGTGGCGTCCTCCAGATAGGGACCGAGAATCTGAATGCCCACCGGGAGTCCGGAGAGCGTTTTCCCAACAGGCGCGGCGGTCGCCGGCAGGCCGGTGAGCGGGGCGATGGACATGTACGTCAGAAGCGTCTGCATGTACGGCCTCTTGCCTTCGGGCGTTTGGATCAGCCGGTGGTCGATCAGGCTGTGGTCGTGCGGAAAAGCCGGCACGGGGAGCACGGGCAGGGGGAACGCGTCGAAGTCGCGGAAGTAGCGCTGCCAGGCGGCGCGATAGGCCAGCCGCCGCAGGTTGTGCTGCTGCCAGGAGGCGAAGTCGATCAGCGACGCCTTCGCTTCCGCGTCCTTTCGCGCGGCCAGCGACGGCCGAAGGCGGGCCTGTTCGGAGGCCGGCGCAACGCTGAAGCTGAAGGCCATCAACATGGTCAAGTAGTTGTCGAACATCTGTGAAAGGGAGAACCCGGCGGGCCAGCCGGGCTTCAGCTTCGCCCCGGCCTTCTCGAGCGAGCGCACGGCGGCTTCCAGCGCGGGCTTCACCTCGGAGGAGACGGGCATCAGGGGATCGTCGAGGACATAGCCGACGCGAAAGCCGGCTGCCTGCGTGTGGCGCGGCGGCGGCAGCTTCCAGGAGTAGGCAATCGATTCCGGCTCCTCGGGTCCGCCAAGAATCCGCAACGCGGCCTCGAGGTCTTCGGCGGTTCGCGCCATCGGGCCGGCGACAGCCAGCTGCGTGGAGAAGCCGGGCAGGCCCGGCTGCCCGCCGGGAGAGTGTCCGAGGAAACCCACCACGTCGAGCGTCGGTTTGTGACCGAAGATACCGCAATGGTGCGCCGGCGCCCGAATGCTTCCGCCGATATCGCTTCCCAGCCCCAGGAAGCCGAGACCGGCGGCAAGCGCCGCAGCCGTGCCTCCCGAAGAGCCGCCCGGCGTCCGCTTCAGGTCCCAGGGGTTGTTAGTGGTTCCGTAGATGGCGTTGTAGCTCTGGCCGTCCATCAGCTCTAACGGGACGTTCGTAGCGCCGAGGCTCACCGCGCCGGCGTCGATCAGCCGTTGGACGGCGGTCGAGTTCTTGGGGGCCTTGCTGTCCTGCAATGCGGGGATGCCCCAGGTGCACGGCCGGCCGGCGATGGCAAAGCTTTCCTTGACGATAACCGGAACATCGGCGAGCGGGCCCAGGGGCCGCTGGCTCTCATCGACCCGCCGCGCCTGGGCAAGCGCCTCGTCGCGCATCTGGTAGACGAAGGCATTCAGCTTGGGCTGGTGACGGTCGATGCGGGCGATGACGTGCTTTGTCAGTTCGACGGCGGATATCTTGCGGGAGCGGACGGCCGCCGCTGCCGCGAGTGCCGAGCCGAAGTCCTTGTCGAAGGCAGCGGGCGCGGCGGCAGCAGCTACCGGCGCGCCCACCAGACGAATCGCGGTGCGGCGGGTCATCCCGCGATGGTACTACCGTCGCCCTCGACCCGTGCCGCCGCCCGTGCCACGACCTGGCTTCACGCTTCGAATGATGACGCCGGGCGAAGGCGGGCCGGGGCGCCGCTCGCTCTTCACGTCGGCGGATTGATCGCTTGCCGCCTCGATCCGTGCCGGAGCTTCCGCTTCGCCTTGCGGCTGGGCAGCCTCAGCGGCGGAGGCGCCCTGCGGCGGGTCGATGCGGAACGGAATCTCGAACAGCTCGCTGTCGTTCCAGATCACGCGGCTCCGCCACTGGCCGGGGCGCTCCGCGGGGCCGGAGTCCGCAATGGAGAGGGTGCTTGTGAAGCAATAGTCGCCTTCCTCGGACAGGGGTTCCCACTGGCCGGCACGGAAGCGCGAACCGTCCGGCGAGTACCATTCGACGCGCGGCCGGTCACCCGGTTTGGCGCCGCGTACCAGGAACCACAGCGCGGCGCGGGGGTCGGTGGTCAGGAAGCCGCTCACGGCATCGGGGGCGTCGCAGAGCGGGTCGCGCAGTTCTTTGGTCATGCGGGCGCCCTCGAGCGCGGCCGGGGCGATGGAGAACTCCTGGGTGAAGACGGGCGTGCCGTTCCAGGACACGCGCGCCTTCCAACGGCCGGTCTTCGTTGCAGCATCCGTGCCTGAGACCTCGATCCAGCCCCAGAGGCACCAGTTGCCGGGCTCGTCGAGCGGATCCCATTCCATCGTCGTGTAGGTCTCGCCGTCCGGCGAGATCCAGTCTGCCTTGACCACGTCGCCCTTGCGCGCTCGCGCCACGTTGAACCAGAGGGCTGCGGTCGCATCGCCCGGCAGGAACGCCGAGGTCTCAGGCGGCACCGAGCAGCTGAGTTCGCTCGTGGCGGCCTTCGTCATCAGGCGACGCTCAACATCCACGGGAGGCGCAATCGTGAACGGCAGCGAGAACAGCACCGAGCCGTTCCATTTCACCCGTACCGTCCAGCGGCCTTCGCGTACGCCGGCATCAATGTTCGCGATCTCGATCGAGTCCCAATAGCAACGGTTAGAGGTCGAATCGGGAGTGGGGTTCCAAAGGGCCTCCCGGTAGGTCTCCCCGTTTGGCGACACCCATTCCACGGTAGGCTGGTCACCGGGCTTGTAACCGCCGACCAGGTACCACAGGTACACGCGGTCGTCGCTGGTACGGAACTCCGTCTGGGCATTGGGCAGCGCGCAGCCCTGATTCTCCGGTATGGCGCCCGCAATCATCCGGTTGATCACTTGAGCGAGGCCGGTGACAGAGAAGTTCTCGACGAAGAGTTCGCCGCCATTCCACAGCACGCGGGCGCGCCAGTTGCCGGCGCGGGTGGCTTCCGGGATGCTCGCAAGGTCGAGCCCCGGCGCGAAACACCACGTCCCGTCCGAATCGGGGGAAGTAAGCGGCGTCGATTGGAACAGCGAACCGGAAGGGCCGTACCACTCGACCAGTGGACGATCGCCCGCCTTCACGCCACTGACCAGGAACCACAGCCGCGCCTGCCGGTCGCTGGCGACGAACGAGGTGACGGCAGCGGGTTTCGTACAGCCCTGGGAAAAGTCGACCGAGCGGGCCATGAGGCGCTCTTCGACCTTCACGGTGGGAGTGGACGAAGCGGCGACGATCAGACTGACGGCGATCTGCACAGGGGCGGGCAGGCCATCGGCGGTGAGGGTCACGGCTCCGGTATGCGTGCCGGCTGGGAGGCTCCCGGGCGTGGCGGTGACTTGCAGCGTGGCCGGGGCGGTTCCGTTCGCCGGGGTGACGCGCAGCCAGCCCTCGCTGGTTAGCGCGGTGAAGCTCGCTGCGCCCCCGCTCGAGCGGATCTCGAGGGGTGCAGGGGCGGGTGCGGCGCCGCCGGCGGTGGCGCGGAAGGTCAGCGCCGTAGGCGCGGCCGTGAGAACGGGAGTGGTGGGACCGCCTCCGCCGACGCGCAGGCGGATGGTGCTGTTGGCCGCCACGGTGTCGTCGAACGCAACGCCCGCGGCGGTGGCGGTGAGCTCTGCGTCGACCGAGGCCGCTGGAGCCTGGATGGTAAAGGTGCGGGTCACGGCGGCGCCCGGCGCGATGGTGCCGATCACGAAGGGATCGATGGCAGTGAAGCCCGCCGGCAGGCGGAGTCCGAGGTTGACACGGAAGGCCTCCAACTGGCCCTGGTTGGCTGCAGTGCAGGTGACCGCGAGAGCGGCGGAGGGCGCAACGGAAGCGGGGGCCTGGCATTCCACCGAGAGGCGGGGACCTTCCACGGCGGTCCAACCCTTCTGCGAGATGGCGAGTGCGTAGGGTTCGGCAGTGAGCCCGCCGCCGAAGCGCTCGTTCACGGCGATGACTTTCAGGACCATCTCGGCAGCGGCGCCGCCGCGGGCAAGGACCTGTTCGACGTTGTTTTGGCCGCTGTCGGAAATGCTAACGCGGGTGTTGTCGACGCGCGTGTAGAGCGCGAGGTCGAGGTCGTGGAACACCGGGGTGGTGCGGGCATCTTCGAAGGGGTGGCGGTTCCAGGTGAGCGTCGCGCGGAGGGTGGTTCCGAGCGTGCCTCGGAAGTAGCGGACGCTCGCCGGCGGGATCTCGCTGCGGACGATGGTGTGCTCGGGGACCTTCTGAAGGTTCAGATAACCCCAGCCGGCATCGGGCTTCCAGCCGTCGCCCTCGCTGCTGTTGATCAGCGTTGCCTTGAGTGCGAGCGGGTCAGTGACGCCGCCCTGGCGCAGCAGGGCTGCGGCTCCCGCGACGGCGGGGGAGGCCATGCTGGTCCCGGTCTTTGATACGAGGACGTTGGACGCGTAGTCGGCGGCGAAGACGTTGGTGCCGGGGGCGGCGAGGTCCGGCTTGAAGCGGCCGCCGCGCGTGGGGCCGCGGCTGCTGGAAGGATTGACGGCGTCGTCGGCGCGGTCCGCGGTGCGGCGGATGTCCATGTTGGCGACGGTGATGGCGTTGTAGGCAAGGCCCGGCGTACCGACGGTGGAGGCGCGCGGCCCGGAGTTGCCGGCGGCGATGACGAAGGTGACGCCGAAAACATCGGCCAGACGGTCAAAGATCCGCGACTGGGGGTCGTCGTCGGCGGGAATGTCAGCGCCGAAGCTGCAGTTGATGATTTTGGCCGAGGTCTGGGTCAGCACGTACTCGAGGCCGCTCAGGATATCGCGGTCCGCGAAGGAGCCCTGGCCGTCGGCGCAGCGGCCCTGGATAGCGCGGGTGCGGAAGCCGACCTTGACGCTCACCAGCTTGCCGAGGCGGGGCGCCACGCCGTAGTGGTTTTCGAAGCCGGTAATAGGCTGGCCGGCAACGATTCCCGAGACGTGGGTACCGTGTCCCTGCCGGTCCTCGCCGGTATCGTTGAGATCCGAGAAACAGTCGCTGGCGGAGGCGTCCCTCAGGAAGACCTGACTATCGAGTTCGACGCCGTTAAACGCCGGGTGGGTGCTCCGGATGCCGGTGTCGAGAACGGCGACGGTCTCGCCGCGGCCCGTCCAACTAAACGGTCCTTCCCAGAGAAAGGGGGCGTTCAAGGAGAGGATGGTGCCTAGGACTTCCGTCCTATACTCGAGGCGCGGGAAGATCTCTGCCACGTCGGGGTCAGCGGCGAGGGCGTCGAGCGACTCGGCCGGCACCTCTGCGGCCAACATGTTGACGGCGAAGAACCGGGTAACGCCGGTGGCGCCCAAGGCCTTCAGCCGGGCCTCGACCAAGTCCTGCGCGCGCTGGACGGCGGCCTTCATCCCCGCCGCGGCGGCCTGGCGGGCGCCGATTTCGAGCGAGTCCAGTTCCCGCCGGCCTTCGGCGACGGCCTGCGTGTCCGGCCGCACCATCTTCGACTGGCGGGCCAGGTCGTCCTCGAGGACGCGACGGCGCCAGGAGGTAGCGGCGGCGGCGCGCTCATAGATGAGGCGCTGGGGCTGCTCGCGGAGAAGCACGAAGACTTGCAGACGATCTCCGGGGGCGGCGCTCCGAAGCCGGGGATCAATCTTGGCAGTTTGGGCGAACAGCGGGCACAGGGCCAGGAGGGACAGCAGGAGCAGGCGTCTCATCTCGTCTCTATACGCGTAATCGGAAACATTGACGGTCCACTTATCGTATCGGCGAGTCCTATAGTTTCTGCACTACTCTGGAGCTTCATGCCTAACCTTTTTCCGCGGCTGCGCTCGGCGCTTGGGTCGCTCTACGTCCAGGTACTGATTGCCATTGTGGCGGGGGTTGTGTTGGGGGCGTTGCGTCCTTCGGCCGGGGCAGCAATGAAGCCGCTGGGCGACGGCTTCATCAAGCTCATCAAGATGCTGATTGCACCGATCATCTACTGCACAGTGGTGCATGGCATTGCCGGCTCGCGCGACCTCAAGAAGGTCGGCCGAACGGGGCTGCTGGCGCTGATCTACTTCGAGGTGGTGAGCACGCTAGCGCTGGTGGTGGGCCTGGTGGTGGTGAACACGGTCCGGCCGGGCGCCGGGATGAACGTCGACCCGGCGGCGCTCGACCAGTCGGCGGTGGCGGCGTACGCGGGGCCGGGCAGGATGAAGTCGACGGTGGAGTTCCTGCTGGACGTCATACCGTCCACGTTCGTGGGGGCGTTCGCGCACGGCGAGATCCTGCAGGTGCTGCTCATCGCGGTGCTCTCGGGGTTTGCGCTGCAGTCCGCGGGGGAGCGCGGGGCGCTGGTGGCGAAGTTCATCGAGCAGGCCTCGGACGTGTTGTTCCGGATCGTGGGGATCGTGATGCGGGCGGCGCCGGTGGGTGCGTTCGGGGCGATGGCGTTCACGATCGGCAGCTATGGCGTGCAGTCGCTGCTGTCGCTGGGGCGATTGATGGGGACGTTCTATCTCACGTGCCTGATCTTTATCTTCGTGGTGCTCGGGGTGATTGCGCGGGCGCACGGCTTCGGGATCTGGTCGTTCCTGCGGTACATTCGCGAGGAACTGCTGATCGTGCTGGGGACGTCATCGTCGGAGGCGGCGCTGCCGCGGATGATCTCCAAGATGGAGCGGCTGGGCGTGGGCGAACAGACGGCGGGGCTGGTGATTCCGACGGGCTACTCGTTCAACCTCGACGGCACGTCCATCTACCTGACGATGGCCGCGGTGTTCATCGCGCAGGCGACGAACACGCCGATGACGCTGGGGCAGCAGTTGACGCTGCTGGCGGTGCTGCTTTTGACGTCGAAGGGCGCGGCGGGGGTGACGGGGAGCGGGTTTGTGGTTCTCGCGGCGACGCTGGCGGCGGTGGGGCACGTACCGGTGGGCGGGCTGGCGCTGATCCTGGGGATCGACCGGTTCATGTCGGAGGCGCGCGCCTTGACGAACGTGATCGGCAATGGGGTGGCGACGGTGGTGGTTGCACGGTGGACGGGGGATCTCGATCGAAAGTGTCTGGCCGAGCGGGTCGGCCATCGATAATGGAGAGGATGCCCGAAGTTCGCACGAGATTTGCTCCCAGCCCGACTGGCCTTCTTCACATTGGCGGCGTTCGCACGGCGCTGTTCGAGATTCTGCTGGCTCACCACCACGGTGGGAAGGCGTTATTGCGAATCGACGACACGGACCGAGAGAGGCTGGTGCCGGGCGCGATCGCATCGCTGATTGAAGACCTGCGCTGGGTGGGCCTGCACTTTGACGAAGGGCCATCGGACGAGGAGATCGCGAAGGCCGATGAGACGTACAAGGGCGGCAGCGGCATCGGCGGGCCGGCGGGACCCTATGTGCAGAGCCAGCGGGTGGGGCGCTACAAGGAGATCTCTGAGGAGTTGATCGCGCGGGGGTTTGCCTACCGCTGCGATTGCACGCCGGAGCGGCTCGAGAAAGAGCGGCAGGAGCAGACGGAGCGGCAGGAGCCGGTGGGCTACTCAGGCTACTGCCGGAATCGAGACGTGCCGGCGGATGCGCCGCACGTGGTGCGATTCATCATTCCAGCAGGCAGGGCGATCGAGCTGCCGGACGCGGTGAAGGGGACGGTGCGGTGGGAGAAGATCATGCTGCGCGATCCGGTGCTGCTGAAGAGCGATGGGTTTCCGACGTATCACCTGGCGACGGTCGTCGACGACCACGACATGCGGATCACGCACGTGCTGCGGGCCGACGAGTGGCTGCCGACGGCGCCGTTGCACCTGCTGCTGTTTGAGGCGCTGCGCTGGGAAGCGCCCGTCTTTGGGCACCTGCCGCCGGTATTGGGTACAGACGGCAAGAAGCTCTCGAAGCGGCACGGGGCGACGTTCCTCAGCTCGTTCAGAGAGGCGGGGTATCTGCCGGAGGCAATCCTAAATTTCATGGCGTTGATTGGGTGGTCGGCCGGGGAAGGCGAGGAGCGCGAGATCTTCAGTCTGGACGAACTGAAGCAGCGTTTCACGCTCGATCGGGTGAACAACGCGGGCGGGATGTTCTCCTACGACAAGCTCAAGTGGATGAACGGCATGTACATTCGCAGCCTGGCACTGGAGGAGTTGGAGCGGAGGCTAAGGGTGTTTCTGCTGGCGGCGGGCGTAGCCGTGGACGACGAGAAGCTGAAGCGCATCACGCCGCACATCCAGCAGCGGATGGAGGTGCTGCCGGACGCGGTTCCGCTGGTGGAGTTTCTGTTCAAGGACAAGATCGAGCGTGATTTGGGCGCGATGCTGAAGAAGGGCATGGACGTGGCGAAGGCGCGCGAGATCTGCCTGCGCGGGGCGGAGGCGGTGGCGGCGCTGACGCCGTTCGACGCGGCGGGCATTGAGGCGGCGTGCCGGAAATTGGCCGAGGAGATGGGCCTGGCGAGCGGACCGGTGTTCACGGTGTTTCGCATCGCTGTGACGGGGCAAAAGGTCACGCCGCCGCTGTTCGAATCGATCTACGCGCTGGGGCAGGCCGAATCGGTACAGCGGCTGCGGGAGACGGCCGATTTGCTGGGCGCGGGCGCTCCGGCGGCCTAGGCCGTCTTCTTCTCGATCTTGGCCCAGGTGTCTTTAAGGCCAACCGTGCGGTTGAAGACGAGCTTGCTGGGGGTGGAGTCCTTGTCCACGCAGAAGTAGCCGAGGCGTTCGAACTGGAAGCGGCTGCCCGGAGCGGCGCCCTGGAGGCTCGGCTCGACCTTGGCGTTGGGCCGGAGTTCCAGGGAGTTCGGATTCAGCGAAGCGGTGAAGTCAGCGCCTTCCGCGGTGTTCTCCGAGAGGAACAGGTTCTCGTAGAGGCGGGCCTCGGCATCGACGGCGTGGGCGGCCGAGACCCAGTGGATGGTGGACTTGACCTTGCGGCCGTCGGGGGCGTTGCCGCCGCGCGTTTCGGGATCGTACTTACAGCGGATCTCGACGACCTCGCCGGTGGCCGGGTCTTTCACCACGTCCGTGCAGGTGATGAGGTAGGCGTAGCGCAGGCGGACTTCACGGCCGGGCGAGAGGCGGTAGTACTGCTTGGGGGGGGTCTCGCGGAAGTCGTCCTTCTCTATATAGAGGACCTTGGAGAACGGCACCTTGCGGCTACCGGCGGAGGGGTCCTCGGGGTTGTTGACGGCGTCCATCTCCTCGACCAGGTCATCGGGGTAATTCTCGATGACGACGCGAATGGGATCGATGACGGCCATGACGCGGGGCGAGCGGAGGTTCAAGTCTTCGCGCAGACAGTGTTCGAGGAGCGAGAACTCGACGATGCCGTTGGTCTTCGAGACGCCAATGCGGCTGCAGAAGCTGCGGATGGCTTCGGGGCTATAGCCGCGGCGGCGGAGGCCGGAGAGGGTGGGCATGCGCGGGTCGTCCCAACCGGAGACGTGACCCTTCTCGACGAGCGTGAGGAGCTTGCGTTTGCTGAGGATCGTGTTTGTAAGGTTGAGGCGGTCGAACTCGATTTGCTGCGGGCGATAGATCTCGAGGTTTTCGACGTACCACTCGTAGAGCGGGCGGTGGTCTTCGAATTCGAGGGTACAGATGGAGTGCGTGATGCGTTCGATGGAATCGCTTTCGCCGTGGGCGAAGTCGTACATCGGGTAGATGCACCACTTGCTGCCGGTGCGGTGATGGTCGGCGTGGAGGATGCGGTACATCACGGGGTCGCGCAGGTTGAAGTTGGGCGACGCCATGTCGATTTTGGAGCGAAGGGTGCGGGAGCCGTCGGGGAACTCGCCCTTGCGCATGCGTTCGAAGAGGTCGAGGTTCTCTTCAACGGACCGGTTGCGATAGGGGCTTTCTTTGCCGGGCTCGGTGGGAGTGCCGCGGTACTCGCGGACCTGTTCAGCGGTCAGGTCGCAGACGTAGGCCTTACCGTCCTTGATGAGTTTGACGGCCCAGTCGTAGAGCTGATCGAAGTAATCGGAGGCGTAGAAGAGGCGGTCTTCCCAGTCGAAACCGAGCCAGCGCACGTCCTCAATGATGGATTCGACGTACTCGGTTTCCTCTTTGCAGGGGTTGGTGTCGTCGAAGCGGAGGTTGCACTTGCCGCCGAACTCCTGCGCGAGGCCGAAATTCAGGCAGATGGATTTGGCATGTCCGATGTGCAGGTAGCCGTTGGGCTCCGGCGGAAAACGGGTATGGACGCGGCCTCCGTACTTGCCGCTCTCGAGGTCTTCGAGGATGATGTCGCGGATGAAATTGGAGGGCCGAGCGGGCTCGCTTTTAAGGACACCGCTGCTCGTACCTTCACTGCTGGGCATAATTTCAGTATAGCTACGAAGGCGTCGCAGCCCCTCCTCATTACGTGTGGAGGCAACCGAGCGGGATATATAATCGCGACGAAGGATGAAGACAATGCTGTCCTATTACCTTTTGCTTGTGGCCGCGATTCTCTTGACGCCTGCCGCCTTCGGGCGCGACTACTTTGTCAGCCCGCGCGGCGATGACGGGGGGCCGGGGTCGGCCGAAGCGCCGTGGCGGACGCTCGAGCGGGTACGTAAGGCGTCCTTTGCGCCGGGAGATCGGATTTTGCTCGAAGGGGGGCAGACCTTTCAGGGGCCGCTCGAGCTTTCCGGGGACGACCAGGGGACACCAACGCACAACCTCGTGGTGACGTCCTTCGGAGAGGGGCGGGCGGTGATCGACGGAGGCAAGGGCCGGGCGGTGAGCATCGACGGTGCCCATCACGTACTGGTGGAGCGGCTGAAGCTGGTGGGAGCCGGGCGAAAGACGGGGAACGCGGCAGACGGGCTGTTCCTGGCTCATTCGCGCGGCTCGACCGTGAACGACGTCGAGGTGACGGGATTCCGGCATTCGGGCATCGAGATCAGCGGGACCGAGGACGCGCGGATCACGCGGGTGCACGCGCATCAGAACGGGTATGCGGGGATCAATTCCGGCGGAGATCTCTCGAAGAACCTCTACATCGGCTACTGCCTGACAGAGAACAACGCCGGTGATCCGACGATTCTCAAGAACCACAGCGGGAACGGCATCATTGTGAGCAAGGTGCAGGGCGCGCTGGTGGAGTACTGCGAGTCGCGCTACAACGGGTGGGACCAGCCGTGGACAGGGAACGGGCCGGTGGGCATCTGGACGCACAACGCGGACCGCGTGGTGATTCAGTATTCGATCGCGCACCACAACCGCAGTACCGCGTTGGATGGCGGGGGCTTCGACTTTGACGGCGGGGTAACGAACTCGGTGCTGCAATACAACTACTCGCACAGCAACTTCGGGTCGGGCTATTTGATCTGCCAGTACGAAGGGGCGCCGCGGTTTGCGAACAACGTGGTTCGCTACAACGTGAGCCAGGACGACGGGCTGTTCGATCACAACGCGGGCATCTTCGTGTGGGTGGGCGGCAAGGACATGGAGAGCACGCTGGTCCACAACAACACGATCTGGAACACAAAGGGTTCGGCGGTGGGGTATGGGATCGATAAGAAGTACGCGCAGCAGATCCCGAAGATCGGGTTCTACAACAACATCTTTGTGAGCCAGGGACCGCAGATCTACTCAAGGTCGGAGGGGGTGGGCAAGCTGGGCGAGTTTCGCGGGAACCTTTATTGGGCGATGGGCGAGCGGGGGTTCCGGGTGGAGGGGCACAAGTCGCTGGAGGCGTGGGCGGAGGCGACGGGGCAGGAGAAGTGGAGCGGAAGGATCGCGGGCCTGTTCGCGGACCCGATGCTCGACAAGAGCGGGACGGGTCTGCTGACGAATCCGGCGGAGTTGAAGCGGCTGATCGAGTACCGGATCCAGAAGGGCTCTCCGGCGGCGGGGACAGGGTTGGACTTGCGGAAGGCATTCGGGATCGATCCGGGGCGCGAGGACTACTACGGGAACCGGACGCCGGAGGGGCGCTGGAGCATCGGCGCGCACGAGGTCCTTGCGGAAGGCAGCCAGCGCCCCTGACGGCGAGGAGCGCTTCAGGGGTAGTCGGGATGTCAAAGAACATTGGGGCCGCGCAACGCCGACACGCGAGGTGAAGGCGAAGGGGACCCGGCGGAGATTCAGGCGGTTGGCGCCTCCTTGCGGAGGGCGGAGACGACGGCGTCGATCTCGGCCGGGGTGTTGTAGACGTGCGGCGAGAAGCGCAGACCGCTGACGTCGCCCTTAGCGGTGACGGCGATGGCGAGTTTGTGGCGGGCCCAGAGGGCGGCGTCGAGCTTCTGGAGGTCTTTGCCGGGGAAGTTCACCTTGATGACGGGGCCGCTGACGGCCGGCTCGCCGGAGCCGCGGACTTCGGCGCCGGGAACAGTGGCGAGGGCGGCGCGGAGGCGGGCGGCGATGTCGCGGGTGCGGGCTTCGATGGCGGCCGGGCCAAGGGATTCGAGGAAGTCGAAGGTGTGCTCCATGCCTTTGAGGCGCGGGTCGTCGCGCTGGCCGAGGAGCTCGAACTTGCGGATGCCTTTGCCATCGTCGGTCCAATAGCCGTGGCTGAGGATGGCGGGGGAGATCTCTTCGAGGCGTTCGCGGCGGATGTAGAGGACGCCGCTTTCGAGCGGGCCCATGGGCCACTTGTGCATGCTGCTGGTGAAGGAGTCGATGGCAAGGGTGTGCAGGTGGAGATTCATCCAGCCGAAGGACTGAGCGCCGTCGACGTGGAGCCAGGCGTTCCGCTGCCGGGCGAGCTGGGCGAGTTGCTCGACGGGATAGAGGAGGCCAGTGACGTTGGTGAAGTGGGAGACGGCGATGACGCGGGTGCGCGGGGTGAGATGTTGGGCGATGGAGTCGAGGAGGTCGGTGGGGGTCTTGGCGTTGACGGGGACGGGGGCGGTGACGACGGCGGCGCCCGCCTGCTGTGCCCGCAGCTTCCAACTGTCGCTGTTGGAAGGGTGATTGTGGGCGGTGAGGAGGATCTCGTCGCCGGGTTTGAGCTTAAGGCCCTGGGCGATGAGGTTATTGCCTTCGCTGGTATTGCGGAGGATGGCGATCTCTTCTGCGCCGACATGGAGGTAGCGGGCGATGCGGGCTCGGACCGTCTCGGCGAGGGTCTTGTACTGCTCGCGATTCTGGAACGAGGGATTGGCCTGGAAACCGGCGAGCTGCTGCTGGTAGGCGCGCCAGATGGCAGCGGGGGCGGGGGCGATGTTGGCGGCGTTCATGTAGAGGAGCCCTTTCTCGAGGGGGAACTGGCCGCGGAGGGAGTTCCAATCGGGCGCAGCGGGGGCGGCGCGGAGTTGAGTGGCGGCGGCCGCGCCGGCGAGTAGAGATCGTCGAGTGAGTTCCATAGGTATCTCCAAATGATAAGGGGCGGCGCGCCTTGCGGCGGCCGCCCCCCAGGGTTTCATTCTGCCTGGCGATCAGTTGCAGGTGTTCAACTTGAACGAGGCGATATACGTGCTCCAGTTGAAGCTGCCGTTCGAGGGGATGTACTGGGTGGTGAAGACCATCTGGCAGCCATCGACGGGATCGACGCTGATGGTGCTGTAGTCGCCCCAGCGGGACAGGGTGCCGGTTTGGGAACCGGTACCGACGAGGATACTGTTCTCGCCGCCGAGGGTTCCGACGGGATCGGAGGGGCCGCGGTAGGCGTACCGTATGCTCGGCCGGATGGTTGTGGCGTTCGAGACGTTGTAGCCGATGGCGATGCCACCGGTCTTATCCATGGCGGCGCTACCCATCCAACGGTAATCGGAGGTTGGGGCGTACGTGCCCTGCTGGGAGATCACAGGGGTGGCCGTGGACACGTTCTGTCCGACGGCGCCGGTGAGGACGTACCAGCGGATGCCCGTGGCGTTGGCGGCGGTGACGGCGTGGTTGACGAGGAGGCGCTCCTGGCCGCCGAAATTCCGGTAGCTGAGGCGATAGTTCAGGCGATCGCCGAGGGAGTCAAGAGTACGGGTGGTGCCGGGCTGCGGGATGCAGGTTCCGCCGCCGCAGGCACGGCTGAAGGCAGCAACGCCGGGGACTGCCGCGGGGGCGGTGAGAGTACCGGCGGCCGTGGCCCAATTGACAGTGAAGCGAAGGGACAGAAGCTGCGAGGAGTTGATGGCGAGCAAGGGGTTCGCGGTTCCGAGGGGGAGGGTTGTGCCTTCGAGGTCAGCGGGAAGGAGGCTGGCCGCGCTGGTGGTGGAGGCGCAGAGCTGGCGCGCGGCGCCGCCGGCGAGCATCTGCGCGCGCTCAAAGGCGCAGACGCGGGCGCCGGTGAAGGTACGGCCGTTCCGGAACATGTTGTAGGTGATGTAGTAGGCGTTGGGCCACACGCCGAGCTTGGGAAAGTCAGGGAATTCGCGGCCGTAGGAGTAGGCGTAGCGATGATAGGTGCCCGTAGGGTCAGGGCTGGTGGAGACGGCCACGCACTGCGTATAGGGCTGGGCGGAGACGGCGAATTGCGTGAGGACCCAGCGGTCGGCGAGTTGATCGTACTGGACGATGGGATCGCCGTCGTTGTCCGACTCGCAGCGGCCGCCGAAGCCCTGCCAGATGGCGTTGCCGTTCTTGGGGAAGCCGGAGACGAGGTTGAAGGCAAGGATCTGGTTGTTCGAGTCGCGGGTCAGGGTGTAGACGGAATAGCGGAGATTGACCCATTGGACGTAGTGATTGGGCCCGATGTCGCCGGTGGTGTCCGGCGGGGCAACGCGGGCGGCGGGGTCGACCGGTGTGCCGTTGGTAGCGGCGGCGGTGGGGACGGAGACGGCGTTGACGGGCCCGGTGCCGGTGGCGGCGAGCGGGTCAGTAAACGAAGGGTTGGAGTTGCCTACGGGGTCGGGGCGTCCGGGCTCGAAGTCGCGGCCGCCGCGGGGAGGCGTGGTGGGCTTGCGGTCGGGCAGGTCCTTAAGCTTGACACGCATGGTGTCGAACTTGTCGGGGAGGCTCACCTCAGCGCGGTGCTCCTCGCTGCGGCCCTGGGCGAGGGCCTGCGTCGGCAGCGCGACGGCGGCGGCGACGGCAATAGATCCCAGGATCAGTTTCATAAGTTCGACCAGTATGTACGTTACAAAGATTACAAGTCAACCTGATTTCCGCATGAGTGACGGCGGGGTTTTGCCGTAATTCGTCGCCAGCTCGTAGGCATAGGCCATCTGGAGGACGCTGAAGTCGGCGTGGTAGCGGCCGACGACCTGGAGGCCGACGGGGAGGCCTTCGGGCGTGAATCCCGCGGGGACGGAGATGGCAGGGTTGCCGGGAACAGAGATGTACCAGCAGGCCTTCATCCAGTCGATGTAATTCTCGAATTTAGTGCCGGCGACGCTGGTGGGATAGGGGAGATTTACGTCAAATGGGGGGACTTGGGTGGCGGGAAGGATGAAGAATTCGTAACGTTCGAGGAAAGTCTGGAAGCGGCGCCAGACCTGACCCTTCAAGGTTTCGGCCCGGGCGATGTCAGCGCCGGTGAGGCGAAGGCCGGCTTCGGCTTCTTCGACGATGGTCTCTTTGTAGGCGGCGCGGTGAGTCCGGATGCGTTCGCCGTGGCTGGCGGCGGTGTTCCAGGCGCGGAGGGTTTTGAAGGCGAAATCAGCGCCGTCGAAGTCAGGCTCCGCCTGTTCGATGACGCAGCCGAGGGACTCGAAGACCTTGCGCTGGGCGTTGACGGCGGCGGTGATGCGGGGGTCAAAGGGGACACCGCCCAGGTCTTTGAACCAGGCGACGCGGACGCCTTTGAAGCCGCGTGCGAGGGGGCGGTTGAAGTCTTCGCCGGTTTCGGGAAGGGAGAGCGGTGCGCGAGGATCGGGGCCCATGATGGCGCGGAGCAGGAGAAGGAGGTCGGGAACGTTGCGCGCCATGGGGCCTTCGGTGGCGAGGGTAAACCAGGGGAAGCGGCCCTTGACGTTCGGCACGCGGCCGGGAGAGGGGCGGAAGCCGACGACATTGGTGAAAGCGGCTGGGTTGCGGAGGGAGCCGCCCATGTCGCTGCCGTCGGCGATGGGGATCATGCCACAAGCGAGGGCGACGGCGGCTCCGCCGCTCGAGCCGCCGCAGGTCCTGGTGAGGTCATAGGGGTTGCGGGTGGGGCCGAAGACGGAATTGAAAGTTTGGGAGCCGGCGCCGAATTCGGGGGTATTGGTCTTGCCGATGGTGAGGGCGCCGGCGCGGCGGATGCGTTGGACCATGAGGTCGTCTGCGGCGGGAACGTGGTCCTTGAAGAGCGGCGAACCATAGGTAGTGCGAATGCCTTGGGTGTCGACGAGGTCTTTGTGGGCGATGGGGAGGCCATGGAGGATGCCGAGAGTTGCGCCGCGGGCCTGGAGTTCGTCGGCCTCTTTGGCGGCGGCTTCGGCACGTTCGGGGACGAGCGTGGGGATGGCGTTGACCTTCGGGTTGAGGCGGGCGATCTGTTTGAGGTGAGCGGCGAGGAGTTCGCGAGCGGAGAGTTTCTTCGCCCGAATAAGGCGGGCCATTTCGGTGGCGGTGAGCAGGCACACGTCGGGCGTCTGGGCAGCGCAGAACGGGGCTGCGGCGGCGGTGAGCAGGAAGTGGCGACGGGTGGTCATGGGATTTGGGGGAGCGAGGCGGCGGCGGCGGCCTGACCGACGCGGCGGCTTTTCTCGTCCGGCAGGCGGACGTCGATGGAGAGGTCGGGGAACTCGGTAGCGAGGATCTGGTTGGCAACCTGAAGGATGATGTCACCGCCGGTGCCGGTGGTGACACGGCCCATCACGAGGACGGTGCCGATGTCGTAGTAGTTGGCGTAATGGCCGAGCGCGTAGCCGAAGTAGGCGCCGATGGTCTGATAGATCTTTTCGGCGCGCGGGTCGCCCCGTTTCATGAGGGCCTGGACGTTTTCGAGGCGTTCGGGGACGCCCATGGCGGCGGGCATGTCGATGCCGGCGGCGGGGAGGAGGCGGTTGACGGCCTGTTGGGAGAGGTACTGGACGCCGCAGCCGCGATCGGCGGACCATTCGTCGGCGGGGGCGAGGGGGTTCATATCGATGGGGACGAAGGCGAGCTCATCGAGCCAGGTGGTGATGTTGCCGGCGGCGTCGACGTAGCCGGCGGCCAGGCTGGAGCCGAAGGCGAGGCCGAGGACGCGGTTGGTGTTGAGGGACATGGAGCCGGCGAGGGCGGAGACGGCGCCGTCGTTGGCGACGACGACGGGGATGTTGCCGAACTCCTGCTTGATGCGGTGATAGAGGGGGACGATCTCGGAGGTGAACCGGTCGCGGGGGACGCCGCGGAAGAGGGAGGCGACGCGGGGTTCGTTATTGACGTAGACGCCGGCGGAGCTGACGCCGATGGCATCGACGCGGGGGAGCGTGGCGGCGGCGGCGCGAAGGGCGTGGCGAATGTGTTCGTAGTGGTAGGCGGGGTCGGTTTGGGGTTTGGGGTCCCACTTGAATTCGGCGGCGAACGTCTGGCGGCCATCCTGCTCGGCGTAGGCCTTGATGTCGGAGGCGCCTTTGTCGATAGCGACGCGGCAGCCGCCGGTATGGCGGCCGAGGGGAAGGGTGGTGCGGGACTCTTTGGGGAAGGCGGCATCGGGGGCGTGGCGGATTTCGAAGGGCTTGCCGTAGATGACGGGGCCCATGATGTCGACGTCGAAGAGGCGGGTGGGGGAGTAGCGGTAGATGTAGTTCAGGAGGAGGCCGACGAGGAGTTCGGGGGCGTCGAGGTGGACTCGGAAGCCGCCGACGGCCCACAGGAGGAACTTCAGCTCGCGTTCGAGGAAGCGCAGGTTGACGGCCGTGGCGTCACTGTGAGTGGCCGCGGAGACGGCGCGGCGGAAGACGTAGGTGGAGCCGTCGGCCTGCTCGATGGCGATGCGGATGGGGCGGCAGTTGCCGGCAATGGCCCGCGAGTAGGCGGCCCAGGCGAGGGCGGCGGGGCGGAAGTGGGGGTCGAGGACCGGTTGGATGTTGGGGGTCGGCAGGTGCATGGGTTTTCTCGATATTACTGAACAGGAATATAGGAACCGTCGACGAGCGTGACGCCGGGGGAGTGTGCGGGGCGGCCTTCGAGGCGGATGCCGAGGCGATCCAGGGAGGGCGCGAGGAAGGCTTGGGCGTTGGCGGTGACGGCGCGTTCGACGGTTTCGGCGGGGATGCCCCAGGAGAGGGCGAGGTTCATGCACTCGATGAGGGAGGTGCAGGAGCCGCTGAGGTCATAGGAGCGGATGCGGCCGGCTGCGTCGCGGCGGATTTCGAAATCGCGGCCCCAGAGGCGGGCAGTGGTGTGTTCGGGGGCGCCAAGGAGGGGGCTTTCGTCGGCCACGAAGACGACTTTGTCGGGGCCTTTGCCCTGGGTCATCAACTGGACGGCGTATGCGGGGACGTGGATGGCGTCGGGGATGATCATGGACCAGGCGCGATGGTCAGTGAACTGGGCGACGATGCGGAGATCCTTGGCGCCGAATTGATCGCGGGTAGCGGCGTTGAGGACGTGGGTGAAGCCGGTGGCGCCGGCGGCGAGGGCGGCCTGGATGTGTTCGACGGTAGGGTTCTGGTGGCCGAGGCTGACGACGACTCCGTGATCGGCAAGGTATCGAATGGTTTCGGTTGCGCCGGGGCGTTCGGACGCCATGGTGATCCAGCCGATGAAGCCTTGGGACCACTCGAGGAGTTGGGCCGCGAAGGCGACGGTGGGGTCGCAGCGCAGGGCGGGGTTGTGGGCGCCGATGCACTCGGGGGCGAGGAAGGGGCCTTCAAGGTGCGGGGGCAGGATGCCTTGTCCCCAATCGTGCTCGCGCGCGGCGCGGAAGACGGGGAGGTTGGATTGATAGGCTTCGGGGCTGGCCGTGACCATGGTGGGACAGACGTAGCCGTAGCCGAGGGCGTAGTAATAGCGGGCTACCTGTTCGAGTTGCTGCAGGGTGAGACCGGGGGTGTCAAAGGCGACGAAGCCGGACCATTGGCCGTTAGTGAACAGAGGGCCTCCGTTGACCTGCAGGGAGAGGGGGAAGCATACGGGGTTCATGACTGGCTCTCGTGTGGACCTTTCATGATGTCACGCGGGGGCTCGGGGGTGGCGCGTCCGGAGGGTGGGTGTTGATTCGGCGGGGGTTGGGTGGGCGCCGGGCTGGGGATCTTCGTCGTCCTGCTGGTGGGCCCAGGGTTCGGGGACGGGGGGGGTCGTAGTGGGTGGTAGGGGAGGGGAGGTTCTGGTCCTGGCGCTGGAAGCGGCGGATGCGTTCGAGGGTGGTGATGAGGCGGACCCAGTGGCGCTGGTTGCGTTCGATCTGGCGTTCGAGGTAGGGGAGGCCGGGGCGGATGGCTTCGGCGTTGTAG
>JANRJO010000088.1:0-130189 GCA_033763935.1 Bryobacteraceae bacterium
CGACCACGCCGTCGGCACTGCAGTAGATAGAATTTCAACCCAGATAACCCAAGATCGCCCGACCCTCCCCGCCTACCCCTTCCCCTACAACGCCGGCCGCCACCGCCCCCCGCATCGAAATCGCGCAAAGCGAACCCAAGATCGCCGAACCCCCTCAGCCCAGCCCTCTTCCTGCGACGCCCCCCGCCCTCGACCTCGCCTACCGCCACCTCCAGAACAAACGATACGACCAGGCCGTCGCCCACTTCCGCTCCGCCGAACCCCTCCCCACCTCCGCCCGCAAAGACCTCGCCTACACCCTCCTCAAAATCGGCGAGACCGAAGAGGCCCGTGACCACTTCGAAAAAATTTCGCAAAGCGAACCCGACGACCTCCACGCCGCCCTCGAATACGCCTTCCTCTGCCACGAAACCGGTCGTCGCGCCGAAGCCCGCCGTATCTTCCAAAAGCTCCAGGACCGCTCCCCCGCCGCCCGCGAAGCCTTCGCCAACATCGATCGCCCCCTCGCCGGCGCCATCGCCCGCTGGACCGAAGCCATCGCCCGCGCCCCCGGCAGCTTCTCCGCCCACGAAGAACTCGCCCGCCTCGCCGAAGACCGCGACGATCTCCCGCTCGCCCTCGAACACTACCGCGCCGCCTGGAAGCTCCGCCCCGAAAAGCGGCAACTCCTCCTCGCCATCGGCCGCGTCGCACAACTTCTGAACCAAAGCGAACCCGCCCACGCCGCCCTCCTCGCCGCCTCCCGAGGCGCCGAACCGCACGCCGCCGAAAAGGCCCGCGAACTCCTCGGCCCCCGCTACCCCTACGTCTACGAGTTCCGCCGCGCCGTCGAACTCGACCCCGAAAACGCCGGCCTCCGCCGCGAGCTCGGCTTCCTCTTCCTCGCCATGAACCAGCCCGCCGACGCCGAGCGCGAATTCGACAAGCTCGTCGAGCTCCGCCCCGACGACCTCTGGGCCGCCGCCCAACTCGGCCTCCTCCGCCTTGCCCGCGAAGATCGCCCCGCCGCCATGCCCCTCCTCGAAAAGGTCCTCAACGGCCCCGACGAAGAACTCGCCGACCGCGTTCGCGAAGCCCTCAAACTCCCCAAGACCCTCCGCCGCCGCGCCGAAGTCCCCCGCCGCCACATCGCCGAAGAGGCCAAGTCCCTCGCTGCGAAGAGCCTCGAAAAGGGCTACCTCCAGGACGCCGCCAAATACCTCGCCGTCGCCCACGAGAAAGACCCGCTCGATTTCGACGTCATGCTCAAACTCGGCTGGACCCACAACACCCTCAAGGACGACCGCTCCGCCGTCCGCTGGTTCAAGCTCGCCTCCAACGCCCCCGAGCCCGTCGTCGCCAAGGAAGCCGCCCAGGCCGCGGCCAACCTCGAGCCCCAGTTCCAGCGCATCCGCGTCTCCTCCTGGATCTTTCCCCTCTACTCCTCCCGCTGGAAGAACGTCTTCAACTACTCGCAGGTCAAAACCGAATTCCGCTTTCCCGGCCTCCCCTTCACGCCCTACTTCTCCACCCGCTTCGTCGGCGACGCCCGCGGCCGCCTCCGCTCCCAAAGCGAACAGCCGCAGCCCCAGTTCCTCTCCGAAACCGCCCTCATCTTCGCCCTCGGCGTCGCCACCCCGCCCAAGCACGGCGCCACCCTCTGGGCCGAAGCCGGCCTCTCCGTCTCCTACCTCGGCCGCCGCCCCGACACCGGACTCGCCAAGCCCGACTACCGCGGCGGCCTCGCCTTCGGCAAGGGCTGGGGCCGCGCCCTCGGCGGCCAAACTGGCGGCCTCTTCTTCGAAACCAACGACGACGCCGTCTTCGTCTCCCGCTTTCAGAACGACGTCCTCTTCTATTCGCAAAACCGCATCGGTTACACCTTCGCCCCCCTCGGCGGCCTGCAGCTTCAGCTCTACCTCAACAAGAACGTCACCGCCGACCGCCTTCGCCAATACTGGGCCAACTTCGCCGAACTCGGCCCCGGCCTCAAACTCCGCTTCACCGGCCTTCCCCAGTCCATGTACTTCACCGCCAACCTCCTCCGCGGCGTCTACCTCGTCAACCGCGACAACCCCGGTGCCCCCCGCTTCCGCGACCTTCGAATAGGACTCTGGTATGCGCGCTAGCTTCCTTCTCCTCGCCGCCCTCCCCCTGGCCGCCTCCACCTACACCGTCGTCGGCGACGACCCCGGCCCCTGGCCCGGCATCCTCTCCTCCGTCGGCTTCGGCTCCGGAACCCCCACCCGCGTCTTCATCCTCACCGAAGGCGCCAAGGCCGATCCCGAAACCTGGCTCCCCCGCATTGAACAGGGCGCTATCGTCGTCCTCGAAGGCGACTCCCCCCTCGCACGCGCCCTTGGCTTCCTCCCCTCGCCCACCCGCGCCCCCGTGCAGAGCATCGTCGACGAGCACCGTCCCAAACTCCCCATCGTCTGGGAGCGCCCCGTCGACCTCCCTACCTACGCCGTCCCCGAGACCGCCCGCGTCTTCGTCCGCGAACGCTGGAAACAGGCCCCTCTCACCGCCGGGCTCAAGAAAGGTCAGGGCGCCGTCCTTTGGATACCCCTCTCCCCCGGGACCACCGGCCACGAACGCTTCCCCTACCTGCTCCACGCCCTCGCCGCCCTCGGCGCCGAGCCCCCCGTCGACTCCCGCCGCCTCTGGGCCTTCTTCGACTCCTCCTACCGCTCCCGCGTCGATGTCGATTACTTCGCCGCTCGCTGGCGTAAAGCCGGCATCGCCGCCCTCCACGTTGCCGCCTGGCACTATTGGGAGCCCGACCCCGCCCGCGACGCGTGGCTCCGCTCCCTCATCGCCGCTTGCCACCGCCGTGCCATCGCCGTCTACGCCTGGCTTGAACTCCCCCACGTGTCCGAACAGTTCTGGCGCGATCACCCCGATTGGCGTGAAAAAACCGCCCTCGGCCAGGACGCCCACCTCGACTGGCGCAAGCTGATGAACCTCGCCAACCCGGATTGCTCGCGCGAGGTCGAACAAGGCGCCCGCAGCCTCCTCCGCCGCTTCGATTGGGATGGAGCGAACCTCGGCGAGCTCTACTTCGAATCGCTCGAGGGCGCCGCCAACCCCGCTCGATTCACGCCCTTCAATCCCGACGTCCTCGCCGAGTTCAAATTGAAATTCGGCTACGAAGCGAACCTGACCGACCCCGGCAAGCAGCGCGCCTTCCTCGACTATCGCGCCGCCCTCGCCCGCCGCCTCCAGACCGAGTGGATCGCCCGCCTCGAAAGCGCCCAACGCGAGAAGCCCTGGCTCGACCTCGTCCTCACCCACATCGACGACCGCTTCGACTCCACGATGCGCGACAAGCTCGGCGCCGACGCCGCCGCCCTCCTCCAGGACACCGAAGGCCGCGCCCTCACGTTCCTCATCGAGGATCCCGCCACCGTCTGGCACCTCGGAGCCGACCGCTACGCCGAAATCCGCAAACGCTACGAGCCCCTCACCGCCCGCCCCGCCCGCCTCGCCATCGACCTCAACATCGTCGAGCGCTACCAGGACGTCTACCCCACCAAACAACAAACCGGCACGGAATTGTTTCAGCTCGTCAACGTCGCCGCCCGCATGTTCCCGCGCGTCGCCCTCTACTTCGAAAGCTCCATCCTGGCCCCGGACCTCCCGTTCCTGCCCGCTGCGGCGGCCGGAGTCACCAGACTCGAAAGAACTAGTACTAAAACAATAGTAGATTCGCCTCACGGCGCCGGACTGCGCTGGCGCGGCCCCGCCCTCGTCAATGGCCGCCCCTGGCCCGTCGCCGACGGCGAAACCGTTTGGCTCCCCCCCGGCATCGCCTCCGTGGAGGCCGCCCCCGCCATCGCCCCGCTCTACATCCTCGACTGCAACGCCCGCCTCAGCGCCGCCTCCGTCGCCCGCGATGGCGTCGAGTTCACCTACGAATCGCGCTCCCGCGCCTACGTCGTCCTCGAACGCCTCCCCCGGAAAGTCGAGCTCGACGGCGCCCCCACGGAGCCCGAATTTCTCGAGCAGCCGGACGGCTACACGCTGGTCCTCCCCAAGGGCCAGCACCTTGTAACGCTGCGTTTGTAAGCATCGCTTATAATCACAGAGCCATGCCCAAAACCTCCTTTGCGGACGTGTCGCTCGACGTTACCCCGCGGGAAAAGCGGTACCGCCTCGCCGCTGATAACGACACGCCGTTCCGCATCCTCGTCCTCGGCGATTTCTCTGGGCGCGCCAACCGCGGCGTCTTCGAGCCCGACTGCCTCTCCCAGCAGCGGCCTCTCCTCATCGACCGCGACAACTTCGACGGCGTCTTCGCCCGCCTCGCCCCCGCCCTTCAGCTCTCCTTCCCCACCGGCCTTAAAGTGGACGTGGCCTTCACCGAGCTCGACGACTTCCTCCCGGACCGCCTCTACGAGCGCTGCAAGGTCTTCGAGACCCTGCGCGAAGCCCGCCTCCAGCCGCCCCCCGCGCGCAGCAGCAGCCAGGCTGCCGGCGCCCGCACGCCCGCGCCCCCGCCTATGAGCAACGTGATCGGCGGCGATCTTCTCAGCTCCATGCTCGAGGAGAACGATGTCAGCCCCTCCGTCCGCTCCACCGATCCGCTCTTCGACTATGTGCGCCGCATCACCGAGCCCTACCTCGTCGAACGCGAAGACCCTGCCCGCGCCGATTGGGTCGCCCACATCGACCGCGAAATCGGCAATGCCATGCGCGACCTCCTGCACCACCCCGATTTCCAGGCCGTCGAAGCCGCGTGGCGCGCCCTCTACTTCCTGATCCGCGAGACCGAAACCAGCCCGCTGCTCAAGATCCACGTCATGGACGTGTCGAAGCCCGAACTCGCCGCCAACATGATCGCCACCGACGACCTCGGCCGCACCGCCCTCTACGACGTCGTCGTCCGCCAGACCGTCGGCACGCCCGGCGCGCAGCCCTGGGCCATCACCGTCGGCAACTTCACCTTCGGTCCGAACGCGGAAGACCTCGAACTCCTCGGCCGCGTCGCCATGATCGCCGCGCAAGCCAATACGCCCTTCCTCACCGCCGCCCCGCTCGACGGCGTCACCAACGACGAAGCCTGGGGCATCATCCGGGACCTCCCCGAATCCGGCCACCTCGCCATCGCTCTTCCGCGTTTCCTGCTGCGCCTGCCCTATGGCCCGCACACCGATGCCTGTGAGCGCTTCGACTTCGACGAGATGCCCGGCGGCCCTCGTCACGAACACTACCTCTGGGGCAACCCCGCTTTCGCCCTCGCCACCCTCATGGCCGCGAACTTCAGCGAGCGTGGCTGGGAGTTGACCCCCGCCGGATACGAACTCTCGGGCCGCCCGCTCCACAGCTACAAAGAGGACGGCGAGCACAAGCTGAAGTCCCCCGCTGAACTGTGGTTCACCATGGACCAGGTCGACGGCCTGCTCGAGCGCGGCTTCATCCCGCTCATCGCCTTCAAAGACAGCGACCGCATCCGCCTCGGACGCCTGCAGTCCTTCCGCCGCCCGCTCACCGCCCTGCAGGGACGCTGGCACTAACCAGGTTCGCGAACAGCCGCACCGCTCCCGGCACGCCGTACGGCAGTTGCCGGTACCACGCATACGCGCAGTACACGTACAGCCCCTTGCCGTACCGCGCCTCCAGCCACCCGCCGCGCTGCGGCGCCTGCCCCGCGTCGTTTGTCTCAAGCAGCGGCGTCCACGCCGGATCCCATGTCGTGAAGAACTTCGACCCCCGCTGCTCCACCCACCCCTCGAAGTCCGCCGCCGTGATCTTGTTCGGCCACTGGAACACCCGGTTCTCCGGCGCCAGAATCCGCACCGGCGAATCCTCCTCGCTGATCTCCTCGGCGCGCATGGTCATCGTGTACGGATACGGCCCGTAGTTCCCGTCGTACTCCTGCGTGTTGTACTGCACGATAAGCGTGCCGCCTTCACGCACGTATTCGAGCAGCCGCGCGTTGTGAGTCTTCAGCTCCGGCCGCGTCGCATACGCCCGAATGCCCAGCAGGATCAGGTTGTACTTCGACAGGTCCCCGCGCGCAATCTCGTCCGTACTCAGCAGGTCCACCGGAATGCCGAGCTGCCGCATCGTCTCCGGCACCGCATCGCCGCTCCCCATCACGTAACCGGCTTTGATGCCCGGCGCAACCTTCACATCCAGCACCCGCACCGTGTGCATTGCCGGCTTCTCCAGGTAGACCGTCTCAATCCCCTGGTACTGCACCGGCCGAAACTCGCTCGAGTATCGCTGCCCGCCCGATTCCGCCGCCGCCCGCAGCACGTAGTCCTTCACCGCCGCCGGCAGCTTCACCGTGAACTCGAACCGCGCCTCCTCGCCTTCCCGCTCAAACCGGAAGGGCCGCACCGCGGGCTCCACACGAAGCTCCGCTGGCGCCTCCAACCGCACCACGCCGTCCCGCCCGCCCGCGCCCACGTTTCGCACGGTCACGCTGGTACGATACTCGCCGTTGCCGATGCCCACCGGCGACGCGAAAGCCAGCGAAAGCGCCGGCCCTACCGCCACCGGCATGCGCGCATCCACCCAGCTCTCCGCCCCGCGATACCGGTAGCGCGCGCGAAGGCGCAGCGGCGCCGGCGGCAGGGCGTTTCTCATCAGGCCCCACTCCCCAATGCGATACTGCGCCTCCTGAATCGAGTCCCGCGTCCAGAACGCCGCCGACGAGGCCTCGCTCGCGGGAACCGTCACCTCGTACGAATCCTCCGCCGCGGTCTTCGCCATCGGCCACGCGCTCGTGATCCCTGCTGGCATCACCGCCTCCCCGCTGCGCACGTGAAGCCTGGCGGTAAGGGCGATTCGCTGCCCCGGCGTAGCCACCGCGAAGCCGGCGTTCCCAATCTCCAACTCCACGCCCAGCGCCTTGTTGAGCGCGTCCCGCAGCCGCGCTTGCCGCGACGCGTCCGGCTCCTTCAAAAGCAGCGCCGCTATCGCCGCCGCCGACTTCTCCGGCCGCAGCGGATCGAACGGGATCTCCGTCGGGGTCTCCAGCTCCAGCGCCTCCAGGAACCCCGCCGGCGCGTCCCCCGCCTTCCGCGACACCTCCAGCTTGTAGTAGCTGTACACCGGCCCCGGCCGCGCCGCCGCGCCACCCATCGCCTGCGACCGGTGCCACCGGTACCCCTCGCGCCCGATCTGCGCAAAGCTCCTCCCCAGCAGCCCGAAGTACTCTCCCGCATCGACGCGCAACAGCCCCGGCCCCGGCTCCCGCCAGTTATTCAGAAACAGCCGCAAAGCCTCCCACGCCGCCCCCGTCTCGGGAAACCGCGCGGCGTCCCCCGCCGCTTCGAAGGCCAGCTTCGCGATCTCTCCCGAAGCCGTGTGCTGCCCGTGCCCGTCCCGCGGCGATCCGTGAAACCGCGCCAGAATCACATGCGGCTTCAGATCCCGGACGTGCCACACCACGTCCCGCAGCACCTCCTCGCGCGGCCACTTCCGCCAGGCCTCGGCGACATTCTTCGAATACCCGTAGTCCGCAAAGCGCGTGAATCGCACCGCTACACCGTACGCCTCCGCCGCCTTCGACAACTCCGCCGCCCGCAGCGCCCCGAGCGCGTCGAAGGTATCGCCCGTAATCAGATTCGCACCCGATTCGCCCCGCGTCAGCGAAAGCAGCGTCACCTCGGCTCCATGCTTCCGCGCGAGCATCGTCAACACACCGGCGTCTTCGTCATCCGGATGCGCCACGATGTAGAGCACGCGCGCATTCGTCTGCAGCCGCTGGATCGCCGCGTGCAGCCCTAAAGCGCCGCGGTCCTCCGGAACGGACTGTCCCAACAGCATCGCCGACGCCAGCCAGAGCAATGCGATCAAACGCATGGGGACAAGGTAGCACGCCCCTGTCAGGCCGCTCCGTTCGCCCGCGGCGCCGCAGCCATCTCGGAATACCCTCTCCGCAGCGCCCACGACAGCGGGCGAGCCCACTCTGCGCCCGCGCGATTCACATCCGCTCCGCGCTCCATCAATAGCAGCGCTACCTCACGGTGGTTCCAGCGCGCCGCACCACCTCCGCCCCATGGTCCAGCAGTAACCGCGCCTTTTCCGCGCTGCCCTCATGCGCCATGTCATGCAGCAGCTTGGCGTGGACGCCAGCCGGAGCGATGCGATAAAACGCATGGGGACAAGGTAGCACGCCATGCTGATTGCACTACTGCTCTTCCAACTCGCCACCAGCCCGGAGAAACCACTCTTCGATGGCAAGACTCTCAAGGGCTGGCACGTCGCCGCCCGCCCCGCCGATCAGGGCAAGACCTTCTGGACAGTCCGCGACGGCGAGATCGTCGCCGACTCCATCGGCCACAAGGACCACGACTATGTCTGGCTGGTCTCGGACCGCGAGTACGGCGACTTCGATCTCGTCCTCGAAGTGAAGTCCGACCCCACCGCTCCCGGGAACTCCGGCATACAGGTCCGCAGCCGCTACGACTCGGAGAAGGGCTGGATGCACGGGCCGCAAATCGACATCCACCCGCCCACGCCCTGGCGCACCGGCCTCGTTTATGACGAGACCTACGAGGCCCGCCGCTGGGTCTTCCCGTCGCTGCCCGATTGGAAGATCGACGAGAGCCAGGGACCGAAACAGTGGAAGTGGCACGCCGACGGCTGGAACGAGATCCGTATCGCCTGCAACGGCACGCTCATCCGCACTTGGGTAAACGGTTACCCTATCGCCGACTACGACGGAAAAGGCCACTTGGACAACGAAGCGCACCGGAAACGCAACGCGGGCCTGCGCGGCCACATCGCGCTCCAGTTGCACGCGAAAGACGAGGTGCGCCTCGCCTTCCGCAACATCCGCATCCGCACTCACAATCGCTAGCCGGACAAATCGGAGGCCCTTGCCCGAAACAGGCGACCCGTGATAAGCGTTAGGCGGCTTGGCAATCACGGAGGTTTGCCCATGCAAAAACTCACGTCTCTATCTGTATTTATTCTGTTCGGCGCCCTCGCTACCTCGGCACAGCAGCAACCGGAGATGACGGCGCTCACCGCGTCCTTCGTGCCCGGCGAGAAGACCATCTTCTTCGACGATTTCTCGGACCTCAGCCCCGGCGCCGCGCCCGCGCGCTTCAAGGTCCGCGGAGCGGGCGTAGAACTCCGCGCGGCCGGCGAGACGAAACAGCTCACCGTCCTGCAGCGCGCATCGCTCTTCCCCAACCTCACCGCGCTTCCCAAGAACTTCACCATGGAGGCGGAAGTCAAAATGGACGTCACCAACCGCATCCTCGCCCACTGGATCTTCACCGCCGGAGCAAAACAGGCCCTCGTCATGAGCCTCAACGGCATGGCGAAGGACAGCGAACAGCGCCTGGTGCTGCACGTCCCCAAGTACGAAGAACTCGGCCGCAAACGGATGCCGGTGGACTGGTCCAAGCCAGTGAAGCTCGCCCTCTGGGTGCAGGACGGACGACTGCGCACGTACATCAATGGAGAGCAGCACCTGGACTTCAACCAGGTGGAACTGCCACCCATCGACAAAGTCGAACTCGCCACGGAGTTCTACGGGCAGAATCAAGCTCTCGGCTACCGCATGGTCCGCTTCGCGGAGTCCGCTCCCGACTTCAGCCAGATGATCGCCGCGTCGGGCCGCTACGTGACCCACGGCATCCTCTTCGATACCGGCAGCGATCGCCTGAAACCGGAATCCGCCCCCGTGATCCAGACCATCGCGAAAGGCCTGGAAGCCAATGCGAAGCTGCGGCTCCTGATCGAAGGCCACACCGACGCAGTAGGCAGCGCGCCCTCGAATCTCGACCTCTCCAAACGCCGCGCCGAGGCCGTCAAGTCGGTACTCGTAACGCAGTTCAAGGTGGACGCCGCCCGCCTCAACACCGCCGGCCTCGGCGCTTCAAAGCCCATCGATTCGAACGACACACCGCAAGGTCGCGCCCAAAACCGTCGCGTCGAATTCGTCCGGCAGTAAGAGGATTGGTGGACCTGGAGAGGGAGCGGCCGTTGGGGCGTCTGGACTGCGGAGCGGACCACCGGCTCAACACACCGGCTGCCTGAGACTTGCTGTGCCGGCCGTTTGCAGGCCGCGGTGATTGTTAGCCTCGCAGGCAACCTTGCTGTTTCGCAATACTGAGAAATAAGCTGGGGCAGAGTGCCTAGGACCATCGAGCCGCCCCGCCCCGGCGGCCCTCACCTAATCTCAGCTCGCCAAGCTGATAGGCGCCAAGTCGGCCACCATCTGTCGGTCCCAGTCGTCGTAATCAAGCTCATTGAGCCACGCCGCGAGGGAATGGCGCTCGTACTCCGGCAACTGCGCATCGCCTCTTTGATGGCCTCGACCGTCACACGCAAACTTAGCCCGAGATCGTACTCGGCGCAACTGCGCCAGTGTGAAAGTGTTGAATTGCCGTTTGAGTTTGGTGGACCTGGAGAGATTCGAACTCTCGACCTCTTCCATGCCATGGAAGCGCGCTCCCAACTGCGCCACAGGCCCACGCGAGTGAGGTCAGACTTCAAGATAGCACAGGCAGGGGCGGCCTGTGCTACTGTAACGGATTGCCTTTCAGCCAAGATCGGCCCTTTCGCGGGCTCTCCGTGTTCTTTCCCGCCTATAACGACGCCCCTTCTCTGCCCGGCCTCCTCGCTCGCACCTTCGAAGCCCTCGAGGCGGTGGCCGAAGACTACGAAGTGATCGTCGTCAACGACGGCAGCCATGACAACACGGCCGGCGTCCTCCGGGAACTGGAACAGCGCTACACGCCGCATCTTCGCGTGGTCACCCATGACGTCAATCGCGGCTATGGCGGCGCGCTCCGCTCCGGCTTCGCCGCCGCCACCCGCGAATGGGTCTTCTATACGGACGGCGACGGCCAGTACGACGTCGGCGAACTGCCGAAGCTCCTCGAGCGAGCCGGTCCCGCCGTCGGCCTCGTCAACGGCTACAAGCTCGAGCGCAACGATCCCTGGCACCGCATCGTCATCGGCCACCTCTACAACCGCTTCGCCCGCTTCCTGTTCCGCATCCGCCTGCGCGACATCGACTGCGACTTCCGGCTGATCCGCCGCGAACTGCTCGACGGCGCCGCGCTCACCTCCACCAGCGGCACCATTTGCGTGGAGCTGGTTCGCAAGCTCGAACTGAGCGGCTGCGGCGTGGAGGAGGTCGGCGTCCATCACTATCCACGCCTGCACGGCCGCTCGCAGTTCTTCCGTGTCAAGAGCCTCCTGACCACCTTCGCGCAGATCGTCCGCCTTTACCTGCGCCTCGTCGTGCTGCCCGCCGCCCGACATGACCATCCCCGCCGTCAATCTCAAGCCCGCGCTGCAGGCCACTGAACCCGCGTGGCGCGCGCGCCTCGACGAGCTGTTCGCCCGCATGCAGTTCATCCTCGGCGAGCAGCTGGCTTGCTTCGAAGCCGAGTTCGCCGCCGCCATCCAAGCCCGCTGCGCCGTCGGCGTCGGCAGCGGAACGTCCGCCATCGAAATCGCCCTGCGCCACGCCGGAATCACCAGCCACCGTCAGGAAGTACTCACCACGCCGCTCACCGCGCCCTTCACCGGCGTCGGCATCCTGGCCGCCGGCGCGTCGATTCGCTTCGCCGACATCGACCCCGACACCCTGCTTCTTGCGCCGGACAAAGCCGCCGGACGCATCACGCGCCGCACCGCCGCCCTGCTGCCGGTTCACCTCTACGGTCAGCCGTGCCGTCTGGACGCCTTCGCCGCGCTCGCGAAGGATGCCAGCGCCGTTCTGGTCCAGGACGCCTGCCAGGCGCACGGCGCGCTCTACCGCGGCGTGCCGCTCACGCGCTACTCCCGCTACGTCGCCTACAGCTTCTATCCCACCAAGAACCTCGGTTGCCTGGGCGACGGCGGGGCCATCGCAACCGATTCCCCGCGAATTGCGGCCGGCCTCCGGCTCCTGCGCGACGGCGGCCGCAAGAATGATCAGCTCAGCCGCATTCGCGCCGTGAACTCGCGCCTGGACGACCTGCAGTGCTGCTACCTGCGCGCCTTCCTGCCGAAGCTCGCCGAGTGGAACGCCTGGCGCGCCCGCATCGCCGCGCTCTACGACGACGCCCTCCACGATTGCCCCGGCGTGCACCTGGTGCGCCGTTGGCCGTGCTCGGCCCACCATCTCTACGTCATCCGCGTGCAGCGGCGGGAAAAGCTGCGCCGCCACCTCGCCGCCAAGGGCATCGGCGTCGGTGTCCACTATCCCGTACCCCTGCATCTGCATCCCGCGTTCGCGTCGCCGAAATCGCCTCGCGGCGAGTTCCCCGAAGCCGAGCGCGCCGCGCGAGAAGTGCTCTCGCTGCCCCTCTGGCCTTACCTGCCCGAAGCCGATGCCGCCCGTGTCGCGGACGAGATCCGAAGCTACTTTCGCCGCTAAGCCGCACACCAACACGGCTCAGTACCAAAAGTTGCACTTTGTTTGCATTTGCAGTTGACCTTACACAACCAAAGGGCGATGATACTGCATACACGTAACGGGAACCTCCCTTTCGGAGGCTTTATTTGTCGTACCGGGGAAAGTGTGTCCTGGTCACAGGTGGACTAGGATTCATTGGCAGTAACTTAGTCATCAGGCTGGTGAGTGCAGGTGCGCGAGTCACCGTCGTTGACGCCCGCGTGACGGGCTGCGGCGCCAATCCGTTCAACCTGGCGCCTGTCGCAGGCGACGTCTGCTTGATCGAGCGCGATATCGGCGACGCCGCCTCTTTCGCCCATGCCATCCGCCGCGCCGATGTCGTCTTCAATCTTGCCGGCGAGATCAGCCATGTCCACAGCATGCAGTTCCCGGAACGGGACCTGCGGCTCAACACCGAATCCCAACTGCGATTTCTGCTCGCCTGCCGCCAGGAAGCGCCGGGCCTCCGCGTCGTTTTCGCCACCACTCGCCAGGTCTTCGGAATACCGGAGTACCTGCCGGTGGACGAACGGCACCCCATCCGCCCCATCGACTTCAACGGCATCCACAAGTTCGCCGCCACGCAGTATCACCTGCTCATGCGCCGGCTCGGCGAACTCGACGCCGTCGCGCTTCGCCTCACGAACGTCTACGGGCCGAGGATGTCGCTCGCCGCGCCCTGCCAGGGCTTCCTCGGCAACTTCTTCCGCCGCGCTCTCCAGGGCCGCGACATCGAGGTCTTCGGCGACGGGCTGCAATCGCGCGACGTCATCTTCGTGGACGACGTCGTCGATGCGTTCCTGCTTGCGGGGGCGGAGCCGCGCCTGGAACATGAATCGTACAACGTCGGCGCTCGGGAGAGCATCCCTCTCCGTGACATCGCTTCGTCCATTCTCGAAGCGGCAGGCGGCGGGAAGGTGACCTTCCGCCCCTTTCCCCCGGAACGAAAAGCGATCGACATCGGCAGCTACGCGACAAACCCCAGCCTCATTGAGGGCACTCTCGGGTGGAGACCCGTCGTCCCTCTCGGCGAGGGTTGCGCTCGGACCGTCGAGTACTATCGCACACATCTGCGTCACTACTGGGACAGTGACGCCGAACCGTGCTGCCAGCTGCCCGACCATTACGACGAGGAGTACGTGGCCGTGCCCGCCCGCGCCGGCCGATGAACCCGGCGGAGTTTGAGAACATCGCCCGAGCCGAGGAGACCATGTGGTGGTACCGCGGCATGCAGCGGATCCTGTTCCGCGCGCTCGATCCCTATCTGGCCGGCCAGACGGTGGAACGCGTGCTCGAAGCGGGATGCGGCACCGGATACTTCGCGACGGTGTTGGAAAAACGCTACCGGTGGCGCGTGCACGCAATCGATCTCGGCGCTGCCGGAGTGCGCCGCGCCCGAGTCCGCGGCCTTCACAGCGTCTCGCAAGCGGACGTCAGCCGGCTCCCCTTCGCCGACGCCGCCTTCGACGCCGTGTTCTCCATGGATGTCCTGCCTCACTTCCCCGCCGGCGAAGAAGACGCCCCTCTGCAAGAAATGTCCCGCGTCCTTCGCCCCGGCGGCCTGCTGGTATTGCGCGCCGCGGCATGGCGCGCCCTTCGCAGCCGTCACTCTCAGTTCGTCGAGGAACGGCAGCGGTATCGGCGGGGGCCGCTCGCCCGAGCGATCGAGCGGCACGGTGTCCGCGTGCTGCGGTCCACCTACGCGAACTCGTTCCTGTTGCCTGTGGCGCTCTTCAAGTTTCGCGTCTGGGAGCCGCTCACCCGCGCCCGCCCGGCAAGCGGGGTGGGCCCCGTACCGGCGCTGCTGAATTCGCTCCTGCACCTGCCACTGGCTCTGGAGGCGGGCCTCATCGGCGCCGGCGTCAACCTGCCCGCCGGACAGTCGATCGTGATCATCGGGAGGAAGCAGTAGGTGCCTCGCCTCCTCCTCCTCGCGGCCCTCGCGGTTCTCCCGTACCTGACGTCGCTCCCGCTTCCCTTCATCTCCGATGACTACGAACAGATCGCCCGGGCGCGGCAGTACGGCGCCCCCGCGCAGTGGGGCGAACTCGCTAAAGACCCGCTCTACCGCTGCCGCGCCACGTCCCTCGTCCTGACGCGCGCCACCGAGGCCGTGGCGGGCTTGAACCCCGTGGCCTATCGCGCAACCAGCCTCGCCCTTCACCTCCTCGCCGTCTTTGCCGTGCTGTGGCTGGCCGCGCTCGCCGGCGCCCCGCCCAACGTGGCCTTCGCCGCCGCTGCCTTCTTCGCCGTTCAGGAAGGGCACCAGGAGGCAGTCATCTGGTACGCCGCGGTTCCGGAACTGCTGGTCTTTCTCTGCTGCGCTGCGACGGTCGGCGCCTGGCTGCTCTGGCAGCGGAGCGGCGACGCGCGTTGGTACTTCGCCGCGCTGGCCGCCTTCCTCGCCGCCCTCGCCTCCAAGGAGTCCGCCGTCGCCGTCGTACCGGTACTCGCGCTCCTGGCCCTCGCCCGGCGCCGATGGCCGGCGGCGCTGCCGTTCGGCATCCTGGCGGTCCTCTACTTCCTCGCTTCGTGGACGGCCGCGCGCGATCACCTGCATTTCAACGACGGCACCTTCCGCATCCACGCCGGCGCCCTCTGGAACTGGGCCAACAGCTTCGCCCGCCTCTTCTGGATCTGGGGCCTCGCGGCCCTCGCCGCTTTGGCCGCAACCGGGTTTTGGCGCAAGCACCCCACGCTGCTCGCGCAGGCGTTCCTCTGGATTGGCAGCGCCCTTGTCCCCTACTGCTTCCTAACCTACATGGACCGCGTTCCCAGCCGCCACACCTACCTGGCAAGCGCCGGGCTCGCGGTCGTCGTAGGTCTGGGCTACACCGCGCTCGAATCACACCGCCGGCTCGCCTTGGCCGCCGCGCTGGCCGTTGTGCTCCACAACGCCGGCTATGTCTGGGTGAAGAAACAGCCCCAGTTCGCGCGCCGCGCCGAGCCCACCGAGCAGGTGATCGCCTTCGCCCAACAGCATCGCGCCCCGTTCACGCTCGAGTGCTTCCCCTACTCGGATTGGATCGCGATTCGCGCCGTCGAAGTCGGCGCCGGTCTACCGCCCTCGCTGGTTCGGCCCAAGGGCTCGCCGGCGCCGGCCCGTTTCTGCTACGCAGGCAAGCTGTGACCCAACGATTACGCCCGCGCCGCGGTGCCGGCGTCGGCTTCCAGGTGCGCCTCCACGAACCACAGCAGCTTGTCCGCGGCGCGCGAGATCTCAGTGAACAGGTCCGCCGTATCGGCGTCCCCCGCCGCGGCGGCCTTGTCGATGTTCTCGCGAATCAGTTTGCCGAAGGCCGCAAGGCGGTTGGAGAACGCCTCAACGTGGTCGCGCCCGGCGCGGATCGCCAGCGGGTACTCTTCAATCGGTGATTGCGCGGCAGCGGCGCGCGCTGTACCCGCGGTCTGCCCGCCCAGCTGGATCATACGCTCCGCCAGGTCGTCCGCATGTTCATCGAGCTCGTCCGCGGCCTTGTCGAACAACTCATGAAGCTGCAAAAAGTGCGGCCCCTTCACCGTCCAGTGAGCCTGCTTCGCCTGCGTGCGTAGATCCACGGCTGCCGCGAGCGACGGCTCGAGCAGCGCGATCACCGCCGAACGCGCCTCAGCCGAAAGATCATTCTTAGTAGGATTCAGTTTTGCCATAATTCCTCCTCAACTCGAACGGCGCGCGCCCCAGGAACCTTCGAAAACGAAGTCCGAAAGCGGCTTGCGGGAGCGGTGCGGTCGCGTCGCACCCGAGTATCCCACGGCGATGGCGACCACCGCCTCATGCGTCTCGGGTATGCCGAACTCCTCCCGCGCCCGCCCTGCGTCGAAGCCCGCCATCTGATGCACCGAAAGACCGAGCGCCGTGGCCTGCACGGTCAGGTTCGCCACCGCCGCGCCCAGATCGTACTGCGCATGCCGGTTCGGCCTTCCGTTGTGCGTGAACTCGCGCTTCGCCACCGCCACCAGCAGCACCGGTGCCTGCGCCGCCCATGCCGCATTCGACGGCGCCAGCGTCCCGAGCACCTTCTCAAAAGACTCCTCGTTCTCACGCCGAAACAGAAGGAAAGACCACGGCTGCTCGTTGTAAGAAGAGGGCGACGAGCGCGCGGCCTGGAAAAGGCTCTGTAGCTCCTCGTCGCCTACCGGGCGGGGGTCAAACTGACGCGGGCTGAACCGGTCGGCGATCAGAGGGTGAAGTTCAACAGCTTCCTGCAACTGATTTTGCACCTGAGTTGCCATTCTCGCTCCAAGCGAATTGGATGCGGACGGCCGCGAAACGATGCGCCCCCCAAAAAACGACACCGCCCGGCGGGAGGAATCCCAGCCGGGCGGTTTCAGCTCGTAAAGGCGATCAGCGCACCTAACGGCTAGCTGACTTGCTGCGCTTTATAGCGCGACATCAACTCCGTCATCTGGTCTTTGATATGCAGCTTCAGCTTCTTCAGCCGATGCTCTTCCATCTCGTCCTGCGGGGTCACGTGAGGCAGGCTTTCGATGGCTTCGATCTGTTTCTTGTAGCTCAAATGAAGGTCCGCGAGCTTACGAAACTCCTCATTTGTGGCCATCAGATGCGCTTTGAGATCCTCTTGCGAGGTGAACTCCATATGGGTGGTTCTCCTTGGGTTAAGGTTGCCACGCCGAGTCGTGTCTGTTGTGTGTGGGTAGGCAGGGCTCGGTGGGTTTAGAAAGGACATGATCCAGTCCCGACCGGTCACCGACGGCCGATCGGTTGATTCGAGGTTAACACGACTTAAACCTCATGACAATGGCACTCTCACACGGGTCTGTATAGTAGTTCTTCCTGGTACCCGCGGCGGTAAAGCCGTACTTTTCGTATAGGGCCCGGGCAGCCCGGTTCGACTCCCGCACCTCCAGAAAAACAGCCGCGCCGTCCCTCAATTGCACTGCCAGCAGGCGGGTGGCGATGCCCTTGCGCCGGAACCGCCCGGCTACCGCAAGATTCAGGATCTCGCGCTCTCCCGGCGCGGTTTCGCGGGCCACCAGGAAGCCCGCCACCTCGCCGTTCAACACCGCCACACGACAGTCGTACTGCAGGTAGCGTTCGGGCTCCCAGTGCGAAGCCTCTGGGGACTCCGCCTGGATGGCCGCGATCGCCGAGACATCGCCGGCCACCGCGCGCCGTACGACGCAACCCGCCGCCGGCGGCGCCAACTCGGCATAAAGGTCGCGCTGGCGCTCCCCGAGCGATTGCCAGCCAAAGCGCTCCATCGCAATGCGGCGGGCGGCGCCGGCAAGCCGCGCCCGTCCGTCGGCGTCGGCAAGCAGCGCCTCGATCCCCTGCGCAAACGCCCGCCCCCCCTCGGCCACCCACACGCTCTGCCGGTGAACCAGGCCAATACCCGCGCAACCGGAGGGCGTCGACACCACCGCACGCTCCATCGCCATGGCTTCGAGCACCTTCAAGTTGGTCCCGGCCGAAACCAGCGTCGGCACCAGCACCAGGTTCGCCTCCACGTACAGCGGCCGCACGTCGGCAACGAACGAGAGGATGTGCAGGTTCGGCAGCGACGGGAGCGCACCTCCCCAATGCAACTCCGGATCAGGCCCCGCCACTACCGTGACCGTCACGCCCTCCAGCCGCGGCAGCACCTCTTCCAGCAGGAACCGGAACGCCACCTGGTTCGGGAAGTGCCGGAAGGACCCGATGAACAACAAGCGCCGCCCGGCCGTTTCCGGCTCCGGGCGGAAGCGGTCGAGGTCGACCCCGTTCGCGATCTCGCGCAGATGAGCGCCGCCGCCAAGCAGCGCGCTGTCTTTCCCGGACATGGTGACCACGCGCGGGTAGCGCGCGACCGCCGCCTCTTCGAATCGTCGCCAGCGCCGATAGTCCCACCACGAAGACAGCGTGCGCCGCTCCGCATGAACCTGCCGGTACAGGTCGAAGGTGACGTCATGCTCCACCAGGATGTCCCCGCCATACGGCGCCAGTTGCGTGTACTCCACCTGGCGCAAATCCGCTTGGCATTCCCGCCAGACGCGGTGCATCGCCGGCGAGTCGAACTCGTGGACTTCGGGCGGAAGCAGCGTCGACCAGCGCGGTTCGCGGTAGCGCGGCTTCGTCACCAGTGTGATGCGCGCGCAGAGGGAAAGCAGCGGCTGCGGGTCGTCCAGGGGATCGCGAAACGCCAACAGGTGAATGTCGTTGTCGGCGGCGGCGTCCTTGAGGAGGTTATAAATGCGGACCGCCCCGCCGTGCGAGAGCGGCCACGGCAGGTACGGCGTCAGGATCGCCAGGCGGCGGCGCAACGGCGAAGGCGCGCGGCCTTCCAGCGTCTCAGCCCCGTCCGGATACACGGACCGCTCCCGCCGAAGCGGCCACCATCGCGGGCGCAGCCAGATGCGGTCGAGCGGGACGCCCCTCAGGAACAGGAGCGACGCCAGCGCCGTGCGGAGTTGGAGGTGGTGCCTCTCCAGCCGCGCGTTGTAGGCGAGGATGCGTCCCGGAGCGGCGAGGAACGCCGCGCCGCGGAGGCGCCCGTAGCTCGCATCGCCATTGAAGAGCACCGGCGCCATGCCGATGCGATAGCCCTTCAGCGCCGCCAGGTCCGAGCGCTCGCGGACCACGAAGTGCCTGCGGTCCGGCATCAACTGCTTCACTTCCGCAAGCATCGCCTCGTTCTGTTCCGGCGTCCCCGTCAGAAACGACACGACGACTGCCTCCGGGTCCTTTCCGAGGAGCCGGAACACGAGCCGCTTTAGCGCCTGCTTGTAACCTTGACGATCACCCATGAGAGGAGCGGAAGAGCGGCTACGAGCATACACAACGGCGGGAACCCATACGCGTCCACAATGCGCCCGGCAAGCGGCGAGAACCCCGCCTGCATCACCCCGTACGCGGACGTGAGCGTCGAGACGGCGAAGGCAGCGCGCCCCGCGCCGTAAACGTCAAGCGGAATCGAATACAGGTTGACGCTCGACGCCACGCACGAAAAGTAGCTGACACAGATGAGCGCCGTGGCCAGCGCAGGGCTCGGCATCAGCGGGACGGCAGCGGTCGAGAGCAGCGCGATGGAGGCGCACAGCATGATCTTCAGCCGCACGCTCAGCACATCGTGCCCGCGGTTAATCCACCGCAGCGCCAGCCACCCGCCGAACATGCCCCCCGCACTTGCGGCAAGGGACGGAATCCAGGCGACGAACCGATTGGCGTCGCGCTCCGTCATGCCAAACACCGTCGTGAAATAAACGGTGGTCCAGTTCACCCAGAGGCTGTAGATGGTCATCAGCAGCATGTTGGCGACGATAAGCCCCCACAGGCGGGCGTCGCGCAGCAGGCTCCAGAGCGGCGCGGGAGTTGCCTCCGCGCTCTGGGGCAGCGCGGGAATGCGGCGTGCCGTGATGAGCCAGGCCGGAATCCACACAAAGCCGAGAGCCCCGGTGAGGATAAACGCCAACCGCCAGTTGTAGTGCGCCACCGTCCACGCCGCCAGCAGCGGGGCGGAGACCGCGCCCACCGTCAGCCCGAACTGGCTGAGCGCCGAGCCCAGCGCCCGCTCCCCGGGCGGCAGATAGAGCGCGTTCGCCTTCGCCGTGGCCGGGATCCCGCCGCCTTCAGCCACGCCCAGCGCACCCCGGCAAACAATGAGCCCGCGCAGACTCCCCGCCAAGCCCGTGGCGATTCCCGCAAGCGACCACGCACCCACGCACAACACCGCCCCGAGCGTCAGGCCAATTCGATCGATCAAGAGCCCCGCGATCGGCGCAGCAAACCCATACGTAATGGAGAAGGCCGAGACAATCCAGCCATACTCTTCGTTGTTCAACCGGAACTCGCCCTTGATGGTGGGCGCCAGCGCGGCAAGCACCGCGCGATCCAGCATGTTAAGCGTCGAGGAGAGGAAGAAGATCGCCACCGCGAGCCAGCGATAGCGGCTAACGGAACTCAATGAGCGTAACCTCGCCGACGGGCTTTGCAGGCTGGTATTCGACGGCCACGGCGCGCGGCGGTCTCTGAATGCCGCAGGTCAGCGTGGCCTGCCCGCTCTGCCCGATGAGCGCCACCTGCGAAGGGTTCTTCACCAGCAACTGCAGCGCCTTGCCGTTGACCGTGAGCGCCAGCCGCGCCTGCCCACGAACGCAATCGACGCGCTGCAGTGTGCCTTCGACGCGCTCGCCCTTGGGTCCGTCCCACCACTTCTCCACTTTCTGGTTCGGATCCACCTGGCGGCCCGCGTTCGCCCGCGCTTCGGCCTCGCGGACGCGGCGCTCCAGGTCGTCCTTCAGCTTCTGCAACTCGCGCGCCTCTTCCTCGGCCGCCTTGCGCCGCGCGGCTTCGAGTTCATCGGTCTTGCGCTCTTCCAGGGCGTTGCGCGCGCGGCGAATCTCCTCACGCTGCTCCGCCGTCTCAGCCGCGCGCTCGGCCGCGGCCCACGCTTTCGATGCCTCCGCGAACTGATTCAGCGGAATCATCGCCTCGGCGGTAGCTTTCCAGAGCGCCATGTTGCGCGGCTCGAGCGTAGCGGCGGTGCGCAGGATCGCCGCCTTTCGGTTCGGGTTCGTCTCCCGCGCGGCCAGGAGTTTGTGCGGCTCGGACCACCTCGGGTTCAGTTCGATCGCGCGGTCGAGCAGCGGCTTCGCGGCGGCGCCGTCGGGCGTGACGCGGGCGAGTTCGGTGAGAAGATACGCGTTCTTGGTGTCCTTGGCCGCCATTTCCAACTGCTGGCGAGCCGCCTCCGCGTTGCCCTGCCGCGCGCTCAGAAGGCCGAGGCAATCAATCGCCTGAATAGCCTGGCAGGCGGCACGGGCTTCGGCGGCGCGCGCGGCGTCGGCCAGCAGCAGGTCGGCGAGGCGCCGCTTCGCCTCCGCGTCGTCCACCTCGCGCGGTTGGAACTGCCGCTCGGGATCGAGGGGCCGCGCGTTGAAGGGCGCGGTTTCGAAGACGCCTGCCTTCAGATGCGCGGCGGCTTCTTTGTCGATGACAGTCTGGTCCTTCGCGAAGGCGTTGCGAAAGGCGGGCTCGGGGTCGATGCCGCGCGCCAGGTTGGAGAGCAGCACGCGCAGCTTGCCGGCATACTCGGGCAGTGTGGAAAGCATCTGGAGACGCGCCCAGGCCGGTGTGCGGTTGGCGGCGGGAGGCGCGGCGCCAATCTGGATGCGCGTGGGCCGCGGGACTTCGAGCGTCGAAAGCAGATCCGCCAGCCCGCCCTCGATGTCGCCCGGCATCCGCGCCGGCACGTTCGTCTCGATCAACATGCGGACCACCGCGCGGTTGAGCTCGGGCGGCACAGACGGCCCGTAGGTCATCGAGCCGACGAAATCCTCGCGCGCGAAGCCCAGGGACGGCGAGCCCGCCGCCGCGTACTTCGCCCGGTCCCGCGCGTTCTTGAAAACGACGATGCGCACCGGCCACACCGGCTTCAGATCCGGGTTCCCCAGCAGCGTCCCCAGCGTGTGCCGGAGCTGCTCGAAGTGCGTCAGGACCTCCCGGCCCTCACGGTCGCCCGCATCGGTAAGGACATCGAACGGCCCGCTTCGGAACTCACGCCAGCCCGCCGACAGGCAGGCAGGAAGCAGGGCGGCGATCAGCAGCCGTCGCATTCACCCTCATGGTATCGCCCTCCACGCAATGCCGTCTGCTAACGTCATAGATAGTTGGAGCACTCCTCATGAACACCACCCGTGCGCGCCGAGGCTTTTCGCTGATTGAGCTGCTGATCGTCATCGCGATCATCCTGATCATTGCCGCCATCGCGGCCCCCAAGCTCGACAAGATGCGCATGCACTCGCAGGAGACCGCGGCCATCCGCCAGATCCAGACCATCCACACCGCGCAAACCCAGTACTTCTCGCAGTTCGGAAAGTACGCCACGTCCCTCGCGGAACTCGGACCGCCCACCAGCGGCCAGGCCGGCCCGGCCGCGGCCGACCTGATCCCGGGCGACCTCGCCGCCGGCACGAAGACCGGCTACCTGTTCACCGTCACCGGTTCGCCCACCGGATACCTGGTGAACGCCAATCCCGTGACCTTCAACAGCACCGGCCGCCGGACGTTCTTCTCCGACCAGACCCTGGTGGTCCGCGAGAACTGGGGCCAGGAGCCGGCCACGGCGAACAGCAAGGAAATCAAGTAGCCTCGAACGATGGCCTCCCTGTTCGCCGGCACGTCGGGCTTCGCCTACCCGTCCTGGAAGCCCGCGTTCTACCCCGAGAAGCTGGCGCAGGCGAAGTTCCTCTCGTATTACTCCACCCGGCTCAACGCGGTCGAGGTGAACTACACGTTCCGGCAACTCCCCTCGGAAACCACCCTGAACGGGTGGGTGGCACAGACGCCGGAGGCGTTCGTCTTCGCCCCCAAAGCGCACATGAAGATCACTCACGTGCTGCGGCTCAAAGCCGCCGAGGAGTTCACCCGTGTCTTCCTGGAGCGCCTGTCCCCACTCCGAGACGCCGGACGGCTGGGGCCCGTCCTCTTTCAGTTGCCGCCGAATTTCAAGCGGAACGATGAGGTGCTCCGCGAGTTCGTCCGGCTGCTCCCGAAATCCGGGCGCGGCGTCTTCGAGTTCCGGCATGAATCGTGGTTCGACGAAGGCGTCTACTCCATCCTCAAGGACCACAACACCGCCTTGTGCCGCGCCGAGTCGGACAGCCTGGTCTGCCCCGACGTCCCCACGGCCGATTTTGTCTACTTCCGGTTGAGGAAGTCGGAGTACTCACCCGAGGCGCGCGCGGAAATGGCCGCGCAGGCGGCCGCGCACCTGGCCGACGGCCGGGATGTCTACGTCATGTTCAAGCATGAGGATGATCCCGCCGGGGCCCTCTACGCCGAAGAACTGCGGGCGGCTCAGGCGAAAAGCTGAGGTCCGCGGGGGATACCCCCTCATTGGCGCGATTACTACCCCCTCCGATTAGGTACTCCCCCCGCCTGTCTAAGGCGAGAAATCCCCTAAACGCAGCCCACTGCCTGTCCGATATAGCTTATGTGGGCGCGACATCCGGGAGCGCCCCGCGATCAGCATGGCAGCACTTGATTCAGCAATTCGCGGCTTTGTCCCTGCACTGCCGCCGCCGGTCCAGGGGAACCCGAACGGGCGCGCGACGACGCACACGTTCCACTGGGACGCGGAGTTCCTGCGGGAAGACCAGCCCCCCACCATCCTGGTGGTGGACGACGTCGAAATCAACCGTCAGTTGCTGCGCGCGATTCTCAAATCCGCGCCGTACCGCATCCTCGAGGCTCGCTGCGCCACCGACGCCGCCGCCGTCCTGTCGCGCGAAAAGGTTGATCTGCTCATCGTTGACATGATGATTCCGGAGATGAGCGGTCCGGAGTTCTGCCGGAAAGTCAAGAATGACCGGCGCACCCATCTCACACCCATCCTCATGCTGACCAGCATGCAGGGCATCGAGAACGAGATCGCCGGTATCTCTTCCGGCGCCGACGAGTTCCTGATCAAGCCCCTGCACCCGGCCGTCGTGCGTACGCGCATCCGGGCCATGCTGCGCAACAAACTCGCCATCGACTCCCTCGATGAAGCCGAGACCATCCTCTTCGGCTTGGCGCAGGCCGTAGAGCAGCGCGATAAGGCCACCAGTGACCACTGCGAACGCCTCGCCGCCTACAGCGTAGCGCTGGGCAGAGCACTCGGGCTCCCGCAGTCGCAACTCATCGCCCTGCACCGGGGCGGATACCTGCACGACATCGGCAAGGTCAGCGTCCCCGATTCCATCCTTTTCAAGCAGGGCGCACTCACCCAGGAAGAGTGGATCGTCATGCGCGGGCATACACTGCGCGGCGAAGAAATCTGCCGCCCCATGCAAAGCCTCGCGCTGGTATTGCCAATCATCCGCAGCCATCACGAGCGGTGGGACGGTACCGGCTATCCCGATGCCCTGGCGGGCCGCGACATCCCCTTACTGGCCCGCATCCTCCAGACCGCCGACATCTACGACGCCCTCACCAGCGCCCGCCCGTACAAGCCGGCGTTCTCCCACGAAAAGGCCATCGAGATCATGGAAGAGGAAGTAACCCGCGGTTGGCGCGACCCCGAACTCATCGCCCTCTTCCGCGAGATCTGCCCGCGCCCCTTGGAACTCGAAGCTCGAGCGAACGCCGACGGCCCCTTCAGCGGCGTCATCGACCCCATGCCTTCCCTGCAGCAGTCCCTGCAGCGCATGCACCAGCAGGTCAGCCGGTAACCCCTACTGCTAGCGGCGCAGACCTCCCGCAGCGTAGCGGAGCGCCGACGGCTCCCGCACGGACCCGGCGCCGCCTCGATAACAGCGAAGTCTCCCCGCCCGAAGTTTCCGAAACTGTCCTCGCCAGAGAAGGCCGGTAGCGGGCTGAGCACTCCCATCCGGAATAGGCTGGAGCCACTGGGGTTGCCAAACGGCCCGGTACGCGCCACCAAGTCTTGATCCCGGACCTCGGCCGCAGCAGCCCCGCACACCCGGCGTCACCTCCGACTCCGATACACTGAACAATCTGCAAAGCGCGCTCGTATCTCTTCGCAACGGAGTCCAATGACACGCCTGATCATCGTACCCCTCGTCGCCGCCCTTGCCGGGTGCAACTTCCACCACGTGCAGACCGGCGAAACGCGAACCGAGACGAAGAGCATCGAACGCGACAACGCCGAGATGGTCCGCGCCGAGATCAAGATGGCGGCCGGAGAGCTCCGCGTGACCGGCGGCGCGGCCAAGCTCATGGACGCCAGTTTCCGGTACAACGTCGACGCCTGGAAGCCCGATGTCCGCTATGAGAAGAACGGGTTCCGCGGACGCTTGCTCGTGGAGCAGCCGAAGGCCGGCTCCACCGGTGGCAACATGGAAAACAACTGGGAGTTGAAGTTCGCCAACGACGTCCCGCTCGACCTGAGCGCCAACCTCGGCGCCGGGGAGGCCGACCTGGACCTCGGCCCGTTGACCCTGCGCAGCGCGGAAATGCACATCGGCGCCGGCGAGGTGAAGATCCATTTCAGCGAGACCCCGAAACGAAGCTTCGATCTGAACGTTCGCGGAGGCGTGGGCGAGGCGACGATTCAATTCCCCAAGGACGTGGGCGTAGAGGCTCGCGCAAAGGGCGGGCTCGGCGGGATCGACGTCAAGGGGATGAAGCAGGACGGCGACGTGTATCGCAACGAAGCCTTCGGGAAGTCGAAAGTGACCATCACGGTGGACGTCAAAGGCGGCGTGGGCCAGATCAACCTGATTGCCGAGTAAGCTCCAAATCCTACAGAACGAGATCGTCGCCTGCCGGCGCTGCCCCCGGCTCATCGACCACTGCCAGAACATCGCACGCGTCAAGAAGCGCGCCTACCGCGAGTGGGAATACTGGGGGCGGCCGGTGCCCTCGTTCGGCGACCCGGCCGCGCAGGTGCTCATCATTGGCCTGGCGCCCGCCGCGCACGGCGCGAACCGCACCGGCAGGGTCTTCACCGGCGACTCCTCCGGCAACTTTCTCTACAAGGTGCTGCATGCCACCGGCTTCGCCTCGCAGCCCACCAGCACGTCCCGCCAGGACGGACTCGTGCTGCAAGGCGCCTACGTTACTGCCGCCGCGCACTGCGCCCCGCCGGGGAACAAACCGACTCCCCAGGAGTTCCGCAACTGCCGCGGTTTTCTCGAGCGCGAACTGGATCTGATGCCCAGCGTACAGGTTGTCGTCGCCCTCGGCAAGCACGCCTTCGACATCTACCTCTCCATCCTTCGCGACCGCGGTCTCATTGAGCGCCTGTCCGCGTTTCGCTTCGCCCATAACGCGGAGCATGTCACCGCACCCGGCCTGCCGCTGCTGGTCTCCTCCTACCATCCCAGCCAGCAGAACACCAACACCGGGAAGCTCACCGAGGCGATGTTCCGCGACGTGTTCGAGCGGGTAAAGGCTCACCTCGCCGCAGCCACTCCAGCACAAACTCCGCGCAGTACTGCCCCGCGATCCGTTCGAACGTAGGGCTCTCCCACTCGGTGTTCGACACGATCCGCACCGCGACAAATGGCACGCCCATGCCCGTAGCCACCGCCGCCGACGCGGCGCTCTCCATATCCTCGGTATCCGTGCCGTACGTCTTGTGAAGCCAGGCGATGCGATCCAGCTCCTTGTTGAACTGGAACGCGGTCCCGATCACACCGCGGTAGACCTTGCCGCGCGCGTAGGGCAGCTGCATAAAGCTCTCCACCAACTGCCGATCGCCGGGAAAGCCGGGAAACTCCGTCTGCGTCCTGCCATCCAGCCGAAGCTTGTAGGGCGCCGGCGTCCACCGTTCCGGCTTCTGCCCCTCGCCCTCGCCCGCGTGCGGTGCGCGGTGCGCGCTGAAGTCCACCGTCTTCTCCCCCACCACGATGTCCCACAGCTTGAGCTTCCGATTGTGTCCCCCCGCCGTCCCCTGATTGATGACCACGCGCGGGCGGAAGCGCTCGATACCCAGTGCCGTCGCCGCCGCGGCGTTGTAGGGGCCGACCTCCGTTCGTGAGATCGCCACCCGCCGGCCGGCGATTCTGCCGGTCCAGAAGGTCCACGCGTGAATCTGCACCTCCCGCCGGCCCTCGAGCGCCTGCACCAGCGGCTGCAGTTCGACATCCAGCGCGCCCTGCACCAGCACGTCGTAGTCGCGGGCGTAGGCGGCGCCCGCCAGCAGGACGAAGACGGCGGCGCGGCGCGTCATCATCCGGCCCCCAGGTAAATGAACCGGATCAGGAAGAGCGCCGTCAGCAGATACACCAGCCAGCTGATGGTCCGGAACTCGCCGCGTGCCAGGCGCAGCAGCGTGTGCGCCGTGAAGCCGAAGGCGAGCCCGTTGGCGATCGAGAACGTGAGTGGAATGGCGGTGATCGTGAGGAACGCCGGAATGGCGATCAGCGGGTCCGACCAGCGGATCTCGGCGGCGTGCGAAATCATCAACGCGCCCACCAGAATCAGCGCCGGAGCCGTCGCGGCAGCCGGAATCGCCCCTACCAGCGGCGCGATCAAGAGCGACACCAGGAAGAGCAGCCCCGTGACGATAGCCGTAACGCCGCTGCGGCCGCCCGCCGCAACACCCGCCGCGCTTTCGATATAGCTGACCACCGTCGACGTCCCCGCCAGCGAGCCCGCCACCGTCGCCGTCGCGTCCGCGAACAGAATCCGGTTGACGCGAGGAATCCGCGAAGCCCTGTCGAAAAGCCCCGCCTTCTTTCCGACGCCAACGAGCGTCCCAATGTTGTCGAACAGGTCGACGAAAAGAAAGACGAAAACGATCTCCAGCAGGCCCAGCCGCAAGGCGCCGCGAACGTCGAGCTGGAACGCAGTGCCCGTAATGTCGCCCAGCGAGAGCGCCTGCGGTTGCCAGGCAACCAGCCCCAGCCCCGCCCCGGCGGCCGTCGTGGCCAGCACGCCGATCAACATGGCCCCTCGAAACTCCCACGCCATCAGAGAGGCCATCAGGAGCAGACCGAAGAGAGCCAGCTGCGTCTGCGGGTTCCTCAAATCACCGAGCGTCACCAGCGTCGCCGGTGAGGCGGCCACCAGCCCGGCGTTGCGAAAGCCGATCAGCGCAATAAACAGCCCGATGCCTACGGCCACCGAAGCATAGAGCTCGGAAGGGATGGCCTCCAGGATCAATTGGCGTACGCCGGCGGCGGTCAGCAGCAGGAAGGCCACACCGGAAAGGAAAACGGCGCCCAAGGCGGTTTGCCAGGAGACTCCCATCGCCTTCACCACCGTGTACGTGAAGTACGCGTTCAAGCCCATGCCCGGAGCAAGCGCGATCGGGTACCGCGCAAAAGCGCCCATCAACAGGCTCCCGAAACCCGCCGAGAAGCAGGTGGCCGCGACAACGGCCGCGTGCGGCATTCCCGCCTCCGCCAGGATCGACGGGTTGACGAAAATGATGTACGCCATGGTCACGAACGTCGTGAACCCGGCGAGGATCTCCGTCCGCCAGTTCGTGCCCAGGCGCTCGAATTCGAAGTATTGCTCCGCCTTGAGGGCGAAGAAAGGGCGCATCCCCGAATTGTAAAGGATCGAAAAGCCCTGCGCTCTCGCTAATATAGTTCGGCGAGGGCCGTCTCCATGGATGAAGGGAAACCGAGGAGCGAAGGCGTGATAGCAATGACTCAGGTGGAGCGGGGGGCCGGGTTTCCGATGGCCGCCGTACCCGCCGCCGGGCCACCCGACCTGGAAACACTGTTCCGTGAGTACCACTCGTTGGTGTTCCGCGCAGCGTACCGGGTGACGGGCAGCGCGGCCGACGCGGAGGACGTGCTGCAGACCGTATTCCTCCGGCTCAGCAGGCGCGATGCGGATGCCGAGCCGATGACGAACGTGGAAGGCTACCTGCGACGGGCTGCCGTAAACGCCGCGGTCGACCTCATCCGGTCACGCCAGGCGGCGCGGGCGGTGGCCATCGACGACGTGGCGCCGCAACACTTGACGCAGAGCGCAGCGGAATCGCCCGAGCGCGCCGTCCGCAGCGGAGAGATCCGGGGATGGCTCCGCCAGGCCGTTTCAAAGCTCAGCCCGCGCGCGGCGGAAATCTTCGTGCTTCGCTTCATCGAAGGCAAGGAGAACCCGGAGATCGCGGAAATGGTGGGGACAACAACAGCGACGGTGGCGGTAACGCTGCACCGCACGCGCGAACGGTTGGCGAACGAATTCAAGAGTTACATGGGAGAACGGTCATGAAGGCCGAATTCGAGTCGATAAACGACCCCGTGCTGGACGGGGCTCTCGCGGAAATCCGCAACGACGAGCCGGACGCCGTGGTGGTGGAAGCGGCCGCTGCTCGCGTCTGGGCGAAGCTGCAGGCCGAAACAAACGGTCTCGCCGCCCAACACCCTGAATCGCACGTGTTGAGAAGCTGCACGGACTTTCAGAAACTCTTTGCCGAATACCGCGCTGGGACTCTCGCCGAGGCCCAGCGTATGCTCGTTGAAGACCACGTCCACGAGTGCGTGGCCTGCCGCAAGACGCTGGAGGCGATGTCGCGGAAGCTCGTGGCGATGCCCGCCCCGAAGCGGCGCAAGTCCCTCTGGCAAACATCGCCTGCCGTCCGCTGGGCCACCGCCGCCGCAGTGGCCGTCGGTGTCGGCCTTGGCGCCTGGAACCTGTATATTCACGCCCCGAACGCCGCTCGCGCCAGTTCCCAGGTCGCATCGGTGAAAGGCGAGCTGTATCGCGTCTCCGGCGACGCCCTCGTGCCCTTGAAGCCGGGTGATACAGTAAGCGCGAACGCCGAGATCCGCACGGCAAAGGATTCGGGCGCGACGGTGCGCCTGTCGGACGGTTCGATGGTCGAGATGCGCGAACGGTCGGGCCTCACGGTCAGCGCCACGTTTCGCGATACCACCATCCAGTTGAGCCGCGGCGGCGTGATCGTGGAAGCGGCCAAGCAGAAAAGCGGCAACCTCTTCGTGCTGACGCCGGACGTCAAGGTAGCGGTGAAGGGAACGGTCTTCAGCGTGAACGCCGGGCAGAAGGGTTCGCGCGTTTCGGTGATCGAAGGGAAAGTGCAGGTCACGCAGAGCAGCAAAGATGCAATGCTGACGCCGGGCATGCAGTACTCCTCCAGCCTGGCCGTGACGCCCATTCCCGTTTCCGAAGACATCGCCTGGAGCGCGCAGGTCGACAAGCACCTGGCGCTGCTCAGGGAGTTCGCCGATCTGAAGAAGCAGCTCGAGTCCGTCCGCCTGCCGGATCTGCGCTACTCGAGCCGCCTCCTGGACCTCGTGCCGGCGAGCACCGTGGTGTACGCCAGCCTGCCGAACCTCGGCCCAACGCTCGCCGACGCCCACCGCATCTTCGCGCAGAAGGTTCAGCAGAGCCCCGCGCTGCGCGAGTGGTGGGAGTCGAAAGGCAACCATTCAAACGGGCTGACGCTGCAGCAAACAGTCGACGAGATTCGAGCCTTCAGCGATTACCTGGGTGACGAGATCGTGCTCGCCGCCGTCGCTACCGACAAGGGCGGCGTCGACGCGCCCGTCTTCGCCGCCGAAGTGAAGCGGCAGGGCTTCCGTGAATTCGTCGAAGCCGAGATCCGCAAAATCGCTCCCGAAGCGCGCGACGTCAAGTTGCACTTCGCTGAGAGCGCCGCCGCCATCGGCGCCGCCGGCGAACAGACGCTCACCATCTACTTCGCCCAGGGCGTCGTAGCAGTGTCGCCGTCCACTCGAGCCCTTCGCGAAGTAGCGCTGTCCATCGAGGGCGCGCCGCGCTTCTCGTCCACCCCGAACTACGCTCGCATCCAACAGGCCTATCGTGATGGCGCCGGAATCGTCTTCAGCGCCGACCTCGATCGCATCGTCGGCTCCAAGGCCGGCTCCAACGCGGAGCAGCATTCGAATTTCCTGATGGGCGGGATGAAGCAGGTGCTCATCGAGCAGAAGCAGGTGAACGGCGCCACGAATACCAGCGCGCAGTTCTCCTTCCAGGGCGAGCGCAAGGGCCTCGCCGCGTGGCTCGGCCGGCCCGCAACTCTGAGTTCGCTCGACTTCGTCTCCCCCGAGGCGACCGTTGTCAGTTCCTTCGCACTGCGCAGCCCGGCAACTATCGTGGATGAACTCCTCAGCTTGCTCGGCCGTTCGAACGAGCGCTTCAACGAAGAGCGCCGCGAACAGGAAACGAAGCTCGGTATCGACATCCGCAACGACATCGCCGCGACACTGGGCGGAGACATTACCATCGCCTTCGACGGGCCCGTCTTCCCGGTGCCGTCCTGGAAGATCGCCGTCGAAGTGTACAACCCGCAGCGGCTGGAAGGCGCGCTGCAACGGCTGGCGAACGCCACCGGCGCAACGTACCTTCAGGAGGCCGTCAACGGCCGCACCTACTACCGCATCGCCAGCCCGCAGCTCGCAAAGTTCGGCGAGATTCACTACACCTTCTACAACGGCTTCCTGATCGCCGCGCCCAGCCGCGTGCTGGTGGAACAGGCGATGGGCTACCGCGCCAACGGCACGTCCCTCGCCCGCACGCGCAAGTTCCAGGACCTCATCCCGCGTGACTCCTATGCGAGCTTCTCCGGGCTGCTCTACCACAACCTCGGCTCCACCTTCGGCCCGCTGCTCGAAGGCTTCGCCAACAGCGCTCCGCTGAACTCTGAGCAGCGTCAGGCAATGCAGAACATCGCCGGCGACATGCAGCCGCTGCTCGTCGGCATCTACGCCGAAGACGATCGCATCCGCGTCGCCACAACGAGTGCTACGCTAGGCCTGAATGCCGCGAACCTGATCTCCATGCAGGGGCCGATGGGCCTTGCGGGGATGCTCCAAGGCCGCGGCCGCCGCTAAGAGAAAGGAACACGCGAGCCCTCGGCCGCGTAGGGTCTAGTGATGTCCACCAACGCAGTCATCGAGCTGGATCGTCTTGTGGTCCGGATCGGTCAGCGCGTCATCCTCAAGGATCTGACGGGGACGCTGACCGGCCGGGCCATCGGCCTTCTCGGGCCGAACGGCGCGGGAAAGTCGACGCTGTTGAATACCCTGCTCGGCTTCCACAAACCGTTCTCCGGCACCGCTCGCATCTTCGGCCACGACATTCGCACCCATGCCCGGCGCGTGCGTTCGCTCATCGGCTACATGCCGGAGAACGATTCCTTCATCGCCAATATGTCCGGCATCCGGTTCGTGCGCATGATGGCGGAACTCTCGGGACTGCCCCCCGCCGAAGCCCTCGAGCGCGCTCACGAAGCGTTCTTTTATACCGGCCTCGGCGAGGTCCGCTACCGCAATATCGGTACCTATTCTCTCGGCATGAAGCAGATGGCCAAGCTCGCCCAGGCCATCGTCCACGGACCGAAACTGCTGTTCCTGGACGAACCGACCAACGGCCTCGATCCGCCCGCCCGGCGCCGCATGCTCGATCTCATCCGCGAGATCCGTGACCGCGGCGACCTGCACATCATCATCTCCTCCCACCTGCTGCGCGACGTCGAAGAGTGCTGTGACCAGGTGCTGATTCTCAAGGACGGCCGCATCGCCGACACCTGCGACCTCGAAGAAGAGCGCCGCGCCAACCGGAAGTTCCTCGAAATGGAAACCAAGGGTGGCAGCGAAGAGTTCGTCCTCGACATCGAACGCCTCGGCTGCCAGGCCGCGTGGTCCGGCAACGGCCGCGTGAAACTCGTGATGCCCGACGGCCTGGATGTGCGCCAGATCTTCCGCATCGCGGCCGACCGCGCCGTGCAGATCCGCCGCCTGAACTTCCGCCGCGATTCGCTCGAAGACATCTTCCTCCGCGCCATGGAGGATCAGCCGCCCGCGGCAGCGCCTGCTCCTGCGCCCCAGAAGGAGGCCGTGCATGGCCGTTTATAAAAAGACGTACCGCGGCTATGACGGGCCCGTCACCCCCGAGTGGTCGCGCTTCCTCGTGCTCACCCGCTACACCTGGGAGGACATGCGGCGGTCCCGCTTCCTGACGCTGTTTCTGCTGGGAACACTGATTCCGCCGCTGGTGTTTGCGCTGATCATTTATCTCCGCCACAACCTCAGCGCGCTCGAATTAATGGGGGTCAAACCGTCGAACCTGATCCAGGTGAACACCGCGTTCTTCCTCAACTTCCTCGGAACGCAAAGCATGTTCGCGTTCTTCCTGAACTCCTTCATCGGACCCGGGCTGGTCTCGCCGGACCTCTCAAACAACGCCGTGCCGCTCTACCTCTCGCGGCCGTTTTCGCGTCAGGAGTACGTGCTGGGGCGAATGTCAATCCTGGTGATCCTCTTCTCGCTGATGACTTGGATCCCCGGCCTCATGCTCTTCGGCCTCCAAAGTTACGTGGAAGGTTGGGAGTGGTTCAGTTCGAACGTCCGCCTCGTATGGGCGTTAACTCTGGCGTCCATGCTCTGGATCCTCATGCTCTCCCTCCTTTCGCTCTCCGTATCGGCGTGGGTCAAATGGAAGCCCATCGCCGGCGGGCTGCTGTTCGGCATCTTCTTCGTCGCCGCCGGCTTCGGAGCGGCTATCAACGCCGTGCTCCGCACGAAGTGGGGCAGCCTCATCAACATCAGTTACGTGATCGGCGCCATCTGGACCTGGCTCTTCGGCGATCCCAAAGCCGGCGCCATCTTCTTTCGCGTCGATAACCAGAAGGAACTGCCCGTGGCCGTGTGCTGGATCGCCTTCGGCGCCACCTGCGTCTTCTGCCTCTGGCTGCTGAACAAGAAAATCGGCGGCGTGGAGGTGGTGAAGTGACACCCTCCGGCGACCTCATCGTCTTCGACAACGTCTCGCGCTTCTATGGCGACGTCCTCGGCGTCAACAACGTCAGCCTGTCGATTCCCCCCGGCATCACCAGCCTCGTCGGTCCCAACGGCGCCGGCAAAACCACGCTCATGAACCTCATGACCGGCTTGATCCAGCCGACCCAGGGAAAGATCAGCGTGCTCGGCATCGCCCCGGACGACCCCGAGAACCTCTTCCGCGTCGTCGGCTATTGCACCCAGTTCGACAACTTCCCGCGCGGCATGACCGGCTACCAGTTCATCTACTCGTTCCTACGCGTCCAGGGCTACACCGAGCAGGAAGCCGACCGGCGCACCTGGGAGTCCATCGGCCGCGTCAACCTCAAAGAGGCGGCCGCCCGCAAAGTGGCGGGCTACAGCAAAGGTATGCGGCAGCGCATCAAGCTCGCCCAGGCGCTCTCGCACAATCCCCGCGTGCTGATTCTGGACGAGCCGCTGAACGGCCTCGACCCCATGGCTCGCGCCGAGACCATCGCTCTCTTCGAGGCCCTTGGCGCGCAAGGCGTCCACGTCATCGTCTCCAGCCATATCCTCCACGAAGTGGACCGCATCTCCGATCAGGTGATCCTGCTCAGCCAGGGGTACGTCGTCGCGGAGGGCCAGATTCAGGGCGTGCGCAGCGAGGTGCAGGATCACCCCATCCAGGTGATGATCCGCTGTAGTAACCCGGGCGCCCTCGCCGCGCGGCTGTTCGAAGAGCCGCACATGGTCGAGGCGCGCGTGCACGACGACCGTCACGGCCTCATGGTCCGCACGCGCGACGCCGATTCGCTCTACCTCCTGCTCAACCGGCTCGCGGCCGATGCCGGCTTCGACTTTGAATCCATCGCGCCCGCCGACGAAGACGTCCACTCCATTTACCAGTACTTGATCGGTGCGGAAGGAGCCGCGGCATGAAAGATCTGTCCGCCATGCCCTGGGGTCTGTGGGCCCGCCAGGTGGGTTCAGTGGCCCGCCTCGAAGTGAAGAAGAGTTTTCTCTCGAAGCGCGCTCTCTGGATTTACCTGCTGGCGCTGCTGCCCGTCATCCTCACCGCCGGCCATTCCATCGTCGAGTCCTACCGCTCCCGTCCCGGCTGCTCCATCCCCGAAGACACCATGATCTTCGCGGGCATCTTCCAGTTCTTCTACCTGCGGCTCGGCATCTACTTCGGCTGCGTCGGGATCTTCACCAACCTGTTCCGCGCCGAGATCCTCGAGCGCACCATGCACTACTACTTCCTCGCGCCGTTGCGCCGCGAGGTGCTGCTCGTCGGCAAATATGTCTCCGGCATGATCGCCGCCGTAGTGCTGTTCACCATCAGCGTCGCCGCCTCCTACCTCACCATCGCCGCTCACTTCGGCGCGGAATGGCGCTCCTTCGTATTGCAGGGAGCCGGCCTGAACCAGTTCGTCTGGTACCTGGTGGTCACCGTCCTCGCCTGCGTCGGCTATGGCGCCGTCTTCCTGATCGCCGGGCTCATCTTCAAAAACCCGATGATTCCCGCGGCGCTGTTCATGGTGTGGGAAGGCATCAACGGCTTCCTGCCGGCATTCCTCCAGAAGCTCAGCGTGACGTTCTACCTGAAGTCGCTGAGTCCCGTGCAGGTGCCCGTCGAAGGTCCGCTGGCGCTCCTGGTGCAGAACGCCGAACCCACCCCCGCGTGGCTGGCCATTCCGGGCTTGCTGATGGTCAGCGTGGCCATCCTCTTCCTCGCCGCCCGCCGCGTGCAGCGCTTGGAAGTCAGCTACACCGAGTAACTATCGCGTCGGAGGCCGCTCGAGAAAGAGCGGCTCCGTCTCCTGCGACGTCAGCACCCAGAACGCGTACAGGCTCACCGCGAAGCCGATCGGAAAGCTCAGGATCGTCAGCACCGCCACCACAATGCCCACCAGCCGCGCCCACTCCTCAAACCGCAGCAGCCCGATGCCCGCAATCACCGCCGGCGCCGCCGCAACCGTCATGGAGAGCGCCGCCAGTCCCACATAAGCCGGCACCAGCACCGACATGTCCCAGTAGCCGCCGCCCGAGAGCAACAGCAGGAAACGGCTCGCTCCCTGGAAGCGCCACAGCGCCAGGCCCCCCAACACGCCTCCCAACCCGCCATAAACGATATAGATCCAGGCGAGCAGGCGTACGTGCCGGTCCATCCATAGAGGAGGTTACCACCGAACCTCCACCTCGTATTGGTCGCTGCCCCCGTCCGGGTCGTGGATCTCGAACACCAGCCGGTAGCCGTTGCGCGCCGACGGGTAGTCGATCAGTTCCACCCGCCCCCGGCCGCGCCGCTTCCGCACCGCCGCCGCGAAGTTCTCGCGCGCCGGCAGGTCGCGTTCAAACGTCCCCTGGTCGCCGAAGACCGCCGCGCCGCTCAACGCTTCCGCTCGCGCGTCACGCCCCTGCACCGTAACCCGCACCCGCCCGTCCACCCCTCCCCTCCAGATCATCCCCCGGCGCGGCTCCAGCGGCTCCTGCGCCGAGCCTCCCTGCCATGCGAGCGTAAACCGGTACTCCCCGGAGCCGCTGTCCGGATCCCGCACCAGCACCACCGCCGTGTACTCGTTCCCCTGCCCCGGCTGCTCCAGCAGGCGCACTTCGCCGCGGCCGTCGCGCTCCGCCACTTCCACCGCCACCACGCGCGCCGGCAGCGGATCCGTGAAGCGGAAGCGCTCGCGGATCACCTCCCCGCCGTTCAGCACCTTGCTCGCGCACCCTGCCGCCCGGCACCCGACCACGATTTCGCCGTCCACCCGTCCGCTCCACGTCACCGACGACCCGCGCACCGGCGGCCCACGCCGGAACGAATCCCCCGGCTCCCGGTCCGTCGGCCCCGTCTGCCAGTAGAACTCGAGCAGATAGAAGCCGCTGCCCGGCTGCCGATCGTCGATCAGGACCGACAACGTGTACTGGTTCTCCAGGCGCGGCTGTTCCAGCACCCGCACCTCTCCCCGCGAATCCCGCGCGCGCACCTCAACCGGCTGTCGCGCCTCCGGCAGCCGTTCGAAGAACCGCCACCGCTGGCCCTGGATCGGAAGCCCCATTCGGATGTCCGAAAGGACGCGGTCGGCACGCACCCGTAGCACCACGCTCCCGTCGACAGTGCCCTCCCAAACCAGCTGCGGCCGCTGAAACTGCGCCTCCGCGCCGGCAGCGCAAAGCAGACAGAGCAATGCTGTTAGCCGCATATCTGATTGACGTACCAGTGCTTCAGAGCGTTGAACTGGTGTAAACTGGGGAACAGTCGCTCGGCCCGGTGCGCCGGTGACCCGGAACCTTCGTACGGCTGCGCTCGTAGTTCACCTCGGATCATGATGAACCTCATCGAAGAGCCTCTGGCGTTGCTGCTCGCCGCGCCGTCCGCCAAGGACGAGTTCGTCCGCTCCCTCTTCGATTCCAGCTTCTCCGGTATTCACTCCCTCGAGTGGTTCGACTACGCGCTGCTCGTTCCCTACTTCACCGTGATGGCCATCCTCTCCATCTACGGCTTGCACCGCTTCGAGACCATCCTCTCCCACTACAAGGGCCGCAAGAATATCCCCCAACAGCCGGCCCGGCGCTTCGCCGAACTGCCGCCCGTCACCATCCAACTGCCGCTCTACAACGAGCGATACGTCGTCGACCAGTTGCTGGACGCCGTGAGCAAAATCGAGTACCCCCGCGAAAAACTGCAGATTCAGGTGCTCGACGACTCCACCGACGACACGCATCCGTACACCGAAGCGCTCGCTGCCCGCTATCGCGACGCCGGCTTCCCCATCGAGTACCGCCACCGCAGCAACCGCCATGGCTTTAAGGCCGGCGCCCTCCAGGAGGGCATGGAGAGCGCTACCGGCGAACTGATCGCTGTCTTCGATGCCGATTTTCTGCCTCCCTCGGATTTCCTGCTGAAGACCGTCGACTACTTCGCGGATCCGGAAGTGGGCGTCGTGCAGACGCGCTGGAGCTACACCAACCGCCATTACAACCTCCTCACCGAAGTGGAAGCGATGCTCCTCGACGGGCACTTCGTGCTCGAGCATGTGGCCCGCGCCGGAAACGGCTGGTACTTCAATTTCAACGGCACCGCCGGCATTTTGCGGCGGCGCATGATCGAAGATGCCGGCGGCTGGGAGCACGACACCCTCACCGAGGACAGCGACCTCAGCTATCGCGCGCAATTGAAGGGCTGGCGCTTCGTCTACCTGCCCGATATCCACTGCCCATCGGAGCTGCCGGTGGAGACCTACGGCTTCCAGGTGCAGCAGTCGCGCTGGGCGAAGGGCTTGATGCAGGTGGCCAGGAAAATCCTGCCGCGCATCCTCAAGTCCGATATTCCCCTGCGCTCCAAGATCGAAGCGGTCTTCCACCTGACCCCCAACATCTCGTACCCGCTGATGGTCATCCTCTCGGCGCTGATGCTGCCGGTGATGATCATTCGCTTCTATATGGGATGGTGGCAGATGCTCGTGGTGGACCTGCCCATCATGATCGCGTCCTTCTGGTCCATCGGCGCTTTCTACCTCACCGCCCACCGCCAGCTCTATCCGCGCTCCTGGTGGCGCGGCATCTTCCTGATGCCGGCGCTCATCTGCGCCGGCGTAGGCTTGACCATCATCAACGCTCGCGCCGTGCTCGAAGCCATTTTCGGCGTCCAGACCGCCTTCGCCCGAACTCCCAAATACGCGGTCGCCGGGCAGCAGAAAATGAAGCTCGCGAACGTCAAATACCGCCGCCGCAGCGGCTGGCTCCCCTACCTCGAGCTCGCCTTCGGCACCTACTTCCTGTTCATCATCGCCTACGCCATCGACAGCGCGAACTACTTCGCCGCGCCCTTCCTGATGCCCTTCGTCGGCGGTTATTACTGGGCAGGCATCTCCACGCTCTGGCAGGAGCACCAGGGCCGCATGCGCTGGCAGCGGGAGCAGGATGCGGCCGCCCGCCAGGCCGAAGCGGCTGTCCGCTAACCGCCCTCGCCCTGTTTCACGGACGCTCCCCGGCGGCAATACGGCGCTCAATCTCGTCAATCACGGGCGCCAGTGCTTCCACCCCTCGAATGATGAAATGCGCGCCCGCGGCCCGAAGACGCGTTCCCGCCCGCTCATGCAGCGCCGCCAGGGCCTCGGCATTGAGCGCGGTCACCTCTTCCCGCCGGAGACCCGCTTCGTTGCCCGTCACCGTCACGCCCACCGTCCACATACCCGCGTTGCGCCCCTCGGCGATGTCCGCCGGCGTATCGCCCACTTTCACGCAACAACTCAGCGGCCAGGCCTGTAGGCAATAGGCCGCCTGCAGCGCCATCCACGGCGCAGGCCGCCCGGCGGGAACCTGGTCGGCCGCAATCGAGGTGTCGGGCTTGAAGCCGCGCGCCTCCGCCGCCGGCGCCAGCACGTCCATCATCTCTGAGTTGTAGCCCGTCGTCGCCCCGATCTTCACGCCCCGCGCCCGCAGCGCGGCCACCACGTCCTCCAACCCCGGTACAAGATCCGCGTGCTCCGCCAGAAGCGACGTCTGCAGCGGTATGAACTCACGGTACAACCCATCCAGGTCGGCGTTCGGCAGCGCCGCGGCCACGTGCGGCAGCGCCAGCAGCGCCTCGATGTGCGAGCGCTTGTGCAACCCCATCGGCCCGCGCGCCTCCGCCTCCGTGATCGCCACGCCGTGCCGCCGGAACAACTCCACGAACGCCAGCGCCGGCGCACGGCTTCCGTAATCCACCACCGTCCCCGCCCAATCGAAAATCACCGCCTTCACCGGCTCCCGCCGCGGCGGCCAGACCTCCTCCATCCCCTTCAGCAGCGCCCGCACATCGTCCGGGTACAGGCGGCCAATCGTGCCGATGCGAAAACAATCGGCGTCGCTGACTTTGCCCGGATAGATCGCGAACCCTCGCTCGCTGAGCGCGGAGTAGAACCGTTCGAAATCGAAGTCCGGGGACTTCGGGTAGCGATACGAACTGATGATGTGGCTCTGGTGCTCTTCGGCCAGATACTCTTCGAAGCCCAGCCGCCGCATGCCCTCCACCAGCACCGCGCGGTTCGCCTGGTACCGCGCCCCGCGCCCCGCCACGCCGCCCTCGTCCTCGAACTCCCGCAGCGCCTGTTCAAAGGCCAGGATCGCGTGCGTCGGCGGAGTAAAACGAAACTGTCCGTCGGACTCCAGACCCTTCCACTGCGCGTACAAATCAAGCGAAAGGCTGCGCGCGTTGCCCTCGCACCTCGCCAGCCGGTCCTTGCGAGCCAGCACGAAGGAGAAGCCGGGCACTCCCTCCAGGCATTTATTCGCCGACGAGACAAGAAAATCGATAGCCGCTAACTCCAGCGGCACGGCGCCGAAGCTGCTCATCGCATCTACGATAGTGTCGATCCCCGCCGCCTTCGCCACCCGGCAGATCTCCTCCACCGGGTTCAGCAACCCGGTCGTCGTCTCACAGTGCACCAGCGCCAGATGCGTGGGCGCACTCTCGAACGCGGGCGCCAGCTCCGCCGCCGCCAACGGCCTGTTCTCCGGGAACATCAGTACCACGGTCTCGATTCCCAGCCGCTCGGCGATCGCCGCGAGCCGGCGCCCGTACGCGCCATTCACTGCTACCAGCAGCTTCCCGCCCCGCGGCACTGCCGACCCGATGGCCGCTTCCACCCCGAACGTCCCGCTGCCCTGCATGAGCACCGCCTCATGCTCGGCCGAGCCGCCGATCTCCACCAGCTTGCGCCGCACACGTCGCACCGCCGCGATGAACTCGGCATCGCGCGAGCCCAGGTCGCGCCGCATCGCCTGCTTCACGGAAACACTGGTGGTCAGCGGGCCGGGAGTAAAAAGCAATTTGTCCATGAGAACTCTCTATGCTAGCGCGCGGTATCGCCACTGGAAGGCAGTAAGCGCGCTCCCCGCCAGCGCCAGCACCACGAAGACCCGGAACAGCGCGTCCCAGCCGTTCGTGCTCGCCCACCACGCCACCAGGTAGGGCGATATCAACTGTCCCACCGACGCCATCCCGCTGATGAAGCCGGAGGCCGTGCCGCCGGCGGTCGCCCCTCCCGCGTCCTGCGCGCACGCGCCCTGCATCAGCGTGTCCGGCCCGAAGGTGAGGATGCCGATGAGCGAGATCCCGATCGCGCTCCACAGTGGACCCGCCGCCGCCGCCGTCGGTTGCCACAGCAGCGCCGCCGCCAGTCCCGCCTGCATCAGGCACGCCACCGGAAACCGCCGCGACCCAAACACGCGGTCCGATAGATACCCCGCAAGCACCGCCCCGCCGAAACCCACCAGTTCGTACAGCGAAGAGATGTATCCAGCCTGCTCGAGCGAATAGCGCAAATGCCCGGTCATATAGAGCGGCAGCCAGAACAGAAACGAGTACCGCGTAACTTTGAGCAGCGCCGCGGTGATCGCCACCACCCACACCACCGGTTGCCGCAGCAGCTCCCAATAGACCCGCCGCGCAGACGAGCGAACAGCTTCCGCACCCGGCCCGTCGCGATCGAACAGCACGAAGACCACCAGGATCGCCGCCAGGGGCAGCGCCGGCACCCACAGTCCCGCCTTCCATCCCGCCGTCGTCACAATGCGCGTCGCCAGCACCGTCGCCAGAAAGCCGCCCAGCACGTAGTTCGTCGACCACCACGCCATCACCACGCCCCGCTGCTTGGCGTCGAACCAGGTGCCCATGTTCTTCACCAGCCCCGGCCATCCCGCCGCTTGGCCCAGCCCGTTGAGAAACGAAAGCAGCACCAGCGGCAGATAGACGATGGCCTGCGGCATCACTAGATTCGCCGCCACCGAAAGGCCCATGCCCGCCGCCACCGTGACGCGCGGCCGCAGCCGGTCCGCCAGCGGCCCCGCCAGCAGTTGCCCCAGCGAATACGCCAGGCTGTAAGCGAAAACGAAATCCGCCAACTGCAGCTTGGTGAACAGTCCTCCCTGCTCCAGCGCCGGCATCACCACGCTGAAGTTCTTGCGGCAAAGATAGAAACCGGCGTACGCCAGCCAGGTGACGCCGAAGATGTGCCAGCGCGTCAGCGCGATGCGAGCGCCTCCCGTACCGCGCGTCCCGTCCAGCAGGGATGCGGCTGCAAACCGAGCAGTTGGGCAACCGTCGCCGCCGTATCCACCGTGCTCACGGGAATGCTCAGTTCCCCCCGCTTCACTCCCGCCCCGCTCAGGATCCAGGGGATCTCGAGCTCAGCAAGCGTCTCTCCGCCGTGCTTCTTGCCCACACCGCCATGGTCGGAGGTCAACAGGAACACCGTTCCCGCCGGCGCGGCGCGGACGATCTCCCCCGTCAGCCGGTCCGCTTCCTCCACGGACGCATAGTATTCACGGGTGCCGTGCCCCTTCTCGTGGCCCGCGTGGTCAACGTGGTCGAGATGGATAAACAGCAGCGCCGGGCTTGCTTCCTTCAAGTACTCGAGCGCTCGGCGCACCGTCTCCTGCGGCCCTTTCGGGTTCTCCAGCCGGTTCGCCACGCCCTTCTCCACCAGGCGCCCGAAGCCGCCCCAATCGTGAAAGATGCCGATCTTCGCCGCCGGCCTCTGCTCCCGCAGCAGCCCGAAAACCGTCGGAAAGATGCCCCCCGGACCCGTGCAGACGGGCGGAAACGGGTACTTGTCCGGCATCCAGTCGTTGGTGGTGACGCCGTGCTGCTCCGGCCCCGCGCCCATGATCATCGACGCCCAGTTGGGGCTGCTCACCGTAGGCATCACACCTCGCGCGCGATACGTCCACGCGCCCGCCTCGCGCAGCTTGTCGATGTGAGGAACCTTCGCCTTCCGCAAACCGTCCGGGCTCAAGCCGTCGTAGCCGATGACGATCACCGCCCGCTCTTGCGCTGCGCAGGCCGCGGCCATCAGCAACAGCAGCCCTCCGGCTCTCATCCCCAGGGCTCGCTGTAGTGCGTATTCCACTCCACGCGGCCGATATTCAGAAGTTCGTACGTCGCTTTCTTCGGATCGATCTCCACGATGAGATAAGCGTCCGGATCGAAGCGCGTGGCCCCGATGGCCGTATGCTTCGGCCCGAACTTGTCCGCGAAATCCAGCCACCGGTGGCGGTGCCCGCTCAATACGTGCAGCACATTGCCCGCGTACTTCTTCAGCAGCGGATGCAGCCCGAAGTCCGCCCGCTCGACGTCCGCGATGCTCCCCACCGGGTAGTGCACGAAGACGAACGTCGGCTTCCCCTGCCGCAACTCCGCCTCGAACCACTCCAGTTGCTCCAGGCCCAGGCTGCCGCGCCCCTTCTCGTACACCGCACTGCCCGGCTTCCACGTATCGCCCAGAAAATTGTTCAGGTGGACGAACTTCACGCCCTTGTGATCCACCGCGTAATACGGCTTCACCCCCAGCTTGCGGCGAAACAACTCGTGCGAAGCCTCGCGCGTCATCTTGGGCACAAAGTAATCGTGATTCCCAAAACCGACGTGGACCGGCATGGCGAAGCCGTCGGTGAGTTCCTTCGCAAAGTCGATGCGCGTCTTGTTCTGAAAGTAGAAGTCGACGTCGGTCGAAGGGTAATCGTGGAAATAGTCGCCGATGAGGAAGACATGCTCGAGCGCCGGCTTTAGCGCGTTCAGATGCGCCCGCGCCGCCGTCAGCCTCTCGCTGCTCTTCAGGATCGACTGCGTGTCGAGTTCGTTGCTCTCCGGCCCCTTGTAGAAGCCGTCGATGATATGCGTGTCGGCGATGACGCCGAAGCGGAACGTCCCGCTGTCCGCTCCGGAAATAACCGGGGCGGCCGCAGCCGCCCCCGCGATCTTCAGCCAGTTTCTGCGATTCATAGCGCTAGAACAGGAACTTTAGCGCGAACTGAATCTGCCGTGCCGGGAAGGTGCTCGTGATGGTTCCGAACGCGTTGCTCGAGCGGTTCGAGTTCGGCGTCGTGAAGTTGGTCTTGTTCAGCAGGTTGAACGCTTCGGTGCGAAACTCGATGCGCTTCATCTCCGTGATCGGGAAGTCCTTGTGGAGCCCGAGGTCGAGCTGGTAGAACGACGGGCCGCCCACCAGGTTGCGTCCTGCGTTGCCGAACGGCCGCGACGGATCCGTGGGCAGTGAAACGGTCGCCGGATTCAGCCACTGCTGCGCGGTCCGCTGGCCTTCCGGCATCAGCGGGTCGCCCATAATGTTCGGCCGGTACGTCGGCGCGCCGCTCACCTGGAATTGCGAGGCCGGGCTGTAGGAGAGGTTGATCGGAAGGCCGCTGGTCATCGTGTTGATTCCGGTGATGCGCCAGCCCCCCAGCGCCGCGTTGGTGAACGCGTTTACCGACGAACCCCACTTGCGCCCGCGCCCGAACGGCACGTCGTAGACCACAGTCGAGGTGTTGTTGAACGGCTGATTGTAGCCGGAGACGCCCCGCTCGTTGCGAAGGTCACGGTAGTTCACACGCGAGTTGTCGCCGTTCTGCGCTTCCAGGTGGCCCGAGGCGTTGTCGATGGCCTTCGACCACGTGAACGAGTTCAGCAGGTACAGCCCGCCGCCGAAACGCTTCTCGATCTTCGTCTGCAGCGCGTGGTAATTCAGGTACCCCCCGGGAAATGCTGCCTGAATGTAGCCGAAGTTCTGTATGGGCCGCCGCGACTGCAGCGGCAGGTTCTCAGTCGCGCCGTTCGGCCGCGCCTGGTTGAAGTCGCCGAGGATCATCAGGTTCGTCCCCCGCGTGCCGACGTAGGCGACGTCGAACACCAGGTCCTTCGCCAACTGCCGCTGAATCGTGAAGTGCCACGCCTGCGTATAGCCGGTTGGGATGTCGCCCGGAATATAGTTGGTGCGCACCGCCAGTGCGTTGATGTTGGCCAGCGAAAGGAAGCCGTCCGGGTAGCCCTGCTGCGTGGGCCGGAAGCAGGAGAACGGCGATTGCGCGGTGGACGTGCACAGCGGCAGGCCCCGGTTCGCCTGCGGCGCGATCTGGTCGACGATCGGGTTCAGAATATGCGGCAGGTTGTAGGCAAGAATGTTCTCGCCGCCCATCCGGTTGAAGTGCAGGTAGCTGATGCCGTAGCCGGAACGAATGACCGTGCGGTCGTTCAGTGACCAGGCCAGCCCCACGCGAGGCGCCCAGTTGTTGCGGTCCGGGTTCACCAACGCCCGGTCATAGAGCGAACCGTCGCTCGCCTGTAGCAGCCGGTTGTTCACCGCGTCGAAGTTCGAGATGCGGTTCTGCGCTTCGTACTGCGGCGTCGCAAACTCGTAGCGCACGCCCAGGTTCAGCGTCAGCTTCGGCGTCACCTTCCAGTCGTCCTGGAAGTAGAAGAAGTGCATGCGCTGCCGGTAGTCGACGATCACCGCGTTGTTCAACTGGTACTGGCTGCGCGCGCCGAAGAAGAAGTCGGCCAGGAACTGGTCGTTGTTGTTGGGCGTTCCTGACACCTGGCTGAAGCGGCCGCTGTAGGAGTCGGAGCCGTACTTCGGGTTGAAGTCGTCAATCTCCGTGTTGATCGCCTGGTACTCGTAGCCGGCCTTCACGCTATGCTTTCCCACGATCTTCGAGTAGTTCACCTTCGGGTTCACCACGAACGGATTCTGGAACTGGGGGTTGCTGCCCTGCACGCCGAACGCCGTGAATCCGTTCACCGCCTGGCGGTAGAGGCCGCCCGTGAAGCGTGGATCCGTGGGCACGTTCGGGAACCCGAAACGCTGAGCCACGCCTTCCGTCCCCACGAACAGCGGCGTCTTCCCGCCCTCCGTCAACGAAACACCCATCCGGAACTCAAGCAGGCTGGTCGGCGAGATCGTGTACGTACTGCCGTAAGCGATCTGCTGGTTCAGCACACGGACGTCGCCGTTGGAATCGCCGCCCGACAGACCCGGAATGGCTGCCGGCTCGAACTGGTTCAACAGACGGTGGCTGTAGCGGACGAACGCCGTGAGCTTCGACCCGAAGTAGTGGTCGTAGCGCGCGTCCCCCTTGTCGCTCACCTGCGTGAACCCCGGCTGCGATTCGAAGTTGTTCGCCAGGCCCGGCCGGTTCGGCGCCGGCAGGTTGTTGAGCACTTCGCGGGCGAAGGGCGTAATCTGCGCCGCGGGAACGGTCCCGTTGAAAACCTCTCCCGTATAGGGGTTGCGAACCGGTACGCTCAGGATGCCGCGCCGCTGGTCGAGGGTCGGGATCGAGGCGAACGTGATGGTGCGGCTCGTGCGGCGGAAGCCCTCGTAGTTCGCGAAGAAGAAGGCCTTGTCGCGGATCACCGGGCCGCCCAGCGCCCCGCCGAACTGGTTCTGCACAAGCGAGGGCTTCTGATTGTTCACCGGCTTGAAGAAACCGGTCGCGTTCAACGTCGTGTTGCGCAGGAAGTTCCACGCCGCCCCATGAAATTCGTTGGTTCCGCTGCGAATCGTCGCGTTGATCACCGCGCCGCCCGCGCGCCCGAACTCCGCCGAGTAGTTGTTCGTTTCTACGCGAAACTCCTGTACCGCATCGGGCGAGATCTGCACCACCTGGTTCGAAAAGCCCTGGTTCGACGTGCCGTAGGAATTATTGTCCACGCCGTCGATGACGAAGTTGTTCTGCGAGCTCCGCATGCCGTTCACGTTGAACGACGCGTCGCGCGAAGCGGCAATGCCCGAGCGCCGCACGCCCGGCACCAGCAGCGCCAGGTCCGCGTAGGACCGTCCATTCAACGGCAGGTTGACAATCTGCTGCGATCCCACCACCGTGCCGCGCGAACTGGTGTCCGTCTCCAGCGCCGCCGCCGCCTCCCGCACCGTGATGACCTCCGTCGTCGCCCCCACCTCCAGCCTCAGATCGACGCGCTGCCGCGCGTTCACCGTCACCTGGAACTCCTCCGCCGTGGCCGTCTTGAATCCCTGTGCTTCGGCCGTGACCTTATAGCGGCCGATCTTTACGTTGAAAAACTGGTAGTTGCCCGAGTCATCCGTGAGCGCACTCTGCGAGATGCCCGTCTGCACGTTCAGCAAAGTCACCTTGCTCGTCTGAATCGGCAATGCCGACGCGTCGCGCACCGTGCCCAACACCGTTGCACTGTCGAATTGAGCGTGCAGCAGCCCGCACGAACCCACTACACACAACACCCGTAAAATGTTTTTTAGTGAATACATAATCCTCCACGCAAAGCGAGACCGAAGGGATCTGGCGCGAGGATAGCAGGCGCAGTTTTCCGTCCGATTGCTGAGAGGTTACAATCCGATGGCGGTCCGCAAAGCCGGGATCACATCCACCACCGGCGCTCCCTTAAAGGAAGGTGCCGGGAATGCTCCACTCCATCGAACACCCGGCGGGAACACACCCACGAAATCCCACACGATCTCGCCCGTCACCAGGCTCTCCTTGCCTACCACCGGCGCCGGGTCCTTAAGCATCGTCTGTCGCGCGCTCTCGGAGAGCCGCAGTTTCCCGTCCCAAAAATGCTCCGCGCGCCCGTCCCTCACCCGTGCCTGCGCCTTCGCGTCCGGCGGCCCGGTGTCGCTGTCGAGCACCGGCTCCCAGACCACAAACACACGAACATCGCGCTGCGGCACGCTGTTCAACAGTTCTTCGATTGCAGAGGCCCCCTGCAGGCATTTCCCTCAAGTGGGCGAGAGCATCACGATCAGACGCGTCCTCGACGATTCCGCGTTGAAACGCTCCTCGAGCGGCGCCAGCGAATCCAGTGAAACAAGCCCGCGCTGCGGGCGCGCACACGACGCCGCCAACAGCAGCAGCAGAGTTACCAGACGCCGATGAGTTTCCACCATGCGAAGCCCAGAGTCCCCCAGATGATCAAGTTCATGGTAGCGACGATGAAGCCGATCTTCCACCACAACCGGAACGACACGTACTCCTGCGCGTAGAACATAGGCGAAGGCGTAGTGCCATAGTTCGTCAAACCCGCCGCAAGATTCGCGAAACACGCGAACGTGAACACCATCAACCCGAGCGGCGCACCCTTCGCCATCAGGACGGCGAGGAACGGCGGATACATCGCCAGCAGGTGCGCCGTGATGCTCGCGAAGCCATAGTGCGCGTAGAAATAGACCAGCAGGGCGACGACAAACAGCGCCACCCAGCCCGCCGCTTCAAACCAGGAACCCACCCCCTTGGCGAACTCCGTGGTAACCCCCGCATCATTCAGCGCCCGCCCCAGCCGCAGCATGCCGCCGTACCAGATGAAGATGTCCCACGCCGAACGTTCCGACTTGACGTCCTCCCACGAAAGCACGCCCGTCACCAGCAGCGCGATGGCGCCCAGCATCGCCGTCAGCGTGATGTCGATGCCGTGCCATCCGGAGGTCACCCACAGCCCGCACACCCCCGCGAAGATCACCGTGACGATCTTCTCGCCGCCGCTCATCGCGCCCATCTTCTCCAGTTCCGTCGACGCGAACGCCGCCGCTTCCGGCGTGCGCCGGATGGAGGGCGGGTTGAGCCGCATCGTTACCAGCGGAACCAGCGCCATCGACACCAGCCCGGGCACTAGCCCCGCCACCAGCCAGCCCGACCACGTCACCGTGTACCCGAACTGCCCCGCCATCTGCGCCGCCAGCGGGTTGCTGGCCTGCCCCGTGTAAAACATCGCCGACGTGACGCAGATACTCTGGTACACCGCCGTGATCAGGAAGGAGCCCAGCAGCGCCGCCGTGGCCCCCGGCTTCGATCCATACAACTCCGCCACCGAGCGCACGATCGGCAGAATGACGCCCCCCGATCGCGCCCCGTTCGAGGGGATGATCGACGCCAGCACCATGTCCGAGGCCGAGAGCGCGTAGCAGACGCCGAGTGAGGTCTTCCCAAACGCCCGAACGAACAACAACGCAATGCGTCGCGCCAGGCCAGTGTTGATCAGCGCTCGGGAGATGAAAAACGCCGCCATCACCAGCCACACCGTCGGGTCCGCGTATCCGGACAGCGCCTGTTGCAGCGTCAGCCCGCCCAGCACCGATGCGGCAACCACCGCCGCCAGCACAATCGCGCCGCCGGGCAGCGGCTGCGCGATCAGACCCGCCACCGCCGCAATAAACAGGCCGAACAGCCGCCAGCCCTCTGGCTGAACCGCCGCCGGCCGCGGCAGACCATACACCACGGCGAGGTAAACCGCCACGATCAGCAAAAGTCCGGGCAGAGTGCGTCGCAGCGGCACGAGAGATTCCAGGGTACCAGTACAGCCGCGTATGGTTGCGTCTAGTCCTAGGGTTTTCCGGTAGTATTTCTGTCCCCAAAGAGGTGCGATCCTATCCTCGACCCCATGCGAATCGCACTTCTCTGGCTCATCATGGCGCTCTCCTGCTATGCCGGGCCACTGTACCGCCTCACCGACCTCGGCTCACTTCCCGGCGGCCAAAGCGGCGCTACGGCCATCAGCCCGGGTGGCGCGGCCGTCGGCTGGTCGCTGAACGGCGCCTATGAGGACACCTCCGTGCTGTTTGGCGCGTCGCCCACGGCTCTGGGAATCGGCCGCGCGCAGGGGATCAATGACGCCGGCACGGTCGTGGGCACGGAGTATACTCCTACCGGACCCCAGGCCACCGTCTGGTCAAGCAACGGCTCCGCCACCAGCATCGCCGGCCCCGACAGCTACGCCCTGGCAATCAACGCTGCCGGTCAGGTCGCCGGCGCCTCCAACGGCCAGGCGTTCCTCTATTCCAACGGCGAGCTCGAGTACGTCAACGTCGGCGGACTCGGTAGTACGGCCTATGGAATCAACAACAGCGGCTGGGTGGTCGGTACCGTGGAGACCTCCGGAGGCGTCTTCCGTGGCTTCCTGGCCCTCCCCGGTGGCGGCATCGTTTCGAACATCGGCAACTACGCCATGGCCGTCTCCGATGCCGGACATGTCGCGGGCCACGTCCGCGGCAGCGGCGGCTGGCTTCAAGCTTTCGTCTGGCAGAACGGGCAGTTGGTCCGTCTCGGCACTCTCGGCGGCCTCATGAGCTTCGGCTACGGCGTCAACGCCGCCGGCTGGACCGTCGGCTATTCCAACCGCGCCGATGGCTCCATCGCCGCCTTCCTCTACCGCGATGGCATCCTGTATGACCTCAATGCCCTGGTTCCCGAACTGAACGGCTGGCTCCTCCAGACCGCCTATGCCATTAATAACAATGGGCAAATCGTCGGCTCCGGCTTGGTCGACGGCCAGCCCCGCGCCTTCCGCTTGGACCTTCTGCCGCAAATTGCACCCCTGGCGCTGCTCTCGGGCGAAACCGCTCCGCCCGACCCCGTCACCAACAACCCGGAACCCGCTTCGCTGCTCCTCATCGGTGGCGGCCTCGCCGCCGTCGGCCTCCGAAAGTACCTTCGAAGGTAGTTGTTAACCACAGTTAATCCTGATATCCTAGCCGTAGTTATATGCGCTGGGCTCTGGGATTCCTGCTGTTCTCTTCCGCCCTCTCGGCACAAACCACCGCCACCCTCACGGGCAGCGTCACCGACCCCACCGGTCAGGCCATCCAAGACGCCCGCGTCACCCTCGAAAACGCCATCACCGGCTATCGTCACGAGACCCTCACCGACCCCGCCGGCGCCTTCGCCATCGCCAATATCCCCCCGCAAAACTACCTCCTCACCATTGACCGCGCCGGCTTTGCCGCTGACCGCCAGACCGTCGTCCTCCGGTCCAATGTCCCCGTCCGCCTCGCCGTCCAGCTCCAACTTGCCGGGCAGACGTCGCGCGTCGACGTTTCGGCGTACGAATCACGAGTCCTCATCGAACCCGAGGCCACCGGCACCCGCACCGAGTTGAACGCCGCGTCCATTGAGCGCCTGCCCATCGCCGTGGCCACCCGCGGCTTGGAAGCGGTGCTCGCCACCTTCCCCGGCTTCGCCGTCAACGCCAACGGCGCCGTCCACCCCCGCGGCGCACACAACCAAATGACCTTCGTGGTCGACGGCATGCCCATCACCGACCAGTTGACCGGCAGCTTCGCCAACGCCGTTGACCCCGCCATCGTCGAGAGCATCGAGTTGCACACCGGCAACATCCCGCCCGAGTTCGGAAGCAAGGTCTCCGGAGTCGCCGTGGTCACCACCAGGTCCGGTCTCGCCGCCGGCCGCGGTTTCTCCGGCAGCACCCAGGTCGCGGCGGCGCAGTTCGGCACGCTCTCGCAGGTGACCCAGGTCGGCGGCGGCGTCGGCAAGCTCGGCTACTTCGCTTCCTTCAATACCCTCAAGACCAACCGCTTCCTCGACCAGGTCTCACTCGACAATCTCCACAACGGCGGCAACTCCGAACGCGCGTTCGCGCGCCTGGACTACTCGGCCTCGCCGCGCGACGTCCTCCGGCTGAACCTGATGTCCGGGCGCTCGTCGTTTCAGTTGGCGAACCTGCGATCCCAGCACGCCGCCGGGCAGCAGCAGCGCCAGCGGCTGGTCGACGCCTCCGCATCGCTCGGCTGGGTGCGCACCATTGATGCGCGTACCACAGTGGACGCGACCGCTTCCTGGCGAGGCGCAACCGCGCAGTTGTACCCCAGCCCTGGCGACACTCCGGTCACCGCCGCCCAGGCGCGCCGCCTCACCACCGTTACCCTCGGCGCCAGGTTCAACCGGGTGGAAGGACCTCATGTCATCCGCGCGGGTGCCGATCTCCAGCGCTTCCCTGTGCGGGAACACTTCACGTTCGGCGTCACCGATCCAGCCTTCAATGCGCCCGGAGACGAACAGTACAATCCTTCCCTCGCCGCCTTCGACCTCTCGCGCGGCGGACGCCTCTTCCAGTTCTCCAAGCGCGCAACGGGCGGCATGTACACCGGTTTCGCCCAGGACAACGTACGGTGGGGCCGCTTCCAGTTCGCCCTCGGAGTGCGCTATGACGCCTACCGCTTCCTCGTGAACGGCAATCAACTGCAGCCGCGTCTCGGCCTTTCGTTCCATCTCCGCGAGACGGGAACCGTCTTCCGTGCCTCCTACAACCGCACCTACCAGACGCCGCCGAATGAGAACCTTCTGCTTTCGAGTTCGCCCGAATCGACGCAGCTCGCGCCGCCCGTGGTCCGCGACACGCTCGGCGGCGGTTTGATCCTCATCCAGCCGGAACGCCAGAACGTCTACGAAGTGGGCCTGCAGCAGGCGCTCGGCGGGTTCGCCAGCGTCAACGCCTCGTACTATCACAAGAACTCCCGCGACCTGCAGGACAACGACAACTTCCTCAACACCGGCATCATCTTTCCCACCACTCTGAGCCAGTCGCGCGTGAACGGCGCCGAACTGCGGCTCGTGGTCCCCAAGGCCGGCCGGCTCTCCGGGTCTCTCGCCATGACCCACTATCGCGCCATCGTTACGCCGCCCTTCACCGGCGGTCTCTTCCTCGGCAGCACGGCTCTCGACGCCCTTAGCGCCGGCCCGTTCATCATTGATCACGATCAGACCCTGTCGCTCAACGGCGTACTGCATTACACGATCAGCCGCGGCTGGTGGGCGAGCACCTCAATCCGCTACGACAGCGGCCTGGTGTCCAACCCGTCGAACCCCGACGAGGTGCGACGCGACCCCGACTACGCCGACCTGCTTCCCTACGTCAATCTCAACTCCGACCCCACCCGCGTCCGTCCCCGCACCATCACCGATCTCGCCGTCGGATACGTCCGCACCTCCGAAGGCCGCCGCCGCTGGGAGGCGTCGGTGCAGGTGACCAACCTCGCCAACGCAACCGCCCTCTACAACTTCCAGTCCATCTTCGTCGGCACACGACTGGTTCAACCGCGTACCGCCGGGTTCCGTTTTCGCCTCTTCTTTTAATAGCCTCACAGGGCGGGCGTTGTGACCGAATAGTTCATTATGGAGCGTTCTACGCTCAAGCGCTCTGTGGTCGCGGCCGTGCTCATCGCGGCGGGGGCATCGGCGGTCGCCGTGTGCGAAACTTGGCGGAACAGCAACCCGCCCGCGCGGCAAAGGACTGCGCGCATCGGCGTCGATGACTCCGCCCCCTACCAGGAGTGGGTGCCGGGACAGGGTCCGCGCGGACTGAGTGTGGACGTCTTAAACGATGCAGCGGCGCGCAGGGGCATCACGCTTGTCTGGTCCTACCACCCTGAGGGACCCTCCACCTCCATCAGGAGTGGCCGCGTCGATCTCTGGCCTCTGATCACGTACCGGAAGGACGTGGTGTATCCCCACGTCACCGAGCCGTGGCTGAAGAACGAGATGGCCATCATCACGCACACCGGCTCGCGCTGGTTCGAGTCCGATGCCTGGCAACGGGCGCGCATCGCGCATCTCGGTTTCTCGGCGACGGTCGCCATCATGACCTCACACCTCCCAGACGCCAGGCGGATACCCAAGCCGTCACGCAAGGAAGCCTTCCAGGCGCTCTGCGCGGGCGAAGCGGATGTGTTCATGGTGGAGGTACGAATCCTCGAGTCGCTCTTGCTGAAGCGCCCCGCCGGATGCAGAGACGTCGCCCTACGGGCGCGCGTGGTCTCGGAGATCGGATATCCGCTGGCGACGATGTCGACCGCGGAGTTCGCCCCGATTGCGGAGGAACTCCGTGACGAGATACGCGCCATGCAGGAGGACGGACGCTTCGCCGCTCACATGGCAAGGTGGGTGTTCCTGTCCGGCGCAGAGGCCCGTTACCTGGCGGAAGTGGAAGGGGCGCACCGGCGCGCCCGAGCGGGACTCCTGGGCGCCACGCTCCTTTCAGCGCTGCTCATCCTGCTCCTGATCACCAACCGTCAACTGAGGGCCGCTCGAGCGGCCGCGGATCGCGCTAGTGAAGCGAAGAGCCGGTTCATCGCCAACATCAGTCATGAGGTGCGCACGCCCCTGACGGGAGTCCTGGGTATGACGGAACTGCTGCTGGAAGGCCGCCTGGAACCGGAAGAACGCCAGCACGCGCGCACCGTGCTCGATTCGGCCCGCCATTTGCACGCCCTGCTCAATGACCTGCTCGACCTCTCGAAGGCCGAAGCCGGGAAGCTCACGCTTGCCGTGGCGCCCTTTCCGCCGCGCCGCCATCTCGAGGACGCGGCCAGCCTCTTCCGCCAGCAAGCCGCTGAGAAGGACATCGACTTTCGCATCGTCCTCGACGAGAGCTTGCCGGCCTTGCTCGCGGGCGACGCCATGCGTGTCCGGCAGGTGGTCTCAAACCTCTTAAGCAACGCTTTGAAGTTCACGGAGAAGGGCTTCGTCGCACTCCATTCCAGCTGGTCCGCGGGCCTCTGGACCCTCCGCGTAACGGATAGCGGCATCGGTATCCCCGCGGAAAAGATCGCACTGCTCTTCGAGAAATTCTCACAAGTCGATGCGTCAGCCAGCCGCCGGGCCGCCGGCACCGGCCTTGGCCTGGCCATCTGCAAGCGCCTGGCGCACGCGATGGGTGGGGACATCCAGGTCACGTCTCAGGCCGGGGCCGGAAGCACGTTCACCGTTACGCTGCCTCTGCCGGAGGTCGAGGCCCCGGCGAAATTGCAGGCCGAAAGCCCACCGCCCGTGGCCCACCTCGAGCCCCTGTTCACCGATCAGCCGAAGGTGCTCCTGGCCGAAGACAATCCGGTAAACCGGCGCCTGTTGACCTTGTTGCTCGCGCGTCTGGGCTGCTCCGTGGAAGCCGCCGAGAACGGACGCGTCGCCGTGGAGAAGGCGAGAAGCGGTTCGTTTCGTGCCGTCTTTATGGATTGCCAGATGCCTGAGATGGATGGCTTTGAGGCGTCGCGCACCATACGGGCATCCGGTAGCCGCGTTCCCATCGTAGCCATCACCGCAGGCGCTTTCGAATCCGACCGTGAGCTGTGCCTGCGGAGCGGAATGAACGAGGTACTCGCGAAACCCGTGGAGCGCCAGGCACTGGCGCGCGTCGTCAAGCGATGGGTCCTCGACCAAGAATCTGCCGCTACAGCCTCACCACCCAGCCCTTGCGGTACATAACCCACGCCACCACGTAGAGAAAGGCCACGTGCAGCAGCCCGTACGCCGCTGAGGCAATTTTCGCCGGGACCACCGCGGCAAGCGCGTTGTAAATCCCCTGTGCGCCGCCCGACGCCCCTAGCAGGTCCGCCGTGATGCCCGCGACGAAGTACACCACGATCGGGTTCGTCCCGTAGATCACCAGCGGGCGGACCGCCCCTTGCCATCCCTTCCCGTCCACCAGCCAGTAGAAGGCCGAGAATACCAGCGCCGCGAGCCCCGCCGTGAACAGCGAGTAGCTCGAGGTCCAGAGGTTCTTGTTGATCGGCAGCACCAGGTCGAGCCCCATGCCGCCGAACATCAGCAGCGTACCCATCAGAGCCAGCCACGCGCATTGGTCCGCAATGCCCGCGCGCAGCCTCAGCAGATGTCCGGCGAAAATGCCGAAGAGCACGGTCGCGATCGACGGAAGCGTGCTGACAATGCCCTCCGGGTCCCAGGTCCTCGTCTGCGAGTACATATGCCCGGTGAGGAATATCCGGTCCACCCACCCGGCGAAGTTACCCTCCTTCGTCAGAACGCCCACACCGTGCCCGGGAACCGGAACCAGCATCATCAGCGCCCAATACCCCACCAGCAATGCCGCGGCGGCGACGATCTGCCCGCGCAGCCTCGTCGTCAAGAAAATGATCGCGGCGAACAGGTAGCACACCGCAATCCGCTGCAGCACTCCCGGGATGCGAAGCGAGCCAAGATCGAAGTTCGGGAAGCCGTTCAGAAAGAGCCCGAGCAGAAAGATCAACGCCGAGCGGCGAAGCACGTGCATGAACAGACGGCCCTTGTCCTCGCCCCGCTCCACGCGCTTCGCGAAGGAGAGCGTCATCGCCAGCCCGGTGATCCACAGGAAGAACGGAAAGACCAGGTCCGTCGGCGTCCAACCATGCCAGGAGGCGTGTTTCAGCGGCGAAAAGACGTCCGGCCACCCGCCGGCATTGTTCACCAGCATCATGCCCGCGATCGTCAAACCCCGGAACGCGTCCAGCGACACCAGCCTCGTGGCGGCCTTCAGTTCCACACTCGGAGCTGTCATTGAGCGCCGATGGTACCATGAGGGTAGAGGCCGGGCAAGGCGCAGTTCCTTATCCCTTCCCTGACCTCCGCGTCGCGTTCCCGGCAGGGACTGGGCTATGCGACACCTTACCTTTCTCCTCGTTTTTTCCACCCTTTTGCTTTCCGCGCCACCCAAGAAAACGGGCCCCCGCGCCAGGAAGGCAACCGATGAACGGCTCCTCAGGGCACAGGTGCTGCTCGATCGCGCACACCTGTCACCAGGCGAGATCGATGGCTCCTGGGGCGATAACACGCGCACCGCTCTCCAGGGCTTTCAATCCACACGGCAATTGCCCATCACCGGGCAACTGGATGACGCGACGTGGAACGCCCTGAACCAGGATCAGACGCCGGAGCTCACCAACTACACCATCACCAAGGAAGACGCCGGCGGACCCTTCGAGAAGGTCCCGGAGGACATGGTGAAAAAGGCGAAGCTCGAGCGCCTCGCTTACGAAACACTCGTCGAATCCCTCGCCGAACGGTTCCACTCGAGTCCGGGCTTGCTCAAGAAGCTGAACCCGAAGACAAAGTTCGCCGAGGGCGAGGAGATCCGCGTCCCGAACGTGCACACGGAAGCGCCGGCGGGCCGGGCCGTTCGCATCATCGTCGACAAGTCCGACAGCGTCCTCATCGCTTACGACGAGAAGGGCCAGTTCCTGGCGCAATACCCGGCCACCATGGGCAGCGAACACGACCCGCTCCCCATCGGCACCTGGACCGTCCTGGCCGTGGTCAAGAACCCCACGTTCCACTACAACCCCGGCCTGTTCTGGGACGCCGACCCTTCGCACTCCAAGGCGAAAATCGCACCGGGTCCCAACAACCCCGTCGGGGTCGTGTGGATCGACCTCTCGAAAGAACACTACGGCATCCACGGCACGCCCGAGCCCTCCACCATCGCCAAGACGCAATCGCACGGCTGCATCCGGCTCACCAACTGGGACGCGATGGAACTGGCGTCGCTGGTGATGAGCGGCACGGAAGCGGTGCTGCAGGAGTAGCGCAATGCGGAGGACGCTGCTTCTGTGGGCCGTGCTCCTGGCGGCGGCGATCGTGTTGGTCTGGCGAGTGGCGCCTCGCGAGGACGGGCTCGCCCTGATGGCGCAGGCGCCAAAGTCGGAGGGCGTCGCGTCGCCGCCGGACACCGCCGCGCCCCCCGTCACCGCCCTGCCGTTGGCCGGCCTGCGGCGGGCGGACCTGCACGACACCTACAACGAATCACGCGAGCAGGGCGGCCGCGTACATGAGGCCATCGACATCATGGCCCCTCGCGGCACCCCCGTCTACGCCGTAACCGCCGGCGTCATCAAAAAACTCTACACCAGCGTCCCCGGCGGCATCACCATCTACCAGGTCGATCCCGGAGAGCAGTGGGTCTTCTACTACGGGCATCTCGACCGCTACGCCGATGGACTTACCGAAGGCCAGAAGGTGAAAGCCGGCGATCTGATCGCTTACGTCGGAGCTACCGGCAACGCCTCCCCGGACGCTCCGCACCTGCATCTCGCGATCGGCCGCCTCACCGAGGAGAAGAAATACTGGGAGAGCGAACCGATCAACCCCTTCCCGTTGCTCGTGCCGCTGGCAAAGCCGTAGGCGCCCGCCCGGCATACTGAAAGCGTGGCCCTCGGCATCCTCGTCCACGGCGACAATCACTTCATCGTCCGCGGCCCGCTTCCTTCCCCCCAAAGCGCGCTCGCCCTCGCGCGCCGCTGGTCGGTGATCCAGATCGGCTCGGGCATCGACATGACCCGCGAGGAGCCCGGCTTCCCCTGGCGTGTCAGCACCCGCGAGTTTCGCGAAAACCTCGAATGGGCAGTGATCGTCGAGGACGCGCGGCCTCACAGCGCCGCCGTCACACAGCTGCTCGCCGAACTTGCCGCTCGCGGCGTCCCCGCCTACCGCACCGGCCGTGACACTTGGGACGGCCGCTAACGTCCACTTGCCGGGAGGCGCTCGCATGAATCATCGAGAGGAGACCCTCGGCATCGTGTACCGGTTTCTGATGCCGTCGTTGAAGCTGAAAGACCGCGACAATGAGGGCCGCAGCCGCGAAGAATCGCTGCACCGCTACCTGCTCGAGCGGTTCGGCGGGTACACCGCGACCGCGGCCAACATCTACGGCTACTGGAAGGACGCGCGCGGCGCGGACGTCTACGGTGAGCACAAGGAGTACACCGTCGCGCTGAAGGAGCCGGGCTTGCTGCCCGAACTCAAGCGGTTCCTGGCCAAACAGACGCGTGAGATGCGGGAGCAGTCGCTGTACGTGGAGGAGGGCGAGGAGGCGCGCCTGCTGATTCCGATAGACTGAAATTTCATGCGTTTCGCTTGTGTGTCAGTGGCTGCGCTACTGCTTTCCGCGTGCGGCCAGAAAACCGCCTCCATGAACGACTCTGCCCGCAAAGACGTCCACTCCTTCGCCGCGCCTGAGGACGTCCGCGTCCGCCACATGGACCTCGACCTCACTGTCGATTTCGCGAGCAAGACCCTCCGCGGCTCCGCAACCCACACCTTGAAACGCACGAACGCCGCCGCGTCCCTGAAGCTCGACACGCGCGACTTGAAAGTCACGCGCGCCGAGGTCTCCCACAACGGGCGCGACTGGATGGAAGCGAAGTTCGAGTTGGCCGCGCCGGACAAGTTCCTGGGTTCGGCGCTGACCGTCCCGCTCGCGCCGGACACCACCCTGGTCCGCGTCCACTACGAGACCTCGCCGGGCGCCTCCGGCCTGCAGTGGCTGGATCCCGCGCAGACCGCGGGCAGAAAACACCCGTTCCTGTTCACGCAATCGCAGGCCATTCACGCTCGCAGTTGGATTCCCATCCAGGACACTCCGGGCGTCCGCATCACCTACACCGCGCGCGTGCGCGGACCGAAAGAACTGCTGGCCGTCATGAGCGCCGAGAATGAGACCGATGCCGCCCGCGACGGCGACTACTCGTTCCGCATGCGCCGTCCCATCCCTTCCTACCTGGTCGCCCTCGCCGTGGGCGATCTCGAGTTTCGCGCCATGAGCCCTCGCACCGGCATCTATGCCGAACCTCCGCTCGCCGCCGCCGCTGCCAAAGAATTCGCCGACACCGAGAAGATGATGCAGGCCGCCGAGACCCTCTACGGCGAGTACCAGTGGGACCGCTACGACATCCTCGTGCTGCCGCCCAGCTTCCCCTTTGGCGGCATGGAGAATCCGCGAGTCACCTTCGCCACGCCCACCATCATCGCCGGCGACAAATCGCTGGTCTCGCTCGTGGCGCATGAACTCGCGCACTCCTGGTCCGGCAACCTCGTCACGAACGCGACCTGGCGGGACTTCTGGCTGAACGAGGGCTTCACCGTCTACCTCGAGCGTCGCATTCAGGAGCAGGTGTTCGGGCGCGCCCGGTCGGAAATGGAAGGCGTGCTGGAAGTCCAGGAACTCGAAGAGGAGATGAAAGGTCTCCAACCGCGCGACCAAATCCTCCACGTCAACCTCGACGGGCGTGATCCCGACGACGGCTTCACGCAGGTTCCCTATGTAAAAGGAGCGCTCTTCCTCCGGCGTCTGGAAGAGATCCTCGGCCGCGAGCGCTTCGACCAGTTTCTCCGCGGCTATTTCGCGAAGTTCCAGTTCCAGAGCATCACCACCGCGGACTTCCTCGCGTACCTGAAGGCCGCCGAGCCCGGGATCGAAGGCAAGGTCGATCTCGAAGAGTGGATCGAGAAGCCCGGTCTGCCGCCCTCGACGCCCCGGCCGAAGTCCGATGCCTTCGCAAAAGTCGAGGCGGCCGCCGCGCGCTGGCTGAAGGGCGAAGCGACCCTGAAAGACCTGCCGTCCAAGGAGTGGACCACCCAGGAATGGCTCCACTTCCTGCGCGCCCTTCCGCCAGAGGCCGCCGCGAAACGCATGGCTGACCTCGACGCCGCCTTCGTCCTCACGAAATCCGGCAACAGCGAAATCGCCAGCCAGTGGCTCCTCATGTCCATCCGGTCCAGGTACGAGCCCGCGTATCCTCGCCTGGAGCAGTTCCTCACCAGTGTCGGCCGCCGAAAGTTCCTCAAGCCGCTCTATGAGGAGCTGGTGAAGACGCCGGAGGGTAAGAAGCGCGCGCAGGCCATCTTCGCGAAGGCGAAGAGCGGATATCATCCCATCGCCGCGTCCGCCATGGAATCCATCGTCTCCAGGTAGCCGGTGCTACATTCAAAGCATGAAGCGTTTGCTCCTTTGTCTGGTGCCCGCGGTGCTCGCCTTCGGTCAGGCTCCGCCGAAAAAGTTGGTGGCCGAGTTGAAGAACGCCGAGGGCGTGCGAGTGGGGATGGCCACGCTGACGCCCATGAACGACGGCGTGCGCGTGGATATCGAGATTCTGAAGCTTGCGCCGGGAATGCGCGCGGCCCACATCCATGAGACGGGCAAGTGCGAGGCGCCTGCGTTCCAGTCCGCGGGCGGCCACTTCAACCCCGATAAGCACGAGCACGGACAACTCAACCCGAAGGGCGCGCACGTAGGTGACCTGGGAAACCTCATCGTTCTTCCCAACGGCACAGCGAAGTACTCGGCGTTCGCCACGGGCGTCAAGCTCGGTCCCGGGGAAGGCTCCCTCCTCAAGGACGGCGGCACCTCCATCGTCATTCACGAAGGAATCGACGACCTGAAGAGCGACCCCGCCGGCAACGCCGGCAAACGCATCGCCTGCGGCGTGGTAACCCGCTAGGCCCCTACTTCTCGAGCAGGAAGTTCCCCACGAACATCGCGTCGATGCCGGAGGAGTAGAAGCTCCTCACGGCGTCTCGCGGCGTGCACACCAGCGGATCCCCGAACAGGTTGAAGGACGTGTTGTACAGCACCGGCACCCCGGACGCCCTTCCCGCCGCGTGCAGCAAACGATGGAACAGCGGGTTCTCCGCCTCCTCCACCGTATGCACCCGCACCAGGTCGTCCCCCAGGATCGCCGCTTGGAATCGCTCCCGGTACTGCGGCCGAACGCGGCCGATCGTCGAGAGAAAGCGCGCATTGGGCCCGACTTCGAAATACTCCGACGCCAACTCAGCCGGAACCGACGCCGCGAACTTGCGAAACGGCTCCCGGTGCTTGATGTAGACGTTGAGGTTCTCGGTGGAGTAGGCGTCCAGCGGCGACGCCAGGATGCTGCGGTTGCCTAACGCGCGCGGGCCGAACTCCATCCGGCCGTGCATCCACGCCACGATCTTGTGATCGTTGATCTCCTTCACCGCCGCCTCGATCAGTTCCTCCGTCGTCCGCAGCACCCGGAATCGCAGCTTGCAGTTCTCGAGCACCTGCTTGATCTCCTCCGCACGGTAAGCAGGACCCAGCGAGAGTGTTTCAAACGGAACGCGCGCTTCCTGTTGATGCGTGACGTGCCACGCGTGCAGGACGGCCCCGATCGCCGTCCCCGTGTTTCCCGCAGCCGGCTGCACGAAGACCCGCTTCCAGTTGGCCGACCGCTCAAGCGCCGCCGCCAGCAGTACGTTGAAAAACAGCCCGCCCGCCAGGCAGAGATTCTCCCCACCGCCCGCCATCTCGGAAACCGTCTTCTCAACCGCCGTCTGCAGCCCGGCAGCGAGCGAGGCGCGGAGATCGTCCGGGATGGGAGCTCCGTCCGCCAGCCCCAGCCGTTCGTAAAAACGCGCGCTGAATCCGCCGCGCGAAACGCGGTCCCCGTCAAAGTAGGTGCGGTCCAGGCGCGGCCACTCGCCGTCGCGCCGGCCCAAAATCTCCTCAAACAGCGGAGCCAGCGCGCTGCCGCCCGCCGTCGACAACCACTGCACCTTGTGCTCTTCCGCGTTCGGCTCGAACCCCAGCAGCGCGGCCACCCGGCCGTAAAGATCGCCAAGGGAATCCGGCAGGTAGAGCTCTTTCTCCAACTCCAGGCGGACGCCGCTCGCCTTCCAGCGCGCGCCGCACCGGAAGTCACCCTGCCGGTCGAGCGTCAGCACCGTCGCTTCTGAGAACGGCGAGGCGAAGTAAGCGGAGGCCGCGTGCGCCGCGTGGTGCTCCACGATCACCACCCGGCTGCCGGGAAACGCCGCGCGGAGCGCCAGGTGGACTTGCGCTTCCGGACCCGCGGCGAACGGCCGAACGATAGCAACCGTGTCGATCTGCCCCCGGCTCAGGCGCGCCAGCTCGAGGCTCGCCGTGATCGCCTCTTCCGGAAGTTCACCCGGCTTGTGCCGCCGGGCGATCTTCTTCTGTTCAACGGCGGCCGCAAGCGTGCCGTCTTTCAGGAGGGCAACGGCCGGATCGGCCAGCAACCCTCCAATTCCAAGGATATTCATCAAATCACTGAGTATAGCGGACGCGGTCTTCAGGCCGCGCCGCGAAGCTGCCGATAGAGCGCGGCGAATTGGTCGAGCGAGAGCTGTTCGGCGCGCAGGCCGGCTTCGGGCTGGGCGTCCATCAGGGCTTTGCCGAACAGGCCGGCGAGGTTGTTTCGCAGCGTCTTTCGCTTGTGCGCGAATGCTGCCTGGAGGAACTTCAGGAAACGCGGCGGGTCGCTGATTCCGAGGCGTTCGGCGGCGGGCTCGATGGTCAGGCGGATGACGGCGGAGTCGACCTTGGGCGGCGGGGCGAAGGCGCCGGGCGGAACGGTGAAGAGTAGTTCCGGTTTGGCGTGGAACTGGACGAACGCGGAGAAGTAGCCGTAATCGCGGGAGCCGGGGCCGGCGGCGATGCGTTCCGCCACCTCTTTCTGCACCAGAAACACCGCGCGCTTGCAGCCGGCGCCCACGGTGAGCGTGCGCTCGATGATGGGCGAGGTGATGTAGTAGGGCAGGTTGCCGCAGACGACGGTGACGCCGAGGGCGGCGATGTCGACGGAGAGGATGTCGCCCTTGATGACGGAGAGCCGCGGTTCGTGCGCGTATCGCTCACGCAGGCTACGGCCGAGTTCCGCGTCGAGTTCCACGGCGAAGAGGCGATCGCAGCGATCGAGGAGCGGGCGGGTGAGGGCGCCTTTGCCGGGCCCGATTTCGAGCACCGCGGGCTCGCGCTCCGGACACGCGGCGACGGCGATCTTCTCGAGCGTCGCCGCACGAACCAGAAAATGTTGTCCGAGTCTCCGGGGAACGGAACTAGCCCTTCACGTCGATGTAGTAGCGAGGCCGGAATGAGATACGGACCTTGCCGGACATGGGCTGGCCAAAGGTCGTGGCCGGTGAGAACCGGGCGAGCAGCAAGCTGTACTCGATGCTGCGCCGGACGCTCGCATCGCGCATCCAGGTCTCGCCCTTCTCCACCGAGTAGTCGACCATTTTGCCGTTGCCGTCAATGTCGAGCTCAAGCACGATCTCGTCGCCGGTGACGTCGAGCGCCTCAGCTTCCATCAGGGAAGCGGTGGTATAGAGCTGGGTGGGGACGTCGCCACGGATCGTCGCATGCAGCCGTGCGGGCATGAACGAGGGAACCAGGGCGCTGAACAGGATGATGGCCGCGAACAGGCCGCCGAAGGCGGGCAGCGCGAAGGGCCGCATGAGGTTATCGAACGTGAGCGAGAGCGACTGCAGGGAGTAGCGGACAAAGGAGCGCAGGTCGCGGCGGGCGGCGGCGCGGGCCATTTCACGGGACGCGGTCACGCGCAGAGACGCCGTCAGGTGCGCCGGCGCCTGCCGTTTGGGCAAGGCGCGCAGGGACTTCCGCACCCGAATCATTTCGGTATAGCGAGGTCCGCACTCACGGCACGCCCCCACGTGCGCGGCGATCTCATGCCGGTCGCGCTCCGGGAGGCGTTCGTCGAGAAACTCGGTAATCCGGTGAACCACGCTCTCACACGTCATCACACGCTCTTTCTCAATCGGCCGGTTGCGGCGTCCAGTGTAGGGCCTGCCCCGGCTCGAGCCGGCCCGCCAAAATCTTCCGCAAAGCTTCGCGCCCCCGTAATATGCGCGACTTTACGGTACCCAGGGAGATCTGCAAAACCTCGGCGATCTCCTCGTAACTCAAATCCTCGATATCCCTCAGAACGACAGCAGCCCGGAACGTGGGGTTGAGTTCATTCAGTGCCTGTTCGATCAGGCTGTGCGTCTCTTCCCCAAAGGCCAACTCAAAAGGCGACCGCCCGGGGTCCGACAGCGTATCCCGGTAGCAGCGGGAACCTTGTTCCTCCGCCTCTAAACCGACCTCCTGGCGGCGATGCCGGCTGAACCACCGGCGCTGGTTGTGAGCCTCATTCACCGCGATGCGGTAGATCCAGGTTTTCAGACTGCTCTGAGCCCGGAAGTTGCCCACGGAGCGGAAGACCTTCAGGAAGACCTCCTGCACCACATCGCAGGTCTCCGACGGATCATTCAACAGCCGGAAAACGAGGCTGTAAACAGGCTGTTGGAACTGGGCAATGAGCTGTTCGTACGCCGACTCGCGGCCTGCGCGCAAACCTTCGAGCAGGGCAAAGTCTTGGGGATGAGCTTCGGCTACGCTCGCCTCAGCGGGGAGAGCGTGGAGATCGAAGCTAACAGTAGAGTCGGCCACGGGACAGCCTCAAGCCCAATTGTACTCCCGAACTACTGCACCCTACGCATACATAGACACCACTTACGGCGCAGAAGTTCCCGTACCGGCAGGTAAAGAACAAACCTCGCGGTAATGCGCTTCGTACTGAGGAATGATGAGGTTGGTGCAGAAGCGAGTGCGCGCGGTGTTTCGGGCCGCTTTCGATACGCGCTCATAGAGTTTGTCGTCGGTCAGAAGCGCAACCACGCGGGCTGCCTGGCCGCCGATGTCGCCAACATCCTCCATATAGCCGTCCACTTCATGGGTGATGAGATCGGGGACGCCGCCGCGGTTCGTAGCCACGGGCGGGACGCCGCACGCCATGCCCTCAAGGGCGGCGAGGCCGAAGGCTTCGAGTTCGCTCGGCAGGAGGAGGACGTCGGCCTGCGGAATCAGCCGCTCGATGTGGTCCTGCTTGCCCAGGAACTCGACGTGTCGGTGAACGCCGAGGCTGTGGGCGAGGGTCTCCGCTGGGCCGCGCTCGGGGCCGTCACCGGCCATCAGCAGCCGCGCCCGAACCCGCTTACGCACCTCGGCGAGGATGCGGACGCAGTCTTGAACGCGCTTCACGGGCCGGAAGTTCGAGATGTGAATGAGGGTTTTCTCCGGATCGTTGCGCGGCGGGCCGGGCGCGTACAGGTCGCAGTTGACGAAGTTGCGGATGACGCGGATCTCGTTCTGCACGCCGAAGACCTCGCGCGTGCGGGTCTTCAAGTAGTCGCTGACGGTCGTGATGCCGTCGGAGGCGGCAATGGAGAACTTGGTGATGGGGAAGTAGGAAGGGTCGGAGCCGACCAGGGTGATGTCGGTGCCGTGGAGGGTGGTGACGAAGGGCAAGCGGCGTTTGGGCTCGAGCATCTGGCGCGCGAGCATCGCCGAGATGGAGTGGGGGATGGCGTAGTGGACGTGCAGGAGGTCGAGTTCGTAGTGTTCGGCGACCTCGGCCATGCGCGAGGCGAGCGCGAGGCAGTAGGGCGGGTACTGGAAGAGCGGGTAGTTCGAGACCTCCACCTCGTGATAGTGCACGTTGGGGGTGCCGGGGTCGAGGCGGATGGGGTTGGCGTAGCTGATGAAGTGGACGTCGTGGCCGCGCATGGCGAGTTCGCGGCCGAGTTCCGTGGCGACGATGCCGCTGCCGCCGTAGGTGGGGTAACAGGTGATGCCGACGCGCACAGACCGAGGTTAGCGCTCGGGCCGGAGCAAGGCAAATCCGATCTTGCCGTGCAGGTTCTCGTCCGGGGAGGCGACGTCGCCGCCGCCGAACCAGACTCGGACGCCGTCGGGCGTGGGGTGTACGGTCGGGTCGCACAGCACCTTGGCGTTCCAGGGCTGGGCGCCGGAGAACACATGGGGGAGGCGTTCCCACCGCACGCCGTCGCGGGAACGGGCGAGGCCGAGGCGGCGGAACTCCTTCCGATCGCGGCCCGTGTACAGCATCCAATACCAGCCGTCGGAGACCCAGATGGCGGGCTCGCCGAGGCCGTTCTCATCGAAGGCGCCGTCCTCGCCGAGTTCGAGAACCGGGTTGGCGCGGAGTTTCTCCCAACGGATGCCGTCGGGGGAGCGGGCCACGCCCAGGCGCTGGCGGCGGGCGCGGTCCTGGCCGAGGTAGTAGAGATACAGCGTGCCGCCGGCTTCGATGACGTAGGGATCGCCGATCGAGATCTCGTCCCAGGCGCCGCGCGGGCCGAGGTCAAGGACGGGCTGGGTCAGGCGGGCAAAGGAGCGGCCGTCGCGGGAGCGAGCGAAGCCGATCCGCGTGGCGCCCTTCGGGCCGGCCTGGTACCAGTAGAGGACCTCGCCGCCGCGGACGATGGCGTGGCCGTTAGCCGCGATGTAGGAGCTTTCCCACGTGTGGGCAAGGGGTGACAGCACGCGCGCCTCTCGGGTCCAAGCCAGGCCGGCTGTGCCGTCGGCGGCGCGGGCGAGTTCGGTGTGCCAGGTGCTGCCGTCGAAGACGGAGAAGTAGTTGAGGGCGAGGCCGTCGCGGAAGACAACCGAGGGATTGAGCGTATCCGGCGCGCCGGTATCGAGCACGGGACTCGAGCGCTCCTCCCAGGTCCACCGGACGTCACGAGGAGAGCCTCCGCCGGGCGCGGGGAGAGAGAAGTCGGCGTAGCGGCCGCAGCCGGCGAGCGCCAGGGCGGCGAGGAGGAGGGGAGCGGCCCTCATCCGTTGCGTGGCACCTCGACGCGCAGCCATGCTCCTCGGCCGCGCTTCGATTCGAGAACCAGGTCGCCCTGCATGCCGCGCACACGGTTGCGGATGCTGACCGGTCCGATTCCCTTGGCGTCGAGCTGATCCAACGTGTACGTGCCGTCGAAGGGGAAGCCGCGGCCGTCGTCCTCGATCAGCAGTCCGATCTTGCCGTTCTTGCCGGTGAGGCGGACCTTCACCTCGGAGGCGTTCGAGTGCTTGAGAATATTGTGGAGCGCCTCGCGGAGGACCTGGACGATCTCGGCCGGGGCGTCGGCGTTTTCGAGTTCCGGCGACTCCGCGCCGCCGAAATCGACGGTCATGCCGCTTTCGCGCTCGAAGCTCTGGACGACGCGAGTCAGCGCCGGCACCAGGCCGATACCGGCCACGTCGGGAGGGCGCATGCCGCGCACCCAGGAGCGGAGGTCAGCGACCTGGGTGGCACAGAGATCCTGGAGCGAGCGCAGTTCGGCGAAGGCTTTTGACGGATCTTTCTCGAGGGTCTTGCGGAGGATCTCGAGGCGCATTTGAAAGCTGATGTAGCTCTGCAGGGGACCGTCGTGGAAGTCCGCGGCGATGCGCTGGCGCTCAGCTTCCTTGGCGGTTTCGATGGCGCCGCGGGCGAGCACGACCTGGCGCTGCAGGCGGGAGAGGCGCTCGAGCAGGGTCTTCTTCTGGAGCGTGAGCACGCAGGCAAACATCCCCATCAGCAGGATGGTGGGGCGAAGCGCGTCGAGCAGCACGGGCCGCGATAGCGACATGTAGCCCAGCGTGGCGATGACCACCAGGATGACTTCGCGCCACGCGTGGAGCAGCGCAGCGCTGAGGAGCAGGTAGAAGGCAAAGAAGGCCGCGAGCCAGTACCCGGTCTCCTCCTGGAATGCCGCGCAGACGAGGAAGAAGGCGGTGTCGAGCGCGAGGTTGACCAGTGAATGGACGATCTTGTCGAGGCCGCGCCAGAAGAGGGCGACGACGCTGTAAAGGGTGAGAACAGCCAGCAGGAACGTGAATCCGGACAGGCTCAGCTTGGGGGAAGCGAGCACCATGCCTACACAGGAGAGCCCGAGCAGGGCGCGCATCACGCTCAAGTAGCGGCGCCACAGGTGGGGCAGCAGGAACTGGTCCGCGATTACCAAACGGGACGCGATCGGCTAACGGCGATACAGGTACAAGGTATGGCTGCGACCTTCGCCGTCGTCGTCGATCTGCTCGACTTTCTCCGGCGTCCAGCCGGAAATCTCGAAGTCATGGGAGACGATCCGGGTACCCCGCTTGAGCTGCTTTTCGAGCAGCGGCCGCACCTTCTCATTCGAGGCGGGCAGCAGGTACACGGTTATTACATCGGCGGAAGAGAAGTCCTGCTTGAGGATATCGCCGTGAATGATTTTGGCGTTCTTGAGGCCGAGCGAGCGGATCTTTTCGGAGCTCTGCTTGTAGAGATCGGCGTCGAACTCAACGCCGGTGGCGACGGCGCCGAACTTTTTGGCGGCCATGATGACGATGCGGCCGTCGCCGCTGCCGAGGTCGAAGTGGCGTTCACCGGGCTTGAGAGCGCCGAACTGCAGCATCTTCTCGACGACGGTTTCCGGCGTCGGGTAGTAGGGCGCGAGCTTGTCGCCCTCCTGGGCGGTGAGGCCGGCGGCGAAGACCAACGGCAACAGGCAGGCAAAGCGGCTCATCGGCGGAACTCCTTACACCTCCGAGTCTATCCTACGGTTCGACGTAGAGGCGGACGCGGTTGCTGGGCTGGCCTTCTACTTCGAGGTACAGTTCGGCGGCGCCGCGGTTGACGAGGTCGGGCATGCGCACTTCGATCAGGTAGAAGCCGACGTAGCCCGGGGCGAGGGTTGCCTTGAGCACCTCGACGGGCGCGCCGTCGAGCAGGGCGCGGACGCCGGCAACGACAGCCGGAGGGTTCTCGAGCGGCGCGGGGAGGCCGGTAGGCCACTCGGGGCGGACGGCGCCGAGCCCGGCCGCGAGGATCTGGAGGCGTGCGCCGGCACGGGCGGGGCTGAGGGCGTCGAGGAGGACACCGCTGTCGGCATCGAGCAGCATCGGTGTGCCGTCGCGATCGACGAAGATGGCAGGGGCCGCCTTGCGCAGAGAAAGGCCGAGGGAACGGCTGCCGGCATCGGTACCGACGGCGAGCGGCACGTTCGGGCCGGCGGCTTCGAAGGGGATCTGGATCTGGGCTTCGTTGTCGCCTGCGGCAAGAACGGGCACGGCCACGTCTCCCATCCGCACGCTCTCAATACGCGCGCCCAGCACGCTGAGCAACGCACCGGGGGCGGCGGCGCGGGGCTGGTAGTCGGCGGCGCTCACCGCGCGGAGGGCTCGGACACGATGCGGGGCGAGGGCAGCGAAGACACCGTATCCGTCGACGGCCGCGTAGAGCTGGTTGCCGGGTCCGTCCAGGCGGACGTCCCGGACGGCGGCTTCGGGGAGGCCGGAGACGCGCTGCCAGGCGGAGGCGGCCGCGGGGTTTTGAAGGTCGGCGTAGGTGAGGAAGAGGCCGCGGCTGGTGGCCACATAAACGGCGCCGGCGGCGCGGTCGGCGGCGATGCCGAAACCTTCGGCCGCGGGCAGGTTCGAGGTGAGATCGTCCCACGCGAGGCCGCCGTTCGTGGTGCGGTAGACGCGGCCGGCGGAAGTGACGGCGAGCGCGGTGCGTGGCTCGGTGGAATCGAAGGCGAAGGCAGCGATGCGGCCGTTCACGCGTTCGCGCGTCCAGGTGGCGCCGCCGTCGTTCGACGCGGCGAGCCAGCCGTCCTCCGAGCCGGCATAAATGGCCGTTCCGGATGAGGCGTGAGCGGTGACGGTGAGGCCGGTCATCAGGCTGAGGAGGCGGTAGGCCTGCTGGTCCAGAAGAACGGAGTTGCCGGACGAGACGCGCCAAGCCTGCTTCTCGCCGGGGGCCCATTCGATTTCGCCGGCTTCGGTCTGGACGCGCACGCCCGCGGCGCCGAACGGAACGGCGGTGAGTCTCCGGACGGGCAGATTCGGAAGCTGGCGGTTGAGGCCATCCCAACTGAGGCCGCCGTCGAGGGAGCGCCAGACGCCGAAGGCGCCGCCAACGATGATCTCGTCCATGTTGCGAGGGGAGACGGCGAGGTCGGCGAGTCCTTCGCCGATGACGGCGCCGTCGCGGTGCCCGGTGAGGTTGCGCCAAGTGCGGCCGGCGTCGTCGGATCGGTAGGCGAAGCGGCCGGCGGCGTAGAGGCGGGCGGGCTGCCCGGCGGCGCGGCGGAGCCGGGATGTACTTTCGGGGATCTGGTTGGCGACGACGCGGTCGTCGGCTTCAGGGGGCGCGGTTTGCGCCTCGCGCCAGGACTCAAAGTCGGAGGTTACGAAGACCTTACCGGCCGCGGTGCGCAGGAAGAGGCGCGCGCCGTCGGGCGAGTACCAGACGCGGTCGACCGGACCGCCGGCTTCGGCCGCCAGGGAGAGGTCCATCACCGTATTGCCAATGCGACGCCAGGCCGCGGAGACGGCGCTGCTTTGCCCAGCGAGGGGCGCGGCGGCGGCAAGCAGGGCGAGGAGCGCGAGGGTCCTCGTTCCGCATGTGGCGTCACGATACATGAGGTGAGTCCATTGTAACCCTACTATCGGCGGTTTCCCCCGGGGAACTTACTCATTTTGCTTACATTTCGCTCCACTTGCACCTTCGGAGGTATATGTGCTGAGCACGTTTGGTGTTAGACTAGGGATCTGTCGCGGGCTGTATGAGGCTTGTATTACCCGCGCGGATCGAGATCATGTCTCTGCGGTTACAGTGCGCGCTGACGACGGGTCTGCTCATGGCAGCTCTGACGCCCGCGGCATTTTCGCAGACCCCCGATCCCACAGCAGCGCAGGTCATCGAGCGGCAGGGTTCCGTCTCCGTGCTCAAGGACAACAATCCGTGGGCGCTCGAGGTGGGCGACTATGTCGCCATCCGGCAGGTGATCCTCACGGGCGCGGACGGTTACGCGGTATTCCAGCTGGCGGACGGCAGTAAGTTCGAGGTGTATCCGAACTCGCGGCTGACGTTCCGGAGCACGCCGGGCAATTTGCGCGACCTGCTGGACCTGTGGCTGGGCCGCGTGAAGGTGCACATCCAGAAGTGGGGCGGGCAGCCGAACCCCAATCGCATCCACACGCCTACCGCGGTGATCTCCGTGCGCGGGACGGTGTTCGACGTGGTGATCGAGGACGACGACGCGACGACGCTGGTGGCCGTGGAAGAAGGGCAAGTAGCGGTGCAGCACGCGATCATTCCGGTGAACCAGCCGAAGGTGCTGGGCGCGGGCGATTCGCTTCGCGTGTATCGCAACGTGCCGCTGGCGAAGTCGGGCATCGACAAGGGCCGGTTGGTGGACCGCATTGCGCGGGGCGCCAACGAGGCCATCTGGGTGATCGTGAACCGGGCGCCGGGAACGCGCGGCGGTGTGGGCGGCGGCGGGACTCCGCTTCCGGGCGACACGCCCAGCACGCCTCCTCCTCCGCCTCCTCCGGGAGACCCTGGCGCGACGCCACCTCCTCCGCCGAAGCAGTAGCGGCGTTCCCTCAACCTACCTGAGCTAGCATGGGAGTGTGCTGGCGTTCCGTCTGTTCATCATTACCGGACTGGCATCCGCGCTCGCGACGGCGCAAGGCGTGATGCCGGAGTGGGAAGTGCGTAGGGCGATGGACGAGACGATCGCGCGGCTGAAGCGCATCGAGCCGATTCTGAAGCAGGTGGAGCCGGGCAGCTGGCGCGAGAAGGAAGCGGCGGACGGCTACGCGGGGCAATACAAAGCGAGCGTGGCGCAGCTGGACTACGCGGCGCGGGCGGCGGATGCGTTGGGGCGGCGGCCGGAGAAGGTGACGCTGGCGATGGAGACGTACTTTCGGATGGAGGCGGTGCACGCGATGTTGAACTCCTATTCCGAAGGCGTGCGGCGCTATCAGAATCCGGCGCTGGCGGACCTGCTGGCGAGCCTGGTGAACGAGAGCGCGGCGGACCGGGAGCGGGTGCGGCAATACATGATCGACCTGGCGGACGCGCGCGAGAAGGAGTTCGAAGTCGCGGACCGGGAAGCGCAGCGGTGCCGGCAGAGCATTTCGCGGCAGCCGCAGGCGCCGCGGCCGCGGCCTTCCGAAGCGAAGCCGGCGACGAACGCGAACAAGGCGGTGGAGAAGTGATCGAGACACAGAAGATGACCTTCACCTGCAGCATCTGCGGGGAGCCATCGACGGAGCTCTGCCTGTGGTGCACGAAGGACGCGTGCGACCTCCATCGCTGCCAGCGGTGCGGGCGGTGCTCGGACTGCTGCGAGTGCGAGATTCCGCTGGAGGACCATCCGGAATGGGACGCGCCGGCGCCGGCGGTGCTCGAGTTGGAGGAAGAGGACGAGCCGGTGGAGGACGCGGTACTGGTCGAAGAGACGGTGGTCGTCGAAGAGACGGTGGTCATCGAAGAGGCGGTCCCTGAGGTGGAGGAGACGGTCGAGCCGGAGCCTCCGGCGGCAACGGACACAGGGGAGCCGGAAGAGCGTCCGTGAGAATCCTCGCCCTGCATTCGCATCCAGACGATATCGAGATACTGGCGGGCGGCACGGTGGCGCTACTGGCGCGAGCGGGGCACCACGTGACGATGGCCACGATGACTTGCGGAGATTGCGGGAGCCGGGAGTATGGGCCGGAGGAGTTATCGGCGATCCGGCGGGAAGAAGCGCGGCGTGCGGCTTCTCTGATCGGGGCGGAGTATGTCGCGCTGGGCTTCAAGGATCTCGCCATCTTCAACGACGATGCTTCGCGGCGGCGCGTGACGGCGGCCATACGAAATGCCCGGCCGGACATCGTGCTGACGGCGGCGCCTGTCGATTACCACTGCGATCACGAGGCGACGAGCTCGCTGGTGCGGGACGCCTGTTTTGGTGTCTCCGCGCCGAACTACGACTGTTCGGCGTATAGCGACGCGGCGGCTCTGGACGCAATTCCCCACCTCTACTTCATGGACTCGGCGGCGAGCCAGGACCGGGATGGCAGGGTGATCCGGCCCGACTTCGTGGTGGACGTGCGGGCGGTGTTCGCGTTGAAGCGGGAGATGCTGGAGTGTCACGAGAGCCAGCGGGCGTGGCTGCGCAGGCAGCACGGTATGGCGGACTACATCGAGACGATGGAGGAGTGGACGCGGCGGCGCGGGGCTCTAGCAGGAATTGAGTTCGGCGAAGGGTTCCGGCAGTACAAGGGGCACCCGTATCCGGAGACGCCGCTGTTGCAGGAGCTGTTGGGGAGCGCGGTCAGTACGGCGAGGGTATGACCGGGGTGGCGACTTGCTCGCGGCTCGATTCGCGGAGCGAGACGCGGGGCGCGCGGGACTCGTCGGGGGCGATGAAGTCACGGTCAAACCAGGAGCCCGGCTCTACGTCCTGCCAGGCGAAGACGCGGTAGTCGCCGGGGGCGACAGAGGCGAAGCGGAAGCGGCCGTCTTCGGCGGCCGAGGTGGTGTAGTAGAAGCGGGCGTCGGCGCGGCGGTCGCCTTCGGGGACGAGGACGACGGTGGCGGGGGCGGGCTTCTGATCGAGTAGGGCGACTCCTTCGACGGTGGCGGCTTTGGGGCTCAGAGAGAGGGTCAAGGGGACGGTTGCGCCGGTGAAGGGGAGGACCGCGGTGACGTCCTGGCCGCCGAAGAGGGCGGCGCGGAGATAGAGGCCGTCGGGGAGGCCGGAGACGTCGATGAGGTAGTCGCCGGGGGCGACGCCGGCTAGCTCAAACGTAAGGTCGGGGCGCACGGCGTTGCCATTGAACTGGCCGCCGGTACCAACTCTCGGGAAGAGGGCGACGGTGGCCTTGCCAAGCGTGGCTGCTGGGTCGCCGTCGACCTGGACGCGGCCGGTGAGGGTAGTGGCAGGGGAGAGCGTGGCTTCGATGCCCTCAATGTCGGCGCTCCCGACTTCGACGGGGTAGCGGAGGGTCTGGCGCTCGCGAGTGGGCTGGCCGGCGAGGGCGAGGGTGTAGGAGCCGGGGAGGACACCATTGAAGGTGAAGCGGCCGGCGGCGTCGAGGATGGCCATGGGGCGATCGCCGATGAAGGCGAGGTTGGCGTCGGAGCCTCGGGGGACGAGGGTCACGGAGGTGCGCTGGGGCGGCGGTCCGGCGGGAGTGAGGACGCGGCCGCGGACGGCGACGGTGGGTGTGGGGCGGAGTTTGAGGTCGATGCCGAGGAGTTGGATGCCGGGGGTGACGTTGAGAGCGGTGGCTTCGGAGAGAGCGGTGACGCCGGGAAAGAAGGTATTGGGGAGAACTTCGACGGCAGAGCCGATGAGGCGTTGGAAGACGGCGCGGGTAGGGGTGACGTTGAGGTAGTAGCGGCCGGGCGGGAGGCCGAAAAGGCGGTACTCGCCGAGGTCGTTGACCTGGGTGGTAGAGGCCGGGAGAAGGGAGCGCTGGCCGCGGTTCCACGTGACGCGGAGGGCATGGACGGCGGCGCCGACGGCGGGCTCGCCGTCGTCAGTGGCGACTCGGCCGGCGATGACGCCGCCGGGGAGGAGTTTGAGGTCGACGGTGTCGGGTTCGCTTGCTTCGCTGACGGTGACGGAGGGCCAGGGGATGCGGGGGCGGGCAGCGTAGCCGGGGCGTTCGGCGGAGAGGCGGTAGCGGCCGGGCGGGACGTTGGGGATGGTGAAAGCGCCTTCGCCGTCGGTGAGGGCGCCGAGGATGCGGCGGGGGGCGTCGGGGGAGGGGCGGGCGTCGTTGGGGTTGGCGTAGACGCGAGCCTTGGGGAGGGGCTGGCCGGTGGCGCCGTCGAGGACGCGTCCGCGCAGGGCGGCGGGTTCGGCGGAAGCGTGAAACGCGGCGCAAGCCAAACACGTTGAGAGAGTTATGGCCCGCCGGGTTCGCTGTGAGAAAATATCGTTCATGCTGTTTCGAGCTGCATGCGCTACGTTCGCTCTCGCCTCAGGTTCGCTTTACGCTCAGAGTAACCCGTTCGAGCGGCCGCCTGCCGAGGTGGATCAGGCGCTGCGGGCGCGGGTGTCGAAGTTCTACCAGGCGCACGTGGACGGCAAGTTCCGACTGGCGGACGAGGTGGTCCACGAGGACAGCAAGGAACAGTTCTTTGCCTCCCCGAAGAAGCGCATTTACGGGTTCGAGATTCGCGTGATCGTGTACGAAGAGAACTACACGAGGGCGAAGGTCAGCACGCTGATGGACATGGACTGGCAGATGATGCAGGACCGGGTTCGGGTGAAGGCGCCGATTCTGACACTCTGGAAGCTCGACAAAGGCGAGTGGTGGATGTACCTGCTGAAGCGGGACGAGAACGCCGAGACGCCGTTTGGGCGGATCAGCCGGGCGGTGGCGGAGGAGGCGGCGTCGACGCCGGCGAAGACGCCGTACCAGGTGGCTGAGGAGCAGAACCGGGCGGCGCTGGCGAAGCTGGTGACGGTGGACCGCGAGACGATCGAGTTGTCGCGCCGTACGAAGTGGTCTGGCGAGGTGGTGGTGTCGAACCGGATGCCGACGAGCGCGGAGATCGCGGTGAGCGATCCACAGGTGCTGGGACTCCTGGTGAAGGCCGAGGGCACGGTGATCGAGCCGAACTCGGCGGTTCGGGTTCGCTTCGAATTTTTTCCGAAGAAGGCGGCGGCGCCGGCGGATCCGGTGGAAGTGAAGATCATGGTGCCGCAGTTGGAGACGGTGATTCCGGTCAAGGTCGCTGTGAAGAAGAGCTAGCGGTGGCGGCTGGCGTGCTGTTCTCCGGGTGAGGAGGCACGCATTGATCTCATCGACCCGATCGACACCTTTTTTCGGAAGTTCCTCACCGTCTCGTCCGGGACCCGTAAGAAGCACAAAAGACATGGATTTTGGGACCGCATTGCGGGCAGCCGCAGGCGCGAGGCGCCCTGTCGGTTCCGTGCCGGGGCGCCAGAAAACTGACGGCTCAGGTTCGCTTCGACAAAATTTTGTCGGGGCGAAGGGGGCGGCGAGCGCTAGCGGGCCGACGGCGACGAGCGCGTTCACCGCACCCGGGTACGGGGCGAAGGCGGCGCTCGAGGAACGGCTGCGGGCGGCGGGCGTGGATACCGGGGCGTTGAACCTGACGCCCGTGGATATGACCTGCTCGTTTCCGGGGTTGCCGGGGCAATTGCCGTATCAGTGGACGACGACGTATTTACGAGCGGATATCAACGGGCGGCAGGTTCTGTTTGACGCGAACCTCGTCGAGCGGCAGATGCAGGCCTCGGTGGAGGAGATTGAGGTTATGCTCGGCCGGCGCGAGAGGGTGTAGCGGCGGGGTCCGGGGTCAGGCGGCGACGCCGAGTTTGGCGGCGATGGCACGGAGCAGAGCGCGGTCGGTTTGGTTGAAGCCGGGCTGGGTTTGTTCGAAGAGCGCGGTGTTCTTAACGACGATGGCGCCGCCAAAGGCGAACTCGAGGCGTTCGACGGGGTCGAGGGCGCGCAGAGGCGCGGCGATTTCGGGCAGCGCGAGGGCGGCCTGGTCGCCGGTGGGCGGCAGGTTCACTTCGGCTGCGTCTTCCTTCGCGAGGACGAGTTCGTCGACGACGGGGGTCTGGTCGGGGGCCGCGAGGGGCTTGCCGTCAGGACCGGGGACGAGGGAGCGCTCATAGGTGACGTAGCGGCGGGCGCTTTCGGAGGCCTTTGGGTCGAACCAGTGTTTGCGAGGCTTGTAGGGCTTGAAGGGCGGCGCCTCCTTGCCGGTGGCGGACTGATAGTCCTCGCGGGTATTGAAGTACGGAAAGACGTAGAGTTTGTCGATTCCGTAGAGAGGTGCATTGTGAGCCATTGCGAACTCCTTTCGCTTCGAGGTTCGCAGAGGGGTTCGCGGCATTTTGAAGGCAGCACCTGGAATTAATTGATATCAGGGGAAAAATAAAGTTCATTTCGCCGTGACTGGCGATTTGCAGGGGGTGCAGATGGGGTTCCGGGGCGGCGGGGAGCCGCCCCGGGTTCGCTTCGCGGACTACTGAACGGCGGGGATGACGGAGCCGTTACTGAAGATCACCTGGCCGCCGAGCCGCACGCCGAGGCCGAAGGGGACATCGGCTCCGGTTTGGGCATTGAGCGGGACCTCGAAGGTGACGACGTACATACCGATGAGGTTTTCGGCGTATTCGGCCGAGACGGTGCGTACGCCCTCGTTATTGACGCCGGTGAAGATCTCGACAGCGACCAACTGACCGCCGCTGCCCGGCGTATTGGTGGGCACGGCGGGTGTGGTGGCGCCGAGTCCGGTGAAGTAGGCGCGGAGGATTTCGCCGCGGTTGGCCGGGTTCGTCGGGCTCACGAGAGTTCCGTTGGGCTTGACGAGGACGGCGTAGCGGCGGGTTCCGACCGTCGTTTCGAGGAGGCCGGGGCTGACCTGAGCGATTGTCACGTTTGCCCCGGCGGTGCCGGTGGGCGTGGTCACGGAGACGGCAGCGGTTCCAACCGGTGTCTCGAAGGGCACCTGGAAGATGATGGACTGCTCGTTGTTGTAGTTGGCGATCTGGTAGATGGGTGCGGCGACACCGGCGACGGTCACGGAGACGCCGTTGACCGTGGTGGGCCACGGGCCGGTGGGCAGCGAGGTGATAGCGCCGTTCAGGTTCGCGATGAGGTTCGTGCCGGTGAGCCGGGCGAGCGAACCGGGCGCGAGCGTGGTTTCGCCGCTAAGCCAATTGCGGATATTGGCAGCGGTGAAGACGGGCGCGGGCGGGATGATGGTGAGGTTGAAGTCGCGGGTTAGCGTTAAAACGGTAGCGCGGACGGTTGCAGCGCCAGCTGTAGGTCCGGCAGTGGCATTGGTGGTGGCATTGCCCTGCGGGTCGGTAGAGACGGTAAGCGGGGCGAGGGTCACCTGGCCCGCGGTGACGCTGAACGTGACAGGGACGCCGGGGACGCCGTTACCCTGGGGATCCGTGACGCGCACTGTCAGCGGCTGGCTGAACGGGCTGTTGGTGACAGCGGTTTGGTTATTGCCGCTAACGACTGTAAGGTTGCTGATGCGGAGATTCACCGTGACGGTGAACTCGTAGGTTCCCGTGCCGGAGCTGGCGCGAATGCGGACGGGGCCGTTGATCTGGCCGGCGGTGAAGGTTGTGTTGACCTGGCCGGCAGAGTTGGTCACGCCTGTGGCACTGGAGACGGTGCCGCCGTTAGGGGTGAGGACCTGCCAAGCGACGTTCGCGCCAACGGAAAGGTTGCCGCCGGCGTCAGTGACCCGTGCGATGAGCGCGACTGTCTGTCCTGGTTCACGGGTGACGTTGTCACCGTTGATTGGGGTGATGATGGCAGGGTCGCCGGGGAGCACCGTGAGAGGGAGGCGATACGTCAACTGCCCACCGATGAGAATCGTTAGGGTTGCTTCTCCGGGTGTGCCGCCAAGGATGACATTGCATGTTCCATTTCCTTGTTCGTTGGTAAGGCCGCCCCCATTTGCACAGGTAGCGGTGGGTAAGCCTGAGCCGCCAGGCGTACTGACCTCAATACCCACATTAGACAGGTACGCAGTGTTTCCGGAGAAGGTGTAGGTGTTGACTTCGAACGGGGCGACGAGGGTTTCACCGACTTTGCCCTGGATACGGCCCGTCGCTATGTCAGGCCTATTAAGGCTAGCGCCAAAGGAAGAGAGGTTGTTGGACTGGGTGCCCAGAGTCGTCAGGAAGAAGGTAGCCGAGCCGGCAGGCGTAGTTGCGACGACCGTTCCTCTGACGAACGTATTACCAGGAATGAATGTTGCGCCGAACGCATAAATGGCGGTGGTACCGGTCTCGTCTGTAAACGTTTCGTTGGAATTATTAGGGATGCTCGCGTCGGAACCAGCGCTCCAAGCGACGGGGACGTTAGGGATGGGGCGATTCTGCGCGTCCACAACCCGAACGACGAGTGGCTGCGGAGTCCGGCTCGAACTGGCAACCACTTGGCCGTTGCCGGAGACGATTCGGGGGGCGCCAGGGACAGGGGTGTTCGGGTCGGTTGGATTGCTACCGCCGCCCTCCACGGCATTTAGGGTGAAGGTGAAAGGTGCGAAGCCGGGAACAGTCGCCTGAACCTGAAACTCGCCCAGTCCGGCGGGTGCAGTCACAGCCGTTTCGACATAGCCTAAGGGGTTTGAGACGCCAGCGGTGGCGGACAGGGGCGCGCTGGGGTTCAGAGACTGAAAGGTGACGGTGACGTTTGGCAGAGGCTCACCGAGGGAGTTGACGATACGGAGGACAAGTGGCAGCGAGATGGTGCCCACCTTGACGTTCTGAACGCCGTTGTACTGGAAGACAGAGGCGGCGCTACCGGTAGCGGTTCGGGGGAAATAGACACTGCCAATGCCAGGAGGGGTGTTGAGAGCGGTGGTAGCGGTGACGGTAAAGGTGGGAGCGTCGACGCGGTACAGGGTTTCCGCATCAGCGATAAAGACGGTGCGAACGTCGGACACCTCGTTACTAGGGATGACAGCTCGGACATTCTGAAGACTCCCGACGTTCAAGCTGACTTCAGTAACGGGCCCTCCGTCAGTGGAGGCAAGGAAAAGGCGTCTCTCGCCAGAGAGGGCCAAGGCACGGTTATTGGTGATCGGGATGATATCGGTGAAGACCTGGCCGGTCACGCCAGCGCCTCCGGCAAGGGCGCGAGTTTCCAGATTGAAGATCAGTATCGGCTGTGTTCCGACAGCAGCAGCGTTCAAGACGTAGGCGCGGAGGCCATCCGGCGAGAAGGCTATCTTGCCAGAGGGGTTGGCGCTGATGGTAGTCTCGCCACGAATGGCGAGCGTCCGCCCATCAATCTCGAAGAAGCGTGTGTTGGAGATGATGTAAAGCCGACCGTTGGGGCCGACGGCCATCCCTTTAAGGGTTCCAGGAATGGTGACGGGTGAGCCGGGAAGTTGTGCCAGGCTCGTCAGATCAATGCCATAGAGACGGTTTGAGGTAGGACTGAGGACATAAGCACGGCGGCTGTCGAGGGATACCGCCAGATACTCGGGGATGTCGACGCCAATGCCGCCGGCCGTTGTCACTTCCGCCTCATTGCCGTCGGTACGAAAAACGCGCAAGCTTCCAGCAAGCACAAGAAGGCGGGTGCCATCGGGAGTGAGTTCAGCCGTCCGAATCGATCCCAGGTTGTTCTTTGGCGGAACGGCCTCGCCGAGAAAATCACGGTTCATGGTGACAATGCCACGATTCGGATCTTCGCTTACGACATAAATTCGCTGGCCGTTGGGATGGGGAAGCACCCGGAGGATCCTCGGCCCTGCCTCGTAGGACCGCGTGAAGGCCAGGGGCTGGATGGAGTAGTTGTACAGGAACCCGCTTTGATCGGCGGAGGTCATCAGCACCGCTTGACCGAGGGCGGGCGAGGGGACAAGGATAGCCGCTGCAGCGAGCAGGCCCAAGACCAGATTATTCGGACGAAGCATACGGAGGCTCCTCAAATACAGAAAAATCAAGACGAGTAGGGGTGACCCGACTGAAGTCGGACGCGGCAGGAAACCGCAGTATATCACGGCGGGAGGGAAAATCTGAGGGGACGGGGAAAAACAAAAGAGGAGGGGATTTCTCCCCTCCTCTTCGTTTGGCGTTGAAGCCAGTACTACTGGTTGAGCTGCTCGCCCGAACCGCCAGGAGCCGTGGTGTTCGGATCCGGCAGGCGGACGTTGTTGACGCGATCAGGAATGACCAGCGCAACGTAGCTCTGGGCGAAGGTGGTCAAGCCGAGGTCGCTGACGAACGCGTAGCCATGCGCGAACTGGAAGGCGCAGCGAGCGATCAGGTAACCGCGGTTGAAGCCAGTGATGGCCGGGATGGCGGGGGTAGCCGCGGCATCGCCGGTCGCCATGGAGAAGGAGTAGGTGGCGCCGGCCGCGATGGTCGGGGTCACCGGAGGCGTTGCCGGGTTGAGAGCACCGTCACGGTAGAAGTACAGCGTGCAAGTGCCGTTCTGAGCCGGAGTGCCAGTGAAGACCGGGGTATCGAGCGAAGTGTTGCTGATGGCGATACCGGTATCGAAGCCAGGAGCCGTGGTCACGAACGGATAGAGCAGGTTGGTGACGCAAGCAACGATGGTGTAGAGGTTGCGCGGCTGGCTGGTGTTGACGAAGCGCGGGACGTCCACATCAGTGCCCGAGGCGACGGTCACCGAGCTCAGCGGGTTGAAGCTGAGGGTGGCGGCCATCGGAGCCCCGATGCTGGGCACGCCAGCGGCCGGGTTCGGCGTGTAGCCGATAGCCACCGCAAAGATGAGGCTCTCCTGGGCGCTCGGATCGCTGTTGGATACCGACCAAGCAGCGGTGGCGGCGTTGCCCGACACCGAAATCTCAGACCAGCCACCGGCATAGCCAGTGTTGGTGTTGGCGCCGGTGCCAACGTCGAAGGTACCCGTCGGGAACGTAACCCCGAATGCGCTGATTTGGCCGGTGCCGCTCGACGCAGAGCCCGTGTTAAAGAAGGGAGCGAAGCTCCGGGCAGTGGGCGAGCTGGGCACGACCAGACTGGCGTTGATATAGCTGCTGGGCGAGCCGTCAGGCGCTACGCCGCCGTTTCCGGCAGCGCGCGTGGAGCCGGCGATGCGAGCCGAACCGCTATTGAGAATACCGACCGGGGCGTTGCTAACAAAAACGCGAGCTCCGTTCGGCACGTTGGTGAAGGCGGCCTGTAGGCGGGTGGCGAAGTCGGCGAGGCCGATGGTGTTGTTCACGCCATCCGGCAGCAAGAAGCCAGATTCGGAGTTGTACGACACACCCGGGACGCTCGGCCTCTGGTCTACCGCGTACGGTGGAGCAGTTGAGGTGCGGGGCTTGAAGGCCGTAGCAAAGCCTTCATTGAAGCGGATGAACGTCACGTCCGTGATATTCACGCTCGAGCCGAAGGAGGTGTTGCGGCCGAAGCACTGCTGCAACGTCAGGGACGTGGCATCGGTGGTAAGACCGGGCTGCACGAAAGCAACCGTCTGAGACACCTGCTGCAACGAAACCGAGGTGCTACCGGAGATCGAAATAAACGCGTTGATCTGGCCGGGGATGCCACCGACGCCAGCGGGAGCGCCGGAGGCGTTCGCGCGAACGTTGGTGATACGGATGGTGACCGTGGAGCTACCGGCGGGCAGCAGCGGAACACCGAGCCAGGACACGGAGTTGTTGACGCCCGGAGGAATGGTGCCCTGCCGAGCGTTGACACCGAGCTGGATAGCGGGCGTCGTCGTGGCGCTGGGCTCGTTGATCAGGAGGAGAGCCTCCGAGGTACCCACGCTGTCCAGCAGTTGGCTGGTCACATTCGTGTTCAAGAAGATCTGAATGTTGACCACGATCGGCTGGGGGAAAGTCTGCGCGGGGAGGGGCCCTGCGGGACCATCGGGATCCGGGGTGGAACAAACGTAAACGATATCACCGACCAACTCCGTGATGCCTTCGGCACGCACGAGCGGCGGCACACCAGTTGTGGTGGAGCAGGTTAACTGACCGAACGCCGGCGATGCGACGGACAGCAGAACCAACACTGCCAGAACTGGCATGAACTTGCGAAGATCTGCCATTTCCTTCTCCTTGTGAGACGAGAATCTGAATTGATGGAAGTTCTCTTGCAACCTGAGCCTCAACGACAAATCACAACAGGAATCGGGGGCCGACGGAGACGGCCTGAGGGATGAAAGAAGGCCACTAAGACCTTTCATCGTCACCATCCGTCTTTTGCGTTAGACCCTGATCTCTCTGCCCGCTCAAATTGTAGCGACCTCTTTGTGTCTTTTTTTCGTGCTCGCGGGATTCACCGACAAGAATGAATGCCGCTGTTAGTCTTGGACGCAGTCACATAGTTCTTACCATCTTCGCCGACGGCAAGTCAAGCATAAGATGATCGAAACAAGCACATTTCGCCCAACAGAACAGGACACCAACATCTGATAGAGGGCAGTGGGCGGTCAACGCAGGGGCAGCGAAGTGTAGTTCGGGGGGATTGAACGGGGATTTCCAGGGTTAAGCGGGCGGGTGGCGAAAGGGTTGTCCTCCCAGCCACCCCTAGAGCGCTAACAATAAGATTCTATTCGCGGTACAGCTTGCGAAGGCGGTTCATGCCGGACTTCAGCTCCTCGGTGGCGTCAACGAGCTCGTTGGTGTCGTAGATGACGCGGGGGGTGAGGAAGACCAGAAGCTCGGTCCGCTGCTTGCTGGTGGAGCGGCTGCCGAAGGCGGAGCCGAGAATCGGGATCTTGTGTAAGACAGGGACGCCGCCGCTGCTGACGGTATCGGTCTCCTGGATGATTCCGCCGACGGCAACCATGTCGCCGTCCTGAACTGTGACCTGAGTGCTGATGGTGCGTTTGCTAAAGGACGGCGACTGGATACCGCCTTCCGCTGGCGGGATGGGATTACTGACCTCCTGCTGGACGACGAGGGTGACGACTCCGGTGGGGTTGACACGAGCGATGACGCTCAATTGAACGCCAGAATCGCGGTTCTGAATGGTGTTGGCAAAGAGCGTGTTGCCGCCGCTTTGGACCGACGAGGCCGTGCTTGATGAGAGGGTGGGGACGCTGATGCCGACGTTGATGGTAGCCGGAATGCTGTCGGTAGCGACGAGCGTGGGGGCCGAGATGACCTTGGCTTTGCGCGCGGACTCCAGGGCGTTGAGCGCCGCCAAAAGCTCGCGAGTTGCACCCACGAGGGTTCCTGCCGTAAGGGAGAGGCCCCCCACAGAGGTGCTGCCCTGCAACTGGTGGATGGGGCTGAGACCGGTGGGAGTTCGCTGGCCAAGCCGCTGGAGGGAGGCGACGACACCAGCGGAGAACGCGTTGTCGAGGCTGACCTCATAGACCTTGGCCTCGACGAGGACCTGGCGCGGGGGAACGTCGAGGTCGCGGAGGAGTTTCAGGATAGCCTCGTACTCATCGGCGGTGGCTTGGATGAGGAGGGTGTTGTCCATGGGGTTGGGGATAACGCGGGGGATGCGGAGGTTGGCGAACGGGAACAGGTTGTTGGCGCCGAGGTAGGAGCCGGTCTGATCGGCGGCGCCTCCTGCAGAGGTGGTTGAGCCGCCGGCGGTGGTGGCGGCACTGCCACCAAGCGCGGCCGAGCCGACGGGAGTGGTGACGCCGGAGGCCCCGATGGCGGGCATGACGTTGGGCATCATGGCCATGCCGCCGTAGCCGCCCATCATGCCGCCATAGCCTCCCATGCCACCATAGCCTCCCATGCCGCCATAGCCGCCCATCATAGCGGGGTTGAAACCGCCGCTGCCCATACCGCCTCCGCCGTAGCCGCCCATGGCTCCGTTGAATCCGCCGATGCCGCCGTTGAAGCCGCCCATGCCCATGCCACCCATGCCGAATCCACCCATTCCGAAGGGAATTCCAAGGTAGAGCTGCATGATGGCCATGGCGAGCATGTCGGCGCGGCCGTACCTGACGCGGTAGACGAAGTTGTCGGTGGCGCCGGCCTTGGCTTTCACGGCGACGTCGATCTTGCGGAGCCACTTCTCGACTTCGGTAAAGACGCCGGGATTGGGGGCGACGACGACCAGGGTATTGATTCGATTCAGGGGGAGGAAGCGTATTGGGGTGGCCTTATCGCTGAGGGAGATGCCTCTGAGAATGCTTTCGAGTTCGCGGGCGAGATCGGAGGGACGGCCGTTCTCCACCTCGAAGAGGCGGATGCGCTGGCTGGCGAAGGTGTCGGCGTCGAACATGGCCACGAGTTCCATGAGCCGTTTCATGTTGCGGCGGCTGTCGAGGACGAGGAGGAGGTTCGCGGGCGGATAGGCCCAGGTACGGCCGCTGGCGCCGATGAAGGGTTCGAGGAGCTTGGCGAGCTCTTCGACGGTTGCGTACTTAAGGAAGACGAGGTTGAGCATGGCGCGGTCGTCTTCGGCGATCTCGTCGGCGGCGAGGGTTTGGGCGGGGATGGGGAGGCGGGCGACGTCGGCGAGAGGGACGATGCGGTGGGTGGAGCCGACCTGGATCATGGCGGCGTCATTGATGCGGAGGATGGTGTCGAGGAGCTGGCGGGCGTCGATGTCTTTGGTCTCGCCGTAGGTGTTGATGGTGACGGCGCCGCGGACGCGGGGGTCGAGGATGTAGTTGATGCCGAGCTGGCGGGCGAGGAAGTCGACGACCTCGACGAGAGAGGCGTTCTGCAGGTTAAGGCCGCCGACGGAGGGGGAGGCCGGCTGCTGGGCCGCGGCTTGCGCAGGGCCGGTCTGCGCAGGGGCGGCTTGGGCGGGCGCGGCGGCCGGCTTGGCGGCTTCGGGCTTCGGAGGCTCGGGTTTCGGAGCCGCGGGCTTCGGCTGCTGCGGGATGGGCGGCTGGAAGCCGGGGGGCAATACCAGCGGAGGCTGCTGGGGAGGGGGCTGTTGCGCGAACGCTGCAGCCGTAACGCACGCGGCGGTGACGAGAAGCTGGAAGAGCCTCGGTCTCAACTTAATTCTCCTGGCCCTGGGCGGCTTTGGCGGTTTCTTCCTGGGCCCGCTTCCAGGCGGCGGCCTCGGCGTTGTTCAGCTCCGCTTTCTTCTTGGACCAGCGGACGATGCCGAAGGGAGAGGGGCGTTCGAACTTGACGTTGTCGCCGTCCTCGGTGGCCTTGATGTAGGCCGCGGCGGTGGTGCTTTCGGCGGAGGGTTTGAAGGTCATGTCCTTTTCGGCGACCTTGACGACACCGAAGGGGCTCTCGCGGTAGTACCAGGTTTGGCCGTCCTTATCGGTGTGTTTCCAGAGGCCGGTTTTGACTTGAGTGGCGCCGGCGGGGACGGTGATCGCCTTACCCGGTTTCGCGGTTTTCGCGGGAGGTTTCGAGGCCGGCGGGGCGGCGCAGAGCGCGAGGGGCAGGAGCAGGGCAAGGACGATTCGCTTCATGGGATTCCTCTTTCTCACCGTTGGGGCTCCCAGCGGCAGACTTTGCCGAAGGGGGTCTCGGAGATGATCTTTTTGTAGCCGTCGGCGACGGTGCCGGAGGGCGAAGTGTCGCCGGGGACGCAGGGGCGGACCTGGCCTTCCTCGCCGGCCATGGGGGCTGCTTTTACGGTGCCGCCAAGGACGCTGGCCGAGGGAGACAGGTTGCTGTTCCCAGGCTGCTGAGGCGCGGGCGCGGTGGCTTGCGGCGGGGGCGCGGCGGCGGCCGCGGCGTCGCCGGGCTTGGCGGCGATTTCATCGAGCTTGCGGCGTACGGGTTTGCCGTCCCATTCGAACTCAATTTCGGTCTTATTGATTGCGAGGAGCTTAAATTCGCCGATTTGTTCGCCTAAGCGGTAACCGCGGTGGGGCTGGCCGGGGGCTTCGCCGAGGATAATCGTGGGGCCGCGGCCGAGGTCCATGGCGCCGTAGAAGATGGGGAGGGCGGGCATGGGTTTGACAGGCGGGGGCTCGATGACGACGACGTCGCTGCGGTCGCGGCTGAAGAGCATTTTCTGGGCGACTTCGAGGTAGGCGCCGGGGGAGAGGGGCGGCGTAGGCGGATAGGGCGGCAGGGGCGTGACGGCGGTGGGGTTGAGCTTGCGGCCGAAGAGGAGTTGCTCGCGCTCGCGGGCTTCAAACCAGTTCTGGCGCAGCCGCCAGCCGGCGAGGCCGATCAAGGCGAGCAGGGCGAGATTGACGAGAAGGAGGCGATGCTTCAAAACGACGAACCTCGCTTCTCCGGGATGAGCTTGCGCGGGACGATGCCGCTGACGGTCAAGCGGACGGGGACGGTTTTCTCCTTGTTGGTGGCGGCGCCGAGGCGGAGCTCATTGGTGGCGATGAGTTCGGGCTGTTCGGTGAGGGCGGCGAGGATATTGATGACCTGATCGATGCGGCAATCGAGGGAGACGGCGACCGCGACTTCGCCGTAGTCGTCGCCGAGGGGGCGCGGCTGGGAGAGCTCGACGTTCTTGATCTCGACGGGCGGGGCTTGGGCTCGCGCAATGCGGCGCACGACCTGAAGCACCTGGGCTTGGGCCTGCATGGCGGTTTCGGCGCGGATGAGGCCTTTCTCGCGGAGGTCGAGTTCGGCCATGGCCTGCTTCAGGGTTTCGCGCTTGGCGGGGATGTCGGCGGCCTGGCGGCGGAGGCGCTGGAGGCGGCGCTCGGCGGAGGCGAGGTCGGCGGTGTCGGCGGCGACTACTTCGGTGGCTTCGCCCGACTGGTTGCGATAGACGAGGAGGGCGAGGAGCAGCACGACGGGGAGCAGCAGGAGGGCGCGCTTGTTCTTTTCGTAGAAGGCGCTCATCGCTGCGGGATCTCCCGTTGGGACCGGATGCGGAAGGCTTCCATGGCGCCGACGCGGGCGATGCCGAGGGCGAAGTCGGAGTCCTTGAACAGAGGGGATTCGTCGAGGGTCTTGAGGAGGCCGGCGGCCTGTTCGGTTTCGCCGGCGAAGAGGACGCCGGTGCGAGTGACCTCGAGCGAACTGAGCCAGGCGGGGGGCGGGATGAGGCGCGTGGCTTCCTTGAGGACCTCCATGTCGTCGGCGGAGCGGCGGCGGAACTGGTCGAGCTGGCGGGTGCGGGCGCGAGCCTTGGCGACGGCGCCGTCGAGGGAGGCGGCCTTGCGGACCTGCGGCTCAAGCTGGGCGACTTCGGCGTTGATGGCCTGGAGGTAGCGGCGGTCCTCCCAGGCGGCCTGGATGCCGAGGGCGGCGAGCATCAGCAGCAGGACGGACGCAAGGGCCACCGTGGGGACGTACATCAGGCGGGAACTTGTGCTGCGGCGTTCGGCGGGGAGAAGGTTGAGGCCGAGCGAGAGGCGGGGGCAGGCGGAGAGGAGGGCGGCGGCGTAGGAGAGCGGGGCTTTGGGGGGCTCGGGGGACTGCGCCGGTGGGAGCAGCGCCAAAGGATCGTGCGCGGCCTCGACGGGCATGCGGAGTTCGGCGGCGGAGAGGGCGGCGGCGCGGCCCGGGGGGAGATCGAACGTGGCGGAGAAGAGGGGACGTTCGCTCGATTCGCCGTAGACTTCGACTTCGCCGGTTTCAAGCGGGAGGGTGGCGAGGAGGCCTTGTTCGGGAGGCGTCTTCAGCAAGCGAACGCCGGAGTAGAACGCCGCGGCGCTGAAGCTGAAGTGCGAGACGCGGACATCGGCTTCGGTGAAGAGTTCGGCGTGGCGCTCGACGACTTCGCGGCGGGCGATGCCGATGAGGACCATGGCGGTGCGGCCGAGGCGCGACCAATCGTAGAGGGCTTCGTCTTCGGGCCAGGGGTGGAAGGAGTCGGCCTGGTAGCGAAGGGCGGCGGGGAGATCTTTGTCGGCGACGCCGGGGAAGGGGGCGAGGCGAACGATGACTTCGTTGCGCGGCACGAGGACGGTGGCGGTGAGGTGGGCGGCGGCGTGTTTGCGGAGGAAGGCGTTGTAGTCGGTGCCCCATTCGGCGGCGGGGCGCTGGCGGTAGTTGTCGATGGTGGTCTGCGCGAGGAGGCGGACGCCGGAGGGGCGGACGCGCACGACGGTGACGTGGAGGTCGCGGGCGCCGATTTCGATGCCGACGCCGGAGCCGAAGGAGAGCCACTTACGGAGGGCGGGATCCATTGTCAGGGCCATGCGACGACCTCTGGACCGGGAGTGGCGTTGTCGTACCAGCGGAGCGTCGTGGGCCCGGATTCCGCGCCTTTGCCGGCGAGTTTAACGACGGCGGAGACGGTGCGGCGGAGGTCGGAGAGCTTACCGTCGCCGAGGCGGAGGCGGGCGGTGGAGCGCAGGGTCACGAGGGGATAGGTGACGACGGTGAGCCGCTGGAGGGCGGGGCCCATGCGGGCGAAATTGGCGGCTTCCGGGGGGAGGATGGGGCCGGCGAGGCGGCGGGTCATGATCATGGCGATGGCGTCGGGCGGGATGCCGACGGCGGACATAACGGCGGGCTCAGCGGTATTGATGTCGAGCATGCCGAGGCCGGCGCCGTAGACGGTGAGGCAGTCGCGGAGGCCGGGACGCGGGAGGAGGCGGCCTTCGGCGTTGCGTTCGTAGCTGCCATGGAAGAGGTCGGGCGTCATACCGCGTAGCAACAGAAGTTCTTCAATCTCTTCGAAGGACGCGTGGCGGGCGCGGAAAGACGGAGTGAGGGACAAATAGTGGGCGTCGAAGGCGGTGGGGGCGAGGGTGGGGGTACGCCAATCGACGATGGCCTGGGTGATGTCGGCGGCGCGGGCGGGCTCGGCGCCGAGTGCGAGGAGGAGGCGGAGGAGTTCGTCGGGGCGGGCGCCGTTGACGTTGAGCTTACCGATTTCGGGGATGAGTTCGACGAAGGCTTCGCCGGTGGGGAACTGGAAGCGGTAGCGGGGAAGGCCGGGGACGTAATAGCGGGGGGAGCCATCGGGGTTGAGGATGCCGCCCCACTGGAAGTAGAGAATGGCGCGGTCGATGCCGGCGGTGGCGAGGTAGTAGGAGCGGACGCCGTCCTGCGCGGTGGCGGCACGTTCGGTTTCACCGCGAACAGTGGAGGCGACGGCGAAGGCGATGGCGGAGAGGGCGGCGGCGAGCCAGAGAACGGCGAGGAGGGCGCCTCCTTTGCGGGCGGCTCTAGTCGACATAGATCGCCTCGGGGTTGCGCTGGGCGCGGAGGGGGATGGTGATGCTGAGCGGGAGGAGGCGGGAGGGGTCGGGCTGAAGCGGCGCGAGTTCGATGCGGACGGCGGTGGGCCATTCGGTGCGGGGCCAGCGGGGGAGCCAGCGTTCGAAGGGTGGCTGCTGGAGGGGCTCCTGATAAAGGATGCGGGCGGAGGCGAGTCGGTCGGCGAGGACGAAGGATTGCGGGCCGGGCTCGGCGGGGAGCCAGCGCGGGAGGTACGTGGCGGCTTCGGGGTCGGGGGCGAGGCCGAGGCAAAGGGGCGTCATGGTTTCGGGGCCCGCGTAGGGGAGTTCGTTGACGACGAGTCGGACGCCTTCCCCTTTCTCGCCGGGGATGACGAGGTATTCGAGGATGCGGGGGCGGCCGCGGCCGGCTTCTTCGAGGGAGTAGCTGGAGACGAAGCGCATCTGGGTGGGTTCGCCCTGGAAGAAGCGGACGAAGCCGCCGGGGGCGCCGGGGTTTTGGGGGAGGCACTTGGCGCGGACGGGCATGAAGCCGGCCAGTTGTTGTTCGAGCGCGCGCTGAGCGCCCAGGGCGCGGCGATTGCGGAGGGCGCGGTCATTGGCGCGGTCCATGGCATTGACGCCGACGCGGAGGGCGACGAGGCCGGCAGCGGAGAGGAGGCTGACCAGGGTGATGGCGATGAGGAGTTCGATCAGGGTGACGCCTTTGGTGCTGGGGGTGGTCATGGCGTGGCAGTGCCGAGATCGAGTTCGGTGAGTTTAGTGCGGTGGTAGGCTTCGAGGGTGAAGGTGCGGTCGCGGCCGCTGGTGGATTTGTAGGTGAGTTGGAGTTCGATGCGGTCGAGGACGGACATGCCGGGGACGACGCGGGGCGGGGCTTCGAAGGGGGTGACGCGGGCGCGCCAGGCGCCTTCGACGCCGTGGGCGGGTTCGAGGGGGCCGCCGAATTCGACGCCGCGCGGGAGGCGGGCCTGGGTGAGGAGTTCGTCCATTTTGCGGCGGGCGAGGAGGGAGGCGCGGTCGGTATCGGTGAGGCGGGCGGCGTTGCGGAGGGAGGTGGAGAGGTTGGAGAGGAGGGCGGTGATGGCGATGGCCATGATGAGGGTCGCGACGAGGACTTCGAGGAGGGTGAAGCCTTGATGGGCGGGGCGGCGGTTCATAGGCGCTCGACTTGGGGGACGCCGGTGATGGGGTCGAGGCGGACGCGGCGTTTGGAGCCGCGGGCGTTGGAGAGCTCGATGGCGATGCGGGGCGTGGTGCCGTTGGGGTAGACGAGGAAGCGGCGGGTGTCTTCGTCGGGTTCGGATTGGGCGGGGAGGACGCGGTCAATGGAGACGCCGTCGGGGAGGGTGAAGGAGCGGGTGAAGCCGGGGAGAGCGCCGCGGAGGGTGACGGTGCGGGCCGCGCGGGCGATTTCGATTTCGACGGCTTCCTGGCGGCGTTCGGCGCGGTTGAGGGCGCCGTTGAGGAGAGACGCGACGGTATCGCAGGCCTGGGTGAGGCGGAGGGTTTCGAGGCCGGCGGCGACGCTGGGGTAGCTGATGCCCGCGAGGAGACCGATGAGGGTCACGACGACGAGCATTTCGAGGAGCGTGATGCCGGCTTCGCGCGGGCGGGGGCGCATTACTTCCAGCTCACGATGTCTTCGTTGATGCCGGCGCCGCCGGGCTGGCCGTCGGCGCCGAGGCTGATGATGTCGGGCTCGTCGCCGTTATCGCCGGGGAATTTGTAGGTGTACGGGCGGCCCCAGGGATCGTTGGGGATCTCTTTCGGCATGTACGGGCCGGCCCAGTTGTTAACGTTGGCGGGCTTGACGCGGAGGGCTTGCAGGCCCTGCTCCGTGGCGGGGAAGACGCCGGTATCGAGCTTGTAGGCGCCGAGGGCGGTCATGAAGGAGTTGATTTGTGCCTTGGCCTGGGTGACGCGGGCGGTGTCACTCTTCTTGAGCATGCTGGGGGCGACGAGCGCCGCGAAGAGGGCGATGATGGTGACCACCACCAGCATCTCGATGAGGGTGATGCCGGCTTGCGGGCGGGGACGTCGGGTTCGCTGTTTCATATCTTTCTTCTACACTGCCACGTCGTTGATGCTGGTGATAGCCAGCAGCATGGATAGGATGAGGACGCCGACGAGGACGCCCATGACGAGGATGATGAGCGGCTCGAATAGGGAGGTGAAGCGTTTGATGGAGTCGCGGGTTTCGGACTCATAGATGTCGGCCATGCGGGTGAACATCTGGTCGAGGCGGCCGGTCTCTTCGCCGACGGCGAGCAGGTGGGCGGCGAGGGGCGGGAATTCGCCGGCTCGGCGGACGGGGTTGGCAATGCCTTCGCCGCGCTTGACGCCCTGGCTGACGGTTTCGAGGGAGGCGGAGATGCGGCGGTTGTTGAGGATGGCGCGGGAGATGTTGAGGGACTGGACGAGGGGGACGCCGTTGGCGATGAGGGTCGCCATGGCGCGGGCGAAGCGGGCGGTTTCGGCTTTGCGGAGAGCGATGCCGAGGAGGGGGATCTTCAGGCGGAAGGTGTCCCACCAGAGGCGGCCGGCGGTGGTCTGAATGTAGGCGCGGGCTACGATCAGCGCGCCGGCGAGGGCGGCGAAGGCGGCGAGGGAGTAGGTACGGACGATGCGGCTGACCTCGAGGAGGATCTTGGTGGGGAGGGGCATCGCCATGCGCGAGTCTTCGAAGACGGTGGCGAAGCGGGGGACGACGAAGTTGAGGAGGACGAAGATGGAGCCCATGCCGACGAGGGCGAGGAGGGTGGGGTAGACCATCGAGGAGACGATGTAGTTGCGGAGGTCGTCGCGGGTGCGTTCGAATTCGGCGAGGCGCTCGAAGATGACGGAGAGGGAGCCGCCGGCTTCCCCGGCGCGCACCATGTTGATGTAGATTTCGCTGAAGTATTCGGGGTGGGAGGCGAGGCTGTCGCCGAGGGATTTGCCGCCCTTGAGGATGCGGAGGACGTCGAGGACGACGGTGCGGAAGTGGGGGCGGTCGGTGAGTTCGCTGGTGATGGAGAGGGCGCGGTCGAGGGGGACGCCGGCGTTGAGGAGGGTGGAGATTTCCTGGGTGAAGAACAGGACGTCTTTGCGGCGGCCTCCGCCGAGGGAGGGGAGTCTGAGTTCGAGGCCTTTCTTCTGCTCGAGGCCGACGTAGACGGGGGTGAGGCCTTGCTTGCGGAGCTCGGCGGCGACGAACTTCTCGGTTTCGGCGGCGAGGGTGCCGGTGCGGACTTTGCCGTCGGAGGCGACGGCTTTGAAGTAGAAGGTGGTCACGGGGTTTGCATCAGGATCACGGGCTGCCGCTCCAGAATGAGAGACGCGGTGGAGGGGGAAAAAGTCGGAGGGGGCGAGGTTTGGGGGGCGGAGGGAACGGAGGGGATGCGATCATGTAAGGAGTTCGGTGCCGTAGGGACGAACTCGGGCCGCTGACAGTGGGCACGGGCGAGCGTAGAATGAGAGGCTAACGGGGAACAAAATGACGGCTGCAGGCTTTGACCGCATCACGGTGGATCCGAGGCAGATGAACGGACAGCCATGCATCCGAGGGATGCGCCTGACGGTGCGGCGAGTAGTCGAGGCAGTGTCTTTGTATCCGAGCCGGGACGAGCTTTTCCGCGACTATCCGGAGCTTCAGGACGAAGACGTTCGACAAGCTCTCGAGTTCGCCGCCGCCAACCTGGAAGATATCATCGCCTTCCGGGTGGCATGAAGCTCCTTCTGGATCAGGGGCTTCCTCGCTCAGCGGCAACCCTCCTTCGAGAAGCCGGCATTGAGACGGTTCACGCGGGGGAGTTAGGCATGTCTATGGCTGACGATGAATTAATCATCGAGCACGCGCGCGAGAACGGACACTGCATTGTGACGCTCGACGCGGACTTCCATGCCTTGATCGCAACGTGCGGTGGCGGCGCCCCCTTAGTGATACGACTCAGAATGCAGCGATTGAAGGCCCGCGATGCGGCGGACATGATTCAAGCAGTGCTCGAACGAGTCGGGCGGGAACTGAGCGCAGGGTGTTTCGTAACGGTGACGGAGGAGGCGATCCGAATCCGGAGACTGCCGATCCGTCCCAGTGCGTGAGGACTTCCGACGGCGCGCCTCGAGCGTCAGAATTCCTGGGTGACGCGCATGACTTCGTCGGCCGTCGTAACGCCGGCGGCGACCTTCAGCCAGCCGTCTTCGCGGAGGTTGCGCATGCCGTTGCGGCGGGCGGCGGCGGTGATGGCGACGGCGTCTTCATTGGCCATGATGAGCTTGCGGATCTCGTCGTTGAGTTCCATGAGTTCGAAGATGCCGACGCGGCCGGTGAAGCCGGAGCCGAAGCACTGGTCGCAGCCGCGGCCGCGCCAGGTGTTGATGGTTTCGCCGGTGGGGGCGACGCGGGGGCCGGCGGGTTCGCGGCAGTTTTGGCAGATCACGCGGACGAGGCGCTGGGCCAGGACGCTGACGAGCGATGACGTGATCAGGTAGTTTTCGACGCCCATGTCGGTCAGGCGGGTGATAGCGCTGGGGGCGTCGTTGGTGTGGAGCGTCGAGTAGACGAAGTGACCGGTGAGGGCGGCGCGGATGGCGGTGTCGGCGGTTTCGCGGTCGCGGACTTCGCCGACCATGATGACGTCGGGGTCCTGGCGGACGATGTGGCGGAGACCGGCGGCGAAGGTGAGGCCAATCTGGCCGTTGACGTGGATCTGGTTGATCCCGTCCATCTGATACTCGACGGGGTCCTCGATGGTGATGATCTTCTTATCCGATTGGTTGATGCGTTTCAGGGCGGAGTAGAGGGTGGTGGACTTGCCGCTGCCGGTGGGGCCGGTGACGAGGAAGATGCCGTGCGGGAGCGACGTGTAGTACTCCATGCGGCTGAGCATGTGCTGGTCGAAGCCGAGGCTGCGGAGGTCGTAGAAGTCGCCGGCAGAGCGGTCGAGGAGGCGCATGACGACGCTTTCGCCGTAGAGGGTGGGGAGGGTGGAGACGCGGAGGTCGACTTCGCGGCCCATGGTTTTGATTTTGATGCGGCCGTCCTGGGGGAGGCGGCGTTCGGCGATGTTGAGCTTCGCCATGAGCTTGACGCGCGAGATGACGGCGGCTTTGGCGTCGCGGGGCGGGGGTTCCTGGTTATAGAGGACGCCGTCGATGCGGTAGCGGACGCGGAACTCCTTCTCGAAGGGCTCGAGGTGGATGTCGCTGGCCCGCTTTTCGACGGCGGCGGCGATCATCGCGTTGACCATGCGGATGACGGGCGCTTCGCTCGCCATGTCGCGCAGGTGTTCGAGGTCGGCGGCGGCTTCGGCGTCTTCGGGGGCGCCGGTGTCGGCGGCGCGGGCGGAGTCGCCGTAGTGTTTATCGATGGACTCGAGGATTTCGGCTTCGGCGGCGAGGACCGGTTTGATGCGAAGGCCGGTGGCGGATTTGACGGCGGAGATGGTTTCGAAGTCGAGGGGGTCGGACATGGCCAGGGTGAGCGTGTGGTCCTCGATGGCGAGGGGGAGCACGCGGAACTGGCGGAGGAACTTCGTCGAGAGGGCTTCGGTTTCGGGAGAAACGGCGGGGGGCCCGTCAATGGTAACGAGGGGGGTACCGAGCTGTTCGGAGAGGGTAACGAGGACGTCTTTGGCGGAGACGAAGCCGAGGTCGATGAGGATCTTGCCGATTTTTTCGCCGCGTTCTTTTTGAAGTTCGAGGGCGCGGTTGAGGTCGTCGGGAGTAATGAGGCGGCGCTCGAGGAGCATTTCGCCGAGGCGCATCAGTACTCTTTCACCTGGATGATATTGTCGGGGACGGACTGGGTAGCGGCGGCCTGCACGAGTTGTTTGCGCTGTCCGCGCATGACGATCTGTTGCGGGAGTCCCTTGGAGTCTTCCCAGGAGTGGTGGAAGAGGGAGACGGCCACGACGATTTGTTCTTCGAGGGGGACGGTGTCGACGGACATGGCTGCGCCGAGGAGGGCCTGCTTCATGTTGGCGCGCAGGATGGGGAGGCGTTCCGTCTTCTTGCGCTTGATCTCGGCTAGTTCCTGTTCGGTGATCTTGCTGCGGAAGGGAGAGGGGCCGGGGGCGATGACGAGGTTGACTTCGGCGGAGAAGACGGCGCCGAAGCTGTCGAGGTACACGCCGCGGGTCATTCCCAGGAGGCCGTAGGGGTTGTCGGGGATGAGGCGTTCCCAACGCATGTTCATGGCGCGTTCGACGCCCGCGAGTGCAGCGCGGTTGACGCGGGGCGGCTCCTGCGCGGTGGCGGCAGAGGCCATCAGGGCGAGGATGAGGGCGGTGTGCATCATTCGCCTCCCACGGTGTTCGATGCGACGTAGACGCGGGTGAGGCGTTCACGAAGGAGGCGGAAGTTCTCTTCGACGGCGACGAGGTCGGCGCGGCGTTCGAATTCGAGCTTCTTTTCGAAGTCGGCGAGGGCGAGTTTGACCTGGCGGTCGCTGTGGGTGGCGGATTGTTGGAGGGCGGCGTTGACGGCCGCGGGGAGGCGGCGCGAGAGTTCGGCGTCGAGGCGCTGGTTGACGAGCGCCGCCACCCGCGCCTCGTCGACGCCGGCCGGAGCGGGAACCGGCGGGGCGGCGGCGGGGCGGGTGAAGGCGTTCACAAGGAGGGCGATGGAAAGCATCGCCGCGGAGGCGAACCCGAGTTGCGGCCCGGAGGCGAGGAAACGCTGCCACCAGCGGGGTTCGAAGACTTTATCGGAGACGAAGGAGATGCGGCGCGGCGGCTCCTCATCGGGGACGGCGACGAGGGCGGCGTGGGTGAGGCGGAGGCGTTCGAGTTCCTCGGCGCAGGCGGGGCAGTGGAGGGCGTGCTCGCCGGCGCGGGCCGCGTCCGCGGCGGGCAGCTCTTCGAGCACGTAAGCTTTCCAATCAAATTCGGGGCAGGGCATAGCGCATCACGACCTCGCGTCTCTTCGTATGGGAGCGAGCACGTCCTTGAGGTTGTCGAGGGCGGTGTAGAGACGGGACTTCACCGTCGACACCGGGCAGCCGAGCACGTCGGCCATCTCTTCGAACTTCAAGCCTTGATAGACCTTGAGGACGACGGCTTCGCGCTGATCGGCGGTGAGGGCCGAAAGGGCGCGTTCGACGGCGAGGTTCAACTCGGCCGGGAGCAGGTGCGGGGTGTTCCCGCGGACATCGGACTGCTCCGGCAGCTCGCCGTCGGGCCGGACCTTGCGGAGGAGGGAGTACGCCTCGTTATGCGCGATCCGGAAGAGCCATGCCGTGAACCGCGAGACGTCTTCGAGCTTACGCAGGTTCTGGTAGGCCTTGAGGAAGACCTCCTGCGTCAGGTCGAGTGCGTCTTCGCGGTCCCCGACGAGCTTCAGGAGGTAGTTGAAGACACGCTTCTCCCAGCGCGAGACGAGGACGTTGTAGGCGTCGACGCTGCCCTTGCGGGCTTTCACGATGAGATCGCGATCTTCGACCTCTCTGAAGATCAAGGACTATCGCTCCACATGAGTAGAGACGCCGGGGAACTAAAAAAAGTCGGAGGCGGCGTTTTCTTGAGTGTAGCGTGGGGGAGAAATGGGGTCAGCGGCTCTTTACTTTTCTCATAATGTAAAGAGGCGAACCTATGGAGTCCGCACTCAGCATCAAGGGACAGACCACGATTCCCAAGGCGATTCGGGATCATCTCCGGTTGCAGCCTGGGGACCGGATCAAGTTCTTCGTACATCCCGACGGCAGCGTAGTGATCCTTCCGAAGATCCCCACGTCCAGGTTGAAGGGCATGGTGAGAGCTCGCGGGCGCGCGTCGCTCGGGGACATGTCGACGGCGGCTGCCGAAGGTGCGGCCGAGAAAGGGCGTAGCGAGCAGCGGTGATCGGTCTGGGTACGAACGTCCTGGTGAGATACCTCGCGCAAGACGATCCGTTGCAATCACCGCGAGCGACGCGAATCATCGAGGGACAGCTGACGGCAGATCGTCCTGGTTTCGTCAGCCTGGTCACGTTAGTTGAGACGGTCTGGGTGCTCGAGCGGGTCTACGGCTTGTCGGATCAGGAGATCGCCGCGGCAGTGGAGCGCATTCTCCAGGCGGACAGTCTGCTTGTGCAGAACGAACAGGAGGCTTTCACGGCGATGGTTGCGTTGAAGACGGGAGACGGCTCGTTTTCGGACGCGTTGATCGGGGCGCTGGGAGAGTGGGCGGGGTGCACCGAGACATTCACGTTCGATGGGAAGGCGAAGCGCCTCCGGCAGTTTCGGCTTCTCTAGCTGCTAGGCGAATGTAGCCCGCAGGGCGCGCTCTTTCTGGCCGGAGAACTCGGCGAGGGCGGCGAGGTCGATGTCGATGCCGAGCCCGGGGGCGGAGGGGATTTCGAGCATGCCTTCGGCGTCGAGGCGCCAGCCGCCTTCGACCAGGTCGTCGACGAAGGGGGAGCCGCTGATGTACTCGACGAGGTCGGCCCCGGCGAAGGCGGAGACGAGTTGGAGGTCGGCGGCCACGCCGACGGCGGTGTTCCAGCCGTGCGGGACGAACTTGATGCCGTGGTCGAAGGCGGAGGCGGCGATGGCGTATTCTTCGCTGATGCCGCCAACCTTGGTGACGTCGGGTTGGACGATGTCGAAGGCGCCGCGTTCGATCCAGGGTTGGAACGTCTGGCGGCGGGTGAGGACTTCGCCGCCGGAGATGGCGACTTTGGCGGCGCGGCGCAGGGCGACGTAGCCGTCGAGGTCATCGGGGACGATGGGCTCTTCGAACCATGTGACGTTGTAAGCGGCGAGCATGCCGGCGGTGTGGAGGGCCCATTTGTAGTCGCGGGGCCAGTAGGCGTTACTGGCGCCGGCATCGACCATGAGTTGTGCGTCGGGACCGATGCAGTCGCGGGCGGCGCGGACAATGGCTTCGTCGAGCGCCGCGCTTTCCTGGCCGAAGGGGCCCCAGCCGATCTTGAAGGCACGGAAGCCGAGTTGTTTGGGGCGGTCGAGTTCGGCGGGCATCTCTTCGGGGCGCTTCATCAGGAGAGACGCGTAGGGGCGGACGCGGTCGCGGTAGCGGCCGCCGAGGAGGCGTCCGACGGGCTGGCCGGTGGCTTTGCCGAGCAGGTCCCAAAGGGCGATATCGATGCCGCTGATGGTGTGGGTGATGGCGCCGCCTCGGCCTTGCCAGAAGGTGTGTTGGTGGAGTTTTTCCGACACGCGACGGGGCTCAAGGGCGTTCTCGCCGGTGTAGAGAGGGCGGAGGACTTCGAGGGAGGCGCGCACCAGGGACTCGCTGGTGAAGACGCTGCCCCAGCCGGTAGCGCCGTCGCCGGTCAGAACGGCCACCAACGTATGCACGCAGTCTTCGGGGCGCAGTTCGTTCGACCAGCCGCCTTCGGGGGTGCGGCCGCGAAGGCCCACCGCGCGAATTTCGCGGATCTTCATTCCAGCGATTATCGCCGGTCGGGTACTGGTGCCGGAACACGGACCTCTGGTACTAGTTCCGTAAACAATTTCGACTCAGCCATTGACTTATGGGTAAAAGCGGCTGAAAATCCCGTATCTCTCCACTGGGCTGGTGTCTATGCAGAGAAGTTTACTGGGATGCGGCCTTGTTTGTGCCGCGACCCTTGCATCGGGTCAAGTTGCGCTGAAGCCGGTTCCCGCGCTTCAACTGGAATACTCGATCCAGACCAACATTCCCGCGAAGGCGGCGGGCAACCAGGACATGGAAACGCTGGTGACCGTCAAGAACACGGCGGCGGCGGCGCAACAGGTGATGGTGTGTGTGCGAGGGGACAGCCGGTTTGTGGTGGCGGGCAGGGAACTCTCGCTGGGCAGCGCCGTGGTGACGGTGAAGGCGGCGGGGACGCAATTGCAGTGCTCGAAGGAGACTTCGAACACGGACCTCGATTCGGCGATCGGGAACATGGGCTGCCGGGTGCTGCAAAGCCTGGCCGCGGGCGCGAGCGTGCCGCTGCGTTTCGTGACCGGTTCGCTGCCGCGCGATCCGAACGACCGGACGCCAGTGCAGGACGGGATCTCGCGTCCGTCGAACAACCAGCGCGAAGGCAAGCCGCCGGGGCCGGCGGGGGCGGGCCATCGAACGCGAACGCTGACCGGCCGGTACAAAGACGACGCGGGGGCGCCGATCAAAGGCATCCGCTCGGTGCGGGAGATCATGCAGACTTCGACGGTGCATTTCTTCACCATGCCGGTGGCGGGGTGGGAGATGGCATGCCTGAGCCGGGACGAAGCGTTGAACAGAGACGATAAGGCGTTCGTGGCGCAGGACCCGCCGAAACGCGACTATGTGCTGCCGTGCGCGACGCCGCGCAACCGGACGCTGGCGTGCAACCAGTGCTACGGAATGCAGACGCGCTTCGTGATCGACAAGAACCTGCCGGCGGCGGTGAAGCACTCGCGCGAGATCCTGAACTTCAAAGACGTACCGTTGCTGGCGCTGCAGAGGCGGGACTTGAGCATTCCGATCGAACTGGGGCTGGCGCGGGTACCGCCGATTGCGGGGCCGTGCAACGTATCGCTGTCGGCGCAGTTCATACCCGGGGTCGGCGGCGCGCTGGCGCCGGGCTTTCCGGGCGAACCAGGCACGTTCTCGCTGACGCCCTCGGCAATCGACCTTGCGGCCGCCGACGGAGCCGGTACCCTCAGCTTCACCGGGCCGGCTTCAGTGCCGTCGAACTTCGCGGGCGACTTTTTTGTGACAGCAGTGCACGCCGACAGTTGCGGGGGCCTGGCGACGCCCGGTGAAACACTGCTGACGGAGTGGATTCGGGTGCGTCCCCAGCTGCTGTGTGACGTGAACCAAAGCGGCGCCGTGGACGAGGCCGACATTGCGGAGATCATGGCGGCGATCGGGACGGAAGCGGAGGCTGGTAATCCGCTGGACGTGACGGGCGACCGGCTGGTGACGGTGTCTGATGCGAGGCGGTGCGCGCTGCAATGCGCGAAGCCGAACTGCGCGCCTTAGGAGGTGAATGGTGAAACGGATACTTCTCGCAGTGCTGGTAAGTTGCGCGGCGCCCACCTTTGCCGCGACCTTGAGCGTGACGCCGGATTACCAAAAGATCACGAACTCGGGCGTGGTTTCGGTCCGGGTGGATGGCCTCAACGAGAACCGGCTGGGGGGCTACGATTTCTTCGTCACTTGGGATCCGGCCATCGTTTCGCTCACGAGCGTTCTGTTCGCCGCGCCGGGCGAGTTCGACGGCCTGGGGCAGTGGGAGCTTCTCGACCTCGGGCTGGCGTCCGTCCGGGCGGTGTTTTTCGCTGATCCGGAGGACTTGGTGGCTTCGCAGCCGGAGGGGTTCGTGCTCGCCGATCTGACGTTTGCTGGGGTGGGGAGCGGCATCAGCCTGGTGGATCTTGAGATTTCCGAGTTGACGGATGCTTTTGCGCAGCCTTTTGGAGCAGAGGTGGCGAACGGAGCTATTGAGGTGGTTCCAGAGCCGTCGACGGTCTGGCTGATTGCGGGGGGCGCGCTAGTGGCGGCGAACCGGGTTCTTCGCCGCGGGTTTCGCCGGTGAGCGATCATGACCGCTGACGCGTGCGGGCCGGAAGGAGTCGGGCCGGGCTGCTTAGAGGCGGTATAGCATCCAGTAGACGACGACGCCCGTGACGCTGACATAGAGCCAGATGGGGAGCGTGATGCGCGCGATGGCGCGGTGGCGGGCGAAGCTGCCCTTCCAGGCGCGGAAGAGCGTGATGCCGGCGAGGAATGGGACAGCGGCGGCGAGGACGGTGTGAGTGAGGAGGACGGTGAAGTAGACGGTGCGGATGGGCCCCTGCTTCTGGAAGCGGACGGAGCCGACGTTGAAGTGGTAGACGAGGTAGCAGACCAGGAAGAGGGCGCTGGTGGCGAGGGCGGCGAGCATGACTTTGCGGTGCGCCTCTTTGCGGCCCTGCCGGATGAGAACGTAGCCGTAGACGAGGAGCAGGGTGGCGAGCGCGTTGAGCGACGCGTTGACGGTGGGCAGGTCGCGGAGTTCCATTTACAGGCGTTCTTTCGTAAGCGTTTTGGCGTCGGCGATGACGCGGTCGATGGCGCCGGGTTCGTCGGATTGATAGAAACCACGGATGCGGCTTTTCTGGTCCACGAGCACAAAGCGGGTGCTGTGCTGGAGGGAGCCGTCAACGTCGCCGAGCATCATGGAGTACCGGCTGATTTGATGCAGCGCGGGGAGAGGCCCGGTCAGGAAATGCCACTTGCCGGGCTGGGCTTTGAAGCGTTTGGCGTACTCGGCGAGGGCGGGCGGAGTGTCGTTCTTGGGGTCAATCGTGAAGGAGACGAGGTGGATGTTGGGGTAGTCGAGAAGGCCTTCCTGGATGCGGCGCATTTGGGAAGACATGCGGGGGCAGGGGCCCTGGCAGGTGGTGAAGAAGAAGTCGGCGATCCAGATCTTGCCGGTGAGCTGGTCTTTGCTCTTAAAGGTTGCACCGGTCTGGTCGGTGAGTTCGAAGTCGGCGACGAGGCCGTGGGAAGGGAGGTCGGAGGTGAGATTGCAGGCGGCGGAGAGGAGCGTCAGCAAGAGCAAAAGAGCACGCAGAACGACCATCTGGCCTTGAGTATAGGGCGAGACGTATGCTGGAGGCGATGAGCGACGGGGAGCGGGCGAGGCTGCGGGAGCACGTCGAGCGGTGGAAGCGCGCCGGGGCGGAGTTAGAGAGGCTGCGGGCGGAGGAGTTGCGGTCGGTGGACACGCGGGAGGCGGTGCGGCAGTTGTTTGGAGTCGCTTTGCCGGTGCGAAAAGACGAGCACCGGTGGACGACGTCGGGGCTGGTGGAGCAGCAAGCGTGGTTCGCGAAGCTGCGCAAGAGCGAGAGTCGATGACTCCGGTTTTCGCCGCTGCACAAGAGCTGCAGGGCTTTATGGAGTCGCGAGGGTGGGGCTTCTGCATGATTGGCGGGCTGGCGGTTCTCCGTTGGGGGGAGCCGCGGCTGACAAGAGACGTTGACGTCACGGTGCTAGCTGGCTTCGGGAACGAGGATGAGTTCATCCAGCCGCTGCTGGAGCGATACAAAGCGAGACTGACGGATGCGGGGGAGTTCGCGCGGCGTAGCCGGGTGCTGCTGCTGGAGGCGACGAATGGCACGCCGCTGGACGTGGCGCTGGGAGGGCTGGCGTACGAGGCGCTGGCAGTCGAGAGGTCGAGCGAGTTCGAGTTTGAGCCGGGGTGCCGGCTCCGCACTTGCTCCGCCGAGGACCTGCTGGTCCAGAAGCTGTTTGCGTTCCGGGTGAGGGACCTCGCCGATGCCGAGGGGGTGGCCTTGCGGATGAGAGGGCGGCTGGACTGGGCGTACGTCGAGGAGCAGCTGCGGCCGCTGGCGGAAGCGAAGGACGAACCGGGAATCATGGCGCAGTTGGCGAAGCTGCGTCTCACGTGAAGTTCCTCGCGCGGCGTTCAGAGGCGGTGTGGGCGGCGACGGCGAGCAGGACGAGGGCGGTAGCGGCGGTGACGGTGACGCCGAGAGAGACGTTGGTAGTGGGGCCGCCGAGGAGGTCGCGGACGGCGGCGAGCGAGTACGTCAGGGGGTTGAGCGCCATCACGACGTTGATCCAGCCGGCGGCTTTCGACGGGGGGAAGACGGCGCCGGAGACCATCCAGAGTGGAAACAACACGAGGTTCACGATGCCGTGAAAGGCCTGCGTGGACGAGCTGCGCCAGGCGAGTAGGAAGCCGAAGGCGGTGAAGGCGAGTGAGATCAGAAAGAGGAGGGCCGCGGCGGAGAGCAGGCCGGCGGGGGTGACCGGGAGCCGCGTGAGGGGGAGAAAGAGGAGGAAGACGAGGCCCTGGAACCAGGCGAGCGTGGCGGCGCCGAGGGTCTTGCCGAGGACCATGGACAGGCGCGGCGCGGGGGAGACAAGCATCGCGAGGAGGAAGCCTTCGCGCCGGTCCTCAATCAACGACATGGTGGAGAAGACAGCGGAGAACATGACGGTGAGGACGAGGGCGCCGGGGAAGTAGAAGGCGAGGTCGCCGAACCCGGAGCCGATGACCAGCCAGAAGACGAGCGGGGAGCCGACGAAGCCGAGGACGCGAGCTTTCTCGCGCCAGAAGCGGAGGAGTTCGCGGCGCCAGAGGGTGGCGAGGGGGAGCCAGAACATTGGTCAGGACTCCAGTGTGGCGCCGGTACGGTCGAGGAAGACGTCTTCGAGCGTGGGGCGGTGCATTTCGAGGGCGTAGACGCGGCCGGGGAACGCTTCGATGACTTGGGCGAGGAAGCGCTGGCCGTCGGGGGCTTCGACACGGATGACGCCGTCGGCGTGGCGGGGAAGGACGGCGAAGCGCTCGGTGAGCCGGTGCGAGAGTTCGTCGGGTTCGTGGGCGCGCAGGAGGACGACGTCGCCGCCGATTTCGGATTTGAGGGCGGCGGGCGTTCCCTCGGTGACGATGCGGCCCTGATGCAGGAGCAGGAGGCGGTCGCAGCGGTCGGCTTCGTCGAGGATGTGGGTGGTGACGAGGATGGTGAGCTGGTGGGCGGCGCGGAGCTGTTCGAGGTACTGCCAGAGTTCGCGGCGAGCGGCAGGGTCGAGGCCGGTGGTGGGCTCGTCGAGGAGGAGGACTTGGGGGCGGTGAAGGAGCGCCTTGGCGATTTCGACGCGGCGCTGCAGGCCGCCGGAGAGGGTACCGACGAGGTCCCGACGGCGGTCATCGAGACCGAGGTTGTGAAGCGCCTCGCGGATGCGACCGGCCAGCGTTTGGCCGCTGACGCCGAATAGGTGACCCTGGCTTTCGCAGTTCTCCTGGACGGTGAGCTTGCGGTCGAGGCTTTGCGATTGGAAGACGACGCCGAGGAGCCGGCGGATTTCGCGGGGATGGCGGGCGAGGGAGTGGGGACCGATGCGGGCGTCGCCGGAGGTGGGCGCCATGAGGGTGGAGAGGATCTTGAAGAGCGTCGATTTGCCGCCGCCGTTGGGACCGAGAACCCCGAACAGCTCGCCGGGCGCCACGTCGAAGCTGACGCCATCGAGGGCGATGCGGTCGCCGTAGCGGTGCGTGAGGCGATCGGCCGTGACCATTACAGGCGGGGCCTGTCGATCAAAAGGAGACCGTACAGCAGGGGCAGATAAACGACCGAAGCGAGGAGGACTTTGCGCGCGCGGAGGATGGTACGGTCCGTGGAGACGCGCACGCTGGCATAGAGGAACATCGCGCCGAGGAGGAGAGCCCCGATGACGTAGAGATTGCCGGCCATGCCGAGGTACTTGGGCACGAGGCTGATGGGGATGAGGGCGGCGGCGTAGAGCAGGATCTGGCGGGCGGTGGATTCGCCGTCGGGCTCGACGACGGGGAGCATGCGGATGCCGGCGCTGGCGTAGTCGTCGCGGTACATCCAGGCGATGGCATAGAAGTGCGGGAACTGCCAGACGAAGAGAATGGCGCCGAGGATCCACGCATCGGCGGTGAGGGTGCCGGCGGCGCCGGCGAAGCCGATGAGCGGAGGCATGGCGCCGGGGATGGCGCCGACGGTGGTGGAGTGCTTGGAAACCTGTTTCAGGGGCGTGTAGGCGAAGAGATAGGTGATGAGGGTGAAGCCGCCGAGGAGCGCGGTGAGAAGATTCGCCCCGAGCCAGAGTTCGACGAAGCCGGCGATGGAGAGCGCGATGCCGAAGGCAAGGGCGCCATTGGGGGAGAGGCGGCCGGAGGGGAGCGGGCGGAACTTGGTGCGGCGCATTTTCGCGTCGGCGTCGCGCTCGTACCACTGATTAAGGGCGGCGGTGCCGGAGGCGAGGAGGCCGGTGCCGATGAGGGTGTGGAGCAGGACGATCCAGTTGACGGCGGTTCCGGAGGGAAGCCCGAAAAAGAAGCCGATGCCGGTGCTCATGAGGATGAGCCAGGTGATGCGGGGCTTGGTGAGCTCGATATAGTCTTTCATCTGGCAAGGGCGGAGCGGCTTTCGAGGTCAGCCGCAGCAGGAGTTCGGACATGCCGGCGGATCTGGAGGGCGAAGAGGACTCCCACGGCGAGAGTCAGGGCCCCGGCGGCCAGATGCACGAGCGGTAGGATGCTCCCGTTGGAGGTGATGCGACCAACGAGGGCGAGGATTCCAAGAAGTACCTGAAGAGTGACGGAAACGAGTACGGCGATGGAGGCGAGGCGGATGGCGGGGTGGCCGGGCGCCTGCATCATGGCGAAGATGGCGGCGAGGTAGGCAAAGGCGGATACCGCAAGCGCGCCGAGGATGTGGGGCAGGTAGCCGAGGTGGTCGTACCGTGTGGCAGCGCCGAGGACGATCTGGAGGAAGAGAAAAGCAGGAAGAGCGGTGGCGAGGGCGCGGAGGGAGGGGGTGCCGGAGTCATCGACGGATTGCGGGGAGGGCGGGGGGAGGAGGGCAACCGCGGCAAGGGCGGCGAAGGCGGCGTGGCCGAGGGAATCGAGGGCGATACCGCCGCGGGCGTGGGTGAGGGCACCGAGGACGCCGGCGGCGAGCAGGCCGCAGATAAGACGGAAAGCGACGCTCGCCATTTGTTCTGACTCGTAGATGGTACGTAGGGGAGTTTGTTGCGCGCGGCTCCAGTTGCCGCCCCAGCCCTACTGGCTCCAGTGTACTACTGTTTGGCAGTAATTTGTACAGTGGTAGCGCAGTGTGCGATGGCCGTTTCGACGAAACGCGTTCTCCTGACCTTCAACAAGAAGTTGGGCGAGCTGCCCTACGGGCAACGGCTGCGCGTTCGGCCGCCGGGCGTTTCAGCGTAATCACTCGTGAGAGGACTCGGACGCGGCGGCTACGGGCGTAGCGTCCGGCGCGGGGGCGATCTGAACGAGGGCGCCCTGGGAGGCGATCCAGGCGCGGAGGCGGCGGGTGGCGGCGGGGCCGATGGCGGCGGTCAGTTCTTCGTCCGACGCCTGTTTGACTCGCTCGAGGCTGCCCAGCGTCTTTAGGAGCTTGGCTACGGTCTGCTTGCCGATGCCGGGGACGGACTCGAGTTCGGAGACCAGGCGCGCGGCGTTGCGGCGGGTGCGGTGAAACGTGACGGCAAAGCGATGAGCCTCGTCGCGCACGGTTTGGATCAGGTGGAGTACCGGGGAGAAGCGGTCGAGCTGGATGGGCTCGTCTTCGCGGCCGTAGACGTAGATGATCTCTTCGCGCTTGGCGATGGAAGCAAGCGGCTGGTTGATGATGCCGATCGCTTCGAGAGCGTCGGCCGCGGCGTGCAACTGGCCGATGCCGCCGTCGATGAGGACGAGGCCCGGCATGGGCTCGTTCTGCTCCTTCAGGCGTGAGTAGCGGCGGGTGACGACTTCACGCATGGAGGCGAAGTCGTCGTTGCCTTCGACCGTGCGGATGATGAACTTGCGGTAGTCGGCCTTCTTCATGCGGCCGTCTTCCCAAACCACCATGCTGGCCACCTTGTCGGTGCCTTGGATGTGGGAGATGTCGAAGCACTCGATGCGGCGAGTACCTTCGGGCAGGCCGAGGGTCTCTTCGAGCGCGCCCTGGATCGCTTTTGAGGTGGGCTTGAGGACGCGGAAGCGCTGATTGAAGCTGTGCTGGGCGTTGGTGCCGACCAGCTCGAGCAACGCGCGCTTCTGGCCGCGCTGAGGCGTGTGGATCTCGACTCTGCGGCCGCGCTTCTCGCCGAGCAGCTCTTCGAGCGCTTCGCGGTCCTCGAACTCTTCGGGAACGTGAATATGGCGAGGAATGTGAGGCTGTGAGAGATACACCTGCTTCACGAGGCCGGAGATGAGTTCGGAGGCGTCGAACTCCAGCTGATCTTCCCAGAAGAACTCGCGACGGTCGACGATGCGGCCGTTGCGGACGTGGAACAGGTTGACGGCAACCAGGGGCGGCTCAGCGTGGTAAGCGAAGATGTCAGTGTCATCGCCTTCGGCGGCGGCCATCTTCTGGCGCTGTTCGATCTCCTCGACGGTATGGATGAGATCGCGCACGCCGGCGGCTTCCTCGAAGCGCATCTCCTCGGCGGCCTGCTCCATGCGCGCGCGGAGCTTGTCGGCGAGGTCCCGGTGGCGGCCTTCGAGAAACAGTCGGACGTCGCGGACGCGCTCCGCATAAATCTGGTCCGTGGTGAGACCGGCGACGCAGGGGCCCAGGCAACGGTGGATATGGTACTCCAGGCAGGGATGCGTGTGGGTGCGGTTGAAATCGACGTTGCAGTTCGGAACCTGGAAGTAGCGCTTGATGAAATGGACGAGGCGGTGCGCGAGGTTCCCGGGGAAGTAGGGGCCGTAATACGTCGAGCCGTCCTTACGAAGGCGGCGGGTGACGTAGACGCGGGGGTACTTTTCGGCAGTGAGCTTGATGTAGGGGTAGGTCTTGTCGTCGCGCAGCAGGATGTTGAAGCGCGGCTTGTACTGCTTGATGAGGTTGTTTTCGAGGGCGAGAGCTTCCTTTTCGTTGTCGACGAGGATGTAGTCGAGGTCCCGGGCTTCGGAGACAAGGGTGCCCGTTTTGACGTCGGCGAGCTTGTCGTCGGAGAAGTAGCTGCGGACCCTGGAGCGCAGGTTCTTCGCCTTGCCCACATACAAAACCGCGGTGTGCGCGTCCTTGTATAGGTACACGCCGGGCCCGGTGGGCAGTTGGGCGACTTTCTCGCGAAGGGTCATGCGGAGGGGCTCTCGGACGCGAGGGCTATACTGAATATTGTGGCACGCCTGGTGCTTATTCTTTTGATGTTCGGGCTTGCTTCGGCGGCGCAATCCAAGCCGCCCGAGCCTCCGGAGCCGCCGGAGGAAGATGCCACACTGACCGAAGAGAAAACCTACACCTTCAACCCCATCGAGGCGAATAAACACTTCAAGATCGGGAACTTCTACTTCAAAAAGGGGAGTTACAAGGCGGCGGCGCTCCGGTATCGGGAAGCCACCCGTTGGAACCCCATGATGATGGAGGCGTACCTGAAGCTGGGCGAAAGCTACGAGCGGCTGAAGGACCAGAAGCAGGCGCGTGAGACGTACGCAAAGTTTCTGGAGCTCGCGCCGGATGCCAAAGAGGCGGGATCGATCCGGCGGAAGCTGGCGGAGTTGGAGCGTTCAGAGAGCCGGCAGCCCTGAGCCCAGGGTCGCAAACATGATTCTTGAGAGCTTTTAATCTCCACGACACATAATTTCGGTGTACTATATGTTTCGAGGGTCGCAACCGCCCCATCCCGGCATCCCGGCTCCCCACCCCCGGGTTACCGTGGAATTGCGGCCCTCCCCCACGCTACACTTTCGGCATGATTCCCCGCCTGGCAGTTTTGGTTCTGGGTGTGTCGGCTTGCGCGCCGGCGGCTGATCCCTACCCCGAGCAGGTGAACGATTGGCGCCGGCAGGCGGAGGCACGGCTGAAGGCGGACGACGGCTGGCTGACGGTCGCAGGGTTGTTCTGGCTGAAGGAAGGCGAGAACACGGCGGGCTCCGGCGAGAAGAACACCATCGTGTTGCCGGGTTCCGCTCCGGCGCGAGTGGGTGTATTCGAATTCCGCAACGGCAGGACGACATTCCAGGTGGAGCCCGGCGTGAAGGCCACGGTGAACGGGACCCCGGCCGGGCAGCCAGCGGAATTGAGGTCGGACGCGGGCGGGCAGAAGCCGGACGTGCTGGCCGTGGGTGACCTTTCGATGTTCGTGATCAAGCGGGGCAACCGCCACGCCATCCGGCTGCGGGACAAGAACAGCAAGATGCGGCGCGAGTTTACGGGCCGCACCTGGTATCCGGTGGACGCGAAGTACCGGGTGCTGGCGAAGTGGGAGCCTTACGCTCCAGCCAAGACGCTGGCTGTTCCGAACATCCTCGGGGAGACGGAGCAACTGCCGTGTCCGGGAGCGGCGGTGTTCCGCATCAACGAAAAAGAGGTTCGGCTGGAGCCGGTGCTGGAGGGGAACCAGCTGTTCTTCATTTTCAAAGACAGGACAGCGGGCAAGAAGACCTACGGCGCGGGCCGGTTTTTGTACGCCAGCCTGGCGAAGAACGGCACGGTGGAGCTGGATTTCAACAAGGCTTACAATCCGCCCTGCGCCTTCACGCCGTACGCAACGTGCCCGCTGCCGCCGAAGCAGAATCAGCTGCCGGTGGAGATTCCGGCAGGCGAGCTGAACTATCACCACTAAGTCGGGAACGGGGAGCGGGCGAAGTGCGTCGTGTACCAGCGATGAGCTACTGGGGTTCCGTGAGCGAGTTTCTGTTTCCGGACATTCGCGAGAGAGACCCGGAGTTCCGGGCGGACATTGAGCGCCTGGGGCGCCGCGGGCTGGTCGTTATCGGATGGGTGGAGCTGGTGATGACGGCGCTCAGCCAGGTACTTGCGCAATCGGGTGCGATCGTCGATCTGGGCTGGGACCGCCGCAGCATCTGCCTGATCACCTCGATCGTTTTGGGCGTGTTTTGCCTTTCGTTTGCGAAGGCGGCGCAGGCGCGGCGGATCACGCGGGAAGTGGGCATGGCGGTGGGGACGCTGACCATCGTATCCCTGTCCTGGGCGGCCTCAAGCAAAGTGGAGACGACGACGGAGGCGCTCTGGATGACGCACATGGACTTCATGAGCGTCATGTTCGTGGGTGTGGCGGTGCTTCCCCTAAGGCCGATGCAGATGCTGTTGATGGGCACGCTTTCCACCGTGTTGAGCATTGCGCTGGTGGGGCCGTTCGACATGCGGCTGATGGTGGCGCAGGTGCTGGTGGTCCTGCTCTCGACGGCGCTTGCGGGCGTCGGGCACCAGCGGCTGGCGTCGAGTTGGAAGAACCACGCGGAACTGCGCCGGCTGCAATGCCGCGCGTTGTTGACCGAGACGGCGGCATCCATGGGCCGGCTGGCGGGCGCGCTGAGTCACGAGTTGAACAATCCGTTGGGGGCGATCAAGAGTTCGGCGAGCACGATCGCGGCGATGAGCGCGCGCCACGGAGCGAAGCTGGGGGAGCACGGGCCGATGCTCGAAGAACTGGCGCAGACCGTGGTGCGGTCGTCCGACCGGCTGGAGCAGGCGGTGCGGCGGATGCAGCGGTTCAGCAACCTGGACCGCGCGGAGGTGCAGCCCGTGGATCTGGGACAGCTGGTGCGCGACGTCGTGGGCCTGGCGGAAGCGCGGCATCAGCAGGTGAAGTTCGAGGTAGCGGTGGAGCAGGCTCCCGCCATCACATGCCGGCCGCAGGCGTTGAGCGCGGTGCTCTCCGGCCTGGTGGAGAAGGCGGCCGAAAGCGGAACCGTGGCGGTACGGGTAGGGGCGCGAGACGGCGAAGCGCAGGTGGCGATCGAGAACCATGGCGGCGCGGCGCCGGAGCGCGAGTGGTTCGAGCCGAGCTTCGAAGAAGACGGTGGCCGCATCGCGGCGGCGAACTGGACGTACTTCAGCGCGCGGCAGGTGGTGCGGGAGCAGGGCGGGGAGATTCACGCGGAGGCGGCGGCGCCGCACGGGGGCATGCGGCTGCGGCTCTGTTTCCCGCTCGCGTGAGAGAATAGCCCTTCGCGTGTTGCCACAGCAAAGCCTGGTGTTGATCTGGCCGGCGGCGACGTTCCTGGCCGGTTTTGCGGCGCTTCTCGGGGTGCGCCACGTGTTCCTCCGGTCGCTGCAGAGGCGCGGCACAGCACCGAACGGGCTTGCGGCGATCGTCGCGGAGTCCATCCGTTTTCCCTCCTGGGTCTGGGTGCTGGCGGGTGCTCTGTTACTCGCCATCCGGATTGCACCGCTCAGCGAGAAACAGGTGGACGTGACCGAGAAGGTCGTCGTCGCGTTCCTCATCGTCAGCTTCAGCCTGGCGGCTGCGGCGTTGAGCGCGCGGATGCTCGCCGTGTTCGGCAACCGCCAGCGGATGCCGATGGTGGTGGCCGGCATGACGCGGACGCTGACGTACGTGGTGGTGCTGAGCATCGGCGCCCTCACGCTGCTCGCGTATCTGAAGCTGACCATCACTCCACTGCTGACGGCTCTCGGCGTAACCGGTCTCGCGGTGGCGCTGGCCCTGCAGGATACGCTCGCTAATTTTTTCGCAGGCGTGCACATCCTGGTGGAAGACCCGATTCAGGTGGGCAGTTTCATCCGGCTCTCGAGCGGCGAAGAGGGCACCGTGACCGACATCGGGTGGCGCACGACGCGCGTATTGACGGGACAGAACAACACCATCGTCATCCCGAACACGAAGATCACGTCGAGCATTCTGACGAACTTCAGTCTGCCGGACGAGCGCGTGGTGGTGGACGTCGCCATCCTCACCGGGCGGGAAGCGGATCCCGACCAGGTGATGGCGCTGATGGTGGACGAGGCGAAGAGGCAGCACGACGTCCTGCTGGACCCGCCGCCGCTGGCGTTCTTCGATCCCGGGGTGACGCCCACGCACCTGCAGTTCAAGCTCGAGGTGGGAACGGCGAGGCGGATCGGGAGCGGGTACCTAAAGTCGCGGCTGCGGGTGGCGATCTTGAAGCGGTTTCGCGCGGAGGGCGTGCCGCTGCCGGCGGTGGCGGCAATAGCGGCGAGCGCGTCGGGGCGGGGGCAGAGCTAGCACATGCGGATCGGGGTGGACGCGGGCGGGACCTTCACGGACTTCGTGGTGGTGGACGGTGGGCGGGTCGTCGATTCCTTCAAGCTGCGCTCGGATCCGAAGGCGCCGGCACAAGTGATCCTCGCGGGCATTGAGCGAGCCGCGCGAGGCGCGAGGGCGGAGGTGGTGCACGGTTCAACGGTGGCCACGAATGCGCTCCTGGAACGCAAAGGCGCGCGTACGGCGCTGGTGACCACGGCGGGCTTCGAAGACCTGGTGCTGATCGGGCGGCAGAACCGGGAACGGCTGTATGATTTAACGCCGCCGCCGAAACGAGTGTTGGTGGAGAGCGACAGCTGCTTTGGCGTCGCGGAGCGGACGTTCGCGAGCGGTGAGGTGGAGCGCGCGCCGGCCGCGGAGGAACTGGCGGCGCTGTGCGGGCGGCTGCGCGAGGCGGGTGTTGACGCGGTGGCCGTCTGCTTCCTGCATAGTTATCAGAACGCCGCGAACGAACGGGCGGCGGCGGAGGCGCTACGGGGCGGCTTCTACCTGAGCGTGTCGCACGAGGTGTGCCCGGAGTTCCGGGAGTACGAGCGGGCATCGACGACCCTGATCAACGCCTATGTGGGGCCGTTGATGGAGGCGTACCTGGGGGAGCTCGCGGAGCGGACGCGGGGCCATTCGCTGGCAGTGCTGCAGTCGAACGGAGGGTTCTTGTCGGCGGAGGAGGCCTCTCGTTACGCCGTGCGAACCGTGCTGTCCGGTCCTGCCGGCGGGGTGGTAGGCGCGATCGAAACCGGCCGCCGGTCGGGCTTCGAGAAGGTGCTGGGCTTCGACATGGGGGGAACATCCACTGACGTGAGCCTGTGCGAGGGAAGGCCGCGCGAGACGGTGGAGGCGTACGTGGACGGGCTGCCGGTACGGGTGCCGATGCTGGACATCCACACCGTTGGCGCGGGCGGAGGGTCCATTGCGCGCGTGGATGAAGGGGGGCTTCTGCGCGTGGGGCCGGAGAGCGCGGGGGCGGACCCCGGGCCGGCGTGTTACGGGGTGGGCGAGCAGCCGACGGTGACAGATGCGCACGTCGTGCTGGGGCGGATTGCGGCGGACCAATTCCTGGGCGGCGAGATGCGGATCGATGTGGAGCGCGCGGAACGGGCCCTTGACGGCATCGCGGCCCGGCTGAGTGTCTCGCGCGAGGAGGCGGCGGCCGGGGTGCTGCGGGTCGCGAACGCCAATATGCAGCGGGCGATTCGAGTGGTCTCCATCGAGCGCGGGCACGATCCGCGGGAGTTCGCGCTGCTCGCGTTCGGCGGGTGCGGCGGGCTGCACGCCTGCGAGATATCGGAGGAACTGGGGATGCGCGCAGTGGTCTCGCCGCGCTACGCGGGAGCGCTCTCCGCGCTCGGGATGGTGATGGCGGAGCGGGTGCGCGACTATGCGGCGGGGGCGTTGGGACGGGCCGATGTCGAGCAGCGGTTCCGCGCGATGGAGGAGCAGGCGCAGCGCGAGTCGCCCGGGGCGCGGATGGAGCGTTACGCTGATCTTCGCTATGCGGGACAGAGCTATGAGCTGACCGTGCCGTGGCATGCCGCCGATCCGGCGCCCGAGTTCCATGCGGCGCACCGCAGGACGTACGGGTATGAGGATCGCGCGCGGGCAGTGGAGGTGGTGACGTTGCGGGTGCGTGCGCGCGGGCGGGGGAAGAAGGCGGAGCTCGAGCCGGAGCGAGCCGGGAGCGGGGCGCGGCGCGGCGAGCGGCGGGTCTTCGTCGATGGGCGGTGGCGCCGGGTGGCGGTCTACGACCGGGGCGCGGTGCCGGGGAAGGCAATAACGGGTCCGGCGCTGGTGGTGGATTACGGGTCGACGACGCTGGTGCCCGGCGGTTGGAGCGTGCACAAGGACCGGCCGGGAAATCTGGTGTTGCGGCGGTAGGGCCGGAGGCGCGGCCAGACGTGCGGAGGAACAGGCACGGGAGCGGCTCAGTCAACGATAGCCTGATACACCAGCGTCGAGAACAGCGAGAGCGACGACTGGTCGAAGGGCATGTACTGCTGGAAGAGCAGTGTGACGAGCTTCTCTTTCGGGTCCATGCGGAAGTAGGTACTGGCGGCGCCGTCCCAGCCGAACTGGCCGACGCTGCCCGGAATGCCACCCTTGGCGACATCGAGGCGAACCGAGCCGCCGAGGCCGAAGCCGTAGGCGCCGGCGGGGTCGATGGAGGGAACGCTGAGGGTGCTGAGGTGGTTGCCGGTCATCAGCTCCACGGTCTTGCGGCTGAGGAGGCGCACGCCGTCAAGTTCGCCGCCGTTCAAGAGCATCTGCCCGAAGCGGGCGTAGTCGCCGATGGTCGAATAGAGGCTCATGCCGCCGTAGGGCACGCTTTCCGTGAACGATACCGCCTCCATCGCGGCCTCGCTGAGCTTGCCGTCCTTCACGGTGTAGGTCTTGGCCAACCTGGGGAGCTTCGCTTCGGGCAGCGTCCAGTGTGTGTCGTTCATCTTCAGCGGAGTCAGGATGCGGGTCTGGACGAAGCGATCGAACGGCATGCCGGAGACGGCTTCCACGACGTAGCCGAGGACGTCGGTATTGATGCCGTAGTTATACTTTTCACCGGGCTGAGCCACCAGAGGCAAGGTGGCCACCTTGCGGATGAAATCCTTGAGAGTCGGCGCCTCGAAGACCTTCGCTTTCCGGTAGAGCTGGGGAACGGGGTCGTCGCCCCAGGTGTAGGTGAGCCCGCTGGTGTGAGTGAGCAGGTGCTTGACGGTGATCGGACGGGCCGTATCGGCAAGGACCGGCGCGTCCGCGGTGCCGGCGGTGAGGACCCGCATGTTCTTCAACTCAGGCACATGCTTGGAGACCGGGTCGGCCAGCGTCAACTTGCCTTCCTCCACCAGCATCATGGCCGCGACGCTGGTAACCACCTTGGTCATCGACCAGATGCGGCAGATGGTGTCCTTCTCCATGGGCAGCTTGCGGGCGATGTCCCGGTAGCCGTAGGTGTGCCAGTCCGCGATGCGGCCGTTGCGCAGCACAAGGGTGACGGCGCCGGCGCGTTCGCCGCGATCCACCATCTCCTGAAACCGCGCGTGGAGGCGTCCCAGGCGATCCGACGACAGGCCTTCCTTCTCAGGCGTAGAGAGGGGCAGGGGCTGGCTCCAGAGGATTCCGGCCACTACGACGAGGCAAATAAGGTACCGCGGCATATGGCCGAACATATCACGCCTCGCCGGCGTGCGGCGGTCAGCGCGAGGCGATCGCGTCGATCTCGACCGAGACGTTCCGCGGAAGGCCGGCGACGGCGACGGTGGCGCGGGCGGGCGGGTTCGAGGCGAAGAACTTCGCGTACACCTCGTTCATGGCCGGGAAGTCGTCCATGGTGCGGAGATAGACGGTGGTCTTCAATACGTTGTCGAGGCTGGAGCCGTCGGCTTCGAGGACGGCCTTCAGGTTTTCGAGGACGCGCGCGGTCTGGGCGCGGACGTCGCCGTCAATGACCTGCTGAGTGGCGGGATCGAGGGGAATCTGGCCGCTCAGAAAGATCAGATTGGCGAAGGCCACGGCCTGCGAATAGGGGCCGATGGCGGCGGGGGCGTGAGGGGTTGCGATGATCTCTTTCATTTCTCTTTCCAGCGAAGCGTGCCGGTGAGTTCGCGCACGTTCGCGATGTTTTCTTCCTTCAGGAATTGGTCCAATTCGCGGGCGATACGGGCGGGCGCGGCGGGGTCCCAGAATGTAGCGGTGCCCACCTCGACGGCGGAGGCGCCGGCGACGAGGTATTCGGCGGCGTCCTCACCGGTGGCGATGCCACCGAGGCCGATGACAGGGATCTTGACGGCGCGGGCGGCTTCGAAGACGAGGCGGAGGGCGATCGGCTTGATGGCAGGGCCGGAGAGGCCGCCGAAGCCGGCGCCGATGCGGGGGCGGCGGGCGCGAGCATCGATGGCCAGCGACCCGAACGTGTTGATGAGCGAGATCGCATCGGCCCCGGAGTCTTCGGCCGCCTTTGCCAGCGGTTCGATGCGGGCGACGTTGGGGGAAAGCTTCACGATAACGGGGCGGCGCGAAACTTGCCGGATGGAGGAGACAAGCTGGGCCATCAACCCCGGGTCGCTCGAAAAGAAGATGCCTCCGTGTTTGGTGTTGGGGCAGGAGACATTGATCTCGTACCCGGCCAGGCCCTCGGCGTCTTCGAGGACGCGGATCACTTCCAGGTAGTCTTCCGGCGCGTAGCCGAAGACGTTGGCGAAGACGGGGGTGCGGACGCCGCGGAGGGCGGGGAGCTTATCGGACACGAAGGCGCGCACCCCGACGTTCTGGAGGCCGATGGAGTTGATCATGCCGGCCTCCGATTCGTAGATACGCGGCGGGGGGTTGCCCGGCATCGGTTCGCGGGAGAGCCCCTTGACGATGATGCCGCCGAGGGCTTCGAGGTCGACGAGGGTTTTGAATTCGACGCCGTAGGCAAAGGTACCCGAGGCGGCGAGGACGGGGTTGCGAAGGGCAATGCCACAGAGCGTGGTGGCGAGGCGGGCGCTCGGCGAGGGCATGAGGCCGAAGACCAAGTCTAGCAGAACGAGGTGAACAACCCGGTCCGGATTAAGGTCTTTGACCGATAGTGGGCGACGCACAGGGGGGCAATGATAAGGCGTGGGCCTTGTCTCCACGAACGGGGCGCGATCGCGGCGGGGCACGCGCCCGGGCTCTTTGGCGCGTCGCTTTGCGGCGTTCACCACCATCCTCTGCCTCTGGATCGTGCTGGTGGCGCTCGCTCACGATGCGGCGATGGGCCGCTTTGATTTCTGGAAGGGTGCGCTGCTCACGGCGGTAGTGGCGGGGGTGGGATTAATCATCGGCCGCTTTACCGTGCGGCTGCTGGTGCGGCCTCTCGAGCAGTTCCGGGAGGGGCTGGCGGCAGTGCGAGAAGGGCGCCTGACGCCCATCCCGGTGAACCGGACCAGCGACGAGATGGCGTTTCTGGGGGAGAGCTTCAACCGGATGATCGAACAGCTCAGCGCCTCCCAACAGGAAGTGCGGCGGCACCAGGAGTTGCTGGAGCAGCGGATCCGGGAGCGGACAGAGGCGCTCGAAGTGGCGATGAAGCGCGCGCTGGCGGCGAGCGAAGCGAAGAGCGAGTTCCTGGCAAACGTCTCGCACGAACTGCGCACGCCGATGAGCGGGCTGCTCGGTATGTTGGACATCCTTCTGGACGGGGACCTACGCGCGGAGCAGCGGGACCAGGTGGAGACGGCTCAGAACTGCGCGAACTCGCTGCTGGCGCTGCTCAACGACATTCTGGACCATTCGAAGATCGAGGCAGGCAAGATGATCCTCGAGCAAATCCCGTTCGACCCGCGCGGGCTGCTGGAGGAGTGCGTCAAGGCGTTGGCGGGGCAGGCGCGGAAGAAGGGGATCGAGGTGCGGTGCGAACTGGGCGATGACGTGCCGGCAAGCGCCGTGGGCGACCCGCTGCGGATCCGCCAGATTGTGAACAACCTGCTGAACAACGCGGTGAAGTTCACGGAGCGCGGATGGGTGCGGCTGGCGGCGTCCGCACAGGCGGGCGACGACGGCGTGACGCTGACGATCGCCGTCGAGGACACGGGAGTGGGGATCCCGGAGGAGAAGCTGGGGACCATCTTCGAGAAGTTCACGCAGGCGGATGGGAGCACCAGCCGCCGGTACGGAGGCACGGGTTTAGGCTTGGCGATCACCCAGCGCCTGGTGACGATGCACGGGGGACGAATCGAGGTGGAAAGCGAGGCGGGCCGCGGCGCCACGTTCCGTGTGACCGTACTTCTCGGGAAGGCCGGGAGTACCGCGGCGGCGCAGGGTGCGGAGCCACGGCTGCGCAGCCAGGGATCGTTGCAGGTCCTGGTGGTGGAAGATAACCTGGTGAACCAGCGCGTCATCACCGCGCTCCTCAAGAAGAACGGCTACGCATTCACGGTAGCGTGCAACGGCGTGGAGGCCCTGGCGGCGCTGGAGCAGGGCGAGTTCGGGCTGGTGCTGATGGACGTGCAAATGCCCGTGATGGACGGGCTGGAGGCGACGAGGCGCATCCGTCAGCGGGCACGGTGGCGGCATTTGCCGGTGGTGGCGATGACGGCGCACGCAATGACGGGCGACCGCGACCGCTGCCTTCAGTCCGGTATGAACGCTTACCTGGCGAAGCCGGTCAACGCGGCGCAGTTAATGGGGATGGTCGACTCTTATTTGCGCATGTCGACCGCGCAGCCGCTGCCGCTCCGCGAGCCGAAAGCCAAGGCCCCCACGCCGATCAACGAGAAGCTGGCGGCGCAGCGGCTGGGGTCGCATCCGGCGCTGCTGCAGGGAATGCAGCAGTTGTTCCTGGAGTTCGCGCCGGAACAGGTGCAGCGGCTCAAACTGGCCGCCGGGCGGCGGGACACCGGGGCGCTGGAGCGGGAGGCAGGACAGGTGCGGACCGCCGCCGAGCACATCTCCGCGACGCAAGTGGAGAAGTGTGCGTCCGAGATCGCCGCCGCGGCAGCGGTCGGACGGCTGGAGCAGGTGCAGGCGGATATCGGCAGGTTGGAACAGGAGCTGACGCGGCTCAGCGACCGGGTGGCTGGACAGGCTACTGGTGAGCCGAGTACTGCGACTGCGGGGGATTGAGCTTCACTTCAATCGTCTTTTCCTCTTCGTTGACGTCGAAGGTCTGCCCGAAAGTCTGATAGTTCTTGGCGATGACCTGCACAAGGATCTTGCCCTGCGGGAGAGCGGGAACCTTCGCGACGCCGTCCTGGTTGGTCTTGACCTGCCAACTGGTGACCATCTTCTTGCCGAGCTTGACGATGGAGCGGCCTTCGTCGAACTTGACGATGACACTCGCCCGTTCGACGGGCTTATCGGTCAGCGTCTTGACCTCGATCCGCAGCTTCGTCATGGGCGGGTCGGCGAAGACGGGAAGCGCCAGTGCCGTCAGGAGCATTGAGGCCAGAACCAATCGGAACCGCATGATTGTATTATCGCAGGTCAGGTCTTGGGGAGCGTCTCCTCGAGAGTTCCGCCGCCGCGATCCACCTGGTCGAGAGTCTCGTTGAAGCTTCCCAGGTAGCGCCAGCCGGTGCCGGTTTCCTTGAAGCCCTTCCAGCACGCTCTCCCGCTCGAGTGCGTGCTCCCGTCGGGCGAGATGGCGTACTTGCCGTTGATGTAGCACGAATTCGAGGCGGGCTTGTGGCTCCCGGTGCCGACGTAGCCGTTGCGAACGGCATTGGTGGTGTCCTTGGTGTAGCCGTACTCCGCGGCCTTCAGCTCGTGGTTGTAGGTCACTGACTGCTTCGCGACGACCTTGTGCACGAACTGTGAGCCCTTGCAGCACTCAGGGATCTCATCTTTTGGCCCTACTTCAAAAACCTTCTGGCACCGTACACACTTGTATTGCGCCATCCGCCCTCCTTGTTCACTCATTGTAGGGTCGGGGAGTGTCGTTGCCGCTACTTTTCGGGTATCGAACACGTCGGTCCGGGGAGGCGGTGGCGATTGTGGGCGACCCAGGTATAGAGCCGCTCGCCGAGGGGGTCGAAGACGGGAAGCAGGGCGAGCAGGGGCAGCAACGCGAGCGCGGCGGAAAGAACGTAGAAGGCGGGCAGCCGGAGCAGGATCTGGCGCCAGGCGGCGTAGCCGCTCCAGCGGCGGGGACCATCGATGGCCCAAACGCGAGACGGGTCCACGTGGAGGGGCGCGGCAGCGGGGTCCTGGCTTTTTATCCAGGTAAAAGCCCCGAGCCAATCGAGAGATTCGACGACTCTCCGGGAGCGTTCGCACAGGCCGCAGTCGCCATCGTAGACGACGATCATGCGAGATCCGGAAGGAGGAAGTGCTGGCGGTCGCCTTGGGCTGCGGTGACCATCTCGGCGGCGATGTAGCCGCTGCGGACGGCGCCCTCCATGGTGGCGGGCCAGCCTGATTTCGTCCAGTCGCCGGCAAGGAAGAGATTGCGAAATTGGGTGGCGGGCTTGGGGCGGGCTTCCTCGAGGCCCGGGCGCGCGGAGAAGGTGGCGCGCACTTCCTTGACGACGTGCGACTTCTCGAGCTTCGCTTCCTTGACGAGCGGGAGGAACTCGGCGAGTTCTTCGAGGGTGAGATCGACCACTTCCTGCTTTGGCATCTCGACGAGGCTGCGCGACGCGCTGACCACCACCTGGATGTACCTGCCCTGGCCCTTGTTGAAGAACCATTGGATGGTGCGGTCGAGTAGTGTCCCGTGGGGCAGCGTTGTCACGCGCCGATCGAACCACAGATGGATGCCCGTGATGGGCGAATGATCGAATGGCGACAGGTCGAGGTTGAGTTCGGGCAGCACGGCGGGGATGCGTTCGAACGGGAGGGCGGAGATGTAGACGTCAGCCTGGCGGCGCTGGCCGTTGACGATGACGCCCTCGATGCGGTCACCGTTGGCGACGATTCGTTCGACACTGGCGCGGGTTTCCAGTGTCACGGTCTTCATCCGTTCCCAGGCTTCGGAGCCGTAGAGGCGGGTGAGCGGCACGGTGGGGACGCCCATCTCGTAGCTGTTCGCGCGGGCGAGGAAGCCGAGCCAGAAGACTTGAAAGCCGTGCAGGGCGGACATGCGGTCGATTTCCTCGTTGATGGCGCTCACCAGGATCTGGCGCCAGAAGCGATTGATGACGCGCTGGGGTTGCTTCTTCTCGCGAAGCCAATCGAGCATGGTGAGGCGGTCGAGGTCGCGGCGGGTTTTGCGTTCGGACTTCAGGGCAAGCAGGGCGCGGCCAAGGGCAAGCTTTTCCGGGAGCGAGAGGAAGGAGGCGCGGGCGAAGGACTCGGCGAAGTGGAGCGGTGGCTTGAACCGCCCGCGGCGGAGGGTGGACATGCGGCCGCCGGGCTCGAGGAAATAGAACTCGCGATGGAAGTCGATGTGGTCGGAGACTTCGAGGCGAGCGTAGAAGTCAACGAGGTTGACGCAGCAGCGGAGGAGGATATGCTGGCAGTTGTCGATGAGTTCGTCGCCGGCAGGATAGGACGTGGCGCGGCCGCCGAGAAAGGGACGGCTCTCGATGACGGTGACACGGTAGCGGGCGAAGCCGAGGGCGGCAGCGGATGCCAAGCCAGCGAGGCCCCCGCCGAGAACCAGGACGTGCGGTGTCATTTGCACCCTCCCGCGCACCCTCCCGGCTTTGAGCTTATCCCAGGACAGGCACGCGGGCTCGGCGGCCTCCGCCGCCGGAGTCGTCCCAGTGGATCGCCAGCCAGAGGCAGATACCGAGAAATGCCAGGTAGATGAGGTCTGCGAACTCCATGGGGTGTCTCACTAGTTTGATGCATGGGAGCAGCAAATGTCAGTGTCATTTAGTTCCAGTACTTTGTGCTTATGCCGGCGATCAGGCCGAGCACCGAGGCCGCTGCGGGAAAGGCTGCGAGTGCGAGCAAGAGGCGTAACGCCCAGGGCCAGGCGGCGGGCAGACGGTAGATGGGCACCGCCTGCGCGGCGACGATAGCGAAGAACGAGAGGGCCTGCCAGACGGGCCCCATGATGCAGAACGGGCAGTGGCGCGAGTGCGGCTGGTGGATGTTGCAGTGGGCGTCCGCGCCGGCCCAGAGCGAGCGGCATCCGCACTGGAAGAAAAAGTTACAGAAGTCAATATAGAAGACGGCAGTGAAGAGGGCGGCTCCGAGGAGCAGGAGTCGATTAGCTCTTCGCGGCAGCCGCATGACGGATGCTACGGATCATGTTGCGAATGAGTTCCAGTCCGTAGTTGCCTTCGAGGGAGAGAAGAGACTCGGGGTGGAACTGGACGGCCTCGACGGGGAGGTCCTTGTGGCGCACGCCCATGATGATGCCGTCCTCGGATTCGGCGGTGACTTCGAGCGATGCCGGGAAGGTGTCGCGGCGGGCATACAGCGAGTGGTAGCGGCCGACCTGGAAGCGCTGCGGCAGGCCTTCGAAGATGCCCTTGTTGAAGTGGACGATGGTGGAGGGCTTGCCGTGCATGGGGTAGTCGAGGATGGCGAGCTCGCCACCGAAGGCTTCGACGATCCCCTGGAGGCCGAGGCAGACGCCGAAGACCGGGTAGCCTCTGGCGGCGGCGTGGCGAACGAGGGCGGGGACGCCGAAGTCCGAGGGGCGGCCGGGGCCGGGTGAGATCAGAATGAGGTGGGGGTTGACCCGGTCGATGACGTCAGCGGGGATGCCGTAGCGGTAGGTGACGACTTCGGCGCCGGTCTGTCGCGCGTAGTTGGCGAGGGTGTGGATGAAGCAGTCCTCGTTGTCGACGAGGAGGAGGCGGAGGCCTTCGCCGATGCGGTCTTGTGTTGACGGGGCGGCGGGGGGACGGGCGCCTGCTTGTTGCAGGGCGCGGAAGAAGCCGGTTGCTTTGAGGCGCGTCTCCTGCTCTTCGTTCTCGGGGATCGAATCGTAGAGAAGCGTAGCGCCGGCTGAATAGGAGGCGATGGAGTCCTTGAGATGGACGGTGCGAATGAGGATACCGGTGTTCATGTCGCCGCTCAAGGAGAGCATGCCGACCGCGCCGCCGTACCAGCCGCGGGCGGACTTCTCGTGCTGCTCGATAGCCTGGGCGGCCCACTTTTTGGGGGCGCCGATGATGGTGACGGCCCACATATGGGTGAGGAAGGCATCGAGGGAATCGAAGCCTGGGGCGAGGGTTCCTTCGACGTGGTCGACGGTGTGGAAGAGGGCGGAGTAGGACTCGATGAGGCGGCGGCCGATGACTTTGACCGAGCCGGGGACACAGACGCGCGACTTGTCGTTGCGGTCGACGTCGGTGCACATGGTGAGCTCCGACTCTTCCTTCATGGAGTTGAGGAGGTCGCGGATGTTGGCGGCGTCGCGCAGCGGGTCGCCCGTACGGCGGGTGGTGCCGGCGATGGGGCAGGTTTCGATGCGGCCGCCTTCGACGCGGAGGAACATCTCGGGCGAGGCACCGATGAGCTGTTCGTCGCCCAGCTGCAGGAGGAACTCGTAGGGGCTGGGGCTGGCCTGCTGTACGCGCTCGAAGAGCTCCGAAGGTTTGCCGGCGTAGGGTGCGCGGAAGGTCTGGCGGAGGACGACCTCGTAGTAATCGCCGCGGCGCATGCCTTCGCGGACGGCTTCGACTTTCGCCATGTACTCTTCGGGCGTGTGGTCGGAGACGATCTCGGCGGGGGCATCGAAGGGGGCGGGGGCCGGAAGGGTTTCGGCGTCGCGGGCGAGGGCAAGCGTGGAGAGGCTTTCGAAGTCGAAGTCGTACTGGTAGCGCTCGATCTGCTCGCGCTTGCGGTCCATGAGCCAGAGGTCGTCGCAGAAGAAGAGGTGCAGGTCTTTCTGGCGTTCACGAGGGAGGCGGAACTCGATGGGGTCGAACTGAAAGAGGAGGTCGTAGCCGAAGGCGCCGATGAGGGCGAGGCGGTTGTCCTTGGGGTGCTTGAACTCCTGAATGAGGGCGCGCAGGACGGAGAAGACGGAGGGCTGCTTGCTGCGCTCCTCTTCGGGGAAGAGGGCGGGGAGCGGCTTCAGGACGCCGTGGAGGGCACCGCCGGTGAAGGCGAGGTGTTCCCAATGCGGATGGCCGCCGAGGACGGCGGCGAGCATCTGGGCGAGCATTTCGCCGCGCAGGTTGAGAGGACGGAACTCGACGTGGCGGCCGTACGCGACGATCTCGAGCGGCGGGCGCGTGGCGGCGATGTCCCAGCGGGAGTAGCGTTCCGGGTACTCGTAACCGGAGGAGAGGTAGACGCCGCGATGCCGATCGAGCTCGCGCAGGAGGTGGGTGAGGCCTTTCTTGAAGGGGACCTTGGACACTGTGCGAGAGACAGTGATGCCGTGCGGGGTCTCGTATTGCAGGCGACGCATGGGGGGAGGGCCTTGCGGTTGATTCAGGATAGCATGTGGGGCTGCGCGGCTCCGGGGCGTCCATTCGTTCTTGCAATCGGTAATACGAGAGGCTAGCGTGGTGATTATTTTAGAAGTTGCGTCGGAGCCGGTACCGTTGATGGAGAGATTGTGGAGCAATACCCCTCGCTGGCGCTCGCCGACGTCTACCACGTGATCGCTTATTCGTTGCGGCATGTCGCCAACGTTGAGTCGTATCTGGCCCAGCGCGGCGTAGCGATGCGCGCCACCAGAGAACGCAACGAGGAGGCGTTTCCGCCGGTGGGGATCCGCGAGAAGCTTCTCGCGCGCCGCAGGTCCTGATGTTGCGGTGGGCGGCGTTGACGAGAACTTCAACAACAACATCCTGCGCGCACTGGTGCGACGGAATCCACGCATCGATATTCTGCGGGTTCGAGATGCCGGTCTCGCCGGCGCCGACGATTCGGCCGTCTTAGCGTGGGCGGCGTATGTATCGACGATCACTGCGCATGCCTACGAGCAGGTGCGGCCGGGGGGGCTCCGATGCCTGGAGTGATCGAGGTCAGCCCAGTGTTGCTGGTGCGGGTGTCGGTAGAAGGTGAGTGGGGTGTATTTGCCCTTGCGATAGCACGCGGATGCGAGGAATGTCAGAGGCCGGTGACGGGGGCGGCGTAGCCGGTCATTTCGAGGTAGCCGCGGCCGGTGATGGGGGCGCCGCGGCGGGTACCTTTGATGTCGATGGCGCCTTCCCAGTAGGTCGGGGTACCGCTTTTGCGGCTGGTGAGTTCCTGGGCGGGGAGGGGTGTGGTGACGGTGAGGTCGAGGGCGAGCGAGGGGACTTCGATGCGCCATCGGATGGGGTAGGCGCCGGCGGTTTCGGGGCTCTTCCACGTTTCGAGCGGAGTCATTTTGAAGTCAGCCAGGGATAGGGGTCGGGCGGCGCCTTTCGCATCGACGTAAGTTCCGGCGGAGTAGGGGTCGAAGGAGCCGTCTTTGCGGCGGAGGCGGAACATCATCAACTCCGTCGAGTCGTCGAGCTGGATGCTGAACCAGTCCCAACCGCTCTGGTTCGCTTCGAGCTGGTGCGTGAAGAACTCGTGGTCCATCCAGGCGGTTCCGGTGAGCGGGTGATCGCGACCGTCGAGGGTCAGGCCGCCGTTCACCGCGAGGCGGGTGAAGCTGATGTAGTGCGAGGCGCGGCCTTCGCCCTCGGCTTTCTGGCTGACGCCGTTGCGGCCGTGGATGACGGGCGGCTTGGCGGGAGTGAGTTCGAGGCGGAGGGTGAAGTCGGGGGTGAGGGCTTCGAGGAACTGTTTGCCTTCGGCGAGGCGGACCTGCCAGTTTCCGTTCCAGATGCGACTTTGGGCGGGGTCAGCGCCGGCGAGGGCGGGGCCGGTGCGGTTGAGGCGAGCGGTGTGGAAGAAGCGCTTGCCTTCGATATCGCTGAGGGCGAGGTGGGCGGGCCAGACGTCGCGCACGGCCCAGACGGAGTCGCCTTTCTCTTGTGCGACGGCCTGGCGGAAGAAGACGAGTTCGAAGCCGAAGCGGCGGCCTTCGGCGGTCTGGAGGTTGCCGGTGTAGTACCACCACTCGGTTTTGAAGTCGGGGTGGGCGAAGTGGTCGCGGGGGAACTCGTAGCGATAGCCCGGGAGGGCGAGCTTGAAGTCGGCGGCGAGGGCCGCGGCGGCGGCGCACAGGATCAGCAGGGCGGGTTTCATTCTTCGTGCACCACCTCGATGGGATTGAGGCGCGTGGCGATGCGGGCGGGGTAGAGGCCGGCGAGGATCGTCGCGGCGTAGATGACGGTGAGCGCGCCGAGGAGCACGCCGACGGGCCAGTGGAACTGGATGGTCCAGCCGAAGGACTGCTTGTTAATGACGTAGATGAGGATGAGCGAGAGGACGACGCCGAGGGCGAGGCCGGCGATGTTGGCGAGGATGCCGATGAGTCCGGCTTCGCAGAGGATGAGGCGGCGGACCTGGGGCTGCGAGGCGCCGAGGAAGCGGAGGAGGCCGAGTTCGCGGCGGCGGTCGATGACGAGGGCGAGCAGCGCGCCGGCGATACCCATGACGGCGACGACGACGGCGACGGCTTCGAGCGCGTAGGTGATGGCGAAGGTGCGATCGAAGATCTTGATGGCCTCGGTGCGGATGGTGCGGTTGGACATGATGAGCAGGCTGCTGCCGGCGGTGGCGCGTTCGATGGCGGCGCGGGCGGATTCGAGGTCGGCGGCGGGCTTGAGGTAGACGGCGAGGTTGGAGGGTGCGGGGTCGGGCAGGTACTTGAGAAGCGTGGAGCGGTCCATGACGATGTAGCCGCGTTCGCTCGCGTAGTCGTAGTAGACGCCGAGGACTTCGAAGGTGCGGGGGGCGCCGGCGAGGTTCAGCGTGAGGCGGTCTCCGCGGTGGACGCGGTGCTTGTTGGCAAAGGGCTCGCTGACGATGACGAAGTCGCCGGTGGGGAGCCGGCGGAGGATTTCGGCGCGGTCGCCGTCGAGGAAGCGGGTACGAGAGTAGCGTTCGACGATGCGGGTCTCCCCTGCGCCAAGGGTGACGGGCAGGCCGCGATAGCTGATGCGGAGGGCGCGGAAGCGGTCGACGGCCTCAACGGCGGGAAGCTGTTCGATGGCACCGGGGACGGCGGGGGACATGGTGGGGTGGCGGTCGGCGGCGGCGGGGCCGGCGGGGCGGATGTAGAGGTCGGCGCGGAGCTGGCTGTCCATCCAGACGAGGACGGTTTCGCGAAAGCTGCCGACCATGATGCCGACGCTGGCCATCATGGCAATGGCGGTGGCGAGGGCGGCGACGAGGACGCTGGAACGGCGGAGCGAAGCGACGAGGCTGCGGGAGGCGAGCAGGGCTTCGACGCCGAGGAGGCGGCGGAGGGCGGTGCTCCCGGCCATTGAGAGAGCGGAGACGAGGGCGGGGACGGCGAGCGCGCCGGCGGCGATGAGCAGCAGGGCGGCGAGGTAGCCGAAGAGCGGCTTGCCGGCGACGGGCGGCATGCGGGAGGCGAGCGCGGCGGCGATGCCGAGAAGGGCGGCGAAGAGGAGATCGCGGGTCCTGTGGACGCGGGCGTCGTACTCGGCGCGGCCGCGGGCCATCGCTTCGATTGGAGTGACGCGGGAGGCTTCGAGTGCCGGGGCGAAGGCGGAGGCGAGGGAGATGCCGAGCCCGATGGCGAGGGCGAAGAGGGCGGCCTCCCAGCCGAGCTCGATGCGGCCCGGGGTACTGCTGACGTAGAGCGATTCGACCGTGGCGCCGATGAGGTGCACGGCGCCTTCGGCCATGGCGCGGCCGAGGAAGAGGCCGGCGGCGGCGCCGATGAGGCCGAAGAGAGCGGCTTCACCGAGGAAGGCGGCGAGGACGCCGAAGCGGGTGGCGCCGAGGGCGCGGAAGATGCCGATTTCGGCGCGGCGGCGGACTACGCTGACGGAGATGGTGTTGTAGATGAGGAAGGCGCCGACCACGAGGGCGATGTAGCTGAGCACGCGGAGATTCCAACGGAACGCAGCGAGCATCTTGCGGTTCTCTTCCGTGCGGGCGCCGAAGCGAGCGAGGGCGGCGTCCCGGGGGAGGGCGGTTGTCAGGAGGGCTTCCCAGTGTTCGACGGGGTGGGTGTCGGGAGCGTCGATGAGGATGCGGTCGAGGCGGGCGTTACGGGCGAGCATGCGGTCCGCGGTGGCGAGGTCCATGACGACGACGTTGCCGGCTTCGCCGGAGCCGGGAGTCTCCTTGAGGATGCCGGCGACGGTGAAGGTGTGCGTGCGGTCATTCACGATGAGGCGGATGGTCTCGCCCGCGCGTTTGGCGAGGCGGGGGCCCACCCAGATGTTGTCTTCGCGCCAGGTTTGTTCGGAGGCGTTGCCGGTCTCAAAGTCGAGGGCTTCGGCGACCATGTCGAGGCCGATGAGGGGGACGGTTTCGCGGGTGCGCTGGACGGAGGCGTAGTCTTCAATGCGTGCGCGGACGGTGAGGGGGGCGGGGAGCGTGGAGAGGGCGGTGAGGGTTTCGGGAGCGAGGCCGCCGACGGCGGTGACTTCGAAGTCCGCCTTGCCGGTGAGGGATTCGAGGGAAGCGCGGAAGGAGCCCGCAGCGGCGGTACCGGCGAGTTCGATGGCGAGGACGACGGCGACGCCGAGGGCGACGGCAAAGGCGGTGAGGGCGGTGCGCAGGGGCTCGCGGCGGAGAGGGCGGATGAAGAAGCGGTAGAAGGTGGCGAGCATCACTTCCTGCTAACGGCCCGAGGGTCGCGTGATCTCTTCGATGCGGCCGTCGCGGAGGCGGACGATGATGCCGGCGATGGCGGTGGATTCGGTGCTGTGGGTGGCCATGAGGACGGTGACGCGCTGCTCGTCGACGATGCGGCGGAGGAGGCGGAGGACGACCTCGCCGGTGGCGGTGTCGAGGTTGCCGATGGGCTCGTCGGCGAGGAGGAGTTTGGGGCCGTGGACGAGGGCGCGGGCGATGGCGACGCGCTGCTGCTGGCCGCCGGAGAGCTGATGAGGGAAGCGGGATTGAAGGCCGTCGAGCTCGACCCAGGCGAGGCGTTCGAGTGCGGCTTTGCGCGGCGCGGGGCGGCCGGCGAGGAGCAGAGGGAGTTCGACGTTCTCGACGACGGTCAAGGTAGGCAGCAGTTGGAAGGACTGGAAGATGAAGCCGACCTTATCGCGGCGGAGGCGGGTGAGGGCGGCGTCGGAGAGGCGGGAGGTCTCGGCGCCGTCGATGAAGACGCGGCCGGAGGTGGGGAGGTCCATAGCGCCGGCGAGGTGGAGCAGGGTGGACTTTCCGCAACCGCTGCGGCCAACGATTGCAACCAGCTCGCCTATGTTTACATCTATGTCAACGTTCTCGAGCGCGGGGACGGGGGCACCGTCGGTAAGGTACTGCTTACTCGCGTTCTCGAGTCGAAGTACGGTCACCGCGCTGGGGGTAGAATCGCTCAAGAGGCGGGCCGTTTCAAGGGGCACGCTATATGGATGCGCAAATCCTGGCCGTCGATGGGGTTTCCAAGCGGTTTCAAACCGTTCTGGCGGTGGACGATCTCCATTTTCACGTAGATCGAGGCGAGATTCTCGCGCTGCTGGGGCCGAATGGAGCCGGCAAGTCGACGATGGTCCGCATGCTGGTGAACATCCTGCGGCCGGACGTGGGGACTATCCGGTGGTCGATCAACGGCAAGGCGGGACAGCCGGGTCCGGCGGATATGGGGTATCTGCCGGAGGACCGGGGCCTCTATAAGGACCAGCCGGTGCTGCGGACGCTGTCCTATTTCGGGGCGCTGCGCGGGATGGAGCGGAAGGCGGCGGAGCGTGCGGGGCTCGAGTGGCTGGAGCGGGTGGGGCTGAAGGACCGGGCGAAGGAGAAGCTGGACGCGCTATCGAAGGGCAACCAGCAGAAGGTGCAGTTTGTGGCGTCGATTCTGCACGCGCCGCCGTTCGCGATTTTGGACGAGCCGTTCAGCGGCCTGGACCCAGTGAACCAGGAGTTGTTCGTGGACATGATCCGGGGGCTGCGGGAGCAGGGGACGACGATCCTGATGAACGCTCACCAGATGAACCTGGTGGAGCGGTTGGCGGACCGGATGCTGCTGATCAATCGGGGCCGGGCGGTGTTGTACGGGTCAGTGGAGGAGATCCGGCGGAAGGCTTCGGCGGGCAACAAGCTGACGTTCCGGGTGCGGGAGGAGGCGGATCTGGCTGCGGTGCGGGCGCATCCAGCGGTGGAGGATGTGGAGACGGAGGGGCGGACGGTGCACGTGCTGGTGCGGGCGGAGGCTTCGTTGAGCGATGTGCTGCAGTTCGTCGCGGGACGGTTCGAGATCGCCGAGGTCCACAGTGAGCGGATGAGCCTGCACGACATCTTCGTCCGCGCAGTGGGCGAGAGCGGCGTGGCGGCGGAGGGGGCAAAGGCATGAGGGCGACGTGGGAAGTGGCGCGCTGGGAGTTCCTGCGGTACTTGAAGCTGCGGGATATCGTTTTGTCGTTCGCGATGGTGGTGGCGATCGGGCTGGGATTCGACCTTTTCAAAAGCTTTGCGGAGCGAGTATCGCCGGACATTGCGGTTGCGGTGGTGGGCGGGGAGCGGATGGCGCTGCCGTTGCGGGAAGAGAGCAAGGTGAAGTTGCAGCCGGCGGCAGGGCGGGACGAGGCGGCGCTGCGGCAACTGGTGATGGACAAGAAGCTGGACGGGGTGCTGATTCTGGATACCGCGGACAGCGCGCGGGTGATTTCGCGAAGCAGAGCGGGGTGGGTGGGCGAGTTGCGCGAGGCGCTGACGGCGGCGCGGCGGCAGGAGCGCCTGCAGGCAAGCGGGATCTCGCCGCAGCAACTGGCGCAGATCAGCGCGCCGGTGCGGTTTGACTGGCTGCCGGCGAATCCGAAGCGGGACACGAACAAGAGCGGGGCGGCGCTGGCGGGGATCCTGATCGGGCTGATGCTGATGTCGGTGTTCGTGGGCAATGCATACCTGTTCGCGGGGATCACGGGGGAGAAGCAGCAGCGGGTGACGGAGCAGGTGATTGCCGCCATCTCGCCGCAAGCGTGGATTGACGGGAAGATCCTGGGTATTGCGGGCTTTTCGCTGCTCTACATGGTGGTGTACGTGGTGGCGGGGTTTCTGGCGGTGCTGACGCCGGCGTTGCTGGGCCGGAGCGTGGAGCTGCCGGTGCAGGCGACGAATCCGGTGTTGTTCCTGCAATTCGTGACGCTGTCGTTCCTGGGGCTGCTGTTCTGGTTCGCGTTCTTTGGAGCGGTGGCGGCGACGATCGACGATCCTCACACGTCGCAGCGCGGGGTGTTCCTGTTCTTTCCGATGCTGCCGATGATAACGGCGTTCTACGGGCTGAAGGATCCGGACATGCCGCTGATGAAGGTGCTGGGGGCGCTGCCGGTGAGTTCGCCGGCGGTGCTTTCGATGCGGCTGACGACGAGCGAAGTGGCGTGGTGGGAGTTTCCGCTGGCGGTGGTGCTTTTGGTGGCGGGGATCTGGGTGCTGCGGCTGGCGGCGGGGAAGATCTTCGCGGTGGCGACGTTGATGTATGGGAAAGAGCCGACGTGGCGCGAGGTGTGGCGGTGGGTGCGGGCGGCTTAGGGCCCCGCGGGAAGCAAATTGTCAAAGAACGGTGACCTCGTATCGCCGACCGTTACTGGTTGGAAGGCGATGGAGCATCGGGCTGCGATCAGGGGCCCGTCACGTCACGGGTTGACGGGGCGATGGGGCGGAGGGTCCGGAGTTGGGGCTGGACCCAGCGGGTTTTGTTGATTTGACGGGACATCGGGGGGCGCCGGGTTTGCTTCTTGTTCGTCGTTTTTGGCGGCTGGGGCGGGCGTCTGGGGGGCGGCGCCGGGTTGGGGATCTTCGTCGTCCTGGTGGGCCCAGGGGTCGGGGACGGGGAGGGGGGCGTAGTGGTCAGTGGGGGAGGGGAGGTTCTGGTCCTGGCGCTGGAAGCGGCGGATGCGTTCGAGGGTGGTGATGAGGCGGACCCAGTGGCGCTGGTTGCGTTCGATCTGGCGTTCGAGGTAGGGGAGGCCGGGGCGGATGGCTTCGGCGTTGTAG
>JANRJO010000017.1:0-153591 GCA_033763935.1 Bryobacteraceae bacterium
ACTCTTCGCTCTCCACCACGGCGTCCACTCCCAGTTCATGCCCGATTGGTACGCCCGCGGCTATACGCCCGCCGGCATCGAAGTCTGGAACGCCATCCGCGCCATCGACTATCTCGAAACCCGCCCCGAAGTCGACAAGACCAAAATCGGAATGACCGGCCGCTCCGGCGGCGCCGCCATGACCTGGTTCACCGCCGCCGTCGAACCCCGCATCAAAGTCGCCGTCCCCGTCATGGGCATCAGCACCTACGCCGCGAACGTCAAGGCGAACACCCAGGAACACCACTGCGACTGCATGTTCTGCATCAACGTCTACAAGCACGACATGACCCACCAGGGCGCACACATCGCCCCGCGCCCCCTCCTCATGGCACACGGCGAAAAGGACCCGCTCTTCCCCGTCCCCGGCTACACCGAGTTCGAGCAACTCCTCACCCGCCTCTACGCCGCCTACAACCGCCCCGACGCCTTCCGCAACATCGTCGTCCCCACCGGCCACGCCGACTCCGACTTCCTCCGCGAACAAGCCATCCGCTGGTTCGACAAGTTCCTCATGGCCATCCCCGAGCGCAAGCTCGACATGGACTACTCGAACGCCCCGCCTGAACAGCTCGCCGTCTTCGCCGGCAAGACCCCCGCGGATGCCCGCAACCACACCATCCACGAAACGTTCACCACCCGCCCGCCGTCCGGCCTCTACCAAACAGCCGCCCAATGGCAGACCCGCCGCGTGGCCCTGGACGCCGCGATTCAGAAGTTGCTTCCACCCGACGGCCCGATAGCCCCGCCCCGCACGGAAATCTACAAACCCCAACCCAGACCCGCGAAGGTCCCCGCGCTCCTCTACATCGCGTGCGACGGCGACAACCGCGACTACCACCGCCTCGCCCTCGCCGGCGTGCACACAAAGAACACCGCCGTCCGCATGGCGGTCTACCCCATCGGCATCGACGAGATCCCCTGGCCCAACCTGTTCCAGCGAGACACCCTTCGTAACGCCATGCACATCGGCGAGACCATCGACTCCCTTCGCCTCCGCGACGTGCGCGCCGCCCTCCAGCAACTCCGCGAAATGCCCGAAGTCGACCCCGCCCGCATCATGATCGCCGGCCGCGGCGTCTCCGGCATCCTCGGTCTCTACGCTGCCATCCTCGATCCCGCCATCTGGCAAGTCGCCCTCATCGACCCGCCCACCTCCCACCGCCACGGCCCCCTCTTCCTCAACATCCTCCGCCACACCGACCTCCCCGAAGCCGCCGCCCTCCTGGCCCCCCGCCGACTCATCTTCTACGGCCACATGCCCAAGGAGTACGAGTACACTAGGCACGTCTACACGCTCCTCGGCCAACCCGGCCACCTCTCCGTAGCCATGAACCTCGAGTACGTCCTCGAAGGCCGCTACGACCACGGCATGGCCTCGGGGCGATAGCGATGCCGTCGTCGATCATGCTCCGATCGGTCCGGCGGTTCCTCCGCGGTGCGCTCGCCGCCGTCAATAAAAGACTCCAAGATCCGGAAACAAGCCCCCCCCTCGAAGCTGACGTTGAACCCATCCGCCGGTTCCTGCTGTCCCTCGATCAACCCGACGAGCCTGCCGCGGCCTATCTACGCGAACACCTCGACCGGCTCGCCTTCACCGCCTCCTTCGCTCCCCCGGCCGGCGTCACAGCACGCTGCCTCGAACTCGGCTCCTACATGCACCTCGCGCCCGCGTTGCAGCAGTTCCGCGGGTACTCCTCGATTCGCACCGCCGATTACGGCCCGCTCGGATCGAAGGCGCACAAGTCCGCCTCGATCGCCGGACAGATCATCCTGGAGTGCGACACCGATCGATTCGACGCTGAACGCGATCCCTTCCCCTACCCCGCAGACCATTTCGAACTCGTCCTCGCGTGCGAACTCCTCGAACACCTCCGCGCCGACCCGATGCACATGATCTTCGAAGCCTTCCGCGTCCTCCAGCCCCAAGGCCGCCTCCTGCTCACCACCCCCAACTGCGCCAGCTTCGCCAGCCTCGAGCAACTCCTCTGGCGTTCCGCCAACCCCTATACCTACTCCCTCTACCCGCACCCCGCCCGCCAAGAGCAGGCCGCCTCTCACATTCGCGAGTACACCCCGGACGAACTGCGCCGCGTCCTCGAGTCCGCCGGCTTCGAAGTCGAACTCCTGCTCACCCGCCCCGGCCGCCCCATAGAAACTCGCGACCTCATCGAGGATCTGCTCCTCCGCTACGGCTTCCCCACCACCCTTCGCGGCGAACAAATCTACTGCCTCGCGCGCAAGCCCGGCCACCAACCCCAACAGGACCGCTTCCCCTCGTTCCTCTACGGCTGATGTTGGCCGGCCGCCACTCGGTTGACTTACCTCCCCGCGAAAGAGCCCGGGTCCGGCCCCATCGTCCCATCCGGAAACCGCCGTCTCGGCAGTGGCGGAACAGGCACAATCCCACCGGCGCTTCCGTAAGCACCCGCGGGAACTCTGCTTCCGGAACATACTGACTCACGAGCGCCACATCTGCCGGCGATCCATAAGCCATCAACGGCCCCCTCCGCGCTCTACCGCTCCCCCGCATACCGCCCCCGCCGCCCCTCCATCTTCCGCATCTCATCCTCGCCCCAACCCTCCTCGCGTCCCACCCGCACCGCCTCGTCCATCGCCTTCCGCGCCTCGTCCCGTTTCCCCCGCGCCCACAGCACCATCGCCAGCGACTCCAGCCGCCACGGATCCCGCCCCTTCATCAGCGCAATCGACCGCCGCGCGCACCGCTCCGCCAGATCGAAGTCCTCCGCCGTATTGTCCTCGTGCGCCACCTCACCCGCGCCGGGCCGCAACGCAATCGACTGCGCCAGTTGCGCCAGTGGCCACGCATACCGCGCGTCGTCCCCCGTCAGCCGCTTCTCCAGTAACTCCACCGCCCACGCATTCGCCTTCGCCTTCCCTACCGCCTTCCGCATCCCCGAGTAGATACTCCCCGCCGGCAGCGCAAACAGCCCCGCATCCTCGGCCAGCAGTTTGCGATACGCCTCCGCCGCGCCATCGAAGTCCCGCGCCGTCTCCCGCGCGTCCGCGTCCGCGATCACCGCCGCCAGCCGCTTCCGCGTCTCGATCGCCTGCCGGTGCGCCGCCGCAGCCCGTTCGACGTCGTGCCGGTCCTCGAGCACCGCCCGCAGCGCCTCGTCGAACCCCGCCATCGGATACCCTCGCCCCAAATACGCAATCCGCCCCTGCCGGTCGACGATCGCCTTCAACGGATAACTCCCGCTTCCCAGTCCACCCAACCCGTCGTCAAAGCGCTTCACCACCCGCTCCCCGATGTCCTCCCCTACCGGGTACGGCATCAGCTCGCCCTTCACCTTCAGAAACTGCGACACCGGCATCCCCGACTCCGGATACACCGCCACCGCCAACAGCGTCATCCGCCCGGCGTGCTTCTCCGCCAGCGCCTTCAGCTTCGGCAACTCCGCCAGGCACGGCGGACACCACGTCCCCCAAAGGTCCACCACGTACACGTGCCCCTTCTGGAACGTGCCCCCCGGGTCCTTCTGGAGCCACCGCACGTCAGAGCCGAGTCCGCTCACGGCATCCCCCACCACCGCACCGGGAACCACCGCGGGACCGGACATCAGCAACCAAGCAAGACACAATAAGCCGCGCATCTCGCCCTCAGACGGCTCGCGCGCCGATCTGCGCCGCTCTTGTGACCTCCGTAAACCCGCTAGCGCGCTCACCACCCCGGCTCCGTTTGCGCCTTGTTTTTCGCGTTGTCTTCCAAGAAAGGAACGCCCCCATGCCCAAGATCCCCAGTTCTCAACCCATCTGGGCTGATCGCTGCGACCCCCGCCTCCCCCAGGCCGCCCTCGACTTCCGCCTGAAACACAACCCCCTTCTCACCACGCCCGAGTACTTCGGCGCCCTCAACATCACTGCGTGGCTCTACACCGACCCCAAAGCCCGCACCCAGGGCATCCACGTCGCCTGCAATGTCACCATCAAACAGGTGATCGAGGCCTTCGGCCACGCTGAAACTCCCGACGCCGATCTCGGCCTCCACTCCGAAGGCATCGCCGCCGAATGGTTCCGCCTCCGCCCCCATCTCCGCGTCCAGCAGATCTTCACAGAGCGCATCCCCTGTCCGAAAACCTGCGCCCCGCTTCTCCGACACTACTATCCAAACGTCCCCTGGTACTACTATTACGACCGCCGTTCCTTCGTCGGCGACAACGGCCAGTTGATCCTCCACGCCGGCCGCGGCCTCAAGACCGCCTACGGCATCTAGCGCTCGTCCTCTACCTTGACATCCTACCTAGATCGGCTATACTCCTACCTAGGATGTCTACCAAGACCACCAACCTCCTCCAGGGCACCCTCGACCTCTTGATCCTCAAAACCCTCGCCCACGGACCCCTCCACGGCTACGGCATCGCCCAGCGCATCCTCGTCGCCAGCCGCGAAACCCTCCAGGTCCAGCAGGGCTCCCTCTATCCCGCCCTCCACCGCCTCGAACACAAAGGCTTCCTCAAGTCCGAATGGAAAGAGTCCGGCAACGGCCCCATGGCGAAGATGTACTCCCTCACCCCCGCCGGCCGCAAACACCTCGCAGCCGAAACCGCTGAATGGCAGCGCTACGCCGGCGCCATCGCCCTCGTCCTCGAGTCCTAACAACGCGGAGCAGCGAAAATGTTCTCAAACAAGAAAGCCGAATCCGACCTCAACAGCGAAATCGCCCACCACCTCCATCACCTCGCCGCCGAATACGAACGCCAGGGCCACTCCCCCAAAGAAGCCCGCCAACTCGCCCTCCGCGAATTCGGCGCCCGCGATCAGGTCAAAGAGGAATGCCGCGACGAGCGCCCCTTCGCCTGGCTCACCGGCTTCCGCCAGGACCTCGTCTTCGGCCTCCGCATGCTCCGCCGCGCCCACATCGTCACCGCCGCCGCCGTCCTCTCCCTCGCCCTCGGCATCGGCGCCAACGCCGCCATCGCCTCCCTCATGGACATCGTCCTCTGGCGCGACCTCCCCGTCCCCGACCCCGCCCGCATAGTCCTCGTCAACTGGCAGGGCCAGGGCTTCCCCCGCGAACTCGCCAACGGCGCCTCCGGCAGCATGTTCCGGCAGGACGGCTTCGAAGTCGCCGACTTCTTCGCTTTCCCCGCCTACGAATCCATGCGCCGCACCGTCGCCTCCCAGGCCACTCTCGCCGCCTACACCTTCCCCGCGCAGGTCAGCGTCGCCTGGCAGGGCCGCCCGCTCATCGCCGAGCAGCGCCCCGTCGCCGGCAACTTCCTCGCCACGCTCCAGGTCCGCCCGCACCTCGGCCGCATCTTCTCCCTCGCCGACGACACCGACGCCGCCCCCGCCGTCGCCGTCCTCTCCCATCGCTTCTGGGCTAACACCCTTGCCGCCGACCCCGCGGTTATCGGCCGCACCCTCACCATCGACAACCGCCCTCACATCATCGCCGGCGTCCTCGAACCCGCCTTCTACGGCCTCTTCCCCGGCGACACCACCGAAATCTACACCCCCATCCACCACGCCCCCTGGCGTGAACGCGAACGCGCCGAAGGCAATGACCGCCTCCTCGACCCCCGCAACTGGAGCGTCCAACTTATCGCCCGCCTCGCTCCCGGTGTCACTGCCCAACAACTCAGCCCCGCCCTCAACGCCGCCTTCCGCTCCACCTGGTCCGCCCAGCCAACGGAGCCCGCCCCCGCCATCCGCCTCGAAGACGGACGCCGCGGTCTCGGCGTCCTCAGCCGCAGCTTCCGCAACCCGCTGTACTTCCTCGGCGCTCTCGTCGCCCTGCTGCTGATCATTGCCTGCGCCAACATCGCCAATCTCCTCCTGGCTCGCGGCCACGCCCGCCGCAAGGAGATCGCTCTCCGCATGTCCATCGGCTGCTCCCGCTTCCGGCTCATACGCCAGTTCCTCACCGAAAGCGCGCTCCTCGCCATCGCCGGCGGCGCCGCCGCCATCCTCGTCGCCTACGCCGCGGCCAACCTGCTCGGCCAGTTCGTTGCCGGCAACGGCACGCTCCCCCTGCGCGTCAGCCTCGACCACACCATCCTCGCCGCCGTCGCCCTCTTCACCTTCGCCGCCCTGATCGTCTTCGCTCTCTTCCCCGCCTGGCAATCCTCCCGACTCTCTGATCCCTCCTGGCTCAAACAGGGCCGCGGCAGCATCGGCGGCATCGAACGCCGTGCGGGACTCACCGGCCGCATCCTCGTCACCGCCCAGGTCGCCATGTCCCTCGTCCTCGTCATGGCCGCGATACTCTTCACCCGCAACCTCCTCTCCGTCCGCTCCGCCGACCCCGGCTTTGACCGCCGCAACCTCGTCGTCTTCGGCGTCCGCCCCGGCGCTTCCGGCTATGAGAAGTCACGCCTCATGCAGTTTTACTTCGACCTCGAACAGCGCCTCGCCGCCACCCCCGGCGTCGCCTCGGCCGGCCTCGCTTGGATGCGCCCGATGAACGTCGGCGGCTGGTGGCAATCCGCTCGCCTGAAGGGCCAGACCGCCACCCACCAGACCAGCGTCAACGCCATCACCCCCGCCTACCTGCCCCTTTATGCGCCGCAACTCCTCGCCGGCCGCAACTTCACCTGGTCCGATCTCCGCGCCGACGCCAAAGTCGCCATCATCAGCGAGGACCTTGCCCGCGCCCTCGGCGGCCCCCAGGTTCTCGGTCAGGTCTTCGAGTTCCCCGACGGCCCTCCCGGCGCCGTCCCCGAGTCGTACCAGATCATCGGCATCGCACCCGCCATCGCCGCCACGTCCATGAAGGAGCGTCCCTACGCCATCTGGGTGCCGTTCTCAAAAGCGGGCCAGGAGGCCACCGTCGTTGTCCGCACCACCCAATCGCCCGACGTTGTCCTTCCCGCCCTCCGACAAACCATGGCCGCCATCGACCCCAACCTCCCCATGGTCGACACCGTCACCATGGAAGAACAGATCTCGAAAACTCTCCTGCGCGAGCGCATGTTCGCCACCCTCTGCCTGGCCTTCGGCCTCACCGCCCTCGCCCTCTGCGTCGTCGGCCTCTACGGCGTCCTTGCCTATTACACCTCCCGCCGCCGCGCGGAAATCGGCGTCCGCCTCGCGCTCGGCGCCCGCCCCAGCGACGTCGTCGCCATGGTCCTCCGCGACGGCCTCACCCCCGCCCTCATCGGCATCGCCCTCGGCCTCCCCGCTGTCTACTTCGGCGCCCGGTACGTGCAAGAGGAACTAAGCGCGGTGAAACCTCTAGACCCCGCCTCCCTGACCCTCACCCTCGCCACTCTCCTCGGCGCCGCCCTCTTCGCTGCAGGCATCCCGGCCCTCCGGGCCTCCCTTTTGCACCCCCTCGACACCCTCCGCGAGGAATAAAAACATCCCCCCATCTCGGCATAAGATGATTGCGATGTTGCGACACGCATGTCTTCTAGCCCTGCTCGCCGTCCCGGTCTGCGGCCAAACCTCCTTGAAGGAGGCGTTCAAACCTCACTTCCGCATCGGAGCGGCAGTAAATCCAAGCCAATACCGCGAAACAGATCCGGTCGCCGTGGCCATCGTTCGACAGCACTTCAACACCATCACGCCCGAGAACGACATGAAATGGGAACGTATCCACCCGGCGCCCGACCGGTACAACTTCGAACCAGCGGACAAGTTCGTTGAGTTCGGCGAGAAGAACGGCATGTTCATTGTCGGCCATACGCTGGTGTGGCACAGTCAAACGCCGAGATGGGTGTTCGAGGACGCCGAAGGAAAGCCGCTCACACGCGAGGCCCTGCTACAGCGCATGCGCGACCACATCTTCACCGTCGTGGGCAGGTACAAGGGACGAGTACACGGGTGGGACGTTGTGAATGAAGCCCTGAATGAGGACGGCACGATGCGTCAGAGCCCGTGGTATCGGATCATCGGCGAGGACTTCGTCGCCCGGGCCTTCGAGTACGCGAAGGAAGCCGACCCAAGTGCCGAACTCTATTACAACGACTATGGGCTCGAGCGCGAGTCCAAGCGGAACGGCGCCGTCGAACTGGTGAAGCGCCTGAAAGCCCAGGGCCTGAAGGTGACCGCCATCGGCACCCAGCACCACAATCGCTTGAACACGCCCACAATCGCGGAAATGGATGCGACGTTCCGTGCGTTCAAAGCGCTCGGGGTGAAGGTCTGCGTCACTGAACTCGATGTGGATGTGCTGCCCCCCGCAACGCGCCGTCCGACTGCCGATGTGAGCGTTCGCGTAGAACCCGACGCGAGCCTGAATCCCTACACCGCCGGCCTTCCCGATGATGTACAGACCGCGCTTGCCAAGCGGTACGCGGCGATCTTCGCCACCTTCCTCGATCACCGTGACGCGATCACGCGGGTGACCTTCTGGGGAGTCACGGACCGTGTCTCGTGGCTCAATAACTTCCCGGTGCGCGGCCGGACCAATCATCCCCTGCTGTTCGACCGGGAAGGCAAACCAAAACCTGCGTTCGACGCCGTGCTCAGCACGTTGTCCGAAGGGAGCAGGTGACGGCGTACACAGGCTAGCCGCGCCTCTCCGCCGCCGGCATCCCAGCCCTCCGGGCATCCCTATTGCCGTCAAGGCACGGCTTCAGCGACTTGAACTCCACCCTCTCCGCCTGTAGCAGCGCGCCGCACAGCAGCAGGCCTACCGTAATCTTCAACAAGCTATCTCCCTTTCAACTGCTGATCCAGAAACGCCAGCACCATCGCCCGCACCATCGGACTCTGGAACTCCGGACCGCCGTGCCCCGCCCCCGCAATCTTGTAGAACGTTGCCGGCGCCCCAGCCTTCCGCAGCGCCTCAAACAGCAGCACGCTCTGCCCCACCGGCACCAGCGGATCGCGCTCCCCGTGCAGAATCAGGAACGGCGCATCGCCCGCCGACACGTACGTGATCGGATTCGCCCGCTGCACCGCCTCCCGGTTCTCCTGAATCGGCCCACCAACCAGCTCCGACTCCGGCGAGTTCGCCACATCGTGTTTCATCCCGCCCGGCAGCGCCTGCGCGTCCATCTGCAAGAAATCCGTCGGTCCATAGAAGTCCACCACCGCCTGCACCGCACTCGACTCGCCCGCGTTCCCCAAATCCCCTTCCAACTCCGCCACCCCCGCCGACGTCCCCAGCATTGCCGCCAGATGCCCGCCCGCCGACGCGCCCCACGCCGCAATCCGCCGCGTGTCCAGCCCGTACCGTTTCCCGTTCGCCCGCAGCCACCGCACCGCCGCTTTGCAATCGTGCGTCTGCGCCGGGAACTTCGCCACCTGGCTCAGCCGGTAGTTGAACGCCACCACCGCATACCCATGGTCCACCAGCCACGTCGCCCCCGCCGTCTGCCGGTCGTCCTTACTCCCCGCGCGAAACGCGCCCCCATACACCCACACCACCACCGGCAACTCACCTTGCGGCTTCGCCGGCCGGTAGATGTCCAACAGCATGTCCCGCCCCGACGCCTTCGCGTAGACCAGGTTGCGCTCCACCCGCACGCCATTCGGTATCTGCGCCGCTGCCATCAGCGCCATAGCGACAATTGACGAGCCAATCATAGGAACCCGCCCCGATCTTACGCTCCTGTCCCCTGCCGTGCCAACCCGCTGCCTGCTTCCTCACCCCCCGCTGCCGCATCTCTTAACCGTGGCCCCCGCAAAATTCTCCATCCTCGACCTCGCCCCCGTCCCCACCGGCTCTACCATCCGCAACGCGCTCGAGAATACGCTCCATCTCGCACAGCACGCCGAACGCATCGGTTTCCATCGCTTTTGGCTAGCCGAACATCACAACATGCCCGGCATCGCCAGCGCCGCCACCTCCGTCCTCATCGGCTACGTTGCCGCCGGTACCTCCACCATCCGAGTCGGCTCCGGCGGCGTCATGCTTCCCAACCACGCCGCTCTCGTCATCGCCGAACAGTTCGGAACGCTCGAAACCCTCTACCCCGGCAGAATCGACCTCGGTGTCGGCCGCGCCCCCGGCTCCGACGGCCGCACCGCCCATGCCCTCCGCTACCGCGCGGAGGCGGATGACTTCCCCCGCCAGGTCGAAGAACTGCTCGCCTATCTCGCCCCACCCGCCGAAGGGCAAAGGGTCCTCGCCTACCCCGGCGCCGGAACCAACGTCCCCGTCTGGCTCCTCGGCTCCACCACCTACAGCGCCGAGTTCGCCGCTCACTTGGGCCTCCCCTTCGCCTTCGCCAGTCACTTCGCTCCGGCACTGCTCGACGAAGCCCTCGCCCTCTACCGCGCTAACTTCCGGCCGTCCCCGTACCTCTCCGCGCCATACGCCGTGGCGGGCGTCCCCCTGGTTGCCGCCGAAACCGACGCCGAAGCCGAGCGCCTCGCCACGTCTATGTTCCAACGCCACCTCAGCCTCATCCGCGGTAAGCCCCTGTTCATCCCCCCGCCCCTGTCGAATCCTGGCGAAATGGACCGCCTCTGGACCGAACCCGAGAAATTCCTCGTCACGTCCCGCCTCAATGTCGCCATCATCGGCGGCCCCCGCCTCGTTCAGCAGAAACTCGACGACTTCCTCCGCCGCACCAGTGTCGACGAAGTCATCTTCACCTCAGACCTCTACGACCACGCCCACCGGCTCCGCTCCTTCGAGATCGCCGCCGCGGCGATGCGAAATAGGGAGGAGGTAGTAAACGCTGACTGTGCCAACCTCGCATAGACGACCGGAGCCCATGTTACTCTCCGCTTAACGTCAGTGACCATTCACTGAATGAAAGTGCGGAGTCCGCACTCAATTGCTCCACGAGGTATGTTGCGTATCGCTCCCGCGCCGCAGTGACGACAGCGAAGTACATTAGTTCCTCGTTAGTCAACTGCTCAACGGTCTTCGCTCCAACGACGTAGTCTGTCGATGCTCCCGGCGATATCTCCCTGAGGTGGCCAGCCCAGCCCTCCAGCTCGGGACTGTCCGCTATGAGCTTTCTGGCCTTCAACTCCGAAACGAGCCGTGCGGCGTACTCAAGCGCAGTATCGCGATCCATTCGTACGTCCCACGAGTTCATCATCGGACGGTGCGGTTCTTCGCTGCCGTACAGACGCGAAATGTCATTTGCAAGTTTAAAGTCGATGGCCGGGAAATGTGCGAGCGGCATGAGCTCTGCATCAACACCGAGCACCCACCGAAGCAGTCGAAGTTGCTCACACCAAACCACAACTTCGTTTTGCTGTTCCTCAGTCCAAGAACCTTCCGATGCGCCCATTAGTTCCGTTTCGGTACGTTCAAGTCTGCCCCACAACCGCCGCTGGCGGAGCAACCCATTCTGAACCTGCCGCATGATGCCTTCGGGGTAGTCTATCGAATTGACACCGCGTTGCATGCAGATCTCAGCAGCAGCCCGCGAGATTAATGATGCGAGTATTACGGCCCGGCCCACCAGATATTCCCGAATGGCTCCCTTGTCGTCAGCGGTGCTCGCGACCGCGAATGTCTGGCCCCCTGTTGTCAAAGAGAACGTGAGTGCCTCGTGGGCTTGAGCGTTACGACGACGCAGAAGAAAGTAAGCAAGTAGTCCCGTCAGGAAAATAAACCCGTAGAAGCCGTAATGCCAAACAGGGCCTTCAGGTGATCTGAAGGGAACCACAATCCCGAACACCGCAACATAAGCGACAACGTACAAACCGAAGAAGCTGACCTTCAGTACGAACCGGCGTGAGCGCGCATCTACAGCAAACCGCCGCAGCGCATAGACGTACGACCTCCGGAAGGTAGTGTCAAGACGCCCTAACTTCGTCCAAACGAAAACATACCATCGACCCCTTCAGGACGCGCTTCGCACGCCCTCCGAAGCCTTCCCAGCCACCTGTCGGCGCCCCTCTACGACAGCGGGGACTTGAGTCACCGTTGGGTTGCGACAGTCCGCAACACTGAAGCCCCCACTTGACTATCCCGCCACCATCCTACATACTGAAGCCATGACTTCAGTATCACCCGAAACCATCCACGATACCTTCACCATCGAACGCCGCTTCCCGCAATCCCCCAACACCGTCTTCGCCGCCTTCTCCCACCCCGCCACCAAGCGCCGCTGGTTCGCCGACGGCCATTCCCAAATCGTTGACGAATACTCCCTCGACTTCCGCGTCGGCGGCCGCGAAGTCGCCCGCTATCGCATGTCCGACGCCACCCCCTTCCCCGGCCTCCCCCTCGTCAGCGACGGCGTCACGCTCGACATCGTGCCCGGCCGCCGCATCATCTCAGCCGCCACCATGACGCTCGGTGACCGTCCCATCTCCGCCGCCCTCGCCACCTTCGAGTTCCTTCCCGACGGCAGCGGCACGAAGCTCCTCTTCACCCATCAGGCCGCTTTCTTCGAAGGCTCCGACGGGCCCGCCATGCGCAAGCAGGGTTGGACCGCTATCCTCGACCAACTCGCCCAAGCCCTATGATCGGCCGCGTCTTTCACGCTCTCGGCGACCCCACTCGCCGGGCCATCGTGGAGCACCTCACCGCCGGGCCGCAGTCCGTCTCCGCTCTCGCGGCCCCGCTCGGCATCACACTCACCGCCGTCGCTCAGCATCTGCAGGTGCTCGCCGATGCCGGTCTCGTCAAAACCGAAAAGGCCGGCCGCGTCAGAACGTGTCGTCTGATCCCGGCCGGCCTGCAAGCGCTCGAGCGCTGGATCTGGGAGCGCCGCCTCGACCGTCTGCACGACGTCCTCGACGGCAAGCCCGACTAAGCCGTCGCGAACTGCTCCGCCGCCCAGTGTGGAACCCCAAAACCTCCGGTCACATCAAAACAAAAAAAATTTTCGCGCCCTTATTCCTTAACTATCAACAATTTCCATTTTCATTGCTCCCGAGTTCCGAAAGAGCCGCTGCTATGCTTGCGGCGGGCAGGTCCCCTCCGGGACCCGCCTCCCCCAATTCGAAACCAGGAGCAAAAACCATGCCCGTAAACGACGACAACGCCCGCCGCCTCGCCGCGCCTCGAAAAAAATCGCGCGAAGCGAACCCGAGAACGGGGGGCCGCCGTATCCAACTGCAGCCCGAATTCGGTCTCTTCTTAACTGAGGATATGCCCGCCGCGACCCCTCCCACTGTCACCGTCTATTTCTGTGACGAGGATACCTTCCGCCGAACCCTGGAGGGCTATAAGCAGTCGTTCCAGCCCGTCGGCCCCGGGGAAGAGGCGCTCGTTGCCGCCGCCGCCCGCTCTCACTGCCTCATGGACAACTTCGACCCTCTCGTCGACCAGTTGCTCGACAGCGCCGGCGAGCTCCTCGACGCCGGCCGCCTCGATGACGACTTCTACGAGACCATCCGAACCCTCGACCGCATCAACCGCATGAGGGACTCCTGGGCCAAGGCGCTCCACACCGCGCTGAAGCGCCTTCACGAGCACCGCGACCGCCGCCGCGCCAAAGCGCAGCCGATGGCGAAACGCTCCTCCCGCCAGCCGAAGCCGAAGCCAAACCCGCTCGCCCGGCGCCCCCTCGTACAGTAGACTGCTACTAAAAGGGGGCTCCAACACCATGGACCGCAGAGGCTTCGTCACCGCTGCCATCGCCGCCGCATCCGCGGCACCGGCCGCCGCCGCCACGGACAGCAAACCCGCCCTCCTCGGCGGCGCGCCCGTCCGCAAAGCCCCGTGGCCCGGCTGGCCGGTCTTCGACGCCACCGAAGAGTCCGGCCTCACCGCCGTCCTCAAAAGCGGCAAATGGAATCGCGGCGCCGGCAAAACCGTCGCCCGGTTTGAAGAAGCCTACGCCCGGCACATGGGCGCCAAGGGCTGCCTCGCCGCCGCCAACGGCACCGCCGCCCTCCTGACCACTCTCAACGCCCTGAACATCGGCCCGGGGGACGAAGTCATCGTCCCCCCCTATACTTTCGTCGCCACCATCAACGTCATCCTCCAGCAATACGCCCTCCCCGTCTTCGTCGATACCGATCCCGCCACCTTCCAAATCGACGCCGCCAAAATCGAGGCCGCCCTCACCCCCCGCACCGCACTCATCATGCCCGTCCATCTCGGAGGCAACGTCGCCGACATGGACGCCATCCTCGCCCTCTCCGCCAAACGCAACATCCCCGTCCTCGAAGACGCCTGCCAGGCCCACCTCGCCGAGTGGAAGGGCCGCAAGGTCGGCGCCCTCGCCAAGGCCGGCTGCTTCAGCTTCCAGGCCTCCAAGAACCTCAACTCGGGCGAAGGCGGAGCCATCCTGTCGAACGATACCGCCCTCCTCGACGCCTGCTACGCCTTCCATAACAACTCCCGCCGCCGCAACACCGCCGGCTATGACTTCAGCTACGTTAACCGAGGACTCAATCTCCGCCTCACCGAATTCCAGGCCTCCCTTCTGCTCTCCCAGATGACCCGCCTGGAAAATCAGTCCGCCCATCGCGAGAAGAACGCCGCATACCTCACCTCCATCCTCAAAGAAATTCCCGGCATCGCCCCCGCCGCCCAGTACCCGGGCTGCACCCGCAACGCCTATCACCTGTACATGTTCCGCTACGACTCGCGCAAGTTCGCCGGCCTGCCCCGCGACAAGTTCCTGAAAGCCATGGAAGCCGAAGGCATCCCCGTCTCCGGCGGCTATTCTCCACTGAATAAGGAGCCGTTCCTGAAAAACACCCTCGAGTCCAAAGGCTACAAACGCATCTACGGCGAGAAAGAAATCAAGTCATGGAGCGAACGGAACCAGTGCCCCGCCAATGACCGCCTCTGCACCGAAGCCCTCTGGCTCTACCAGGGCATGCTGCTCGGCCCCCGCTCCGACATGGACGACGTCGCCGCCGCCATTCAAAAGATTCGCCGCCAGGCCGCGGCGCTGGTCAAAGCGTAAATGCGGTTGGCCGTTGCCTTACTAGCCGCCTCGGTCGCCGCCCGCGCCGACGACCTCACTCTCGTCACCCTCGACCCCGCCCACTCCCACGCCGCCCAACTCTACGCTGCCCCTCTGAAAGGCTTCGCACCCGATACCTGGATCTACGCCCCCGTCGGCCGCGACCTCGCCAACTTCTGGATCTTCGTCTCTTCCTTCATTCAGCGCAGCCCCGCCCCCGCCCACTGGCGCTTCACCGGCTACACCGGCGCCGATTTCCTCGAGCGCCTGCTCGCCGACAAACGCGGCAACGTTCTCTCCATCTCCGGCCGCAACGCCCGCAAACTGGAATACCTCGAAGCCGGCATCCGCGCCGGCATGCACGTCCTCGCCGACAAGCCCTGGATCATCGAAGCCGAACAGCTCCCCCGCCTGATCGCCGCCCTCGACGAGGCCGAACGCCGCCGCGTCGTTGTCTACGACTGCATGACCCAGCGCTTCGACCTCGCCTATCAACTCCAGCGCGAACTCGTCAATGACCGTGACCTCTTCGGTGTCCCCCAGCAAGGCAGCGCAAGCAAACCCGCCGTTCGCATGGTCAGCTCCCACTTCCTCCTCAAGAGCGGCTTCCGCCCCGCCTGGTACTTTGACATCAAGCAGCAGGGAGAGGCCCTCGCCGACGTCGGCACCCACGTGGTCGACCTCGCCCACTGGACTCTCTTCCCCGATCAGGCCCTCGACTACCGCAAAGACATTCAACTCCTCAAAGCCCGTCGCTGGCCCACCATCCTCACCGAGGAGCAGTACCGCAAGGTCACCGACGAGCCCCGCTTTCCCGCCTACTTGAAGGACAAGGTGATCGGCGGCAAACTGCACTACTACACCAACAACTCCCTCCTCTACACGGCCCGCGGCATCCACATCGCTCTCGACGTCATGTGGGAGTACCAATCCCCCATCGGCGATCGCGACTCCATGCTCGCCGTCTACACCGGCACCAAATCGGAAATCGCCGTCCGAGCCGGCAAAGAGCAGAGTTACATCCCTGAAGTCGACGTCACCCCCGTCAGCGCCCGCCCCGCCCTGGAGAGACGCCTCAAAGCCCTCGCCGCTCGCTGGCCCGGCCTCACCGTTCGCGAAGCGGATAACCGCCTCCACATCGTCATACCCGAGACCCTTCGCGTCACCACCGACCACTTCCTGCTCCTCGCCGAACGCTTCGCCGGCTTCATCCGCAAGACCGAGCCCCTGCCCGCCTGGGAGAAACCCGCCATGGCCGCCAAATACTACGTCACCACCCACGGCGTGAAACTCGCGCGCGAACAGGACAAGCCATGACCCGCCCAGCAATGGCGCCCGTCATCCCCGCCCTGAGCCTCATCCTCATGACAGCCTGCACCCAGCAACCGTCCGCGCCCCGCCACATCACAGCCACGAGCTACAACTCCGGCTTCCCCCAGGCGCACGACAGCTATAACGCCATGGGCGCCGCCGCCGACGGCCCCATCTACTACGTCCTCTCCTCCGAGCAGCCGGACATCGCCGGCCGGATGTATCGCTTCGATCCTGCCACCCAAAAGATAGAACCCCTCGCCGACCTCACCGAAGTCGCCGGCGAAAAAGACAAGAAGGCCATCGCTCAAGGGAAAAGCCACGTCAATTTCGTCGAAGACGCACCCGCCAAGACCCTCTACTTCGCCACCCACATCGGTTACTACTCCATCATCGACGGCATGGAGAAAATGGGCGTTCCGCCCGCGGGCATGCAGCCCTACCCCGGCGGCCACCTCCTCGCCTTCAATACCGAAACCAGGCAGTTCACTGACTTCGGCGTCGCCCCCGAGAGGGAAGGCATCCTCACCATGAACATGGACGTCCAGCGGAAGCGCATCTACGGCCTCACCTGGCCCACCGGCTACTTCTTCCGCTACGACATTCCTCGCCAGGAATGGAAGAACCTGGGCCCCGTCGCCGGCGGCGGCGAAAACGGCGCCGGTACGAACTACCAGACCATCTGCCGCTCCATCGCCATTGACCCCCGCGACGGCGCCGCCTACTTCACGGACTCCACCGGCGCCATCCACCGCTATCGCTACACCACCGACGCCCTCGAACTCGTCCAGCGCGACAACCTCCGCAAAGACTACTTCGGCCAGTACGACCCCCACTCCGCCGGCCATATGGGCTACAACTGGCGCCAGACCTTCTGGCATCCCTCCACCGAAGCCATCTACGGCGTCCACGGTAACTCCGGCTACCTGTTCAAATTCGACCCCAAAGCCGAAACCGTAGACGTCCTCACCCGCCTCACCTCCCACCCCTCCCAGCGCGCCGGTATGTTCGACCAGTTCAGCTACGGCTACCTCGGCTTCGCCCTCGGTCCCGACGGCCGCACCATCCACTACCTCACCGGCGGCCCCATCTACGAGAACGGCCGCCGGGTCAAAGGCAAGGACAGCACCGCCAAAGGCGAATCCAAGGGCCGCGAGAACCTCCACCTGGTTACCTACGACCTCGCCCGCGCCGAGTACCGCGACCACGGCCCCATCTTCTACGAGAACGGCGACCGCCCCGAGTACGTCAACTCCATCGCCGTCGGCAAAGACGGCGTCGTCTACACCCTCGCCCGTATCGCCGAAAACGGCAAACTCCGCGCCGACCTCGTCGCCATCCCCGCCCCGAGGCTCCGATGACACCGGCCCTCATACTCCTCCTCCTCGCCGCCCCCCTCGCGGCACAATTCCGCGCCGGTGTCGCACGCGTTAAGATCACCCCCGACACCCCCGTCTGGCTCACCGGTTTTGCTGCACGAACCAAACCCGCCACCGAAGTCGGCCTCGACCTCTACGCCAAGGCCCTCGCCCTCGAAACCCCGTCTGACAAACTCGTCATCGTCACCGCCGACCTCCTCGGCTTCACCAAACAGGTCAGCGACGAAGTCGCCGCCCGCGCCGCCCGCACCCACCACCTCCGCCGTGACCAGATCGTCTTCTTCGCCTCCCATACCCACTCCGGCCCGCCCGTCACCCCCCGGCTCACCCTCTCCATCGGCGAAGGCCCCGACTTCGACCGCGCCGCCGCCGCCTACACCGCCAAACTCACCGACCAACTCGAAGCCCTCGTCACCGAATCTCTCTCGAAGCGAACCCAAGCCACCCTTGCCTTCGGCTGGACCGAAGCCCCCTTCGCCATCAACCGCCGCACCGAACACCTCGCCGGTATCCGCCCCGGCGAATCCTTCCCCGCTCCCACTGACCACCGCGTCCCTGTGCTCCGCGTCCAAACTGCCGCTGGCGCCCCCCTCGCCGTCCTCTTCGGCTATGCCTGCCACAACACCGTCCTCACCGGTGACACGTATGAGGTCAGCGGCGACTACGCCGGCTACGCGCAAAAATCGCTGGAGCAAACCCAAGGCGTAACCGCCCTGTTTGTAACGCTATGCGCCGGTGACCAGCGCGCCGCGCCCCGCGGTACCCGAGCCCTCGCCGAACAGCACGGCCGCACCCTAGCTGCCGCCGTGGCTGCCGCCCGCACCTCCCCCCTGGCCCCCACCCTCCGCACCACCCACCACGAAACCACCCTCCCCTTCACCGCCCACACGCGCGAGGTGTACAACGCCGAAGCCCGCAGCGCCGACCCCTTCGCCGCGCGCCGCGGACGCGCCATGCTCGCCGCCCTCGACTCCGGCCGCGCCATCACCCACGCCCCCTACCCCATCCAGGCCTTCCGCCTCGGCAGCCTCACCTGGCTCGCCCTCGCCGGCGAAGTCGTCGTCGACTACGCCCTTACCCTGCGCCGCCAGTTCGGTGACAACCTCGTCGTCGCCGCCTACGCCAACGATCTCCCCGGCTACATCCCCTCCCTCCGCGTCCAGCGCGAAGGCGGCTATGAAGCCGGCGATAGTATGATGTATTTTCTCCAGCCTGGGTGGTTCACCGAGGATGTCGAGCCCCGGGTCCTTGCCGCCGCCCAGCGCGTACTCGCCGAATTGCGGTAGCCCAAACGATATGCGAGAGTCCACCTCTCCCGACCCCGCCTCCGGCGCCCCCGACGCCCGGGAGCCGGGCCTCGACCTCAACGAACTCCCCGCCATCATCTGCTACCTCGACCGCGAACAACGCTACCGCACCGTCAACCGGAGCTACTGCCTCTGGGTCGCCAAACCTCCGCAGGACATCATCGGCCGGACCCTTCGCGAGGTCGTCGGTGAACCTCACGCGTCCATCGCCCAACCCTACATCGAACGCGTGCTCGCCGGCGAGCCCGTCAGCTTTGAGTCCCGCGTCCTTCGCCCTGACGGAACTCTGAAGCACGCCCTCGTCTCTTATACCCCTGACCGCCACCCCGATGGCGCCGTTGCCGGCTTCGTTGGGCTGGTCAGCGATATCAGCCGGCAGCACCGCGCCGAAGAGGAGGCCCGCCGCGGCGCTGACCGCCTCCGCGCTGTCGCCGACGCCGTCCCCGCCCTCATCTCCTTCATCAACTCCGATTACCGCTACGAGTTCGTCAACGCCGCCTACGGCGAATGGTTCGCCATTCCCCCCGCCGAGGCGCAGGGCCGCCATGTGAGCGAGGTGCTCGGCGAGAAGGCTTTTCGCACCCTCAAGCCCTACTTCGACCGCGCCCTCGCCGGCGAAACGGTTCGCTTCGAAGGTTGGACGCCGTACCAGAACGGCGCCCGGTACGTCAGCGCCTTCTACCGGCCTCACGCCGATGACTTCGGCCGCATCACCGGCTTCAGTGTCCTGGTCGAAGACGTTACGCACCGCCGTCGTATCGAGCAGGAACTCCGCCAGACCGCCTCCGCCTTGAAAGACAGCGAAGGCCAGATGCGATCCATCGCCGACAGCATCCCGCAACTCGCCTGGATGGCCGACGGCCCCGGCCGCTTCCTCTGGTACAGCCGGCAATGGCTCGAGTTCGCAGGGCCGCTTGTTCCCGTCGCCGGCGGCTGGGACTGGATGACTCTCCTGCCTCCCGACCACGAACACCGCGTTCGTTCCGCGTTCTCTGCCTGTGTCGCTGCCGGCACGCCCTGGGAAGATACCTTCCCGCTGCTCGCCGCCAATGGCGCCAGCCGGTGGTTCCTCTCCCGAGCCCTCCCCCTGCACGACGCGGATGGGCAGGTCTCGCGCTGGTTCGGCACAAGCACCGACATCACCGAACAGCTCGAAGCCAATCGCCGCATCGAAGAACTCAACCGCGACCTCCAGCGCCGCGTCAAGGAATTCGAAACCCTCGTTCGCGTCCTCCCCATCGGCGTCGGCATCGGCCTCGATCCCGAGTGCCGTGACATCCGCATCAACGACGCCTTCGCCAAGCTCCTCGGGATGCCTCCGGGCGTGAACGCTTCCAAGAGCGCGGAACATGGCCCTACTCTCCCGTTCCGCGTGTTTAAAGACGGCGTCGAACTATCCGCCGACCAGTTACCAATGCAAGCCGCCGCCCGCGAAGGGCGCGAGATCCATAACCTGGAAATGGAACTCGAGCGCGCCGACGGCGCCCGCATTACCTACCTCGCCTTCGCTAACCCGCTCTTCGACGAACACGGCAGAGTCCGCGGCGCCCTCGGCGCCTTTCTCGATATCAGCGAACGCAAGCGCGCCGAGGAAGAGCTCCGCAAGAAGAACCATGAGCTCGAAGAGTTCGCCTATGTCGTCAGCCACGACGTGCGCGAACCGCTTCGCATGGTGAACGCCTATAGTCAGCTCATCGTGCGCCGCGTGCAGGCCGGCCAATATGAAGACATCCCCCGGCTCCTCACCTTCATCGAAGGCGGCGTGACACGCATGGAGTCCATGATCCGCGACCTTCTCGATTACTCTCGGCTCGTCCACGCCGAGACAGCACGCTTCCGGCCCCTTCCCCTTGCCGAGTGTGTCGAGGTCGCAATGGCCAACCTCGCCGACGTCATTCATTCCACCCACGCCCGCATCTGCGTCGGCTCGCTGCCCATCGTCCTCGGCGATCGCACGCAGCTCTTCCAGGTCTTCCAGAACCTGCTTTCAAACTCTCTCAAGTATGCGCGGGCGGGGCAGCGTCCGCTCGTCGAGATCACCGCCGAAGTCGAAAACGACCAGTGGGTCGTTTGCGTCCGTGACAACGGCATCGGCTTCGACCAGGATTACGCCGAGCGCATCTTCGGCCTCTTCAAACGCCTTCATCGTGACGAGTATCCGGGCACTGGCCTGGGGCTTACCATTTGCCGCCGCGTCGTCGAGCGCCACGGTGGACGCATCTGGGCCGCCGGCCGGCCGGACGAAGGGGCCGCCTTCTACTTCACGCTCCCCGTCATGGCCGCCGCCACGGCCGGTCCCTGAGCCTACTGCTTGCGCTCGTTGTCCGCGTCGCCGTCGATCGCAAGCGCACCCGGCTGGCTCTCGAGCTTCTTTACCAGCGCCGTCAGGCTCGAATTCGCCGGCTCCAGCGCCGCCGCTTCCTTCAAATAAGCGAGCACGCTTCCCGGCGACCCGTCCGGCAGCGCCAGCCGCTTGCCCCGATGTAGCGCGAACGTCTGCCCGTTCTCGATCACCAGACACGCCGACCGCCCCCCGTAATACGTCGACAGCCCCACGTCGGCCAGAATCACCTTGCCGCCGAAGCGCGGCACGATCGCCCCTGCCGTCGGTGTGTGCCCCAGTACGATGCGCTTCACATTGTAGAAGGCCAGCAGCTTGTCGACATGCTCGCCAAGCTCCGCCTCCGGTGACTGCGCCAGACCCCGGTACCACAGCGGACCCAATGGATCGACGAGGATGCCCGTCTCGATCATCTTCCCCGTCATCAGCTCCTTCCGCACCTGCTCGTTCAACTCTGGGTGCGGCGTCGAGCCGTACTTCGGCGACAACCCCCCGTGCAGGAACAGCGAGTCGTTGATCCGCACAATCGCGTTGTGCCCACGCAGCCAGCGGTGATACTTGCCGTCCGGCCCGAACGCCAGCCGGTGCTCGATGAAACCGAGTGGCGTCTCCGCCTCCCACTTCTTCTTGTAGTCGGGTGTGGCCTTCGCCTCCTGACCCTTGCTCCGCAACTCCTCGAGATGCTGCTCCCACAACCGGTTGCGGTACTCAACGGAGCTTCCGCTCTTGAAAGACTCGTACTCCGCGGGCGTTACATACCGCAGGTCGCCGTAGACGTTCATCGCCTCGTGGTTCCCGATCAGCGCGTGAACCATGCCCCCGGCCTTCTTGGCCTGCTTCTCCAGGTCCATGAGCAGGTCGAGGATTTTCCGCGTGTCCGGCCCCCGGTCCGGCACGTCGCCCAACTGCACCAGGTGCGCCTTGCCGCCCGCCCACTTGTTCTTCGCGTCAATCAGCCCCGCCGACCGCAGCACTTCCGTGAATCCCGCCAGGTGCCCGTGAACGTCGCCCACGGCCACCACCCGCTCGACTCCCTGGTAGGAATCGGCGGCCGCCGTCGCCGCCGCCAACAGCAGCAAGATCGCCGCGCGGCGCGGCAATGCGCCGTTTCCCTTCACTTCGCCGCCACCGCGGAAGCCGGAAGCACCCACACCGGCTCGCGCACCGGCAGATCGTACAGCACGTTCTCCTCGCCCTCCGCCTTTATCTTAGCGTCGAAGTACTCGACTATCCGGTCACGCCGGGCCAGTAACCCCCTAATCTCGTTGTCGCGCAACAGCCCTTTCAGGCTGCCTTCCAGCGTCTTCTTGTCCAGCGCCCGCAGTTTCGCCAGCAGGCTCCGCTCGCACTTCACCAGGTTTTTCGGCGCGTTCAGGTCCGTACGCAGCCGGAAGCAGCGCGTGTGGTCGATCATCCAGATCCTCCAGTCCTCCGTAATCAGCAGGTTCTGCAGGTTCCGGTCTGTGTTGAAGACTAACTGGTCGAACACGCGCACCATGTACATCTGCTTGTTGAACAGCTCCGAATCCGGCGGCTTGATGCTCTTCTTAATCCGGTCGGACTCCATCATCGCGTTCGGAATCCACCAGGTGAACGCGCTCGACTTGCCGCCCCACTTCCGCTCCACCGAAGGCGGCGTCATGTTCAACCCCAGAAGCTGGTCCAGTTTGTACGCTGCGACGTTGAACTTGTAGCAATCGCGGAAGCCCAACTCCGTTCCCCGGTTGCTCGTGAAGGATGCCTTATTCTCATCGATGCTCTGGACGTGCGCGTCGTGCGTCACAATCTCATGCGAGAGCTTGACCTTCAGCGAGTTGGTGATCCCGACGCCAAGCGCCTTCTGGCTGACTACCTTGCCGTCTTTCAGGAACTGCTCGATCTGCTCTGGTGAGAATTTCACCCCTTCCTGCTGCGGGCTCTGCGCGAGCCCCATCCACGCAGGGAGAGTAAGTGCAGCCACCAGGAACCGTGAGCCCATGTGATACCTCCGTGGTTTTGAAGTAGTGTAGCCGGAACGCGCGTTGAAGCCAAGCGGCACGGATAGTGTTACGCTCCCGCCACCTCCGCCGCGGGGAACGCCACTGCCAGCAATCGCTCCTCGGTCCGGTCGTCCAGGTCGCCGGTTACCGCTAAGTTCTGCTGCATCTGGAACTCGACCAGCGCCGACCGGGTTAGTCGCCCCCGCAGCCCGTCGATCGGCCCCGGGTTGAAGCCCAGGTAAGTGAGCGCCGCCTGCGCCGTCCTCAGTTCGAGGTCCGGCAGCGCCGTCTTCCAGCGCGCATGTGCCGCCGCCAGCCGCGAATCGTAGTCGTTCCGCTTGAAATCCTTCCCGTTGTACCCGCGCGCAAACGCCACCCAATCCTGCCGCTGCAGCGCCGGCGCCAGCCCTCCGTTCCGGATGAAGTTCCCCATCGCCAGCAACTGGGACTCTTCGTTCCGCACCATCGCCGTCACGAACTCTCCAACCGTCGCAAACCCCGCCGCCTGGTGATTCATGCCCATCACCTGCCCGATGCCCCACGACGCGCTCTTCAGCGCTGCGTCGCGGTCCAGTTGCATCGCCGCCTCCAACCGCTGGTATTCGGCCGCCCCACCCGCATACCCGCCCGCGTGCGGGCTGCTGATGTTGGAATTGACGGCATCGAACTTACCGCCCGTCAGCCGGTGGAAGATATGGCGCTCGAACAGGATCATCGGCCGCCGGTCCGGCAGCATCCCGAACCCTCGCGTTTCCACTGTCAGCACCGCCCAAATCTCCGCGGCGGTCACCCCCAGCGCCTGGCTGCTGCGCGCCATGCCGTCATCGCCAAACGGTCGTCCCAACCCCTTAAATGTCACCGTGGTTCCTCCTGTCGGACACCATCAAAGACAATAGCGTGAAAAAGGTGCGGCGAAGTGCAACACCCATCGAATGGTTCGCCATGCGCATACTTACTCCACGTCCGGAGGGCCACCTTCTCCGTTGTGCACATATTGTTCCTGGGTTAGACTGACTCCGTTAGTTACACGCAGGAACCCTCGGCGTGGACCCTGTTGTCCTCCCCCGGCTGGAACTCCGGGCGCCGGTAACGCCCGCGTGTCTGCGTCGCGGGCGTCGTACCCGCCCGATTGGCTCGCCAACAGCCTGCGCTCTGGCGGGAGGTGTTAGCGACCTTCGAAGCGGCCCTGCTTCGCTTGGCGCCGATCTACCACGGGCTGGGTTCGCCTCTGGGCGACGGATCGGCCGTGGTCGTTATTCCGGGGTTTCTGGGAACCGACGGTTGGATGGCCGAGATCTACGCCTGGCTCCACCGCCTGAATTACCGGCCCTGCTTCTCCGGCATTGGCCTGAATGCCGACTGCCCCCACATCCTGATCCGCTCCCAACTCACCAAGGTCCTCGAGCAGGCGCGCCGCGAAACGGGCCGTAAGGTGCACCTCATCGGGCACAGCCTCGGCGGGCTCAAGGCCCTCTCCCTCGCTGCCCAGCGCCCCGACGCCGTCGCGTCCGTCGTCGCCGGAACCCACATCGGGCTGATCTTCAACCCAACCGTATACAAGGCGATTGCCGACCGCCTCGCCGCCGCCCAGGAGACCCGGGCGGCAACCAACGGCCGGCCCCGCGTCGCCTAGGGCTTCGCCGCTTCGACGGGAGCCGGCAGCGACTTCGCCGCCAGCTGCGCGATATCGTACAGCTGCGGCGGCTTCTCACTCGTTACCGTCAGCGCATCCCGGAACATCGTGTTGCAGAATGGGCAGGCGACGGCTACCGTCGAAGCGCCGGTGGCCATCAACTGCTTTGCCCGCGTGTGGCTGACCCTGTCTCCCTCCTCCTCCCCTAACAGCGCCAGCCCACCCCCTGCGCCGCAGCAGAAGCTGCGCTCCCGCGACCGCTCTGCCTCCACCAGCGTGCCGTGCTTCCCCGCAACCGTCCGCGGCTCGTCGTAGACATTCCGGTAACGGCCCAGGTAGCACGGGTCGTGGAACACGATGGACTCGCCCGCCCCGTTCGATGGCAGCTGCGGCGCCACCCGGGCGAGAAACTCGCTGTGGTGCTCGATCTGCGGCGGCTCGCCGAACTCCTTCCAGTCCGTCGAAATCGTGCGCACGCAGTGCGGGCAGATCGAAATCAGCTTCGACGCCTTCGCCTGCTTGAGCCAGTTTAAGTTCTGCTCCGCGAGTTGCTGGAACAGCAAGTCGTTCCCCAGCCGCCGCGCCGAATCGCCCGTGCACTTTTCCTTCTTCAGCACGCCGAATGTGACGCCGAGGTGGTTCATCACCTTTGCAAGCGAAGCAACCACTTCGCGCCCCGCCGGATCGTACGAGCCCATGCAACCCAGCCAAAGGCAATACTCCTGCGTCCCGTCGTAGATCGGAAAACCCTGCTTCTGAATGAACTTGTCGCGCTCCGACGCATTCATTCCCAGTACGTTCCCGCCCCGCTCGAGCGACAGGAACAGCTTCGTCCCGTACTCGTCTTCCCACGTACCCGTGTTCACCGAGCCGCGCCGCAGCCCGACGATGATCGGCAAGTGCTCGATCCCCACCGGGCACTGAAACTCGCAGGAGCCGCACGTCGTGCACTGGAACGCCGCTTTCTGCGAATTGTACTTGCCCAGCAGCGGCTCTTCTGACGCCGGCCCGAGGTCGTCGAGATAGTGCTTCAGCCCCAGGATGATCTCTTTCGGGTTGAGTTCCTTGCCCGTGTTCGACGCCGGGCAGTGCTCCGTGCACCGCCCGCATTCCACGCACGAATACGCCTGAAGCGACGCTAGTTGCGTCACGTCCTTGCCCGTCACCAGACCAAAATCCTCATCGCCGGACAGCGGCGGAATGGCGCTGAACTCTCCCCGCGAAAGAAAAACCGTCGCCGGGCTGAGAATCAGGTGCAGGTGCTTCGATCGCGGGATGATCGGCAGAAAGACCAGCAGCGCCAGCGTGTGTACCCACCACAACACCTTCACCTCCACGCTGTCGCCGCTCACGAAGAACGCGCCCAGATACGTCACCATCAGTGTGAAGATCAGCGTGGCGATGATGGCCGAGGTTGCTGATAGCTTCTTCCCGAGCCACACCGGCCGAACGACGAACCGCCGGAACGCCAGACCGCTAATGGAAATGGCCACCGTAATCGCAAACAGCGCCGCCACCAGGAAGTAGAACTTCCCCACCCAACTCTCCGGCGGCAGAAAACCCAGTCCGAAACCCGCGGCGAAGTGATTCAGCGTGACCAGCGCAAATGCCAGAAAGCCCCAGAACACGAAGGCGTGCGCAAGCCCCGGCAGCGGCCGCTGTTTGATGACTTTCGCCTGGCAGAGGACTTCCCAGAAGAAGTCCCAAACGCGGGGCCCCAACGGGGCAAGCGAGAAAGCCGGATCCTTGCGCGATGCCCGGATTCGCTCTACCACTACGCCGAAGCGCGACCAGAACGTCCAGGCCGACGCCAGAATGGCAAGCGCCAGCAAAATCTTCTCGTAGATCGCGAAATGATGAGGCTCTGCGTAGAGAGGCATCACGCACCTTTTCCCCGGCTTACCGGACACCCACAGGCGCCCCCGCGTCTCCTACTATCGTACGCACCATATCCCCCTCCAGGCGCCACCGCCAATCCGACGAATGACACTTCCGCCGACGTAAAGTAGTCCAGCACCCGCTCCCCCAACGGCGGGCAAGTCTCGCTCCCTCGCGGGCACCGCGTGCATCGCAAGCTGTTCGATCCGGGGGCGGGTGAGGCCGCTTGGCGCCTCGTGCCGCTCCTAGAAGCCGGCCTGCCATTCCGCCATCTGCATGGCGCGCCTCTTAGATGGCGTAGCGCCCCACGGTCACTACGTGCTGCGCGATCTGCCGTCCCAGCGCGATCGTATCGGCCGGCTCAAACCGCGCCAGCCGCCGCAGAATCGTCATCTGCGTCCGCAGCATGTCGCCCTCGGCCACCGCCGCCAGCACCCGGCGCGCCGCCAGTTCGATCCGCTCCATCGCCCGTACGCCGTAATACTTCGTCATGGCGATGGGAATCCGCGCCGCCGCTTCCCCTTGCGTCTCGACCACTTTCTCCGCGCGCAGCAGGCAGGATTCGAAGGTGTAGATCTCCATGATCCCGTCCGCCAGCGCGCCCACGATCTCCTGCTGCTCGGCCAGCTCCGTCATGTATTTCTGCGACGCCGCGCCCGCCGCGAACAGCCCGAGCTTCTTCGCCGCGGCCAGCATGTTGCGCTCGTTCGACAGCGGCCCTTCGAAGTGTTCCGGCGCGCCCGGCCCCGCCATCACCTCGTCCATGATGCGCTTGATCGCCGGCAGCAGCGGCAGCTGCCCCGTCACCGCGTGCTTCAGCAAACGCCCGGTGATAATCAGCCGGTTGATCTCGTTAGTGCCTTCAAAGATACGATTGATGCGGGAATCGCGGTAGGCGCGCTCCGCCGGATAGTCTTCGACGTAACCATAGCCGCCGTAGATCTGCAGCACATGATCCACCACCATGTCGAGCATCTCCGATCCCCACACCTTGAGGATGGAGCACTCCACCGCGTACTCTTCAATCCGCTTCTGGATCTCACGGGACGCGTCCGGCGCCTTCTGGTCGACATCGCGCAGCGCTGCATCGATCATGCCCACCGTCCGGTAGGCGATCGCCTCGCCCGCATACACGCCCACCGCGCACTCCGCCAGTTTCTCCTGAATCAGCCCGAACTCCGCGATCGATTTGCCGAACGCTTTCCGCTCCTTCGCGTAGCGGATGCCGTCGTTCAGCGAATGCCGCGCCCCGCCCACGCACGCCGCCCCCAGCTTGTACCGGCCGATGTTCAGCACGTTAAACGCGATGTAATGGCCCTTGCCCGCTTCACCCAACAGATGGTCCACCGGAATGCGGCAGTCGCTCAGCACCAGCGGGCAGGTCGACGAGCTGTGGATCCCCAGCTTGTGCTCCTCCTTCCCCACCGAAAGCCCCGGCGTTCCGCGCTCCACGAGAAACGTGGAGAACTTCTCGCCGTCAATCTTCGCGAACACCACGAACAGGTCGGCGAAGCCCGAGTTCGAGATCCACATCTTCTCGCCGTTCAGAATCCACTGCGTCCCGTCCGGGCTCAGCGTCGCGCGCGTGCGGATGTTCATGGCGTCGGAACCGGAGGTCGCCTCCGACAACGCATAAGCGCCCACCCACTCGCCCGTGGCCATCTTCGGCAGGTACTTCTGCTTCTGCGCCTCCGTCCCGTACCACACGATCGGCAACGTGCCGATGCCCGTGTGTGCGCTAAGCGAAACCGAAAAGCCCGCCAGCTTGCTGATGCCTTCGGCAACCAGTGACGAGGTCACCTTGTCGAGCCCCAGGCCCCCATACGCCTCGGGAATATCCACCGCCAGCAGCCCCAGCGAGCCGGCCTTCTTCAACAGTTCCCGCGTCAGGCCCCAGTCCTTCGCCTCCAACTTGTCCGCCAGCGGAATCACTTCCTTGTTGGTGAACTCGTTGGTCGTCTTCAAAATCTGCCGGTGCTCATCGCTGAGGTCCTCCGGCGTGAACACGTCCGCCGGCAGTTGCTCTTCGATCAGAAAACTGCCCCCGCGGGCCGCCTTCGCAAGCGTTGCACTATGTGATGCCATCTCGTCCTCTTAATTCCTGTTGATGTTCTCGAAGATCCCCGCGGCGCCCATGCCGCCCCCTACGCACATCGTCACCATACCGTACCGCGCGTTGCGCCGCTTCATCTCGTGCAGCAGCGTCGCCGTCAGCTTCGCCCCCGTGCAACCCAGCGGATGCCCCAGCGCAATCGCGCCCCCGTTCACATTCACCCGCGCCGGATCGAGTCCCACCTCGCGCATCACCGCAAGCGACTGCGCCGCGAACGCCTCATTCAGCTCGATCACGTCCACCTGATCGAGCGTTAGGCCCGCCATCTTCAGCGCCTTCGGAATCGCGTGCACCGGGCCCACGCCCATCTCCTCCGGCAAGCATCCCGCATAAGCATAGGACACAAACCGCGCGAGCGGCTGAATACCCAGTTCTTCTGCCTTCTCCGCCGACATCACCACCGCCGCCGCCGCCCCGTCTGAGGTCTGAGACGAGTTGCCCGCCGTCACCGTTCCCTTGGCATGGAACGCCGGTTTCAACTTCGCCAGCGCCTCGTACGATGTGTCCGCGCGCGGCCCCTCGTCCACCTTGAACTCGTTCACCGTGGTGATCGGCTTCGCCTTCGCGTCCGGCGTCGTCACCGAAACGTGCACCGGCACCACTTCCTCGTCGAACTTTCCCGCTGCCTGCGCCGCCAGCGCCTTCTGATGGCTCTCGTACGCAAACTGGTCGGCCTTATCGCGATCCACGCCGTAGTGCCGTGCCACCCGCTCCGCCGTCAGCCCCATTGAGCAGTACGACTCCGGATAGTTCTCCTGCAGCCAGGGATTGATCGAGATCTTGTTGCCGCCCGTCGGCACCATCGACATCGACTCCGTGCCCCCCGCGACAAAGAGATCGCCGCCGCCCGCCCGGATCCGCTCCGCGGCCAGCGCGATCGCCTGCAAGCCCGAAGCGCAGAACCGGTTCACCGTCATCGCCGAGGCTTCGATGGGAATGCCGGCGCGGAGGCTCGCGATGCGCGCCACGTTCATCCCCTGCTCGCCTTCCGGCATGGCGCAGCCGATGATCACGTCCTCGATCTCGCGGCCGACCACCTGCGGTACTTTCTTCAACGCGCCGCGGATCGCGATCGCCGACAGGTCGTCCGGCCGCATCGTCCGCAGCGTGCCCTTCGGCGCCTTCCCCACCGCCGTACGGACGGCCGCCACAATCACTGCTTCTTTCATGGCTCTCTCCTAGTTCCGCAGCGGCTTGCCCGTCTTCAAGGTGAAGGCGATCCGCTCCTGCGTCTTCTTCTCCCCGCACAGCGAGAGGAACTGCTCCCGCTCCAGGTCCAGGAAGTACTGCTCCGACACCGGTGTGTTCGAAGTGATCCTGCCGCCGCACATCACATACGCCAGCGCATTGGCCACCCGCACATCGTGATCGCTGATGTACTCGCCTTCGCGCATCATCTGGACGCCGGTCTTCAGCGTCGCGAGAATGTTGTCTCCCGGCGCCGGAATCTCCGTTCGTGGCGCCGGCGCGACGTATCCGCGCCCCGCGAACTCCATCGCCCGCGCCTTCGCATCCGTCAGCACTCGCGCGCGGTTCATCGTGACCCCGTCCGAGCCCAACAGGAAACCGTACTTCCGAGCCTCGAAAGCGGAGGTCGATACCTTCGCCATCGCCAGCGTCTCGAACGCGCGCTTCAAAGCTTCGAGCGTCTCCGCTGAATCCCCACGCGCGCCCTCCCGCACGGCGTTCGCCGCATCCAGCGCCCGCAGCGTCATCTCCTTTGACCCGCCCCCGCCCGGCAGCAGCCCCACGCCCGTCTCCACCAGCCCCATGTACACTTCCGCGTGCGCCTGCCGCGCCGCGCCGTGAATCGCAATCTCCACGCCGCCGCCCAGGCACATCCCGAACGGCGCCACCACCACCGGCTTCGGGCAGAACTTGATGGCCTGCGTCATGCCCTGAAAGGCGCGGATGGCCAGGTCAATGTCGTACCAGTCTTGCTCCTGAATCGCCAGCAGCAACTGCATCAGGTTCGCGCCCACGGAGAAGTCGGACGTGTCGCCCGAAATCACGAACGCCTCGAACTGGTTTAGCGCCTCGCTCCCCGGCTTCAGCACCTGCGTCACAAACGCCGTGATGTCCTGCCCGATGGAGTTCATCTTGGAGTGGAACTCGATGCACGCTACGCCATCCCCCAAGTCCACCAGCGACGCGCTCGCGTTCTTCTTCACCACGCCGCGCGACTTCTTTGCCGCCGCCACGCTCGAGACGCCGGCGGGTACTTCCACCGCCTGATATGCGCCGGAACCGACATCGAAGTAAGCGCGCCCCGATGCCGTCGCCCGGTCGTCCCGGTACCAGCTCGTGAAGCCCTCCGCCAGTAACCGCTCGACGGCCGGCGCGAGCGCGATCCCCGCCGCGCGCATCTTCTCGCACGTCTGCGGCACGCCCGCCGCGTCCCACAACTCGAACGGGCCCATCTCCCAGTTGAAGCCCGACTTCATCGCCGCATCGATGCGCACTACATCGTCGGAGATCTCCGGAATCCGGTGCGCCGCGTAGTTCCACAGGTCCGGCAGAACCTTCCAATAGAACGCAGCCGCTTTGTCCTTCCGCGGATCGCCGTTCAGCAGTACCTTGATCCGGTCCGCCAGCGCATCCTGCGTCTTGGCCATGTCCACCAGCGGAAACTTCGCCTTCTCCGAAGGCCGGTACTCGAGCGTTTTCCAGTCCAGCCCGTACCGCACGTCCGCGCCGTCGGGCCCCTTCACCTTCTTGTAGAAGCCCTGCCCCGCCTTATCGCCCAGCCACCCGCGCTCCAGCATGCGGTACAGGAAATCGGGGAACGTCACATCCGCACGCTCGTCCCTCACCCGCAGGTGAAAGTTCTTCGCCACGTGCCCGATGATGTCGTTGCCCACCATGTCCGCCAGGCGGAAGACGCCTGTCTTCGGCCACCCCAGCACGCTGCCCGTCAGCGCATCCACCTGCTCGATGGTCAGGTCCATCTCCTGCATCACCCGCGCCGCGTTCATCATCGCGAACGTGCCGATGCGGTTGCCGATGAAGTTCGGAGTGTCCTTGGCGACGACGATCGTCTTTCCCAACCGCCGGTCCGCGAACTCCTCCACCGCCGCGATCGCCGCTGCGTCCGTGTCCGGCGTCGGAATGATCTCGAGCAGCTTCATGTAGCGCGGCGGGTTGAAAAAGTGCGTCCCGAACCAGTTCCGCCGGAACCCCTCGGGCATGTGCTCGGCGATCTGCGCCAGCGGCAGCCCGCTCGTGTTGGTGGTCACCAGCGCGTCCTTGCGCCGCAGCTTCTCCACCCTCTCGAGCAGCGCCCGCTTGATCTCCAGGTTCTCCGCCACCGCCTCAATGATCCAGTCGCAGTCCGCGATGAGCCCCAGGTCGTCCTCGAAGGTGCCCGCAGTGATTAACCGCGCGAGACCCGGCTCGAAAAACGCCGCAGGCTTCGACTTCTTCAACGCCTCCGCGGCCGCCGCCACGATCGCGTTGCGCGGCCCACCGTTCGGCGGAAGGTTGGGTGGCACGATGTCCAGCAGCACCACCGGCACCCCCGCATTCGCCAGGTGTGCTGCGATTCGCGAGCCCATCGTTCCCGCTCCCAGGACCGCCACCTTGCGAATGGCCAACGCCCGTCCCGCGGACTCCGCGCGCCCGCTCCTCGAAACGAATGCCGCTTCGGCAATCATCGCCTTTACCTCCGCTGTACCCGCCCCGCCGCCGGCATCACTTGCACCGCGGCCGGCACTCCGGTCTTCCTTAGCCCATTCGCGAACGTCTGCACGAACCCGCTCGCAATCTCCTCCGGCGAGAGCGCCCCGCCCGGCCGGTACCACATCGACAGCCAGTTGATCGCGCCCGCGATCGCAAACGCCGTGAGCTTCGGATCGCACTCCGCAATCGACCCGTCGTCGATCCCCTCGCGAACGAACACCCGCAGCCGCCGGTCGATCTCCCGTTTGTAGCTCCGCACCTCGCTCCGCCCCGCCGCCGACAACTCCGAATCGTCCAGCCGGATCACCGCCCGCCCGAAATCGCTGCTGATCAGTTGGATGTAGGAGCGAATGAACGATTCCACCTTTTCCATCCCCGTGCCGCCCTGCGTCGCGATCTCGTCCAGAAACTCTCGAATCAACATGCAGCCCCACCGGTAGCATTCCAGGAGAATGTCTTCCTTGTTCCGGAAGTAGTGGTAGAGCGCCGGCTTGGTGATGTGCAGCTTCTCCGCGATCTCATTCATGGACGTGTTCGCGTAGCCGCGGTTGTGGAACAACTCCACCGCCGTGCGGAGAATCGCCTCACGTTTGCCGTCCGGATCGCGCCGGCGGTCGGCAAACGCCTTCTGGTATGGCTCAGGAACTTTGCCCGATTTAGGCACCTTCGAGGTCCCCTCAAAACCTCTTGACAGGTCGCTTCCTAATATCTTACCCTCCGGTAAGGAAAACGCAAGGGGTCGCGCGAAAAGGCCGTCCGATGTGCTCTCCGGGAGGAGGCGCCCCGTGGAAACCGTCCTCGCATTTAGTCCGTCTCTCGGAGTAGACGCGGCAGCCAGTTCCAGCGGCTGCCGTCCCCCGTGGCTCGTTCGTAACCGGTGGACCGAGGTGTGCCCGTATGGCGATCGAGGTTGTATCGAACCGCGCGGCGGCCGGCGCCGTTACTGGCGCTGCCCCTCCGCAAACGTTCAGCGAATCGCTTCCGCTGGAACGGATCTATCACTGGGAGAGGCACCGCGCCAATGAGATCTTCCTCACTCAGCCGATCAAGGGCGAGGTTCGGAACTGGACGTGGGCGCAGGCCGTCGACGAATCCCGCCGCATGGCCGCCTGGCTCCGCGCGCAGCACTGGCCGGCCGGCTCGCACATCGCCATCCTCTCGAAGAACAGCGCCTGGTGGATCATGGCGGACATCGCCGTCTGGATGGCCGGCCACGTCTCCGTCGCCATCTACGGCTCGCTAACGGCCGCCGGCGCCCGCGAGCAACTGCTCCACAGCGATTCGGTCGCCTGTTTCCTCGGTCACACAGACGACAAGGACATCGCCTCCGCCATACCGCCGAATCTCGTCGTGATCGCTTTCCCTACGATCGAGCCCGGCGCCGCCACCCCCTGGGAGTCCATCATCGAAGCCACGCCGCCCATGGCCGAGAGCCCCACTCGTGGCGCCGACGAGGTGGCCACCATCATGTACACCTCGGGCACCACCGGCGCCCCCAAAGGCGCGCGCCACTGCTTTCGCTCCTTTCAGGGCTTCGCCGCCGCCACCACCCGCGTCGTCGGCGCGAACTCCGAGGAGCGCATGCTCTCCTATCTTCCGCTCGCACACATCGCCGAGCGCGCCCTCCTCGAAGCCGCCGTCTTCAATATCGGTTTCCGCCTTTACTTCGTTGAGAGCCTCGAGACGTTTCGGGCCGACCTTCGCCGCGCCCGCCCCACTGTGTTCTTCTCGGTCCCACGCCTGTTGCTGAAGTTCCAGCAGGGCGTCTACGAAAAGGTGCCCCGGCGGAAGCTCGAGCGCCTGCTGCGCATTCCCATCCTTCGCGGCATCGTGCGCCGCAAGATCCTCACCGAGCTCGGCCTCGACCAGGCGCACCTCGCGGCATCCGGCTCCGCCGCGCTGCCCATGGAAACGCTCCTCTTCTTCCGCTCTCTCGGCCTCAACATGGTGGAGGGCTACGGCATGACCGAGACCGGCATCACGCACACTCCCAAGGCCGCCCGCAGCAAGCCGGGCTATGTGGGCGACCCGGGGCCCGGCGTCGAAGTCAAGATCGCGGAGAACGGCGAGGTCCTCGTGCGCAGCCGCATGAACCTGCTCGACTACTACAAGAACCGCGAGGCGCTCGCCTCCGCCTTGACCGACGACGGCTTCTTCAAGACCGGCGACCTAGGCGAGATCGACTCCGAAGGCTGGCTCAAGATTACCGGCCGCGTCAAAGAGCAGTTCAAGACCAGCAAGGGCAAGTACATTTCACCGGCCCTGATCGAGAAGCACCTCACGCTGCATCCTTCCGTCGAAGGCTGCTGCGTGTTCGGCGAGAACATGCCCCAGCCCTTTGCCATGGTCACCGCCGCCGCCCGCCTCGAGCAGTGCGGCCAGGACCGGCAGGCGCGAGCCGCCTTCGAGGCGGAAATGCTCGCCCTGCTCGACGAAATCAACGCCGGCCTGCAGCCCTGGGAGCGCCTCCGCTTCCTGGTCATCACCGACGAGCCTTGGACCGTCGCGAATGGCTTCCTCACGCCCACCCTCAAGCTGAAGCGCTCCGTGCTCCAAGCCGCCAGCGCCATTTGGTTCGAAGATTGGTCCAGCCGCGGCTCGCGCATCGTCTGGCACCTCACGCACCACGCGCCGCCGCCTACCGGGCGCTAGCGCGGCCGGAACTCAAGGAAATACTGGTGCGGCAGCATCGTGTGCTCCCGCGCCAGCACGAAGCCGGCTTTCTCGAACTCGCCAATCATCTCTTCCCGCGAGATCTTCATCTCCGGCGGCGGCCCCACCGGCAGCGGACGCTTGTGAAAGTCGATCACGGCCACCCGCCCGCCCGGCTTCAATGCCTCCTTCAGCTTCGCGTAATAGGCCGGCCGCCCGTCTATATGGTGCAGGACGTCGCAAACAAAAATCGTGTCCACGCTCCGTGCCGCCAGCTTCGGGTCGTCGGGAGCCGCCAGCACGGTGTCCATGTTCGCAGGCGCGCTCTTCTTCGCGATCTCGAGCAGCTTCGCCTCGATATCCACCGCGTAGACCTTCCCGGCGTGGCGCGCGAATCGCTTCGCGAAGTATCCGGTGCCCGCTCCGATATCGGCCACCACCTCGTCGGCCTTCAGCGCGAGCGCCATGATCACCTCATGGGGTTTCTGCCACGCATCGCGGCTCGGATCGTCGAGCACCTTGGCATACACGTCGGCATGCATATGCTTGCCGTGCTCCTGGTGCGCCACCTGCGCGCCCGCCGCCGCCGCAAATCCCAATCCCACAAAGATCCGTCGCTTCATTCATCCCCCCTCCTCTTGGGGTCCGCGCAGCTCATCGCCCGCTCCGTCACCGCCATGTTAGCCGACAGCACCGAACCGTCGCACACCTACAGGTTCCGGTTCAAGGCCGCTCCGTGGTCGAAGCCGCCACCGCCGTCTGGTTCGCCGATTGGTCCAGCCGCGGCCCGCGCATTGTCTGGCGCCTCACGTGCCGATTGCGGGAGGCCAAAAGCCTGCTGTATGCCACAATGAGGGCATGGAGCTTCTGACGGTAGAAGTGATTCCGGATCCCGATCACGGGGGGGCACGGCCCGGGTTCCCGACATTCCCGCCTACGGTGAGGGAGAAACAGAGGAGGAGGCCCTCGCCGATCTGAAAGAAGCACTTGCCGCCTTCATTGAGACGTTTGGCCTCGAAGAAGCGCTTTCCCGCCTGAATCCGCCCGCTGCGCTGCGGCACGTTCCCTTCACTGATCTCGTTCGTCAATAAACTGCCTCGCCCGTCTGGGCCGGAAAATGCTTCGTTTCCTCGAATCGCTGGGGTTTCAAGTTCTTCGGGTAAGAGGAAGTCATCATGTCGTGGCCCGGGGCAGATTGAGTACCGTAGTGCCGGTTCACGGTACCCGGATTCTCAAGATCGGGACCCTCCGCGGCATCCTACGCGACATCGAACTCAGCCCGCAAGAGTTCGCACAGCTGTGTCAATGACCGCCGTCTTCCCCCGCCTCACACCCCAGCAACTCCAACATCTCCTATAGCCAGGTCCTCGCCCCGCTGCCCCTTCGTCGGCACATACCCCATCGACCGCGCTCCGTCACGGCCGTGATGGTCAGACTCGGATTTACTCCCAACTTAGCCGACAGCACCGAACCGTCGCACACATACAGGTTCCGGTATCCGAAAGCCCGGCACTTGTCGTCCACCACGCCGGTCTCTGCCGAGGCGCCCATGGGGCAGCCGCCGAGGATGTGCGCCGTCCCGGGAACGTCCAGCAGGATCTCCATAGTCATGCTCATCGTTTCGCCACCCAGCAGCTGGATCAAGCCGCACGTCCCCGCCTGTTACGGCGAAGACTTACGGCTGCTGGGCGATCTGGCCGCCTACCTCCGCACGCAGAACAGCTACTATGTTTCGGGCCAGGTGACCGACACCATCGAGGAAGTCTGCCGTCTGCTCGAAAGCGAGGTCGACTTTCGCCGCGAGCAGGCGACGCTCGCCGAAGTCCGGCGCGTCTATCGGCGCACCTCCACACGCTCCAGCGCCGGCGCCTGGCATCGCAGCTCGCCGCCTTCCTCGTCGCCGCCCCCATCTTCTCCTCCGAGGCTGACCCTCTCTTTCACGCCGATCCCCACGCCGGCAACCTGCTCTTCGACGACGCGACCAATGACGTCATCGTCCTCGACCCGGCAGATGGGCCGCCTCATCACGTCCATGACCTTCCGTCACGAAGGCGGCGTGCGCTTCGCGGCCGCGGCGAGGTGCGGCTGGACAACGTCATCTCGCGCGAGCTCGTCTCCCGCTTCGCCCGCCCGTCGCTGCCGGCGCCCTTCGGCTTCGCCGATTACGTGGCCGTGCAGCTCAGCGCGATGAGTTACGCGTCGGGCCGTCCGTCGCCTGGCGTGTCCCCGCGCCTCCGTTCGCGCTTCGCCTCGAGCACGTGTTTCATCTCCGGCTTCGCCATCTGATGGAGAGTGAGTAAGGCGTTGCCGATCGCATCGGGGCTGGCGCGCTTCTTGACGTAGTAGATCCAGCCGCGCCGCTCCATGGCGAGCGCTGTGCGATGGAGAAGATAGAGCAACACGGCGATCGCGGCGAGCGTCAGGCCCGTTTGGACCGCCGTGCCGAACCAGCCCCGCATGCGGGCCTACCCTTTCTTCAACTCCTCGGTGAGGGCGGGGACGACTTCAAAGAGGTCACCCACCACGCCGATATCGGCCACCTCGAAGATCGGCGCGTTCGGATCCTTATTAATGGCGACGATGGTCTTGGCGCCTTTCATGCCGACCAGGTGCTGGATGGCGCCGGAGATACCGACGGCGAGATACATCTTCGGCGCGACGGTCTGCCCGGAGGAGCCGACCTGGCGCTCCATCGGCAGCCAGCCGGCGTCGCAGATGGGACGCGAGGCTGCCAGCTCGGCCTTCAACGCCTTGGCCAGTTCCTCGACCATCGGTATGTTGTCCTGCTCCTTGATGCCGCGACCGACGGAGACGATGATCTCCGCCGCTGTCAGGTCGACGGCCCGCGCCGATTCGCGGAAGGGCGCTTCGGGCTTCTGCCGGATTTGGCCGGCATCGATCGTGACGGTGACGTTCTCGACTGCCGCCGAGCCCGCCTCCACGGCATCCCCGCGATAGGCGCCCGCCTGCAGGGAGGCAAACTGCGGCCCCTCGTTCGCCGGCAGCCGGACGTCGCCGTTCAGCTTGCCCTGAAACAACAGGCGCACGGCGACCAGGGCGCCGCCGTCGACGGACACCTTGGTCACGTCGCTCACCAGCGCCCGCCGGAAGCGGGTGGCCAGCTTGGGCGCGAAGTCACGCACCTGGTAGGTGTGCGGCAGCAGGACCAGGGACGGTCCGGCGGCCTTCACCAACTGCTCGGCGGCGGCGGTGAAGCCGTCGGCGGTGTACTCGCCGAGCGCCGCGTGGTCCACGGCGAACACCTTGTCGAGTTTCTTGGCCGCCAGCTCCGCGGCCAGAGCGCCGATGCCGCTTCCCATGACGGCGGCCGAGCACGGCACGCCCATCGCCGCCGCGGCCTGCTGGCCGGCGTGGAGCGTCTCCCAACTCATCCGGTTCCAGGCGCCGCCGCGCTGTTCCATGATCACCAGTACGCCGCTCATATCACTCGCACCTCGAATCTCAGCTTCTCCACCAGCTTGGCCGCTACTTCGGCCGGGGGTCCTTCGAGCAATTGCGTCTGCTTAGTCTTCTGGGGCATGTAGATCTTCTCAACGGTGGCCGCGGTGCCCGGCGACACCGCCAGCCCGCTGACCGATAGCTGTTTGACCTCTTTGGTCTTGGCCTTCTTAATGCCCATCAGCGTGGCGTACCGCAGCTTGTTGATGCCCGACTGGATGGTGAGCACGGCAGGCATCGGCATGCTGATGTACTGGAACCAGCCGTCTTCCAACTCCCGCTTCACGCGGATGCCATCGCCCGTCAGCTCCACCTGCATGATGATGGTGGCGGAAGACCAGCCGAGCAATTCGGCGAGCACCACGCCGGTCTGTCCCGATCCCAGGTCGTCGCTTTGCAGGCCGGTCAGCACGAGATCCGGGCTTTCGGCGGCCACGGCCTTGGAGAGGACCTCGGCGACGCCGAGCGGGCCCAGGCCGGATACGTTTTGTTCCTCAATGTGGATGGCGCGGTCGGCGCCCTTGGCGAGCGCCTCGCGGATGGTCTGGGCCGCGCCCGATGGTCCGAGGCAGACCACAATCACTTCGCCGCCGTGCTTTTCTTTCAACTGCAACGCTTCCTCGAGCGCGTAGGCATCCGGCTCGTTGATCTCGAAGGTGAGATCGTCGTCTTCAATCCATGTTCCCGGGCCGTTCACTCTCAGAACCGAGTCCCGCGCCGGAACCTGTTTGATCGCAACTATGATTTTCATGGGATCGTCACCCCGGCGGGCCCTGGTTGCGCCCCCGGACACCGCCAAGTATACCTCCAGGGCTGCCAAATTTTAGCCCTCAAGATGCGAAAAAAAGACCGATAAGTCTGATATGCAGTGCACTCCGGATCTTCTCGCCCGTCCTAAAGGGCCCTGGGCCTTGCGCCTGGTGCCTCCGTTCCCCGCCGTTGCCCACCGAGTGCTGTCGCTGGTGAACAAGGATGACGGCCGGATCGATGAACTCGCCGATCTCATTCAAATGGACCCGTCCTTCAGCGCGGAGTTGTTGCGTTTCGCCAACTCCAGCCTGTTCGCGACGCCGCGGGAGGTGAAGAGCCTCCGGCAGGCGATCATGATGGTCGGCTTCGACCGGGTGCGAACCATCGCCACCATGGTGGCGCTCAACCGCATGGTGCGGTCCTCGCTGCGCCGGGATTCGCTGCGACGCGTCTGGCTGCACAGCCTGGCGACGGCGGTGGTGGCGGGGGAAGCGGCGCGGGCTTACGGTGTCGCCGTGGATGAGGCCTACACGGTGGGCCTGCTGCACAACCTGGGCGTCCTTGGGCTGATGTCGGCTTACCCGGAAGAGTACGCCCGCCTGATGGACGTCGAGAACGAATTCGGTTTTGAGCTGCTGCGCACGGAGCGCGACCTCTTTGAGATCGACCACTGCGCGGCCGGCGCTTACCTGGCGCAGGACTGGGACCTTCCGGACGAACTCGCCGCTGCCCTCGCCGTGCACCACGACGAGCCGGTCCCAGGAGAGAGGAGCCTCGACAACCTGATCAAGGTCAGCTGGCGCATCGCGGACGCGCTCGGTCAATCGGCCTTCACCCTGCCGCCCGCCTGGACGCTACCGGAACTGCAGGCGGTGGCGCCGCTGCCGGCCTCTTCCTGGCTGAGCCAAGGCGCGGAGGCGGCGGGCGAAGAACTGGGCCGCCGTTTGGCTGCGGCGCCGGCATAAGCCCGAAGGGGATGAAGTTGGGAAGGCGTTGGTGAGCGCGGAAGGAATCGAACCTTCAACCTACTGATTAAGAGTCAGTTGCTCTGCCAGTTGAGCTACGCGCCCCTGAATTGGTGGGTCGTCTTCCACTATACCACGCGGCACCGCCTCTAGCGATCGATGGCGGGGGCCTCGCGCAAGGCGGCTGGCCGCGTGACGCGCGTCTCTCGCACCAGCAGGTAGACGAGCGGTCCGAACGAGCCGGCGAGCAGCGTCAAGGCGACAAAGGGCCATGCAGGCAGGCCCTGTTCCCGCGCGTCCCTGACCATCCACAGGCAGGCGAGCAGCGCGAGGATCACCAGGTCGGCGAGCACCTGCATGCCGCCCCAGGTGCGGAAGTGCGACGCGATGATTCCCCAGTAGCCGGATTCGGCGAGCGCCACCGCCGAGAGCACTCCGAAGGCGGCGATTACGCCGCCGAGCAATAGCAATCGTCCTGTCATGGGTCCTCTTTCCTCCTTACGGACTCCATCATGGGGCGGTCCGCTCCGGCGTGCAATTACCTCCGAGGTCATTGAACGCGTGCGGCGCGGCCGGGATAATCGGAACCATGGCCGCGGCCGAATTCGCCCACCTGCTCAAGACGTGGCGGCACAAGCGCCGATTGTCCCAGCTGGACCTCGCGCTTTCGACGGGCGTCTCGCAGCGGCATCTCAGCTTTCTCGAATCGGGCCGGGCGAATCCGAGCCGGGGGATGATCCTGCAACTGAGCGAGGCCCTGGATGTCCCGCTGCGGGAGCGCAATCTATGGCTGAATGCCGCCGGGTTCGCTCCGGTGTTTCAATCACGCGCGCTCGACCATCCGCAGATGTCCCAGATTCTGACGGCGGTGAGCATGATGCTTTCCAACCACGAGCCGTTCCCGGCCGCGGCGATTGACCGCGCCTGGAACGTTCGCCTGTCCAACGGCGCCTTCGACCGTTTGAGCGCGTTTCTCGGCGAGGACGTGTGGACGGCGGTCGGGGGCGGTGAACGGAACATCATGCGCCTGTTCTTTCACCCGCGCGGCATACGGCCGTGGGTCACCAACTGGCCATCGATCGCGCCGCTGCTCTGGCGGCGCGCCGAGCGGGAAGCGGAAGCGCACGCGGGCCGGGAGATGAAGCAGGTCCTCGAGGAACTGCGCCCTTACCAGGACACGGCGACGCTGGGACAAGCCGAGGACGCGGGGCTGCTGCCGGTGCTGCCGCTCAGGTGCGAGAAGGACGGCCTCCGGCTGTCGCTGTTCACGGTGATTGCGACCTTCGGCACGCCGCAGGACGTGACGGCGGACGAACTGCGAATCGAGAGCCTCTTCCCGGCCGATGCGGAGACGGAGCGGTTTCTTCGCGGCGCGGCCGATTGAAGTGGGCCGACGGCCTTCGTCCGCTCGGGTTCGCTTCGTGAAAAAAAATTCGCGGCGATGGCTAGGGGCGGTTGGTGGGGGCGGAGAGTTCGGACCAGTCGATGGTGTGGCGCGTGGCGTTATGGCGGGCGGTGGAGCGGCGGATCTCGGCGGCGCGGCGGGCCATCAGGTTCGCTTCGTGTTTTCTTTTTGTCCGTTTGAGCAGGGCGGCGTAGGCGGCGAGGGCGCGAGCGGTGGCGTCGCTGTCGGGCCCGAGGGACCGTTCAGCGACGGTAAGTGCTTGACGGAGATGGCGTTCGGCCTCGGCCGGGCGGGTGGCGAGCACTTCGGCGGCGCTCAGGTGCGCCTGGGCGAGGAGCGGATCGGACGGGCTCAGGTTCGCTTCGAGAAAAATTATGCTGGCGGCAGCCTGCTCCTCGGCCAGGCCGCGCTTGCCGGAGGCGGCGGCGACCACGGCGAGGTTCAGGCGGGTGACGGCGGACTCGACCGGCAGGCCGAGCCGCTCGGTGACGGCGAGGGAGCGGGCGAAGAACGACTGCGCGTCGGGGTAGCGGCGGCGAGCGAAGGCGCAGGCGCCGAGGTTCGCCAGGAGGCGGGCGAGATCGGCCTCCTCGCCGGCGGGTGCGGATTGCGGAAGCAGACGGGCCGCGCGCTCCGGCTGGCCGAGCGCGATGTAGAGCGTGGCCAGGTTGTTGAGAGTGCGGAGGCGTCCGGGGCGAGGGGCGCCGGCACGGGCGGCGTCCCAGGCGGCCAGAGAGCGCCGGTACTGCTGTTCGGCCTGCGCGTAACGCTCGGCATCCTGGTAGAGCGAACCGAGATTGTTGCGGGTGACGGCCACGGCGGAGTGCGATCCGCTGTGCTCGGCGAGGGCGAGCGCGCGGGTGAGGGCGGTTTCCGCAGTCCGGTGGCCGGCGCGCGCGGCGTGACGACTGGCCTCGGCGAGGCGAGCCTCCCACAGCAGGAAGGGCATGGCGGCTGAAACGGCGGCAACGAACAGGGCAGACATGACGGCTCCTTGCGGCCGGGCCGGAAAACAAAAAGGGCCGCCTCCGAGGGGTTTCCTCGGCGGCGGCCCACGTGATTCCGGCCGGCCGGCTGATTCAGGGTTCGGGATGCCCCGGCATAAGGCGGGAGCGCCCCGAGTTTACCGTCACGGCTTCCGCCGATTTTCGGGCGGAGCCGGCAAATCATTCATTTTTCGGCAATTATAAAATTCAAAACGGTGTCACCGGCAAAAACCGGGACACCGTTTCGGGGAATGCCGCGTGTGCGGCGCGAAACTACTCGACGTCCTTGGAGCGCTTTTTGCGGTTGCGCTTGCGAGCCAGTGCCTGTTTGGCGCGTTTCTTTTCGCCGGGCTTCAGGTAAAAGGAGTGCTTCTTGATCTCCTTAATAATGTCTTCCTGTTGCACCTTGCGTTTGAAACGGCGCAGAGCACTTTCGAGCGTCTCACCTTCCTGCAGGTGGACTTCGGCCAGTGGGCTCACCCCCTCTCGGATATCGATCAACCGTAGTGTAGCAGAAGCGGGATGGGGGGACGCCGGGGCGCGGCTAAGCGGAGCGTCGCCGCAGGAAGTACAGGGCGAGGAGACCGCCGCCTGCGAGGACGAACGCACCGGGTTCGGGCACGATCTCGACCATGAACGCAGCGTCCTCGCCGCCGCCGAACGATTCCCAGGGGGCAGTGGTGAGAGAGGACAGGTTGGAAGCGGTGTTGTTCTGATAGTAGAAGCTGCCGCCGCCATAGATGTCGACGGCGAGGTGGCCCATATCGAGGACGGCGTTGGCGGAAGGCATCTGGCCGGCGAACGGCGCGGTTGTAAGGAAGGCAATGTAGGCGCCGGACGCGATGCTCAGGTTCGTATTGAAGGTATAGGCGGTGGGCGTCGACTGGGCGGTACCGCTCTGCATGGCGCTCTGGTAGAGGACGCTGCCGGTGGCGCGCTCATTGGCCACATCCCACCGCATCAGGTACGCTCCGAAGCGGACTTCGGGACCGTTGAAGTTGTTCGAGAGCCAAAAGGTGAAGCTGGTGAGAATGCCGCCGAAACTGGTGAAGGTCTGGCCGTAGGTAGAAGTGCTGGGCTTGCCGAAGGGGGTGACGGTGGAGAAGCCGTCCCAGTAGACGGTGGTGTCGACGCTGGCGGCAGGACATACGAATGCCGCGAGCAGCAACAGTAGACCAGGCTTAGCCAGTCGGGTCATCGGCCTCCCATTGGCAGAGTGTATTCAGTATGTACCACCGATAGCATAAGTGCAATGCCTGTCAGGGCTTTTTGCCGCTCCACCTCGGGCTTTCGTACTAGGTACCACTCTGGTGTAACCTGAGGCGTGGAGCACGTACTCGCCATCCTTTTGGCGGGGGGCGTCGGTGAACGCCTGTACCCGCTCACGCGTAAGACCGCCAAACCGGCTGTGCGCTTCGGCGGCTCTTACCGTATTATCGACTTCACGCTGTCAAACTGTATAAATAGCGGGCTCCGGCGGATATTTATTCTCACTCAGTACAAGGCCCTAGCGCTCACGCGGCACATCCGCGAGGGGTGGCACCTGTTCTCGGGCGAACTGGGCGAGTTCATTGAGACCATCCCCCCGATGAAGCGGGTTCACGCCGACTGGTATCTCGGGACGGCCGACGCCGTCTACCAGAACATTGAAAGCATTGCAGATGAGTCTCCTACCCAGGTGCTCGTGCTGGGGGGCGACCATATCTACAAGATGAACTACCAGGAGATGCTCTCCTGGCATAAGCAGCAGCAGGCGGAGGTGACGATCGCCACCATACAGCTTCCGCCCAGCCAGGCGGGGCAGTTCGGAGTGGCGGAGATCGACAGCGACTACCGCGTGCTGGGCTTCGAGGAGAAACCCAAGCACGGGAACCCGGTGCGCTCGGTTTTCAACCCGGAGATGATCAGCGCGTCGATGGGCATTTACATCTTCGAGACCGAGGTGCTGATAAAGGCGCTGCTCGAGGACGCCGAGGACAGCGGGTCGGCGCACGACTTCGGCAAGGACGTGCTGCCGCGGCTGGTGCAGCGCTGCCGGGTGGTGGCGTACGACTTTCACGATCTGAACGACAAGACGGCCCGGTACTGGCGCGATGTGGGGACGCTGGACGCCTACTACGAAGCGAACATGGACCTGGTGGCGGTGACTCCGGAGTTCAACCTGTACGATCAGCGGTGGCCGATTCGCACGCGGCTGGTGCAACAGCCGCCGGCGAAGTTCGTCTTTGCGCAGGAAGGGCGGCGGATGGGGGTGGCGATGGACTCGATTGTGGCGGGCGGCTGCATCATTTCAGGGGGGCGGGTGGTGCGGTCGATCCTGGCTCCGGGCGTGCGGGTGAACAGCTATTGCGAAGTGGAGTCGTCCATCCTGCTGACGAACACGAGGGTCGGCCGGTACAGCCGGATCCGCCGGGCGATCATTGACGCGAACGTGGACCTGCCGGAGAACTCGGTGATCGGGTACGACCTGGATGAGGACCGGGCGCGGGGCCACTACGTAACGGAAAGCGGGATCGTGGTGGTGTCGCCGCAGGGGGCGTACATGACGGACGCGGTGGAAGCGGCGGTATAGGGCCGCCCGCCTGCGCTGTGGCACAATGAAAGGTGGCTCCCACCACAATTTCATAAAGGACTCCCATGACCGAAATCGTCACTGTACTTGGACGAGAGATACTCGATTCGCGCGGCAACCCGACGGTGGAGGCCGACGTCATTCTCGCCGACGGAAGCCTGGGCCGCGCCGCCGTGCCTTCTGGCGCCTCCACCGGCGAGCACGAGGCGGTGGAACTTCGCGACGGCGACAAGGGCCGCTACCTGGGCAAGGGGACGCTGAAAGCCGCCGGGCACATCGAGAGCGAGATCGGGCCGGCCATTGCCGGCATGGACGCCTCCGACCAGGTTTCCGTGGACCGCAAGATGATCGAACTCGACGGGACGCCGAACAAGGGCCGCCTGGGGGCGAACGCGATTCTGGCCGTCTCGATGGCTGCCGCGCGGGCGGCCGCTTCCTCGCAGGGCGCGCCGCTCTACCGGTACCTGGGCGGCGTGGGAGCGCGCATCCTGCCGGTTCCGATGATGAACATTCTGAACGGCGGGGCGCACGCGGACAATTCGGTGGACGTGCAGGAGTTCATGATTGCCCCGCACGGCGCGGCGAAGTTCTCCGAAGCGCTGCGGATGGGCGCGGAGGTGTTTCATACGCTGAAGGGCGTGCTCAAGAAGTGCGGCTACTCGACGGCGGTGGGCGACGAGGGCGGATTTGCGCCCAACCTCAAGTCGAACGAAGAGGCGCTCGACCTGGTCATCGAAGCGATTCAGAAGGCCGGCTACCAGCCGGGCGAGCAGATTTCGATTACGCTCGATCCGGCGTCGAGCGAGTTCTACGACAAGGCGAAGGCGAAGTATGTCTTCAAGAAGTCGGACAAGAGCGAGCGCACCAACGACCAGATGGTGGAGTTCTGGGCGAACTGGGTCTCGAAGTATCCCATCATCTCGATTGAAGACGGCATGGCCGAGGACGATTGGGACGGCTGGAAGAAGCTGACCGATGCGCTGGGGGCGAAGATTCAGCTGGTGGGCGACGACCTCTTTGTCACCAACACTGAGCGGCTCTCGCAAGGGATCGACAAGGGCATCGCCAATTCAATCCTGGTGAAGGTGAACCAGATCGGGTCTCTGACGGAAACGCTGGAGGCGATGGGCATGGCGGCGCAGGCGGGCTACACGGCGATTGCGAGCCACCGTTCGGGCGAGACCGAGGACTCCTTCATCGCCGACCTCGCGGTGGCGACCGGGTGCGGGCAGATCAAAACCGGCTCGGCCAGCCGCACGGACCGCATCGCGAAGTACAACCAGCTGCTGCGTATCGAGCAGGAGTTGGGCGACTCGGCCGTGTACGCCGGGCGCAAAGCGTTCCGCCGATAGGGAGACCACATGTACAAACTCGTTCTGGTGCGCCACGGCGAAAGCACGTGGAATAAAGAGAACCGCTTCACGGGCTGGACGGATGTGGACCTGTCGGCGAAGGGCGTCGAGGAGGCGCGCGAGGGAGGCCGCTATCTGCGCGAGCAGGGCTTCGTTTTCGACATCGCCTATACGAGCCTGCTGAAGCGGGCCATCAAGACGCTGAACCTGGTGCTGGAGGAACTCGACCAGCTGTGGATTCCGGTGATCAAGGACTGGCGGCTCAACGAGCGCCATTACGGCGCGCTCCAGGGGCTGAACAAGGCGGAGACGGCGGCGAAGTTCGGCGAGGACCAGGTGAAGATCTGGCGCCGCAGCTACGACATTCCGCCGCCGGCGCTGGAGCCCTCCGACGAGCGCTTCCCCGGACGCGACCCGCGCTATCAACACCTGAAGCCCGGCGAGGCGCCGCTGACGGAATGCCTGAAGGACACGGTGGCGCGCTTCCTTCCGTTGTGGCATGAGACGATTGCGCCGGCGGTCCGCGGCGGCGGGCGGGTGTTGATCGCCGCGCACGGCAACAGCCTGCGCGCGCTGGTGAAGTACCTCGACAATATCGGCGATGCCGAGATTGTGGAGCTCAACATTCCGACGGGCATGCCGCTGGTCTATGAGCTCGATGCGCAGTTGAAGCCGCTCCGGTCGTACTATCTGGGCGATCCGGAGAAGGTGAAGGCGGCCATGGAGGCGGTGGCGCGGCAGGGCAGCAAGCGGACCTGACGGGCTTCGAGGACACCCCGGCCACGCTCTCCGGCGCGCGGGGAGCGTGGCAATATAGGGTGTATGCGAACTGTTCTTTGTTTGTCCTTGTTCGGGGCGCTTTCCGTCTATGCGCAGGGCACGGGCGCGATCAAACTGAAGGTGAAGCCCGGCGATGCCGCGGTGATACTGAACGGCAAGTACCTGGGGCCCGCCGCCAACTTCGGCTCCGGCCGCACCTACTCCGGCCTTCCGGCGGGCGAGCACGAACTGAAGCTGGTGGATCCTCGCTATGAAGATGCCGTGGTGAAGGTGAAGGTGGAAGCGGGCAAGACGGTGAAGGTGCAGCAGGAGCTGAAGAAGCTGACGCCGGCGCAGCCGCCCTTCGGCGTGTTGCGGGTGAAGCACGCGGATCGCTTCGCGGGCGTATTTTTGAACGGCCGCTACTACGGCTGGGTGGACGAGGTCGACAACTTCGCCCAGGGCATCAAGCTGAAGGGCGGCGAGTACGAACTCAAGGTGGTTCCCACCGCCGGCGGCGCGGAGTTCTCACAGAAGGTCAAGATCGAAGAGAACAAGACGACGCTGATCGAGGCGAAGTAGCGGGGCCGGTGGAAGCCGGCGCGGTGAGCCGCGTCAGGTGGGGAGCGATGTGGTCGAGCGCCAGGATCGCCGAAGCGGCGCCGATGCGAATGGCTTCCCGCGGCATGCCGAAGACGACGCAGCTGGCCTCATCCTGGGCGATGGTGTGGGCGCCTGCCTGGTGCATGGCCAGGAGTCCCCGGGCGCCGTCGGACCCCATGCCGGTGAGCAGAACGCCGGTCGCGTCCCGTCCCACCTGTTTCGCCACGGAGTCGAACAGCACGTCAACGGAAGGGCGCTGATAGCAGACGCGCTCGCCGTCGAACACGTGCACGCGGAACCCGTCCGGGGTGCGGCGCAGCGTCATATGGAAATTGCCGGGCGCCACCAGCGCTTCGCCCGCGCCCACGGTGTCGCCGTCCATTGCCTCGCGGACGCGGATGCGGCAGTGCTGATCGAGCCGCGCGGCGAAGGCGCGCGAGAACTGGGCGGGGATGTGTTGCACGATGACGATGGGCGGGGCAGTGGCGGGAAGCGCCGCCAACACCTGGAAGATGGCTTCGGTTCCGCCGGTAGACGCGCCGATGGCGATGAGGCGCCTGCCGCCGGCGGACGGCGCGGGGACCGGATGCGGCGGCGCGGGAGCGGGCGACGGAGCAGCCGGCTGTGCCGCTTCCGGCGCGGGGGCGCGACGGGGCCGCGCGGCAGCGGCGGCGCGCACCTTGTTGGGAAGGTCGGTCCGGAAATCGCCGACGGAGTAGGGCCCTCCCGGCTTGCAGAGAACCTCGACCGCGCCGTGGCGCAGCGCTTCCAACGCATGGTGGCAGCCGGACTGGCCCAGTGAGCTGATGACGATGACCGGGGTGGGCCGGTGGGTCATCACCTTCTTGAGGAACGTGATGCCGTCCATGCGGGGCATCTCGATGTCGAGCGTGACGACGTCGGGCTCGAGGGCCAGGATTTTGTCGCGCGCGACGAAGGGATCGGGCGCGGTTCCCACGACTTCGATGTCGGGTTCGGAGGACAGCGCCTCGCTGAGCAGCCGGCGCACGATGGCCGAGTCGTCGACCACGAGAACTCTGATTTTGCGGTCGGTCATGTTACGGTCCGTTCCGGGAGCCTGCCCTTTCAGGCCACCTCTGCCGGCTCCAACTCGAGGACGGCCTCCACGTAGCCCTGTTCGAGGGCGTAGCAGTGTCCGAGACCGGAGAACTCCCCAGCCGTTGCCGACGGCTCCGACAGCTCAAAACTCTGATCGGCTTCGAGAGCGCTCAAGGCACTGCCGCAGATCATGTTCGCGATCTCGCGGACGGCGTCCACCATGCGCCCTTCTTCCAACTCGCCGGCGTCGGTTCCGAGGAACGACGAGGCCAACTCCCAAGCCGCCTGCGGGCCGACGCGCAGGTGAAACGCTCCGGCGGCATGACCGCAGAAGCGGATTTCGGCGTCGATGGCGTCCTCGCCTACCGGCGCCAGGGCGGCGTCGAGCGGGCCCTCGGGGAAGGCAAAACACATGGTCTCGAGGACCTCGCTGACCGATTGATCGAGCACCTGGCCCGCGCGCTCCGCGCTACACATGGAACCCCTCCTGGTCCGGACGTTCAACGAGCACGCGCTCCAGTTCGTCGCGCAGCACCTCGGGCTGAAACGGCTTCCGGATGTAGCCGCGCGCTCCGAGCCCGAGCATGCGCGAGCGCCGTGCTTCGGTGGAATCGGTGGAGATCACCACCACGGGCACGCCCCGCAGCGCCTCGTCGGCGTCCATGGTGGCCAGCATCTCCTCGCCGTTCATCACCGGCATATTGATATCGGTGAGCACCACGTCCACCGGACGGCGGCGCATGAGTTCCAGGGCTTCCGCGCCGTTGGCCGCCTCGAGCAGAGGGTTCGCGGGGAGCCCGCTGAGCGTGACGGTACGGCGGATGATGTTTCGCATCGCGGGAGAATCGTCGACGATCAGCATCGCGATAGACACGGTTCGGCTCCTTTCGCGTGCGGAGCGCGGGTACACGCTCGCAGTTCCATCTCCACGCCGGCGCCCGTGCGAATCGAGCAGCGGCCGGTTTCAACATCCAGCCGCAGTGTTCGCGAGCCGGAGCCTCCGACGTCTTCCGACTGCACAAGGATGCCGGCTTTCCACAGGATCTTTTTCAGGGCGGCATAGTTGCGCTTGCCGATGCTGAAGACCCCATTCGGATCGAGTACCTGCGAGCCGCCCGCGACCCGTACCACCAGGCGGTGTTTCTGGGCGCCGAGTTCGAAGGCGCGGCGGAACAGCAGCGGCAGCCCGGTATCGGCGAACATGAACGGGTTCGCGGCTGCCTTGGTCCGGTCGATGGCGGAATCCGGCAGCATGAAGTGCAGGAGGCCGCCCACTTTGGCCACGGGATCGTGAATGGCGACGCCGATACAGGAGCCGAGCGCGTAGGTGATCAGCACCTCCGAAGGGTCCGCGCTCCAGCCGCAATCGGCCATTCCCACGATGGCTAACGGCACGTGGGGCCTGCCTTTCTGTAGATGGAGGGCCGCACGTAGGCGAGCCCGTGTTTGACACCCGTCAGGCTCTCGGCGTGGCCGACGAGCAGGTAGCCGCCTGGTGCGAGGACACGGAAGATTTTTTCAATCAGCCGCTCCTGGGTCGGGCGGTCAAAGTAGATCATGACGTTGCGGCAGAGCACCACTGCGAACGGACCCATGGAGGGGAAGGGCTCGATCAGGTTGACGCGCCGGAATTCGACCTGCTGCGCCAGCTTCGGCTTGATGCGGTAGCTGCCGGAGAAACGCCCGTTCCCGCGCAGGAAGTAACGCGGCAGCCACTCCTTAGGCAGCGAGTCGAGGCGGTCGGCCGAGTACACTCCCCGGCGCGCGCTTTCGAGCGCCGGCTCGGAGACGTCGCTGGCCAGAAGTTGAATCTGCCGCGCGGCGGGGCCCAGCGCGGCGTCGGCCGACATGAGCAGCGTGTACGGCTCCTCGCCGGTGGACGAGGCCGCGCACCACACCGCGATCCGGCCGTTGCGGGCGGCCTCGGGAAAGACGGTGGTGTTGAGAAAGTCGAAGTGCGCCGCCTCCCGGAGGAAGCTGGTGTGATGGGTGGTCAGCGCATCGATGGCGGCGGCCATCACCGGCCCGTTCGGCTGCTCTTTGAGACAGCGGAAGTATTCGCGGAAGCTGCCGAAGCCGAGGCGCCGAATCTGCTTACCGAGCCGCGAGGCCACCAGTTCTTCCTTGCCGGGCTTGAGGTCGAGCCCGCAGGTGTCATAGGCCAGCCGGCACACCATGCCGAACTCCTCGGGTGTCAGCACCAGTCCGCGGCTCTGGTCGGAGGGGTTCACGTTACGCCTCCAAGGCGAAGATGCCGTCGAGGTCGAGCACCAGGCCCACGCGGCCATCGCCGAGAATGGCGCCGCCGGCAACGCCGGGAATGTTCTTGAGCGCCTCGCCGAGGTTCTTGATGACCACCTCCTGCTTGCCGATCAGCTCATCCACCAGCAGGCCGTAGGGCTTGCCGCGCGACTCCGAGATGACCATCACGCTCTCGCAGGGCTCTTCGGATTTGGGCGTCACGCGGAACTGGCGGTAGAGGCGGCGGACCGGCATCAGCCGTTCCCGCACCAGCGCATATTCGGCGCGGCCTTCCACCGTATTCACCATGCCCTCGGAGGGGCGCACCACTTCCTTCACGGCGAACAGCGGCACGATATAGCGCTCGCCGCCCACGCTGACCACGAGCCCGTCCAGGATGGCGAGCGTCAGGGGCAGCTTGAAGGTGAACTGCGTGCCTTCGCCGGCGCGGGAGCGAATGTCGATGCGGCCGCGCAGCTTCTCGATCTGGCGGCGGACAACGTCCATACCCACGCCGCGGCCGGAGACGTCGGTGACTTTTTCCGCCGTGGAGAAGCCGGGGTGGAAGATGAGCTGCTGAATCTCTTCGTCGGGCAGAGGCCCGTCCACCAGGCCTTTCTCGATGGCCTTGGCCAGGATCTTCTGGCAGTCGAGTCCCTTGCCGTCGTCGCTGACCTCGATGGCGATGTTGCCCGCCTGGTGATAGGCCTTGAGGCGCAGGCGCCCGGCGGGCGGCTTTCCTTTGGCCACGCGAGTAGCGCTCGGTTCAATGCCGTGGTCGACGGCATTGCGGATCATGTGCATCAGGGGATCGGCGAGCTCTTCGACGAGGTTGCGGTCGAGTTCGGTCTCCTCGCCGCTCAGCTCCACTTCCACCTGCTTGGAGAATTTGCGCGCCAGGTCGCGCGTGAGGCGCGACATCTTCTGAAACAGCGCGCCGATCGGCACCATGCGAATGGACATGGCGGTCTTCTGCAGCTCGTTGGTGGCGCGCGCGAGCTGCGTCAGGTTGCGGAGCAGCCGCGGGGAGCGGACCGCGGCGAGGTCGGAATCATGCCGCAGCAGGCTTTGCGCAATCACCATCTCGCCGACCAGGTCGACCAGGCTGTCGAGCTTGTGCGTGTCCACCTTCACCGAGCGCTGTTCGGTGGCGAGCGGACGGCGGGCTTCGGCTTCGCCGGGAGCGGGGGCCTCAGCGGCGGCGGCCGTCACCGGCCTTTCGTTGGGCGCCGGAGCTTCCTCCGGCGCAGGGCTTTCTTCGGTCACTGCGACCGCCTCGGGCTCACCGGCGGGGGCGGAGGCGAGACGCCGCACGCGCTCGAGGAGAGCGCCCTTCGGCGGTACTTCCCCGGCCTCCGCGCCGGCCGCCTGCGCGTCCAGACGCTCGAGCCACTGCTTCAGGAAATCGGCGCCGGCGAGCAGCACATCGATGAACACGGGCGTGATGCGAAGGGTGCCCTGCCGCACCAGGTCGAGCGCCGTTTCGATCTCGTGCGCTACTTCGCGGACGTCGTCCAGCTCCAGAAACCCGGCGAGTCCTTTGATGGTGTGAAAGCTGCGGAACACGGAGTGGATGGATTCCGCCGCGTCCGCATCCTGGTCGAGCACCAGCAGCTGCGCTTCGAGCGACAGCAGGTGCTCCTGCGATTCCACGATGAAGTCGCGAATCAGCTCGGGGTCCTGCGCGAGGGCGTATGCCGGTGCGGTCGAGACGGCGGGTGAAGGAGCGGCGACAGCCTCGGCGAGCCGCTCGATGCTGGATGCGCCGGCCGGCGCCTCCTGCTGTTTCAATGTGTCCTGAGACTGTGTTTCCTGATGCTCGCGCTGCATGATGCCACCCCTTCGCCTGCCTGTTAGAACTCGGTGAATCCGTCTTCCATGGGGAAGGGATCCTTCTCTGCTACCGCTGCTTTCTGGATTGCGGGCCGCGCGGCCGCCTGTGCGGGCCGGGACGCGGGCTTACGCGGGGCGGGGGCGCGGTGAGCAGCGACGGCGTGCTCCGGCGTCGTCTTGCTTGGCAAGGCCATGCGGAGCGTTTCTGCTTCCATGCCGCCGCCCACCACCGCTTCCAGTTTCTCCACCGCCTCGCGCAGCACTTTGGCCTGCGTGCTCATCTCCCGGCTGGCGGAGGCCGATTCCTCGGCGCTGGCGGCGGTGCGCTGCGTCACCTGCTCCATCTGCGAGATCGCCTTGGCCATCTGCTCGATCCCGCGGGCCTGTTCCTGGCTGGACACGCTGACTTCGTCCACCAGCGTCTTGACCTTGGTGGCGCTCGAGGTGATGGCCGACACCGACGCGGCCACGCGCTCGAGCTTCGTCCGGCCCTCCGACGATTTGGCGATCGACTCTTCGATCAGCACCGCGGTGTCGCGCGCCGCCTGCGCGCAGCGCTGAGCGAGGTTGCGGACCTCGTCGGCCACCACCGCAAAGCCCATGCCCGCTTCGCCGGCGCGCGCCGCTTCGACGGCGGCGTTGAGGGCGAGAATGTTGGTCTGGAAGGCGATCTCGTCGATCACTTTGATGATGCGCGAGATTTTGTCGCTGGAGGCGTTGATCTCGCCCATCGATTCGACCATCTCGCCGAGCGTCGCGTTCGCCTGTCCGACGAACCCGTCCACTTCCTTCATGACCTCGGCCGCGGCGTTCGAGTTCTCAGCGTTCTTGCGCGTCATGGAGTTCATCTCCTCCGTGGACGCCGAGGTCTGTTCGAGCGACGCCGCCTGCTGGCCGGCGCCGTGCGCCAGCGCGTCGCTGGCCGAGGCTACCTCGCCCGAGGCTGCCGCTACGCGCTTGGCGCCGGCGGAGAGATCGGATGCGACCGACCGCAAGGAGCTCAGTCCGGCGCGCAGGAACCAGCCGCCCGCCGCGGAGCCGGCCAGGGCTACCAGGCCGAGGAGGGCGGTCGCCCAATCCAGGCCGCTCCTGGACGCCGAGACGACGAACATGAGCACGGTCAGCGCCGCCGAGACGCCGAAGCACAAGTAGAGTTTGGACCCGATTGAATTGTGTCCGGACATGCCTGTTCTCCCTCAGTGACCCAACAGCGTTTCGAGGCCGCTCAGCTCCTGGGCCGACAGGACGCGATCGATGTCCAGCAGGATTTTCACCTTGCCCTTGATCTTGGCCATGCCCATGACGTAGGGGATTTCCACTCCGCCGCCGAATTCCGGCGTGTTCTCGATGTCCCCGCTTTGCAGATTCAATACCTCAGAGACGCCGTCCACCACGATGCCCATCATGGTGAGCGCGTCGTGCACCTTCACCTGCACCACAATGATGCAGGTGCGCTGGGTGTACTCGAGCTCGGGCAGGTTGAACTTGAGCCGCAGGTCGACCACCGGGATCACTTTGCCGCGCAGGTTGATGACGCCCTTGACGTGCACCGGCGTCTGCGGAACAGCGGTGATTTCTTCGACGCCCATGATCTCGCGCACCTTCAGCACCTGGATCGCGAACTCTTCGCGCGCCAGCCCGAACGTCAGATATTTGCCCGCCAGCGAGTCGGTCTTAGTAACGTGCTGGCTTTCCGGTTTTTCAAGTAAGGTAGCGGCCATCTCGTATGTCTCCCAGCGCTCCCACTAGCGGAGTGCGCGAATGTTGCGGCCCGCCCCGGGGGGGTGAGCACAACTAACTCATCGTGAAGAAATGGGAAACCTTGAATGGGAAGGGCCGGCGGGAGGGCTCCACGCCATCTGACGTTCCATCTGCGCGATCAGCCGCTGCCAGAGCGTGAGGGGGTCCTCGTCGAACACCTCCGACGGGCGCGCGGGGAAGACGTGCCAGGAGCCGAGCGCGATTTCGCGTTCCAGCTGCCCCTTGCCCCACCCCGAGTAGCCTGCGAAGATCCGCAGCCTGGCGGGGTCGACGCCCTTGGCGATCAGCCGCTCGAGCACGGCGACGGTGTTGACCAGGTGAACGTCGGCGAAGACGCGGAGCGTTTCGCCGGGCGGCGCCGCGGAGCGCAGCAGGGCCACGATGCCGTTGGGCGCCACGGGGCCGCCGGTGAACAGCGGCTGGTTCGCGCCCTGCACCCGGGCGAAGTCCGGGAAGGCGCGCGCCACCTTCACGCGGGCGGGGCGGTTCACGATGAGGCCCATGGTGCCGCTGGAGTCGCGCTGCGTCAGCAGCACCACGGTCTCAGAGAAGTTTGGATCCGGCAGGTCGCGGTGCGCCACCAGGAAGGCCCCCGCCGAGATGCGCGGAAGGCCGTCGTCGCGCCGCTGGGCGGCAGCGGCAACGACCAGCGCCAGGCTGAGGAAGAAGACGCGTGCGCGCACTCAAGCACACTATCGCACGTCGGGGAGGGGGCGGCGTGCGGTGTTCCGGCGCGTTGCGGCGGCGGAGGTATCGGGGATTTCCGTAAGCCTGTGCGAGCGGGCGTCCGGGCCGTGCCGCGTGCTCACCTGCATAGTACTTTTCCGCTCGATGTCAGATTGAAACCCGGCCGGTAGCAAGGCATCCTACCCCATTAGGGGTGTAGGGTATGACACTGAGACTCGTCGCCATTTTCGCCGCTCTGGCGTGCGTTTTGCTTGCACAGCCGGCGTCGCAACCATTGACCAACCGCGCGGTGGAAGACATGCTTCGGGCGGGCCTGCCGCAGGAGACCGTCGAGTTGGCGGTTCACGTGTCGGCCGCGGAGGGCAATAGCAATCTCAACGCGGCGCCCGACGCGCTGATCTTGCTGCGCCGGGCCGGCGCGGGCGCGGACCTCCTGAACGCGATTGTGAAGGCGGCCTCCGTGGAGCGCGACCGTGCGGCGGTGGCCGCCGCGGTGGCGCGCGAAGCCGAGGAGCGCAAGCGCGAACGCCCGGGCGACCTGGAGGGCCTTCCCTTCGAACGCGGCGTCTACCTGCGGCAGGGCTCCTCCTGGACTGCCGTGCCCCCCGGCATGGCCTGGCCGCGCGGCGGCGAGTGGCGCTGGGACTGGCTGTTAAGCATCCCGGGCAATCGCACACGCCTGCAGACGTCGCGGCAGGGAGCGGCCCAGCTCTCCGAACGGCGCCCCACGTTCTACGTGGTCGGGCTGTATCCGCCGGGCGGAGACGCGTACTACGTTGCCCGCATCGACGAAAAGGGGCGCATTGACGCCAAGGTGCGCAACGGCGTGAACCTGAAGGTGGATGAAGACGATCAGATCGCGGCCGAAGCGCGGACGGCGGGGCGCGGCGTGGTGGCGGTGCGTCCGGCCGAGGATCTGGAGCCGGGCCGCTACGCGCTGATGACCGTTGCGGCGCCCGGCCAGCAGTGGATGCTGCAGGCCTCGTCGTTCGAGGTCCGGTAAGTCTACGGCACGATGATGTGCGGCAGCTCCAGCTTTCGGGCTGCCAGGTTCAGGGAGCCGAGGTCGGCGTCGAGGATTCGTTTGTACTGCGAATCGTACTTGCCGAGCTCGGCTTTCTGGTCCGCATATACTTCCTTTACTCCCTGGGTGGGCGCGCCGGTCCCGTCGGTAAGTTGCGTGTAAGTCCAGATCATACGCGAGTACAACTTAGTCCCGCCCTTGAACGCGAGGATGTCATAGACGACTTCGGCTGCCTTGTTGTGTAAGTCGTCCTCGAGTTTATCAAGGGCGGTGATGATGGTGAGCGAATCTTTGCGGACCTGCTCCGCCCGGGCGTTGGATTCGAGCAGCGCGTTGCGGTCGGTCAACTGCTTTCGCACGGAGCGCACGTCGTTGACGATCTTGGTGATCCGCGAGACGGAGTCGCGCATCTCGAGCGCCAGCTGGAATTGCGCGGCGCGGTCGGCCTGCGAGACCGTTTCCCGGGGGTCCGAGGAGACCTTCAGCGGCTGTTGGTAGGACTTGCCGTCGACCGTCAGCCGGACGGTATAGGCGCCGGGCAAGGCAAGCGGCCCTAACCGGGCATCTCCCATGTCCACTTTGCCGCCCGGGATCATGTCGGCGCCTTTGTGGCGCAGGTCCCAGACGCCCCGGTTGAGTCCCGCTTCGTTGGGCAGCGCGGCCTTCTTGAACGCCTCGGCGAGTATGGCGGTGTACTCGCTGCTGCCGACCGGCGTCTCGGGCTTACTGCTGAGTGTACGGATGACGCGGTTCGCCGAGTCGAGGATCTCGATCTTGATCTCGCCCTTAGCGGGCTCCTTCAGGAAGTAGTAGATCGACGCACCGGCGGGAGGGTTTTCGCCGGAGAAGCGGTCGCGCGGCCGGCCATCGCGCTGCCACGCGGTGGCGTCCGGTATGCGCAGCAGCGCCGTCTCCCGGGTGTACTCGCGCAGCGGGCTCAGATGGTCCAGGATGTAAATGGACCGGCCCATGGTGCCGACAATCAGAGAGTCGTTCTTAATGACTAAGTCATGTGCGGACACGGTGGGTAAGTTCGAGCGGAGGGAAAGCCAGGTCTTGCCGCCGTCGCGCGAGTACGCGACGCCGCGCTCGGTTCCGAGATAGAGGAAGTTACGATCGGACGGGTCCTCGCGGACCACGTGCAGATACACGTCCTGGGGCAGGGAAGCGTCGAGGCGGGTCCAGGTGGCGCCGAAGTCGGACGTCTTGTATAAGTACGGCCGGACATCGTCGAGCCTGTGGTTATCCGCCACCAGGTACGCGGTACCGGCGTCGAAACGAGAAGGCTCGATGACGCGGATGGTGGCCCATTGGGGCAGCCCGTTCAAGCCGGCGGTCACGTTTTTCCACGTCTTGCCGGCGTCACGCGTGAGGTGCACCAGCCCGTCGTCCGTGCCGGCCCAGATCAGGCCCTTCGTGAGCGGCGACTCGGCCACCGCGAAGATGGTCCCGTAGATTTCGACGCCCGTGTTATCGCCGGTGATCGGTCCGCCCGACCACTTCTGTTTCGTCTTGTCGTTGCGCGTCAGGTCGCCGCTGATCGGCGTCCACGACTGGCCGCCGTCGGTGGACCGAAACAGCACGTTCGCCGCATGGTAGACCATCTTCGGATCGTGCGGCGAAACGAGGATGGGCGCGGTCCACTGGAAGCGGTACTTGAGGTCTTCACCGCCGTGGCCGGAGGGGTTCTCCGGATACGCGCTCACGTTGCGCGCCTGCCGGGTGCGGTGATCGTAGTGCGTGATGATGCCGCCGTACTCGCCGGCATAGACGATGTTCGGGTCCGAGGGGTCGGAGGCGACATGCCCCGCCTCGCCGCCGCCCACCGAATACCAGTCCGTGTTGCGAATGCCGCCGCTCGAGAGCGAGTCGCTGGGGCCCTGCGCGGTGCCGATGTCCTGCATGGCCCCGGCGACGTGGAACGGGGTTCGATTGTCCGCCGCGACATGGTAGAACTGGCTCACGGGAAGCGCCGGCGAAAACCAGGTCTCACCGCCGTTAGTGGAGATATCGACGCCGCCGTCGTGCGCGTTGATCATGCGCTGCGGGTTCCTGGGATCGATCCAGTGATCGTGGTGGTCGCCGTGCGAAAACGTCTGCCGCTGGCCGAAGACGGTGAGCGTTTTTCCGCCGTCGATGGTCCGGACCATGGGGACGCTGGGGAACCAGACGTCGTCTGCGTTGGCGGGGTTGACGGTGAGCGTCGAGTAATACCAGGCGCGCTGGCGAACGAGCCGGCTGGCGGAGATGCGCGTCCAGGTGTCGCCGCCGTCGTCGCTGCGGAACAGCCCGCCCTCTTCGGCTTCGATGAGGGCGTAGACGCGGCGGCTGTCCGACGGCGCCACGGCGACGCCGACCTTCCCCCAAATGCCCTTCGGCAGCCCTTTTTCCGTCAGTTGCTTCCACGTCTCGCCGCCGTCGCGCGAGAGATACAAGCCCGAGCCCGGCCCGCCGCTCTGCATCTCCCACGGAAACCGGCGGGTCTGCCAGAGGCCGGCAAAGACGATGTGCGGGTTGTTCGGATCGAGCGCGACGTCGGAGGCGCCCGTGTTCTCGTCTTTCTTCAGCACCTGCTGCCAGGTCCGGCCCCCGTCATTGGTGCGGTACACGCCCCGCTCGGCACTGGCTCCGAAGGGGCGCCCCAGGACGGCGGCGAAGGCGATCTCGGGGTTGGAAGGATGCACCGCCATGGCGCCGATCTGGCCCCGCTGTTTCCACACGTGGGTCCACGTCCTGCCGGCGTCAGCGGACTTGTAGATGCCGTCGCCCTCCTGTACGTTCCCGCGGATGTTCGCTTCGCCGGCGCCGGCGTAGAGGACGTTGGGGTCCGACGGGGCGATGGCGATCGAGCCGACGGAAGCGGTGGTCTGCCCGTCGAAGATCGGCTTCCACGTGAATCCGCCGTCGGCGGACTTCCAGATCCCGCTGCCGGCGAACGCGGCGTAGTAGAGGTTCGGCTGACCCGGGACGCCGGCGGCGCGCGTCGCCCGCCCGCCCCAAGCCGGGCCGATGTTGCGGAACTTCAGGCCTTTGAGCTCGGGCGTGGGCGTGTAGCCGGTCGGGTCGGGAGCGTCGGGGGGAGCCTGAGCGGAAGCGAGAGTCAGGCAAAACAGAACGAGCGCGGCGCGTGGCATAGGGTAAGGGACACTATAGCGGGCGGAGTCGAGCGCGCGCCAGCGGCGGGGGGATCTGCTATCATAGGCGAAGTCTCGCCATCCCAAGGCCAGGTAGCTCAGCTGGTAGAGCGCAGCCCTGAAAAGGCTGGCGTCGGCGGTTCGATTCCGTCCCTGGCCACCATCTCAAAACAAAGCACTTACATCAAAATCCAGCAGTTCGAAAATGACTCGAAATTGCGTACTGCGTCCAAATTGCGTCCAAGTGACGTCCGAATCGGAAAAGCCGCGCTGGAAGGCGGGTTCAAACGCCCTGTCTGGACGTGCGGTAGGCGTGGGGGAATTCCACCGAATTGATGTCGTGTTCTCCTCGTCCGGGAGGCGGCGTTACAATCGTCCTCAATATGAGACTCCTCGCGTCGCTGGCGATTCTCGTGATCGCTTTCAGCACGACCGGCGCTGCACAATCCGTTGCTGACCAATACCGGTCGCTTGAGAAATCCGAGCGGTGGCGCGGTGGATTCGAATTCGGCCACATTGATAACCGCTACGGTGACCCGATTGTGGCGCGTGAGTTCAAGGGCGTCGTTTCCGGTGAGCACGATGGTCAGCCGATGAAATCTGCCATGGTACAGATTCGGGGGGAGGGGACGAAGGCAAAGACACTCACGGCCCGCACGGATAAGTCGGGAAGTTTTCGGTTCAGAGACCTGCCGGCCGGTCTGTACTTCTTTGTTGCGGTCACCGAAGGATTCCAGTCCGTATCCGGATGCGTTGTGATCAATCGTCGCGCAAATCGGTCAGAACCCGTCATCCTTCGTCTGCCACTCGGCGTCTAAGTTCATCAAGCCGCGCTGGACTTGAGTTCTTCGCGGATGATACGGCGAAGCGTCTCTTCGAACCGGGGCGCTTTTCCATCGAGATATTCGCGGAGTGCTGCGTTGATGAGCGTTTGGTACCCGGTCGTGCCGCCCGATGCCTCGGCCATCTGGAAGAACCGGTCTACAATGTCTTGATCGAGCCGGATAGTAATGCGGACCTTGCCTTCCGGCTCAGGCTCGGCCTTAACGACCCTGCCCCGTTTTCCCTTGCTGAAATCGTATCGGTCTTTCATCGTTCTGCCTCGTACTGCTCACGTTCATGGGCTTCGGCAGGACGCGCCGAAATGATCCGAATGTTTTCGCCTCGCCACGTGTACACGACCACCAGCAATCGGCCCATCGCGCCCATGCCGAGCGTGACGAATCGCTGCTCGTTCGGATGAGATTCATCATCCGTGATCGTGATGGCGTACGGGTCATCAAAAACCGGAATCGCCTCGGGCATCCGGACGCCGTGCTTGCGAAAGTTAATTCCGGCTTTGCCCGCGTCGTCCCATTCGAAACCCACAGCTTAAGTGTACGTACTGTTTGTGCATACGTCAATTCTTTCGCCGGGGGGAGCTGCGGGGGCATGTGGCGTCGGCGGTTCGATTTCGTCCCTGGCCACCATACGTTTTTATGACTTACAGCGACCTGACGGTAGCTGTTCGTGTTTGTTGAGTTCGCCCACCCCTGCAATGCTTTTCAGGTGGCGGCCCTCGACCCGTCTCTGGTTTGCTTCGCTCCGCCGCAAGAGGCTCACGTCGGCAGCCACCAGAGTTGGTTTTCAATCTCCTCCGGCGTCCAAGTCAACCAGGCAATCAGTAGCTTCTCGATCGCACCGCCTACGGTCGCACTGGTTGGAATCAGAATGACACCGGGCGAGGAGCGGGTCGCCACGAATGTTGCGAAGTGGCTAGGCATCGTAGCGACGTCACGCGAGACCAGCACCCGGCGGTCTTCGGCCGCCAATCCAAGCACGTCGAGATCTGAGGTTCCGTCAAGAATGAACCTGTGTGCCGGCCGCCAATCGATTTCGGGTGCTTGCCTGATCAGACCACGGCCAATGGCGGGATTCAGGTCGGCGTCCGCCTGAAACCGAATTCTCACCCGGCTCGCCGTGACAGCTCTTCCTGAGTGCGGCGGAAGCGCGCCATCATTTCATCCGGGATCGGATGCTCTTGGCGAAACTGGTTCCACAGCACTTGCTGCTGCTCTAGATAGGAGTCGACAGCTTGCGGGTGCGCCAGGATGAAGGTGATGGCGCCGTACACTTTCGCCAATGAGCCGATCGAAGGATATGCCTGGAGAATCGCTTCCGGCGTCTCCCCGCGGCGAAAGTCATGGATCAGGACATCCAGGCCGATCCGCGTACCGGCGACGTAGTAGCACCGCTCATTGCGGAGCTCAACGTACTCGTTCGTCGGCAGACTGGACATGACGAAATCTCTCGGCCTACGGTTCTTAGACTACCGTACATCCATGGCTCGTTGGCGAGCTCAGGACTGAACGATCGCCACAATCATCGGCCGATGCGCTCCCACGGAGCTGTCACGTCGCCGCTTATCCGGCCACCCGGTTCCAGCGCCATGATATACTGAGGGCCTTCAACCAGCTGCAGGTTCTGTTATTCCTTCCCGACGATGCGGATTCTGGGGATTTCAGCGTTCTATCACGACAGCGCCGCCGCCCTTGTGGCCGATGGTGAGATTGTCGCGGCTGCCCAGGAAGAGCGCTTCACGCGCGTCAAGCACGATCCCGCCTTTCCGGCGCATGCCATCCGCTACTGCCTGGAGGAGGGCAAGCTCGAGCCTGAGGACCTGGACTACGTCGTCTTCTACGATAAGCCGCTGGTCAAGTTCGAGCGGCTCCTCGAAACAGCCACGGCGTTCGCCCCCTCCGGCTTCCGCAGTTTCGCCTCGGCCATGCCCGTCTGGCTGAAGGAGAAGCTCTTCCTCCGGCGAAACATTCGCCGTCACCTGGGCCGGGGCGTGCGCGCGCCGCTGGTGTTCCTGGATCATCACGAGAGCCACGCCGCCAGCGCCTTCTTCCCGAGCCCGTACGAGGAAGCCGCCATCCTCACGCTGGACGGGGTGGGCGAGTGGACCACCAGCGCCATCGGCGCCGGCCGCGGCAACCGCATCGAACTCACGCACCACCTGGAGTTTCCCCACTCGGCCGGCCTGCTCTACTCCGCCTTCACCTATTACTGCGGCTTCCGCGTCAACAGCGGCGAGTATAAGCTGATGGGCCTCGCCCCATACGGCCGGCCGATATACGAGGACGCCATCCGCAAGCACCTGATCGACGTGAAGCCCGACGGCACCTACCGTCTCCACATGGAGTACTTCAACTACTGCCAGGGCCTCACGATGACCTCGGAGAAGTTCCACCGCCTCTTCGGGGGGCCTCCGCGGTCGCCGGAAAGCGACATCGAACAGCGCCACATGGACCTGGCGGCCAGCATTCAGCGCGTGACCGAGGACATCGTGTTGCGCATGGGCTGCGACCTGCACCGCCGGACGGGGCTGAAGAACCTGGTGATGGCGGGCGGCGTGGCATTGAACTGCGTCGCCAACGGCCGCCTGCTCCGCGAGGGGCCGTTCGATTCCATCTGGGTGCAGCCGGCCTCGGGCGACGCGGGCGGAGCGCTGGGAGCGGCCCTCTTCGTGTGGCACCAACTGCTCGAGAATCCCCGCACACCCTCGTTGCCGGATGCGCAACGGGGCAGTTTCCTCGGCCCTTCCTACGATGGGCCGGCGGCGCGCCAGTGGCTGGATTCTCAGGGCATGAACTACGCGTTCGTCGAAGACGACGAGGAACTGTTCGCCTCCGTCGCCGCGCTGCTGAGCCGGGAGATGGTGGTCGGATGGGTTCAGGGGCGCATGGAGTTCGGTCCCCGGGCCCTGGGCGCGCGCAGCATCCTCGGAGACCCGCGCTCTCCCCGCATGCAGGCGGTGATGAACCGCAAAATCAAGTTCCGCGAGAGCTTCCGCCCCTTTGCGCCGTGCGTGCTGGCGGAGCATGCCTCCGACTGGTTCGACATGCGGACGGGTGAGGAGAGTCCCTACATGCTGATGGTTGCCCCGGTGCGGGAGCATCGCCGCAGCCGGCTCACCGATCAGCAGACCGCCACGATGATGACGGATCGCGACCTGCGCCGGCGCGTCAATGTCGTGCGCTCGGAGATCCCGGCCGCCACCCACGTCGACTACAGCGCCCGCATTCAAACGGTGGACCGCGCCCGCAACCCGCGCCTCCACGGCCTGCTCAACGCCTTCTACCGCCTGACCGGTTGTCCGATCCTGATCAACACCAGCTTCAACGTGCGCGGCGAACCCATCGTCTGCACGCCCCAGGACGCCTATCGCTGCTTCCTGGCAACGGAAATGGACGCTCTCGTCATCGGCAACTGCCTGCTGATGAAGGACCGCATGGACGATCCGCTCAACCAGGCCGAACGCCAGCGCTACCTGGCGCAGTTCCGTCTGGACTAACCCAACGCCATGACCTTCTCGTCCCTCGACCTCAACCCCTCGCGCCGGACGCTGCGCCAGTTCGCCGCCCTGTCGCTGGTGGTATTTGGGGCCCTTGCGGCGGCGCGCCTCACCGGCGACCTCGCCTCTCCCACCGGCCGCACATTTGCCGTCCTGGCCGTCGCGATCGGCGTCCCCGGCCTGCTCTACCCGCCGCTGATCCGCTGGGTCTTCGTCGGCTGGATGATCCTCGTGTTTCCCATCGGCTGGCTGATTTCGCACCTCGTGCTGGGCGTCATCTTCTTCCTTATCGTGACGCCCATCGCGTTTGTATTCCGGCTGACGGGCCGCGACCGTCTCCGCATGCGGCCCGGCGATCGACCATCCTATTGGGAGGAACGGCCGGCGCGGACCGACGCCGCCGGCTATCTTCGTCAGTATTAGCGTCCGAACCCGCGGGAGGAACCGATGAGCTCTCAGAAGAACACGCGCTTCGAACAGGCGGCTTCCGCCAAAGACGTCGGTTTCCTCAAAGAATTATTCGAATTCCTGCGGCATAACCGCAAATGGTGGATGCTTCCCGTGGTGCTGGCGCTGCTCGGGCTCGGGGTGCTGGTGTTTCTCTCCAGCACCGCCGCGGCGCCGTTCATCTACACGCTGTTCTGATCAGGCGGTCATGGCGCGCTGCGCCGGCGCCATCCAGGGCAGGGAACCGTGGCTGGAGATCTTCTCCAGCTCCTGCTGATCCTTGCTCGTGTCCATCGACTTCCAGAAGCCCAGGTGCTTGTAGGTGTGCAACTGGCGCCGCCGAGCGAACTCCGGGAGCACATCCTGCTCCAGGTTCCGCCCGTGCCAGTGTTCGAACGCGGCGCGCTCGAACATGAAGAAGCCGGCGTTGATCCAGTAATCGTGCACCAGCGGCTTCTCCGCGAAGCGCTCGACGCGGCCGTGATCGTCAAAGACCACCAGCCCGTACTGCGACCGCAGCGGCACCGTGGTCAGCGTCACCAACCCTCCGGAGGCCCGGTGGTTGGAGTGCAGCGCGTTCAGGTTCAGGTTGCCCAGCCCGTCGCCGTAGGTGGCGAAGAAACGCTCGCCCAGGTGCGGGGCGCAGCGCAGAATACGCTCGCCGGTGTCGGAGTCCTCGCCTGTATCCTCGATGCGAATGCGCCAGTCCGGGAAGCGGCCGTCGAAGTAGTCGTAGAGCATCTCCTTGCGATGGCCGGCGGCCAGCACAAAGTCCGTGTAGCCCTGGTTCGCGTAGATCCGCATCAGATGCACCAGGATCGGCGTGCCGTGGATCGGCATCATGACCTTCGGGTAATACTCAGTGAACGGGTAAGAGCGTGTGCCCTTGCCCCCGCAGAGAATCAGAACCTTCACTCGATCCATCGCTCTTGCCTCCGACCTCGTTCCACGTATCCGGCGACCAACTGCTCAGGCGCGGAGTTCGTATCCGCGCACCACTGGCCGGGGAGAACCGATGCGTGGTTCTAAGATGAGCGGCTTCCAGGCCGATGTGAATGCCCCCGACCCATGTATGTTGAAGGTTACACAACGCTCTGTCAAGGGTTCAGCGAGCAAACGGAGGACATTTGTTGGGACCTCCAGTACTGTGTCGCCAGGGCCGCACGGTACTAGACCGCTTCAGGTGTTTCAAACGCCTTAGAATCGTCTGTCATTCCCGGGTTCGTTCCCCACGCCGGACCGGCTTTCTCCACCCAAACACTTGACGAAAAAGCGCGGCGACCTGTCTTTATACCCGCATTTGCGGTGGCTCGGCAATATTCTTGGCCTAGTCCAGTAAGAATCGGGAAAGCCAAGCGGTACTTAAACATAGGACCGCCTCACTACACCCTGCGGCCCTTGACAGCGCTCCGGCTTGCCAGTATCCTGTCGAAACCAGAGGCATCAGCCAGAGGCCGTAACAAGCCCGCAGGAGGTGTGTGTTTGCAGGGTGGTCCCGATTTTCTTCAGCGTTTGGCTGCCGCCGGATTGTTCCGGCGCGCGGACCGGTGGCCGGTCCGTGCCTGCGTGCTATTGGCTGCGCTCTCGGCCGCTCCCGCGCTGCATGCCGACACGGCGTCCCAGCCTCCCGTAGTCGAGTCCGCCAGCCGCTTCCGCAAGGAGTACATTCTGGCCGCGGGCGACCAGTTGGAAGTCCTGGTGCGCCGCGTGCCCGAGGCCTCCCGCACGGTCTCCATTCGTCCGGACGGCTTGATCACGCTTCCGCTGATTGACTCGGTCCCTGCCGCCGGCCTCACTCCTCAAGAACTCAAAACCCGCCTCACCGAACTTTTTGCCAAGCGCCTGATTGACCCCGAGGTCACCGTGATTCCGACGGTGACGCGCCAGCCGATGGTCTACGTGGTCGGCGAGGTCGGAGCTCCGTCCGCCGTTCCGCTGCGTAGCGTGTCCTCCGCGGTCCAGGCGGTTGCCGTTTCCGGCGGCCTGCGGCGCTCGGCCGCGTATCGCTCCATTTCCCTTATCCGCCTGGGCGAAGACGGCCGGCTCCGTGCCCTGCCCATCGCCGCTCCGGAGCCCAAGGAGCGCGGCGCCTACCTTGGTCTGGCCAACATGCCCCTCCAGGCCGACGATATTATCGTCGTCTCGGAGAGCAAACGCAGCCAATTCGTCCGTTTTCTGGACGATTTCGTGAATCGTCCTTTGTCCGGTATTAACTCCGTCGTGGCAACCTACGTGAATTTCCGCTTTATCTCCGTGCTCAACGAATGAAGCCACGCTGCCGATGGATGCGAGAGCGGCGCGTGTTCCCGAACCGTTCCGGTCAGAACCCGCGCGATGCCCGTGAGGAAGGATAAGTTTTCTTCTATGCAGGAGTACTCCCCTGGCACGGTGAACGCCGCCGATAACTTCGACGTTCGCGCCAGCTTCATTACCATCCGCGACGCCACCCGGCTGCACCTCGGGCTGATCGCCTTCACGGTGGCGCTTTCGCTCGGCCTGATCACGCTCTACATCGTGCTCTTTCCTCCGGTCTTCAAGGCCTCCGCGATCGTCATGGCGGAGAAAGAGATCGACTCGGCGCGCGACGCCTTCTACACCGACTGGAGCATCTTCCGCAAGGACGATTCGCAGACCGAGGTCGAACTGATGCGCGTGGGTCCGGTGCTCGAGGAGGTGGTGAAGCGCGAAAAGCTCACCTACGACGACGTCTACCACCCCTTCTTCTCGCACCTCTCCTACCTCTGGCGAAAGACGCCCGTCGCGAAGGCGTACCAGCGATTCAAGAGCAACCTCTTCCGGGATCCCGACAACGCGAACTTCGGCCCCACCGAGGAGACCGCGGTGCTCGGCGATACGCTCGCCGACATGGCCGCCGGCATCACCATCGAGCCGGTGGGCGAAACCACGGTCGGCAGGCTGACCCTCCGGGGCCCGTCGCGCCGCATCGCACAGATCACCAATACTTTGCTCGAGGTCTACCAGGAGAAGCGGATTCAGCGGCACTCCGATGAGGCGGGCAGCTCGGCGCGCATCCTTACGCAACAGGCGGAGGTGGCGGCGAAAGAGCTTCGCGAGGTGGGCGGGAAGCGGCTCGCCTTCGCGCAGGCCAACGGGGTTACGTTCGACTTTCAGAAGGAAACGGTGGAGGTCGGCAAGCTGGCGGAACTCGACTCGGAGATCGCCACCGCCCGCAGCCGCGTCGCCACTCTGGACGCCACGGTGGCCGAGCTCGACCGCCAGATCGCCGCGGAGCCAGAAACCAAAAGAACGCTGACCGTATTCGACTTGAACGCGGTGCGCGAAGCGTCCAAACGCAAGAAGCTCGACCTCGAAACCACACTGCTCCACGACCAGGCCCGGTTTCGCGACGATTCTCCCGAAATTCGCGACCTTCGCGCCGATATCGAGCGGCTCACCGCTCTCATCGAGCGTACGGCGGAAACCGTCGAGTCCTCGCGGACGGAGTCGCTGAACAACGTGCGGCAGGAGATGTTGTCCAAACGCAAAGGCCTGAAGGCGGAACTGGAAGGCGCGCGCGCCGGCATGCGGGTGATGGAAGCGAACGCCGAGAAGCTGCGCGAGCGGCTGGGCCGGCTCACCGCCCTTCAGACGGAGATGCGCACTCTCGATCGCGACTACGCGCTGGCGCAGGAAAAATACAACCTGCTGATGGTCAAGCGGAACCAGGCGGTGCTCTCCGAGTCCACCACCAAACGCCTGATGCCCAGCCTGCGGGTGATCGAGCGTGCCGTCCCGCCCTCGGACAAGTCGTGGCCCAGTCTGAAGATCCTCTACCCGTCCGCGCTGCTGGTGGGTCTCCTGCTGGGCGTGGCCGCGGCGGTGCTGCGGTACTACACGAGCGGGCAGGTGCGGAAGGACGAGTTGGAAAAGCGCGCGGGCCTCGAGCCGGTGTACGGCCACATCCGCGTGGCCGCGGCCGCTGTGCCGCTCCCCGTTGCCCTTGTGCGCCGGGGCGCCGCCGAAAGCAATGGAGGCAGCCTGCGCCAGGATGCTAGTTGATATGCACGGTAACGGTAACGGCAATGGATCGAAGCGTTCGTGGTGGATGCCGTGGACGCTCTGGAAGAAGGCGGACGAGGATCTCCACTCCTACCGCCGGCTCGCTCTGCAACTTCACTATGACCTTGCGGCGGGCGCGGAGCCCCGTTCCGCCGTGGTGGTCACTCCCGACGTCACCGGCCTCGCTGCGCGCTCGAGCCTGAACCTGGCGGTCTCCATGGCAGAGCAGGTGGGCCGCCGCATCCTGCTGGTGGATGCCTGCCCCCAGGACCCGAAACTGAGCGAGCACTTCGAGGCCGGCGCGGCCTACGGACTGTCCGAGTACCTGTCCGCCCCGGGCGCCGCTCTCGACTCCTACATCGCCGCTACCACCGTCGCGAATCTCTCGTTCCTTCCCGCCGGAACCGCCGCCGGGTCCCCGGTCGCGCCGGAACGTATCGCGCAGTTCCTGGCGGAGGCATCGGCCCGCTACGACTTTGTGTTTCTCGCCGGCGGCTCGGCGCTGAACCATCCGCTCTCGCTCGCCTTCGCCCCGCACGTCGGCTGCGTGCTGCTGGCGGTCGTCGAGCATCAGACGTCCATCGACGACCTGGATGCCGCGCAGATCGCGCTCAGTCACTGCAAGGCGCGGCGCGTGCGGCTGGTGTTGGCCTCGGTCGACCGGTGGAGCGGTAGAGCGCGCGCCAACGCCGCTTCCCAGTATTGACCCCGATGGGCAGCGCTTCACGCCTCACTCTCTCCGTCGCGAAGCCTCAGCCCGGCGCTCTGTTCATCACCATCGCGCTGGCGTGCGCGGCCGCCCTCTGCGCCACGGGACTGGTGATCCTTCCCACCCTGGTCACCAAGGCGCGCCTGGTCTATGCCGGAATCGGCGGCATCCTCCTGATGATCGCCGCCTACATGTCGGGGAACTTCCGGCTCACCTGCCTGTGGAGCCTGATGTTCACCATGCCCTTCGACCTCAACAAGCACTTCGGCATGGAGTACAACAAGATGGGCGGCGAGTCCGGCTTCAAGGTGGAGATGAGCGATCCGTTCATCTTCGCGCTGGTCCTCTTCCTGGCCCGCGACATTCTGAACGGCTGGCGCCCCGGCATCCGAATCCCGAAGGTCACCTTTCTCTGGGCCGCCATCGGACTCCTCGGTGTCTACTCGATCCTGTGGGGTCCCTTCCGCACCACGGCCGCTCACGAAGTCTTCCGGATGGTCAAGGTGACGGTGCTGTTCATCGTCATCACGAACGAACTCAACCGCAAGGAGCGGCTGCTGCAATGCGCCGCGGCGCTGGGCGTGTCGATGGCGTTTCAGTCCGTCGTCGGCCTCGCGGAGAAGTTCCGCGGCGGCCTGCTCGGCTTATCCATCCTCGGAGAAACGTCGAAGGCGACCATTGACCAGCTCGCCGTCGAATCGGTCATCGGCGAAACCGTCTACCGCACGGCCGCCTTCCTGCGCCATCCGAACCTCTTCGGCATGTTCCTGGCCGTGCTGCTGCCTCTGATGATCGGTGGGTTTCTGCTGCGGAACGGCGGTCCGCGGCGGTTCATCTTCCTGGCCGCCATGGTGCTCGGCCCGGCGGCTCTCATCACCACGCTCTCCCGCTCCAGCTGGGTTTCCGCCGCGGCGGCCGCCGGCGTGACGGCCCTTGTTCTCCTGGCCAACGAACGGCTGCGGCCCCGCCTGGTCGTACCGGCGGTGGCCGCCTTTATGGCCCTGGTGATCATCGGCGCCGCGTATTCCGGACCCATCTTCCGCCGCCTGTTCGCCAGCCGCGCCGGAGCCAGCATCGCGCGCCAGGAACTCGAGCACGACGCCTGGCTGCTGGCGCAGGAGAAGCCCATCTTCGGCTGGGGCATGAACAGCTACGCGATGAACGTGCAGCGCGTCATGAAGCTGGCGCCGCGAACGTCTCACAAGATGTGGGGCACGCTGTTCCCCGTCGTCCACCACACCTACCTGCTCTGGTGGTCCGAACTCGGGCTCGTCGGTCTCATCCTGCACTGCCTGGTCTGGCTGTGGATGATCGGCATCGCCGTCCGCAACATGGTGGTCAAGGACGAGGTGATGTTCATTCTGAATGCGGCGTGCCTGGGCGGCCTGGTGGCCTTCATCCCCGACGGCTTCTTCAGCTTCTCCATTCGCATGAGCGCCATCCTGCGCCTCTACTGGATCGTCGCCGGCATGACCATGGCCATCCACTACTGGCGCTTGCAGCATGAGCCGCCGGCCTCCGCCCGCTTCCCCGTGCGGTCTCTGCCGGAGCCCGTTCCCGCATTACAGGCCACCCGGGAATGAGCGCCGCCGCCGCCGCCGATCCCTCTTCCGCGGGCAGCCTGGGCCGTAAAGTCTTCAAGACCACCATCGCCCAGATCCTCGGCCGCAACTTCATCTCCCTCGGCCGCCTGGCTCTGGCGAGCCTCGTGGTCCGCCAGTTCGGCATGGATGTCTTCGGCCAGTACTCGGTGATCCTCGTTCTGCTGGCCATCGCCGAGTGGCTGGTGGACTTCGGCACCAACGACGTCGTCGTCCGCGATGTGTGCCAGAAGCCCGGCGAGGAGAGCACCCTCTTCCGCGTGATGACCGCCGTCAAGGCCGTGCAGGCGCCGGCGGCGTTCGCCGTCTTCGCCGTCCTGCTGGTGGTCCTGCGATACCCGGGCACCGTCGTCGAGGCCGCCCTGATCGGCGGCGCCAGCCTGTTTCTCTTCGCCGGCATCCTCTGCTATCGCGTCGTCTTCCGCGCGGCCCTCATGCTGGAGCGGGAGATTCTCGCGGAGATGATCTCCCTCGCGGTGATGGGCGCGCTGGTCTTCGCGGCCTCGCGCCGCGGGCTGGGACTCTCGGCCATCTTCGCCGCCTACGTCGTCGCCCGCGCCGTCTTCCTCTCCATTGCCTGGCTCCTGGGCCGCGGCCGCTACCAGCCCTCGGTGAGGGGCGTTCAGTGGCGCGACATCGGCGCGTCGCTCAAGACCTCCAGCGCCATCGGCCTCATCGGACTGATCGTCGTCTCCTATGAGACCCTCGACATCCTCATCCTGTCGCGGCTCTCGGCCATCTCCGAAGTCGCCAATTACTCCGGCGCCCAGCGGTTCGTGCTGCCGGTGCTCACCTCCCTCTCCGCCGTGGGCAGCACGCTGTTTCCCATCGTCTCCATGTACTGGCCGAACTCCCGCGAGAAGTTCGAAGAAGCCTTCCAGCGGGGCCTGGAAGCGGTGCTCTTCCTTGCCGGCTGCGCGGTCTGCCTGCTGCTGTCCGGCTCCGCGTTCCTGGTGTCCATCCTCAGCCCCTCGCTGACGCTGGCCCCCTACGCTATCCAGATCCTGGCCGTCGTGTGTTTCGCCAAGGCCGTCTCCACCGCCGCCAGTCCCGTGCTGTATGCCGTACACCGTGAGAAGGAGGCGCTGAAATTCATGAGCGTCGCCATCACCGTGAAGGTGCTTCTCCTGGTGGTTCTGGCCCCCCGCTACGGCTGCATGGGAACGGCCTTCGCCGTGCTCGCGGCCGACTCCTGCTTCGCCGTCATCAGCATTCTGATGGCCCAGCGTTACTCCGGCTATCGCCTCCGCTGGGGCGTCCCCATCAGCCTGATCCTCATCGGCATCATTGCCGGCGTTGCGCCCGTGCTGCTGTCGCTCCGCGGCCCGCTCGCCATGGCCCTTGCCTTTCCCCTCTACTGCGGCATCGTTCTCGGGACGGGCACCGTGCGCCTCGCCGAGATGCGCGCCCTCGTCGAACGCAAGAAGCCGGCATGAGAGTCGCCCTGGTGTCGGTGGGCCTGGGGCGAATTCGCCGCGGATTCGAGCGCTACATGGCCGACCTCGCCGACGTCGTCCGGAGCCCGGACCTCGAAGTGACCCTGTTCAAGGCCGCCGGAGAGAATACGCCCCGTGAGAAGGTGCCGCCGCTCTACCCTGCCATTCGCCGCGCGCTGGGTTTCCTTCCCACGACAAGCCTCGTCGGCGGCCGCGATTATCGGGAGTACAAGCGCGACTCCCTGGCCTTCGCCCTCGGCCTGCTGCCCGAGCTGGTGCGCGGCCGCTTCGACGTCCTCCACGTCATCGATCCGCCCCTCGCCGTCATCCTCGACGGCCTTCGCCGCCGGTTCCCCTTCCGGACCCCGATCGTCTTCACCGAAGGCACGCTCATGCCGCCGCCCTTTTACCCGTCCGGCATGCACATCCACCTCACCGCCCTCGAGACCTACCAGGAAGCGCTGTGCATGGGCGTCCCGAAGGAGAAGCTGACGCTGCTGCCCGTGGGCCTCCACGTCCGCGACTTTGTCACCACGGCGGAGCGCGCGGAACTCCGGCGCAAGTACGACGTGCCCGAGAGCCGGTTCGTCGTTCTGCTGGTGACCGCCATTCGCCGCATCCACAAGCGCGTGCACTACGCGATCGACGAGGTCAGCCGCACGCCCGGCGATGTCCTGCTGTGGATCGACGGCAACCAGGAAGATCCCGTCGCCGTGGAATTGGCGCGGCAGAAACTGGGCCCGCGCTGCCGCATCACCCACGTTCCCTCCGCCGACGTACCCGAACTCTGCCGCCTCGCCGACGTCATGGTGCACTGCGCCACCAACGAAGCCTACGGACTCGCCGTCGCCGAGGCGCTGGCGAGCGGCGTTCCCACGCTCGTCCATGACTCGCCGCACTTCGAGTGGCTCACTCGCGGGCGGGAGTGCCTGGTGGACATGTCGCGCCGCGGCGCGCTGGCCGAACGACTCCAGGGCATCGCCGAACAGCGCGACGAATATGCCGCCGCGCCTGATGCCAAGGCCGAGAAGATGCGCGCGTGGCTCGATTGGGGCGCGTTGCGCGACGGCTACGTAGACATGTACCGGCGCGTCAGCGCCCTGCGCCCTTAGCGGAGATTCAGCTCCAGCGACGTGACCGAGTGCGGCGGAAACGTATAGCTGAACTTCCTCCCGCCCACCGGAATCCGCTTCGAACTGACCGCAATTTCGTTCGGCGAGCCTTTGTCGATGCGCGCCTTCGGCCCGTCGCCCGCCTGACGGCCCCAACTCATCCCCGGCAGTTTCAATGGCACGGTCCCGGTGTGCGCGTCCAGGCCCGTTCCGGAGAGCGTCCACGCTGTCGCCTCCGCGCCGGGGTTCGCACCGCTCACGTTGATGCTCCCTTCAATGGCCTGGTCGAAGTTCTTGTTCACCGCCATCACGAACAGCTTCCGCCCGTCGGCGCTCTTGCTGGTCACCACGTCCAGCCACGGCGCGTCCCGCACGGCGTCCACCAGGCCCACCGCCTCGCTGTCGTAGGTCGGGGCCGTGGTCTGCGTCGCCACCAGCGCATCGCCGAAATGGCGGGTGAACATCTGGAAGGCGTAATAGCGCGCCGTCGGGTACCAGTCCGGCCGCGGCGGGAAGCTGTCGTTCCGCGAGCCGATGAAGCCCATGATGTTCAGATCGTGCAGCGTGTGCCCGTTGGCGATGTGCGTCCGGGGATTCTCGATGAACACCTTGAGCAGGCTCGCTGAATACAGGGCCGACCCCAACGTCCGGTTGTGCAGCACGTACGCGCCCCTCTGGTCCATCTGGAACAGCGGCCCCCACTCCGTCACCGCGATGCCGATCTTCGAGGCGTGCGCGCCGCCGTACTTGTCGATCTGCGCGCCCACCGCCTCCAGGTTCTTCGCCACGTTGATCGGGTTCGCCAGCATGGCCCGATACACTTTGCGCAGGTCGTCGCCGCTGTTCACGTTCACCGGCGCGTAGGCGTTGTGGACGGCGATGTAATCCAACTGGTCCGCCCCTTTCTCGAGCAGGTGCCGCGTCCAGTTCGCATCGCTGATGAAGCTGTAGCGCCCCTGGTTGACGCCTCCGATGCCGATCACCTTGATGCCGGGGTCGGCGGCGCGCATCGCCAGTGCGTAGTCGCGGAACCGCTGCGCATAGGTCCGCCCGTCGATGGCGATGGCCCGCGAGAGGGGGGAATTGTCCTTGATGTACAGCTCGTTGCCGACCTCCCAGAACCGCACCCGCCGGTTGCCGCCGTTTACGTACTTCACCCACTCCGCCGCTTCCTGCGCCGTTCCCGAGCCCGCGTTGACCGTAATCAGCAGCTCGGCGCCCGTGTCCCTGGCGAATTGCAGCGCCTCGTCGGTTCCGAAGTTGGCGCGCGACTTGTCGTTGGAGCCGGCGTCGTGCCGCATCTCCGGCCGCTTCTCCACAGGGCCCACGCCGTTCTTCCAATGGTAGAAGTCGCCATAGTAGCCGCCCGGGTAGCGATAGACGGTCACGCCCAGTTCCTTCGCCAGCCGCATCAGCTCGGGATTCGGCCGCCGCTGCTGCTCGTCCCACATCATGTAGGAGTTCCAGATCCACTCCAGGTCCATGCCGTAGAGCGTCTTCGGAATCTGGCGAATGACGCGGCCCGCATCGATGTTGATCGTCGCCGCCATCGCCCCGCCTGATCCCGAGGGTGGCACGGCCGGCGACGACGTGGCGCGTTCCGGCGCTCGTCCCGCACCGCCCGACGTGCTTGCCTCGTTGCGCGCCGTCGCCGGGAAAACCACCGCCACGTCGTCGAACCACACGGAGCCGCTCTGCCCCGACGCGGAGCAGGCCACCACCAACTGCACCGACGAATCGTCGGGCACGTCGTAGGTTTCGCCCATCTCCGTGAAGCCCCCGCCACCGCTCGGCTGCGTCACGGCCGCCAGATTCTGCGGGCGCCCGCCCACCACGCTCAGCACGCCGAGCACAGCCGTCGCGCCGCCCTCCGCCGCCAGGCGTCCCGAGAACCGCACCTTCTTGCCGCGGTACGCCGCCGCCGGAATGATCTGCGCGATCGCCAGCGAGTGCTCCGCACTGTTGTTCCTGTTGGGGCTCAGGCGGACCGAAGCCTGGCCGGAGTGGAACTTCCGCCGGTCCATTTCGACCGAGCCCTTCTTCCCCGTCTGGTTCATGTCCCGGAACCAGCCCTCCGGCAGCCCGCCGCCCCCCTGTTCGAACCCGCCGTTGCGCACCAGGTTCTGGGCGCCTCCGGACGCCTCGCCGGCGGCTTGCGGCGCCGCCTCGCAGCAGGTCAGAAGCGGCCACACCACGAGTACGGCCGCTCGAAGTCGCTTAGGAAAGGGGAAAGCATTCATGGTGGAAAAGGACGCGCGTCTGCGCGTGTCTTAGTAGTCTAGCGGATGTTGTCGAAATGTAGCCGGGCGGGAAGCCTACCGGGCCGCCTTGGCGGCCGCCGGCTTCCAATGTTCCTTGCCGACGCCGGTGATCAGCGTCAGCGCCATCTTCGCCTTATCGATCACCGTCTTCTGCGAAAGGCACGTGAACAGGCACAGGGAATCGCATTCCACCGTTTCCTTGCGGCGCTGCCGGGCCTCTTCGCCGTACCAGATCTCACGCGCGGTTGCCGTCTTCACGTTCCCGATCGGCTTGAAGTACCAGCACACCTCGACGTTGCCGTCCGGGCGGATGAAGTAGTTGCGCATGCCCACGCGGCACGGCATGTACTCCTTCGGGGCCTTCTCTTCCAGGAAGTGCTTGTCCCAGGCCTGCAGGATGAGTTCGCTGTTCAGGATCGGCGCCCCGGCCCGCTTCATGCGCAGGATCTCGTCCCGCACCTTGCGCAGCTCGTCCAGGTCCTCGGGGGTTTCGATCCACAACTCGTTGTACGTCTCCGGCGTCCACCGGTCCACCGGCTGGAAGTTGATCGCCGTCGCCCCGATCTCCTGAATCCACTCCACCATCTCCGGCAGGTAGCGGAAGTTCAGCCGCGACACCACCGGCTTGATGATGATCGGCATGTGCAGGCCCTCCGACTTCCGGATCTCCCGCACCTTCGCCAGGCCCGACAGGATCTTCGACAGCGAATCCTCGATCCCCCGCGTGTAGTTGTGGATCTCGGGCCGCATCGAGTCGATCGAAATGTTCACGTTGAACGGCCGCGCCGCCATCGTCGCCCGCACCACCCGCTCACTGTTGAACGCCGAACCGTTCGTCGTCACGCCCCACTGCAGCCCCTCGGAGTGGCAGAAGGCGATCAGCTCCAGGAAGCCCTTCTTGAGATACGGCTCGCCGCCGGAAAACTCGACATGGTACTTGCCGCGGAACTCCTTCAGGTCCCGCAGCGCCTTCTTCCATTCGTCGATGGACATTTCCGGCTTGTACTCGGGCATGCGCCAGCACTCGCAGTACCGGCACTTGTAGTTGCAGATCTCGTTGACGATGCCGTGGATGGTTACCGGCCGCGTCAGGTCCTGCCCGGTGTTCAGATACAACAGTTCTGCTAAAGCGTTGCGGCTGTGGTTATAAGCCACCCGCCCCAGCCCGGAGAGTTGCATGCCGCAACATCGTAACATCGGCCCTTCGCCCAGTTCAAGGGACATTCGTACTCACAGGTACGGGTGAAGTACCGGGGGGTGCTAGGTCCCTTACCCCAATGGCCAGCTACGTGTAGGTCGTTTAAAGGGCTTACCCTTTTGGCCGATCAGCCGGATATATGCCATTGATACCTTCCAGGGCAGTAGCCGTGTGCTATCTCCCTTTCATCCTTTGTTGTGTCTTCCTCGGCGCTCTGCCACTGGCGGCTTCGAACCCGGTTCCGGACATGCCGCAGGCGGCGACGGTTTCCATCAACGCCGACGTCCAGTTGCGCCGCATCCCGTCTGCGATGTACGGCACCAACGTCGAGTGGATCTGGGACAGCTACGGCCTCTGGAATGAAGCCGCGCGCCAGGTCAATCCCACCATCCTCAAGCTCACAAAGGACATCGGCGTCACCGTCATTCGCTTTCCCGGTGGCCAGTTCGCCGACTTCTACCACTGGAAAGACGGCGTCGGCCCCCGCGCGCAGCGTCCCCCCGCCCTCCACCACCTCGCCTCCGGCGACAAGTCCCGCCCCAACTTCGGCACTGACGAGGCACTTGCCTTCGCCGCCGAAGTCGGCGCCGAACTGCTGATCACGGTCAACGCCGGCACCGGCACGGCGCAGGAAGCCGCCGACTGGGTTCGCTACGTCAACGCCCGGCGCCTGCGGGTCCGCTATTGGGAGGTGGGTAACGAGCTGTATATCAACGACGGCTCGGTGGACTCGCGTGCCATCACGGTGGACCCCCAGACCTACGCCCGCCGTTTCCTGGAGTTCGCCAAGGCCATGCGGGCGGTGGATCCGCGCATCAAGATCGGCGCCATCGGCGGCAAGAACTTCGGCCGCTATAACGTCGTCAGCTACCCGGATTGGAATCGCACGGTTCTCACCATCGCCGGCTCCCAGATCGACTTCCTCGCGGTCCATAACTCCTACGCACCCGTGCTGGTAGACGACAGCATGGACGCCCGCACCGTCTACCGCGCGATGTTCGCCGCCCCCGCGCTGCTCGCGTCCAACCTGGCCTCCATCGCCCAGGAGATCGCCACCTACGCGCCCGCCAAGGCCGCGACGCTGCCCATCGCCGTCACCGAGTGGGGCCCCTTCTTCCAGGGGTCGACGGCCGGCAAATTCGTCGACCACACCAAGACCCTCGGCTCGGCTATCTACGCCGCCAGCGTCTTCAAGACGTTCCTCGAATCGTCGGCTACCCAGATGGCCAACTTCCACACCCTCCACGACCTCAGTATCATGGGCTGGATCGGCAACACCGATGGGCGTTTTCCGCCCGATCCCAAGTGGACGCCGACCCCCCGCTACAACGCCTTCCGCCTCTTCCGCCGCCACTTCGGAGAAACCCTCGTCCAAACCTCCTGTTCCAGCCCGTCTTTCGACACCCCCGCAGTGGGGTGGGTGGACGCGGTACCCCAGGTCCCCTATCTGGATTGCCTCGCGAGCCTGAGCGCGGACGGAAAAAGCCTCTACTTGATTGCGATTAATAAGAGCTTCGACAATTCCATGGACACCGATATCCAGATTGCCGGCTTCGTCCCCACCGCCTCCGCCACTACCTGGACGCTCACCGGCGACGCCATCGACGCCCATAACGGCACCGTGCCCCTGCAACTCCCGGGCGTCACTTGGGCGCGCCAGACCGAAGACTGGGTCAACCCCGGTTTCTCGAGCGGCACCGTTTCCTTCACCGGCGCCACCAGCCCCGCCGGGCAGCGCTTCACGTACCGCTTCCCGCCCCGCTCGGTGACGTCACTGCAGTTTACCCGGAAGTAGGGATCGACAGGAGCGGCCGCCGCCGAAAGCGGCCGCTCCCCTAAGTCGCTACGGCCTGCCGCTCCGCCCGCCCGTACGCCACCTGCTCATACAACCCCCGCAGGCGCTGGATGTGCACCTCCGGGTGCCAGTGCCGCACCACCCGCTCCCGCGCCGCGCGCCCCAGCCGCCGGCTCAGCTCGGGGTCTTCCCACAGCAGGCGCACCTTTGCCGCCAGGTCCCGGGCGTTGCCCGGTTCGAACAGCAACCCGTCCACCCCGTCCCGCACCAGCTCGGCCAGCGCCCCGATCCGCGAGGCGACCAAGGGAATCCCGTGGCTCATCGCCTCCGCCCCCGACAGCCCAAACGTCTCAAACCAGATGCTGGGAAACACCATCATCCGCGCCCCGCGGAAGAACTGCCGCAAGTCGTCCCGCGTCCGCGTCACTACCACCTCGGCGCTCGGTGGCAAGTCCACCCGCACCAGGTAGCTCTCATGGCGCGACAGGTGGAAGGGGATACCTGTCTCCCGCGCCGCCTCAATCACCACGTCGATGCCCTTTTCCGGCACGAACCGCCCGGCGAAGCCGACATAACTGCCGGTCCCGGCATCGGCCGGCTCGTCCGGCACCTCCGGGAACGGCTCGATCGTCGTAATCCGCTCCTCGGTTATCGGCAGATGCTGCATCAGCCACTCGCGGGCGAAGTTCGAGGGCGCGATGAAGTGGTCCACCTGGCCGGTGAATACGCGGAATTGCGACTCCAGCTTGTTGTAGACAGCGACAATCGCACTCTCCGGGACACTCCCCCGGCAGTTGTGGAGCACCGCCCAGTGTTCCCGGCCACCTGTGCACTGAGTGCACACCTTTCCGTCGCGGAAGTGCGTCGCGATCGGGCACGTCAGCCGGTAGTGCTCGGCGCTCATCACCACCGGAATCTTCCGCCGGCGGCAGACCCCCAGGATTTGCGGCGGTATCAGCGGAAACAGATCGTGGAGATGGACGACGTCCGGGCCGAACCGCTCCACGGCTTCCTCAAACAACCGCACCGTCGGGGGCGAATAGAATGCCCTCATCCCGGCTTCCAGGTGGGCCCGGATGCCTCCGCCCAACTCGTTGCTGTTGCAGCAGAAAGACTCCACAGCCAGCCCGTGCTGCCGGCATAACTCGATCGTCGATCGAATGAAGTTCTCGGCCCCGCCACCGCCCCGGTGGTGGGTGTAGGCATGCAGGATTCTCATCGCGCGTTAAAGTAGGCCAGCCCTACCGCAACCCCGGACCCTCTCCGCTGATAACGGATCATCGTAGCATAGGCTCCTGGCGCTGGCGCCTCCCCCGAATGCCTTACCGCCCAGTACTCGTGGTACTGCCTCCCAGAAGGTACCTCACGCTCGTCGAGAGCAATAGCACGTTCTCCTCCACCCTCTCCTCCAGGCCCTTCCCCCTTTTCAGCAGGCTGCCTACCCCGAATACCCCCACCCGGATAAGGAACGCGATTGCCATCACAAGGTCGAAGAGCCAGGGCAGTTTCAGGCCGCGCCGCGACAGATACACCTCCCGCAGGCCGCGCAGGTTCCGTACCCGCATCTCCGGCGTCTGGCGGGACCGGCTGCCCCCGCCGTAGTGCACGATGCGGATCCCGGGGCTGTAGACGATCTTCCAACCCGACGCCAGAATCCGCTGGCACAGCTCCAGGTCCTCTCCGTACAGAAAGAACTTCTCGTCGAACAGCCGATCCTGCAGCGCCTCCCGGCGCAGCAGCATACAGCAGCCGCTCACCCACCCTACGTCGATGTCGCCCTCGGGCTGCTTCTCCAGAAAGAGCGGCGGCGGCAGCAATTGCGGCGGCAGCAGCCTCTGCGCGAACAGGTAGTAACTGGCGACGTTCAGAATCCCGGCCGCGTAGCCTCCCGTGAACTGCTGCGTGGTACCGTCCGTGTTGAGCAGCCGGCAGCCCGCGGCCCCCGCGTCGGGCCGCCCTTCTATCAACTCCAGCAGCCGGTCCACGGCGCCGTCGAGCACGATGGTGTCCGGGTTCAGCAGCAGAAGATAGCGCCCGCGCGCCAGCGCGAAGGCCTGGTTATTGGCCTTCGCAAACCCCGCATTGTAGTCGTTCGCCACCAGCCGCGCCCGGGGAAACTCACGGCGGATCATCTCCGGCGCCCCATCGGTCGACTGGTTGTCCACGACGATGAGCTCCCAGTCCTCCTCCGGGAGCGACGTGTTCCGGTAGAGCGACTCGAGACACTCCCGCAGCAGGTCCCCGACGTTCCAATTGACCACGATCACCGACAGAGTCAGCATGCGCTCCGGCCGCCTACGACTCGCCCCGGTTGACCCACTCCGCACCGGCCGTCCCCGCCTCCGCGCGCTTGCGCTTGGCCTCCTGTTCGGCCTGCCGGAACCCGGCCAGCAGATTCCGGCGAAACACCATCCGGTAGTAGATATCGGAGAACCGGTTCCTCCGCTTGCCGCCCGCCCCGGCCAGCCGCAGCGCCGCCGCGGTCAACGGATTATCGGCCATCCGAAACACCGCGCGCGAGACCCGCCGCCTCATTCTCACCGCCGGCGGCAACTCGGGAGCGATGACGCCGAAGCGCATCATCGCCACCGGATCGGGAACCTCCGCCAGGAACCGATGCAGCCATAGCCCGGTAAACAGCCCCTTCGACGGCACGCCCTCCGGCTTCAACTGGTGCAGGTGCTGTCCCCGCGCCTCCGGCACGAAGTGCAGCTGCATGCCGTTCGTTTCCAGCCGATGCCCGCAGAGCATGTCCTCGTAGTAGAGAAACTTCTCGTTGAACATGCCGCCGCGCAGCATGAACTCCCGCTTCACGGAGACATTGCAGGTCCAGAAATGCAGATAGCAGAGCTTCTCCAGCCGCCGCACCTCGTCGTAGGGAAACAGGTGGAACAACGACATGGGGTCGTCGAGCATCTCCGGAGGGACGTACACTTCTCCGATCGCCGCCGCCGTCGCCTCCGCGTGCCGCCGGTGAAAGTCGGCGTGCCGCGCCACCAGTTCCGGATCCGGCAGCACATCGTCGTCCAGGATGATCACTACGTTCCCGGTGGCCTCGCGAATCCCGCGGTTCCGCGGCGCAGACGGGCCGCCCGTGGGTGCGATCACAAAGTAGCGCAGCTTGCCCGGATGCCGCTCTGCCGCCTCCCGCAGGACGCTCTCCGTGTGATCCGTCGCCCCGTTGCTGACGAAGATCACCTCGTACTCGTACCCCTCCGTCCGCTGGGCCATCAGAGCGGGAATCGTGCGGCCCAGCAGCCCCGCGCGATTGTAAGTGGGAATGACAACCGACACGTCCATTACGCATTGCCCTGTCTGGCGCCGCCGGCCAGGACCGGCTCGCCTGCATCTGCCGGTCGCGCGGCCTCCGCGCCGTTCAACAGCCGCCGGTACAGCGCGGCGTACTCGCCCTTCAATCTCGTCCAGTCAAAACGCGCTCGCACGCCCTCGGCGCGCTCCGCCGCCCGGCTCGCGAACCGCTCCCGCGCCTGGCGTTGCTCGCCCAGCCGCGCCGCCAGGTTGCCCGGAACACGCATCTCCACCTGGTACTCCTCGCACTCCGTCAACCACGCCATATGCGACGATCGCTGCACCAGCACCGGCACTCCATGGCACATCGCCTCCGCCACGCGGATGCCAAACGGCTCCTGCACCACCGCATGTACCATCACATCGGCCGCTCCGTAGAGGTCCTGCACGGCCCCCTCTCCGACATCGCTGATCCGGCACCGGCTGCCCAGCTTCTGCCGCGCCATCTCCGGGATGGCCGGGTCCGCCACCGGACCGTTCAGCCACAACACCACCTCGCCCTCCAACTGACTGACTTCGTCGATAACGTAGTGCACCCGGCGCCCGATTCGCCCAAGCTCGCCGTTCACCAGCACCACAAAGGCTGACTCGCTAATTCCGCTTGCCTGCCGCGCCGCGCTCCGCCGGGCCGCGGCGGCCGGTCCCCGCGGAGCCTCCACCGCGCACGGAATCATCGTCATGCTCGCCGGGGGCACCGCCATGATCTCCGCCTCGTACATCGTCGCCGGCGAGACCTGGTGCACGTGGGAGATCTTCGGATAGAACGGCGGCGCGATCCCGGACAGCTCCGAATACACGAGCCGCGAGCCGATGCCCGCTCGCCGCACGAACTTCTCGAGCACCATCGCCAGCGGCGGATCGACGTAGTGAATGATGTCGTAACGCTGCCGGTAGAGGCGCGGCAAGACGCTCAGCCCGAACGCCAGCGCATCTCGCTTGTACCGGTTATACGCGCCCTCGATCTCCAGCCCTCCGTAGGGCAGTGCTTCCGCCAGAAGCCGGAACCCACGGTACAGCGGCAAACCCGCCTCGCCCTCGAGCAGCGTCGCATCCAGCTCGCCGCTCACCGCCCGGTGCAATCCGCGAACGAAGCCGCCGTACTCCCGTGCCAGCTGTCCTCTGCCCACGGAGAGCAGTACTATCCTCGGTACCGTGACGTCCATTGGGCAATCTTCGGGTGACTCCACGTTATACTAACAGAACCGTGTAAAGACGGACTTAGGCGAGCGGTCTACGCCAGTACTGTGTCTGCTGGGAGATAGCCCGGTATGGGAGAGAAACAGTCCAAACCGCACACGATGGTTGAGTCGGGAACGGGATTCCTGTCCCGCTACGCCGCCCGCTATCGCGACGTCGCCCGCATGAATCCCCCGCTCAAGTCCCCGCGCGCCTACTCCAACTGGTTTCGCGCGAACTGGGAACTACTGGCGGGCACTTCTGAGGTGAAGGCGCGTCCGCTCAAGCTGACCTTCGACCCCACGAACGTCTGCCAGCTGCGCTGCCCCTTGTGTCCCACGGGCCTGCAGGCGCAGGACCGCGACAAAGGACATGCCCAGATCCACCTCCTCGAACACCTCCTCGACGAGGTGGGCGATCATGTCTTCTTCATGGATTTCTTCAATTGGGGCGAGCCTCTCCTCAACCCTCGCATCGAAGACTTCATCCGCATCGCCCACTCGAAGAAGATCGTCACCAGCCTCAGTACCAACCTGAGCCTGCCGCTCTCCGACGACCGCATTCGCCGCCTGGTCGGGTCCGGCCTCAACGAGATCATCGTCTCTCTCGACGGCGCCAGCGCCGGCACGTACGCCACCTACCGCCGCGAGGGCCGCTTTGACCTGGTCATCGATAACATGCGCCGCATCATTCAGGAGAAGCGCCGCCTCGGCCACTCCTGGCCCATGATGACCTGGCAGTACCTCGTCTTCCGTTTCAATGAACACGAGATTCCCCTCGCCCAGCGTATGGCCGAGGAGATGGGCGTCGACCGCATCACGTTCCGCGCTCCTTTTCTGGATGTCGATCGCTTCCCCCTTCCTCAGGAAGACCGCGTTCAGATCCAAGGGTGGCAGCCGAAAGAACCGCTCTTCCAAATCCACTCGGCGCCCCCGGAAAGCTACGCTCCGAAATCACGCTGCGGCTGGCACTATATGTCGTCCGCCATCAATTACGACGGCACCGTCGCCCCCTGCTGCACCACCTTCGAAAAGCGCGACGACTTCGGCACCCTCGGTAAGACCGGGGAGCGCGGCTACATGGAGGTCTTCAACAACGAGTCCTTCCGCGCCGTCCGCGACCGCTACGCCGGCCGCCTCAAAACGCCGGTCGCCCTGGTCTGTGAAAAGTGCCCGACCCCGGCCATCATGGACTACCATACGTTCTTGAACCGGCAGGTGATCCTGTTCACGCTGGTAGGGATCATGGAGAAGGTTAGAGGCTTCTTCCGTGGAAACAAGAGCAGCGTGCCGCTCTCCACACCCGCTCCCCTCGTCGAGTAGCGCCGCCATCTGCCCGTCGCAATAACCATGTCATCGTCCGCCCCGAAACCGCTCATCGCTCCGGCGCCTTCCCCCATTGCAAGGTTTGTTGCCGATCACCGCCGTTCGTTTGTCGTCCGGAAGTTCGCCGGCCTCGCCCGCCGCTACCTGAGCTGGTTCGGCAATGTGAATTACGATCACCGCTCGAACGGCGAAGAGTTTGTCCTGGCCACGCTGCGGCGCTTCCAGCCGCGCCTGATCGTGGACGCCGGCGCCAATGTAGGCGTGTGGACGCGTCTGGCCATCAGCCACTGTCCCGGCGTCGAGATTCATGCCTTCGAGATCTCACCGCCCACTTATCAACGGCTGGTAGCGAACGTGGCGGGCCACCCCGGCATTCACTGTGTCAACCTCGGCGTGTCCGACAAGCCCGGGCGCATGTCCATCCGCTACTACCAGGACGCTCCCGAGCTGACTACCGTCCTCGACTACCCCCACCCGTTTCCCTACACCGAGCAGACGGTCGAGGTCACCACCGGCGACCACTACGCCGAACAGCACGGCATCGCGCACATAGACATGCTCAAGATCGATGTCGAAGGGATGGAACTCGAGGCCCTGAACGGCTTCGGCCGCATGCTCGAACGGCGCGCCATCGACATCATCCAGTTCGAGTATGGCCGCTCCAGCATCATCCACAAGTTCCTGCTCCGCGACTTCTGCCTCTTCTTTCGCGAGCGCGGCTACCTGGCCGGCAAGATCTACCCGAATTATGTGGATCTCCGGGAGTACGACTTCGGCGACGAGGACTTTTTCGGTCCCAACTATCTCGCCTGCCGGGAAGACCTGCCGGGGCATGTCGCCGCCTTCCGCGGTGAAGCGCGTCCGTAGCCGCCTCAGCGCGGCTTCGACAGCACCGCCAGAATCCAGTGCTGCAGTCCGTTGAGCGCCTTCACGTTTCGAAACAGCCGCTCAATGCCCACTCCCGCGCGGAACGCCAGCGGATGAAACATCAGGTAGTTCGGAAACGTGGCCAGATAGCGCAGCCCTGCCACCTCCAGCCGGGCGTCGCGCGCCAGCCGCCGGATCGCCCGAAACGAGTTGCTCCGGTGATAGGTCGGAAAGGTGTCCTCTCGCGGGCGCCCCTCCGCGAAGCTCACCAGCAGAGCGTGAAACCGGTTCGGAATCATCCGCGCCGCCACAATCGGATAGGACCACCGGTTCGGCGTGATGAAAACCACCTTGCCTCCCGGACGCAGCAGCCGCTCGAACTCCCGGTACACCTGGAGCGGCTCCTCCAGGTGCTCCATCACGCTGCGGCTGATGATCACATCCACGGTGGCGTCCGGGAGCGGAATGCTCTCCAGCCCGTTCTGCAGCAGCGTCAGCCCCCCGCCCTCCAGTTCCTGCGAGAAATCGACCAGGTCCACGCCGATCGCCCGTGAGACGCGCTTCGCGAACATCGTGAGCGTCGGCGCCGTGCGCCCGCACCCTGCATCCAGCAACACGCTCTCCGGCGTCAGGTGCTTCGAAATCTCGGCTTCGTACAGGCGGTAGGGGTCTTCTTCAGAGGGATAGTAGCGGCGCAGCATCCCTTCCACTTTCGTGAGCAACTCGCGCCGCCGCGGGTGGTCCGCATACGAGTCCGCCTGCGGCAGCCCCTCAAGGGACCCCGCAGGCGGTGTGGAATGCTGAGATGGTTTCGGATTCGCCACGTCTCAGAGAATCTCAGGAGGCGAAGGCGAATGACAACCGCAAGGCTACTGCTTGCGCCGCAGGCGCGCGAGCCCGACCAGCGCGATGCCGGCGCCGATCATAGCCAGCGTCCCGGGCTCCGGTACGACGTTCTCATCGGCGGTAGCCACCACGTAGTTATCGAGGTAGGCGATGCCGCCCTCGGAGGACGCCGTGGCCATCAGTCCGGTCAACAGGTCCGTACCGGGAGAGATGAATGGGACCGCCACCGCCACGTTTGCGCCGTTCAGAAAGAGCGAGTAGTTGTTGCCAGAAAAATCCAGCACCATGGTGAAGGTGTTGAACGCGTCCAACGCCACCGCCCCTACCGGAGGAAGACCAGAACTGCGAATGGAAACGGTCCCATCGGACGCAATATCAAAGCCACCCAATTCGCTAAACGTCGAACTCAGCGCCGCGAACGACCAGGTGTTCGGGCCGTCACTTAGAATCGCCAGGTCGCCCTGGATCAGGACGATCGGATTAATCGCGCCGTTCACCAGGGTTGGCCGAAGAGCCCGAAGTCCCGACGTGTCCCCGACGATCGCCGCCGACTGCGTTCCGAACCCGCTCGAAACGCCCTCTACCACCACCACCGTGCCCGCGGTAACCCACCCGTCCTGGCCAAACAGCGGTCCCGAGACGTACGTCGGAGCTTCGAACGTGGTCGAGTAAATGACCGCCGCCGTCGCGGGGGAGGAGAGCATCCCCGCCACCATCAGACCCAGAAGAACCTTCATCACTCCGCTTTTGTACATGTCCTTCCTCCCGTTTACTCCCGCTTAAAACCAGGAGCTCTACGCCCCAGAAGACCGATGCTACACACCCGTCACCGCAATGTGAGCGGAAACCAGACTACCACTGATTGCACTTCCGCTCAATAGCAATACCCGGAACAAATACGGCGTTTTTTGTCCCCTAGGTCCTAGTACCGGTGAACCTGCAGGACTTTTGGTCGCTCTCTATGCCGGACTGCCCCCAAAAGTTCATCTCGCCGCCCCCCATTGACCTAGCCCCCTGCCGGATCGGCTTAGTACCTTTCCCTGACTCTCGGCTACCCACCCGCCTTAGGTGAATGCCTTGCCCTCGACCGCCCGAGCGCCCTTCTGGCGCTGGCGCCCGGACAATTGCGTACTATTACCCTACTGCGTTAGATTCTCTTGACTTGAAGCCGCTACATGCCCGAGAATTCTGTGAATCGACCGGGAGATTGGCTACTCGGCTGTGCAATTTCGTGGTACAGCCTTGACCGGGGGCTCCTCTCTGCTCGGTGGGTCGAAAAACAGCAGCCAGCCGTGGCCAAGGCGCCTCGAGCAGACGGAGGAGGAATTCTTTAACTACATGCGGAACCCAGGGTTTTGGAACTCCCGGCCGGTTTTTCTAACCGGCGGAACCGGCCTGATGGGAGGGTGGCTGCTGAAGCGCCTTCTCGAAGCCGGGGCGGACGTCGTCGCCCTGGTCCGCGACGGAGTTCCCCGTAGCCTCGCCGCCGAAGAGGGCCTTCTCGACCGTGTCACCATCGTGCACGGCCGCCTGGAAGACTACGACACCATCCGCCGCTCCCTCGCCGAGTATTCCATCGATACCGTCTTCCACCTGGCCGCCCAGCCGTTGGTCGGTGTCGCCAAGATCGATCCGCTCAGCACCCTCGAGATCAACATCCGCGGCACCTGGAACATCCTCGAAGCCGCCCGCGTCACCGGCGCGAAACAGATCGTCGTCGCCTCCTCCGACAAGGCCTATGGCGCTTCCCCGGTGCTCCCCTATCTCGAATCCCACCCGTTGCAGGGCCGCTACCCCTACGACGTCTCCAAAAGCTGCGCCGACCTCATCGCCCAGATGTACGCCACCACCTACCGGCTTCCCGTCTGCATCGCGCGCTGCGCCAACCTCTTCGGCGCCGGCGATCTCAACTTCAGCCGCGTCATCCCCGGCGCCATCCAGGCCACCCTCAACAATCAACGCTTCGTCATTCGCAGCGACGGTAAGTTCGTCCGCGGCTTCCTCTACGTCAAGGACGCCGCCGAGTCCTACACGCACCTCGCCGAAGCGCTCGCCGAGAACCGCTCACTCGCCGGCGAAGCCTTCAACTTCGGACTCGAGGACAAACCCACGGTGCTCGAAATCGTGGACACGATCCTCCGCATCATGGATCGCACCGACCTCGCGCCCGTCATCATGAACGAGGCCAGCGCCGAGATTCGTGAGCAGTACCTCAGTTCCCAGAAAGCTCGGGACCTGTTGAATTGGACCCCGCGCTACTCCCTGGAAGCAGGGTTGCGCGAGACCGTGGATTGGTATCGGACGAGGCTTGGCGTTCCTGGGCATGAACTTGCCCAAGCCGCCGCCCGCTAATCAGTGCTCAGGCCCTAAGAGCCACCGGAGGGAAGAAGAATATATGGCGCAAACTGTCTACCTGGCGGACCTCAGATATAACTACTCGGGCGTGCTCGCCAACGATTGCATGCCCTTGGGCGTCGCTTACATGAAGGCCGTTATGGACCGCGACCTCCCCGAGGTCGAGTCGCGGCTCTTCGCTTACCCCAATAAGCTGTGGGATGCCATCCAGAATGCGCCTCCTGACGTCCTGATGGTGAGTAATTACCTCTGGAACGAACAGCTCAGCTTCCACTTCGCCAAGCTCGCCAAGAGCCTCAACCCCGAGACCTTCGTCGTCATGGGCGGCCCCAATATTCCCATTGAAGAGGAGCGCCAGCTCGCCTACTTCGCCGCTCACCCCGAAATCGACGCCTACGTTCTCGGCGAGGGCGATTTTCTCGCCACCGAACTCGTGCGCCAGTACCTCGACGCCGGCTGCTCTCTCAAGAAACTCGGCCAGCGCGAACTTCCCTCCACCATCTTCCGCCGGCCCGACGGCCAGATCGCCGTCAACCGCATGTGGGACCGCCATGCCGGCATCGACGAGATTCCCTCCCCGTGGCTCACCGGCATCCAGGACGAGTTCTTCGACGGCAAGCTCGCGCCGATGATCGAAACCAACCGCGGGTGCCCCTTCTCCTGCACCTTCTGCGTCCAGGGCCTCAACTGGTACACCAAGGTCCATAACTTCTCGATTGATCGCATGAAGGAAGAGATCGAGTACATCGCCAAGAAGGTCCGTGAGCGGTCCCCCGCCATGGGCACGCTCCGCATCGCCGACTCCAACTTCGGCATGTTCGAGCGTGACGTCGAAATCTCCGCCTTCATCGGCGAGATGCAGAAGAAGTTCTCCTACCCCACCTTCATCGACGCCACCACCGGAAAGAATCGCCCTGACCGCATCATCCGCTCCGTCGAAAAGGTCAGCGGCGCCCTCGTCGTCTACCAGGCCGTCCAGTCCCTGAATGACGACGTGCTGCGCAACATCAAGCGCTCCAACATCAAGCTCAAGGCCTACGAAGAGATCATGATCCACATCCGCGGCCGCGGGCTGCGCTCCAACTCGGATCTCATCGTTGGCCTGCCGGGCGAGACTCTCGAATCCCACATCAAGGCCATCCACAACCTCATCGACGCCGGCACCAACCAGATGCACAACCTCCAGCTCGTGCTCCTCAAGGGCTCCGAACTGGAAAAGCTCAGCACCCGCGAAGAGTTCAAGTTCAAGACGAAGTGGCGCGTCCTGCCTAAGAACTTCGGCGTCTACGGCGACAAGAAGGTCCTCGACATCGAAGAGATCGTCATCGAAACGGACACCATGTCCTTCGATGACTACATCGAAACCCGCAAGTACCACCTGGTCAGCAGCGTCTTCTGGAACGATTCGTGGTTCGAAGACGCCGTCTCCTTCTCCAGCAAGTTCGGCGTCAAGCGCTCGGAATGGTTCACCTCTATGCTCCCCGCCATGGAGAAGGACCAGGGCGAAGTCCGCAAGTTCCTGAATGACTTTGTCGGCGAAACCAAGGGCGAGCTCTTCCCCACCTTCGAAGCCTGCGACGAGTTCTATCGCCAGGAGGAGAACTTCAAGCGCCTCCTCGCCGGCGATATCGGCGACAACCTGATGTATAAGTACCGCGCCAAGGCGTCGTTCCTCATCTGGCCGCACATCGCGCGCGTCGCCATGAACGCCACCCGCGACCTCATTGCCTCCAAGACCGACGTCAACGGCATCGAAGGCTTCGACGAGTTCTGGGAGGACTTCACCCTCTACGAACAGGCCAAGCACGCCGACGGAGCTACCGAAGAGCAGATTCTCAGCCCCGTCACGGTCGTCCTCGGCTACGACATCCCGCGCTGGATCAAGGAAGGGATGCCGGTCGACTTCTCGCCCTACCAGCTCGCCGAGCCGCAGGAGTTCGAGTTCAAGCTCAGCGAGGAAGGCTCCCGGCAGATGGCTGCCGCTCTCAAGGTTTGGACCTGCTCGCTCAAAGGACTCACCAAGATGGTCACCCGTATCTGGACCACCTGGCAGATCCGCGCCGCCACCACCACTGCCCAGCCTCTGGCCATGGCAGCCGCCGCTCAGTCCAACGTCATCGAACACGCCGGACTGCTGCCCGAACAGTGGTAGCCGCCCGAGCCTGACCCTCTATCGCGGACCCGCCGCTGCGCGGGTCCGCTGTTCCAAATCCCCCTCCACCGCGGCCGCAATCACCGGCGCCGCCAGCGCATGCACCTCCGGACGCCAGTGCCCCTCACCGAAGTACAGTTCGTCCACCCGCTTCGGCTGCGTCGACACTAACTCCGTCAGCGACGTCAGCGGCAGCGACCGTTTCGCGCAAATCGCTCGCAGGGCCTTCTCTTCCGCCGACTCCTTCTGCCCGCCACGGTACGCCGCCACGTCCTCCATCGAAGGAATATAGAAGACGCGGAAGGACGACCCGCTTCGCTCCACCTCCGCGGCCAGCGCGCCGAGGTATGTCTCCGCCAGTCCCTCGTACGCCGGGTCGTACTTCACCGGTACCTGCCGGCTCAACAGCATCACGGGCAGCCCGCGGAAGAAAGCCACCACGTGCAAATGGCTCATCAGGAAATCGTGCCCGGGCGTCGCCAGGACTACCCGCCGCACCAGTCCCTCGCGCAGCACCTTCGGCCGCAGTGTCCCGTCTGCGGCGACATCGAAGAACCGCCCCACCGCGTTATCGCGAAAATCGTTCTCAAAGAAAAACAGCGCCACCGCCGCCGGCTTCTCCTGCGCGCCGCGCAATTGGTAATACCGCAGCGAAAAGTCGGTGCCGATTCCCGAGTTCCCCGCATTCACCACGCGCACCACACGGCCCCGCGCGTTGAACACGCCCTGCACCTGCGAAGAGAACGTCTCCGCATCGCCCACCCCGGATCCGTAGGTGAAGGAATCGCCTAGAAACAGCGCCGTTTCCCGTGCGCTCGCGGGCGCGTTCACCACCACCCGCCGCCCCGCCGCGTCATGCTTCGCTGCGTACAGGTAGTAGGGCGTCCTGCGCCATGTCACGTTGTTCGGGATCGGCAGGATGCCCAGGTCGCGGTCGAATCTGCCCTGCATCGGACCCGTCAACTGCGGGTTGAACACGCGCAGATACGCCTCTGCAACGGCCCCGGCCAGCAGAAAAATCACTGCCGCCGGAAGCAGCATGAAGAACAGTTTCTTAACTACCCCGGGCCGCCGCGCGGCAACGTTCGTCTCGGTTGCGCTCACAACTCCAGTCTGCCGCCGAACGCCATGTCCTTCAACGGAAACTTCGCCTTCACCGCCATCGGCCCCATCGACGTCTCGAAGACCAGTTCCTTGTCCTCCGCCGTGATGGCCTCACTGCGCGGAAACAGGAAGATGGTCAGCATGCCGGCGTCGCCGGGAAGCACCGCAATCTTCGCCGGCGACAGGTCCGCCTTGCCCTTCCGCTTCAGGTGCGTCGCTTCGATCATCCGCTGCTGCATCTGCTCCATGCGCGCCGGGTCCATCTGGCCGCGGCCCTGCCACTGCCCGCCGCCGGGACCGGGCGGTCCCCCTTGCCCCTCGCGCCGCTGCATTGACGTGCTCACCACGTAGTACTGCTTCATCCACTCCGCGATCTGCGCCGCGTGCTTCGTCTCCATCTTCGCCGCCGCCTCGCGCACCGGCGCCGAACTCTCCCATCGCACCGTGAACTTCGGCGGTTCGAACCCACCCATGCCGCCGGGACCCATCTCACCGCCGCCACGACCCATCCCGCCACCGCCGCCCATGCCGCCGCCGCCACCCATGCCCCCACCGCCGCCCATCCCGCCGCCACCGCCCATGCCACCCCCCGGCCCCCCCATGCCGCCGCCACGCATACTCCCGCGCGAGGCGTCACCGCCCATCCCCGGAGGCCCGCCGCCCATCCGGCTGAAGTCCATCTCGCCCGATACCTGCTTCGCCCACGGCGACTGCGACAACATCTTCGCCGCTTCCTTCTCACTCCACTCCGCCGGGGCCTTGTCCTTCCAGAAGTCCCCCGCCAGCAGCAGGACCGCGCCCGCCGCGGCCGTCACCATCAGCTTGCCCGTCATCGCCTGCACTCTCCTTCCGTCAGAAGCTCAATCGTAGCTGCAAATCGATCCTGCGATTCGACGACGCCGAACCGCCCATCGGTCCGAACCCGCCCGCCAGCGACGTCGACTCGCCGAACAGTGGAGAACTCAGGTTCCCCACCGGCGCCGACAGGTTCACGAAGTTGAAGATGTTTCGCGCCATCACGCCCAGCGTGAGGTTGAAGCGCTTGCCGGTGGCCGCGTCGCCGAACGGCCCGCCAGGACCACCGGGGCCCCGGCCGCCGCCACCGCCCATGCCCGGAGGCGGCCCGCCGCCCGGTCCACCGGGACCGCGCCCGCCGCCGCCCATCCCAGGAGGCGCCCAGTTTGCGCCCGGCCCTGACTCGCCTCGCTTGCCGAATCCCCAGGTGCGGCTGAGCCGCAGGTTCACGTTGAACTGCCGCGGGCCGCGCCCGTAGTTGCGCGGGATGATGGTGTCGCCTGCGCCGGGATTCGTGTTGAAGATGCCCCACGCCGTCACAATCGCCCCCGGCGTCCCCGCCGCGGCAAACGCCGGCCGGTCGTTGAAGGTCGTGTCGCCGTTGTTGTCCCGGCCGGTGGTGATGTTGAAGGGCATACCGGAGTCAAACGTGACGAACGGGCTCAGGCTCAGATTCCACGGGCCCGTCACCGCGCCTCCCACCAGCGCCCGGTGCCGCACGTCGAACATCGTCGAACCCCACTCGGAACTCAAGTTGTAGGAGTCCGCCGGGAACGTGTTCACCCCGTCCGTGTCGCCGCGCGCGAAGTTCAGCCCGTAGAACCCGAACAGGCTCGCGTACCGGCTGAAGCGCGTGCTGAAGTTCGTCGTCACCTGGTGCTGCCGCATGGTGCCCGTCGATTCGTAGCGGAACACGTTTCCGGTCGACCCCAGCGGGTACGTCCCGTCGGCCAGCGGCGCGTTCACGTTCCTCGTTCGAAGCATATGGACGCCGCGCGAGAACGTGTAGGTTACCGACGCCTGCGTGTTTCCGGGCAGCTGCCGGTCGATGCCGAACGCCGTTTGCAGAATGTACGGAGCGCGGATGTCGTCCGCTACCTGGCGGATGGTCTGCGTTGTCTGGTTGCCGCTGAGTTCGGTAAGCGAGGGTATCGCCGGGTAGAAGTCCGGGTTCTGCACAATGTACTGCTCCTGCGTCACGCCGTCGAAGCGCAGCGCCTGCAGCGTCAGGTTCTCGCCCACACGGTCATAAAAGATGCCCGCGCCGCCGCGCACGACGGTCTTCGTGGTCCGCCCACCGCCTCCGCCCACGCCCCAGGCGAAACCGACGCGCGGTGAGAAATTCGTGCGGTCCGAGATGTTCGTCTGTGCCTCATACCGCAGCCCGTAGCTGAGGGTGAAGTTCGGCTTCAGGCGCCAGTCGTCGAGCACGAAGACGCCCAGGTCAGTCTGCTGCACGCTCGCCAGCGGGTTGCCGCCGGCGATCGAGAATTGGCTGGCGCCGCCGCCCATCGCGCGGATCTGCGCCATCGTCAAGCCCTGCGCCTGGTAGACGAGCGTGCGCCGGTAGCGCTCGAGCGAATCGATTCGCACCATCGCGCCCGATCCGTCGAGCGCCGGCGCCATGCCGCCCGTAAAGGTGAACGTGCCGCCGAAGTTCTGGGGCGACCGATCGTCGAGCGAGACGCGCCGCAGCCGTCCTCCGAACTTCCAACTGTGCGTCCCCGCGGTCAGCGAGACGATGTTGTGAAACTCGTACCGGTCCTGGTTGTTCCGCGTCACGCCCGTCTGTGCGCCGCCGCCGGTGAACGCGTCCAGCACGGAGATGGTCGGCGTGGTGTTGTCGCCGTCCTGCCCGGAGCGGCTCGCCATGTATTGGAAGCGGGTCTCCATCAGCGCGCGTGCGCTCAGCACCATGTTCTCGGTCACCTGCAGCGTGTGGTCGCGGTCAAAGCTGTCATACGCGCGGGACGCCAGTGAGAAATTTCCGACGCCCTGGTTCTCGCCCGTGTTTCGCCCGTGGTTGTAGCGGACGGTGAGCGTGTTCTTCTCGTTGAGCTGATAGTCGAAGCGCGGCACGATGTTCCACCGCATCTGCGGCGTGCCCACCGCCTCGCGCACCACCGATGGCTGGAACTCCGAGTCGAGCACCGTCGCGTTGATCACCGCGTTCTCATCGATCGCGCGGCGCTCCACGTCAAAGCTGAAGGACGACTTCTTCGTCACCGGCCCGCTGACCGTCCCCACCAGCATGCGCGATTGAAACGTGGGACGCGTGGCCACGAACGGATTCCGCGCGTTCAGCACGTTGTCGCTGAACATGCCCATCACCTGGCCGCGGAACCGGTCCGTGCCCGGCTTCGTGAAGATCTCGATGCGTCCGAACCCAAGCCGGTCGTACTCCGCGGAGAACGGGTTCGAGTTGATACGCACTTCGCGGATGGCCGACTTCGGGGGTAGGCGCCCGCCGCTGAAGCCGTCAATAAAGATCTGCCCGCCGTTGGGCCCGGCCGCCGGTCCGGCCAGCGCCTGCAGGTCCGAGGCGAGTTGGTCCGGATCGTCGCTCAGCGCCTCCAGGTCCTTGCCCTTGAGGATCAGCGAGCCCGCGTTGCTGTTCGGGTCCGTGCTCACGTTTCCGCGGTCATCGTTCACCGTCACCTTCTGCGCTTCCATGGTGACGGTCATCGGCACGTCGAGCGTGACCGCGCCGCTGATCTCGAACTCCTGTACTTCGAAGACCGCGAATCCGGTCTTGGTAACGCGCACCGTGTACTTCCCCGGCGTTACGGCTTGAAACACGTATTGCCCCTGCAGGTCCGTCTGCGCCCGCCGCTGCAGGCCGTTGCCGGTGAGAGTCACCACGGCCTCCGGAATCGCTGCCGCGGAAGGGTCCGTCACCTGGCCGCGCAGGCTCGCCGTTGTCGTCTGCGCCGCACCGTTCATCATCGCGAGCGCCGCCAGCGCCGCCCAAACACACCACGAGTACACCGTTCGCATCGTCATCCTCTTTCGACCTGTTGTTCGCCCTACGCCTACGGAATGCCCATCATCATCGGCATCTCGCCGATGTTCCACATACCGCCCGGCCCCGCGTTCGGCGGCCCGCCCTGCCGTCCGGAGCGCATCGCCGCCATCGCCTGCTGCATTTGGATCAGCATCTCGGCGCCGGCGAGCATCGTGATCGCCTTCAGCGTTGCAGGGTCTGCCCCACGGGTGCTCGACACGATCACCGTCTCGCCCGCCTTCAAATCCGCCGCGCTCACCGCCGGCATTCGCTCGATCATCTGCATCAGGTCCGGGCCGCCCGCGCCCGGACCCGCGCCACCAGGCATGCCCGGCGGCGGACCAGCCATCATCGGTCCGCCTGCCGGCATACCGCCTGGCGGCATGCTGCCCTCACGGGGGAGGGAGGGCAGCCTCCGCAGCCTGGAATCCTTTGTGACCTCGACCACCAGTGCTTTCCCCGAGCCCAGTTCCTTCAGCTCCACGCGGTTCTCGGCGGCGCTGACCACCGTGCCCGCGATTGTTTGAAACCGCCCGCTGACGATTTCCTCGGCCGTCACGCGTGTGCCGTCCGCGCTCTTGTCGCCTAACACGCGCACCTGGTCGCCAGCCTCGATCTCTGCCAGCTTCGATGGCTTCGCGTCCGCGAAGCGCACGGAGTCCGGCGCGTAGCGGCGAAGGCGCGTCGATTCCGCTACCGCCACCGTCACCACCTGCGCCTCGCCCATCAGCGAGGGAATGCGCAGCACGAACTCACTCCGCCCCGTGTCCACTTTGGTTACGAGGCCGGCGACGCTCCGCTCGCGCCACGCCGCCGCTTCGCGCTCCTGTTTCTGTTGCAGGTCGCCGCGGGTGATCACGATCAGCGATTGCGCGGTAAGTACTCCGCCCGCGGAAACGCCGCGGGCGAGCACGCGATCGCCTACCGCGAGGTCGGCGATTCCGATCTCCTGCGCCTTGCTCAGGTCGCGTTCGCCGGGAGCAATTTTCTGATACCGCGTCTCGGGCAGCAGTAAGATCCCGGTAACTTCGCCGTTATCGGTCTTGATCTTGCCCGCGCCGCCCTCCGCGCCCTGCCAGACGCCCATCACCCGCGTCTGCGCGGCAAGGGTAGTAACTCCGAGTAAGAGGACTGTTGCCCACTGAGTAACTCGCATGAAGCAGCTCCCATTGGAAGCTTAGAGCCATTCGATGCCGAGTGCCTTTAAGTTTTGTAAAGACTACTTCTCCAGCCGCAGCAGCACCGCGCCGTGCGGAGGGACGCTGGCGACATACTGCTCCCGAACCCGCCCCAGCTCCTTCCGCGCCCACACGTCGCGGACCTTGGGCGCGCCTTCCATCTCGACATCCCGCCACGCCACGCTCATCTCGGCCGCCGCCGCGCCGCGGTTGAACAAGGCCACCGCGAGCGCGCCCTTCCCCAGGGGCTTCACCCAGATTTCCTGCTCGCCACTCTGCGCCACACGATAGCCCTGCCTGCCGAGCGCATCCTGGTTGATGGCGATCACCTCCGGATGCATGAGGATTTGCTTTGTCTCGGGCGCCATCTTGCGTAAGTCGTTTCCGGCGAGCAGCGGCGCGGCGAGGACGGACCACAGCGTCATGTGCGTGCGATATTCCTCGTGAGTCATGCCGCCGTTGCCCACCTCAAGCATGTCCGGATCGTTCCATCGCCCCGGGCCGGCGAACTTCTCGAGGCCCGCCTGGCGGAATCCGATCCCCGTCATGGACGCCCACGTGTCGCGAATATCGAAGGTGGTCCGCCACAGGTTGCCGCCCGCTAACGGCCCCCACTCGTGCACCTTCTCGCGCCCGTACTGGCAGATGCTGTACACAATGGGCCGGCCGGTTGCCCGTAGCGCCTCCGCCATCTTCTGATACACGGCGCGCATGTCGGAAGCCGGATACACCTGCTGCGCGCTGCACCAGTCGTACTTCAGATAGTCGATGCCCCACGTTGCCCAGGTTTTCGCGTCCTGCTCTTCGTGTAAGTAACTGCCTTCGAATCCGCCGCAGGTCCTCGGCCCCGGCGACGAGTAAATGCCCAGTTTCAACCCCTTCGAGTGCACATAGTCCGAAAGCGCCTTCATATCCGGAAAACCTGCGTTCGGCTGCAGCACGCCCTTCTCGTCGCGCTTCCCTTGCCAGCCGTCGTCGATGTTCAGGTAAATGTAGCCGGCCTTCGCCATCCCGGTTTCGACGAGCATGTCCGCCATCTCGCGAACCGTCTTGTCGTCGATCTTCGTGCGGAACGCGTTGTAGCTGTTCCAACCCATGGGCGGCGTGCGCACCAGCCCGTTGTCCGCCAGTTCCTTGAGAGCCGGCAGAGCGGGCCGAGGCCGTTTCGCCGCCTCTTCCGCGCGCGCCTTCTCGAGCTCAGGGGTGAGCCTGCGGGCGATCAGTGGACCCATCGGGGGGCGAGGCCCGCCCGGGCCGGCGCCCGGTCCGCCCGGGCCGCCCGGCCCACCGGGTCCAAAGCCCGGGCCGCCCGGAGGCCGCGGCATCCCGCCGCCCTGCAACTCGATCTCGTCCGGCCCCTTGATCACCCCCGTCGTCGTGATCTTCCGCTCCTCACCGAAGAAATCCATGACGATCTCGAAGGTGATCTTGTCGCGTTCCACCTTGCCGCTGCGGATCGGCATGTCGCCCATCATCATGGTCATGGTGCCCGTCAGCTCAGTGCCGTTCTGCTTGAGCTTGTAAACGGTCTCCATCTTCATTCCGTTCGGCATGGTTCGCTCCGCGATCCACGTTCCCGTCAGGTCCGCGCCGAACACTGCCGCCGCACAGGCCCACATCAACAGAAGAGGTCTCATCTCGGCACCTTCATCTCCACCAGCAAACCCGGCTCCGCATTCTTCGCCCGCACCGCTCCGTGATGCACGCGAATCGCGCGCTCGGCAATCGACAATCCGAGCCCCACGCCCCCGCCGTTCTCACGGCTCCGGTGGTCCTCCACCCGGTAGAACGGCCGGAAGATATTCTCCAGCTCCGCTTCGGGAACGCCCGGTCCGTAATCCCGCACCCGCACCGCCACCTCGCGCTCATTGCCCCGCAGGTCCACCTCCACCGCCGTGCCCTGCGGCGCGTGATGGATCGCGTTCCGCACTACGTTCTCAACGGCGCGATGCAGCAGCTCCGGGTCGCCCTTCAGCGCCGCGTGCTCCTGGCCGACCCAGTGCAACTCGCAGCCGCGCCCCTCCGCCTCAATGCGGCAATCGCTCACCACGCGCTCCAGGATTGACGCCATGTCGAGCTCCATCAGCTTCCGCGCCTCCGGATCTCCTTCCGCGCGCGTCACCTCGAGCAACTGCCCCACCAGCGACGTGAGCCGGTCCACCTCGCGATTGACGCGCTCCAGCGCCGCCTCCGGCTTCGGGCTCGTCCGGGCAAGCTCCACGGCGAACCGCAGCCGCGCCAGCGGCGACCGTAGCTCGTGCGAGATGTCCTGCAACAGCCGCCGCTCGGCGGTCAGCAGCATCTGGATGCGGTCCGCCATCTGGTCGAAGCTGCGCTCCAGGTCCCCCAGCTCGTCCTTTCGCGTCGACCGCGTTCGCGAATCGAGCTTCCCCTTGCCGAACTGAATCACCGTCTCCCGCAGCCGGCGCACCGGCTGCCCCAGGCTCCGCGCCAGCACCCAGCACAACAGCGCGATCACCGCCACGATCCACCCGTAAAACGGCAGGTTCGCCAGCGGATCGACGCGCATCTCCGCGGCGATCACGAACAGGTACCGGCCGTCCGGCGACGAGTTGCGGTGCACCATGCGCGGCGGCGGCAGCAGCGGCGGCAGTCCGCGGCGCTCCGGCGCGGCTTCCGCCAACAGGGTCCCACGCTCCTCGCCCGTCGCCAGGTCCCGGCCTTGCGCGTCCGTTAAATAATGTCGCGCCGGAAACCGGCGGTCCAGGTCAGCGAGGAACGGCTTCAGCCGCGCCGCCCCGCCCCCTTCGTACGCCGCCACTGCCTGCTCGAACTGCCACGCCGTCACGCTGCGCATCAGTTCTTCGCGTGGCCCATTGCGCGGGCGCAGCACCAGGGTCGTCGCGACAAACGCCACGAAGCTGAAGACGAGCATGCCGAGAAACCACAAGAGAATTCGCCGGAACATTACGCCTCTCCCGCCGCTGCCGGCGTCGTCGCGAACTGGTAGCCCACGCCGCGAATGGTGCGAATCATCTCCTGCGGCGCCTCCAGCTTCTTTCGCAGATGGCTGATGTGCACGTCAATCGAGCGGTCGAACGGCGTCGCCTCTCGCTGGTACAGCCGCCGCATCAGCTCATCGCGCGACACCACGCGCCCCGCCGCCCGCATCAGCGTCTCCAGGATGTCGTACTCGATGCTCGTGACCTCGACAGGGCGTCCCTCGACGGCCACACTGCGCGAGCCCCCATCCAGCACCACCGCGCCGATCTCGATCTTCGTCCCCGCGCCCACCCGCACTGTCCGCCGTAGAATCGCACGCATCCGCGCCGCCAGTTCCAGCGGCTCGAACGGCTTCGGCAGATAGTCGTCCGCCCCCGCATCCAACCCATGAACGCGATCCCGCGACTCCGTCCGCGCCGTCAGCATCAGCACCGGAACACTGCTTACCGCCCGCAACCGCCGCAGCACTTCAAACCCATCGAATCCCGGCATCATCACGTCCAGCAGCACCAGGTCATGCCCGCCCCCGGCCGCCGCCGCCAGCCCCGACGGACCGTCATGCGCGGCCTCAACTTGAAACCCGCACGACTCCAGAAACTCCCCGATCAACGACACCAGCTCCCGGTCGTCGTCCACCATCAACACACGTCCGCCGTCCTCGGGCATCGATTTCATTCTGAGGCCGAAACGCGGGCGAGACTACGCCTTTAACAAATCTTTACGAAAGGGGCGTCGCGCGCCCGGCCAGGCTGGTATGGTATGTGGTATGGCCACCGCGAAGGTCACCATCACCGTAGACACCGCCCAGTTAGCGGAAATTCGGGCCCTGGTGAACGCCGGGCAGGCTGCGAGTATCTCGGGCTTCGTTCAACACGCAATCCGAACCGCTCTTCACGACGCCCAGGGATGGCGGGAGTTGCTGGACGCCGCGCTCGAGTCGACTGGCGGGCCCCTGACACCGTCCGAGAAAGCGTGGGCCGACTCCATCCTGTTTCCGAAGAGCCGAAAGAAGCGACCGGCCAAGGGCAGGGCGGCGTGAGCGGCATCACGCTCGACGCAGGCGCCTTGATCGCCGTGGACCGCGACCACCGCCGCGTCATCGCCCTCCTCGCGCGAGCAGCCGAGCGTGGAGCGCGCATCACCATTCCCGCCACGGCGCTCGCTCAGGCAATCCGCAACCCCGCGCGCCAGGTGCGTCTGACCCGCCTGATCCGTCATGTGCTGACCGATGTCGCACCGCTACACGGCCCCGACGCAACCGCCGTGGGCATACTTCTCGCTCGCACCGGAACGTCCGATGTCGTCGACGCCCACGTCGTCGTGTGTGCCCGTCGCACCGGGCAACCGCTGTTGACCAGCGATCCCGGCGACCTTCGCCGCATCGGCCCAGAGCTGAGACTATTGCCCGTCTAGCCGCCCGCCCTCACACATACACCCCCGGCGCCTCGTGCCCCGCCTTCGTCACATACTCCACATACGTCCCAGGAAACACCAGCGGCTCGCGTTCCTCGCCGCTCTCTCCGCCCAACTCCAGCACGCGCGACCCCAACCCTCGCAAGAACATCCGGTCGTGCGATACGAAAATCATCGTGCCCTCAAACTCCCGCAGGGCTTCCACCAGCATCTCCTTCGTCGCCAGGTCGAGGTGGTTCGTCGGCTCGTCGAGCACCAGGAAATTCGGCGGATCATACAGCATCCGCGCCATCGCCAGCCGTGACCGCTCGCCGCCCGACAACGCGCGAATCGGCTTCTCCGCGTCTTCCCCCGAAAACTGAAACGCCCCCGCCAGCGTCCTTAATGACCCCAGCCCGTCGCGCGGAAAATCCTTCTGCAACTGCTCGATCACGGTCAACGTCGGATCCAGCACATCGAGCGACTGCTGCGCGAAGTACCCCATCTTCAAGCTCGCGCCCAGCCGCACCTCGCCCCCATCCGGCTTCAGCGCTCCGGCGATCATCTTTAACAATGTCGTCTTGCCCGCCCCGTTCCGCCCCATCACCGCCCATCGCTCCCCGCGGCGAATCGTCAAGTTGAACCGGTCATACAGCACGCGCGCCCCGTAGCTCTTCGAGAGCCCCTCCATCACCGCCACCTGGTCTCCCGAGCGTGGCGGCACGCGAAACTCGAACTTCACCACCTGCCGCTTCTTCGGCAGTTCGATCTTCTCGATCTTGTCCAGCGCCTTGATCCGGCTCTGCACCTGCGCCGCCTTCGCGGCATGCGCCTTGAAGCGCTCGATGAACCGCTGCTCCTTCGCCAGCATCGCCTGCTGCCGCGCGAATGCGGCCTGCTGATTCGTCTCCCGGATCGCGCGCTCCCGTTCGTAGAAGTCGTAGTTGCCCGAGTACGAGATGATTTCGCCGCCGTCGATCTCGGCGATGCGCGTCACGATGCGGTTCATGAACTCGCGGTCGTGCGACGTCATCAGCATCGCCCCCGGATAGCTCTTCAAAAACCCTTCCAGCCAGATAATCGACTCGAGGTCCAAGTGGTTCGTCGGCTCGTCCATCAGCAGCACGTCGGGCCGCCCCAGCAACACGCGCGCCAGCGCCACGCGCATCTTCCATCCGCCCGAGAGCGCGCCCACGTCGCCGTCGATCTGGTCGTCCTTGAAGCCCAGCCCGTGGAGCACCTCGCGCGCCTGCGCCTCGAGCGAATACCCGCCCAGGTGGTCGTACTCTTCCTGCACCTCGCCGAACCGCTCGAGAATGCGGTCCATCTCGTCGGCCCGCTCCGGATCGCCCATCGCGTGCTGCAACTCCTCCAACTCGTGATGCAGTTCTCCCAGCCGACCGCTCCCCGCGATCGCCTCGTCCAGCACTGACCGCCCCTTCATCTCCTCCACGTCCTGACGGAAATAGCCGATGGTCAGCCGCTTCGGCACCGTCACCTCGCCGTCGTCCGGCTGCTCTTCGCCCACGATCATGCGGAACAGCGTCGTCTTCCCGGCCCCGTTCGGTCCCACCAGTCCGACCTTCTCGCCCGGGTTCAACTGAAACGCCGCATCGACAAACACCAACTGCTTGCCGTACTGCTTCTGCAAATTCGAAAGAGAAATCATGAAATCTCGATTGTCGCGCACCCGCCCTGTGGAAAACGCTGTGCAAAACCTGCGAGTAACCAGCGGAATTCTTTCTCCAGCAACCACTTCGGCGTGCGGAGATTTCCACCGGCGCCCATCGCTGCTATAGTTTAGGTGGCGAAATGAACCTGCCCAACGGGCTCACTCTCCTGCGCATCTTCTTCGTGCCGCTGCTCGTCGCGGCGCTCGTGCAGGAGGGCTACCGCCTCCCCGTCGGCGCCTGGCGCATTCCTAACGAACTCATCGCCCTCGCCATCTTCCTCGCCGCCGCCGCCACTGACCTCCTCGACGGCTACCTCGCCCGCCGCTGGGACCAGATCACCACCGTCGGCACTCTCCTCGATCCCATCGCCGACAAGCTCCTCATCTCCGCCGCGCTCATCAGCCTCGTCCAAGTCCGCCAGCTTCCCGGCTGGATTGCCATCCTCATCATCGCCCGCGAATTCGCCGTCAGCGGTCTCCGCAGCATCGCCGCCTCGGAAGGCTACATCATCCAGGCCAGCGACCTCGGCAAAACGAAAACCGCCGCCCAGGTCGCCGCCATCGCCTTCATGCTCGGCAGCATCCACTGGCCGGCGCTACAGCCGCTCGCCATGCTGTTGATGTGGGGCGTGGTGTTCTTCGCGGTCGTCTCCGCGGTCGATTACTTCCGCAAGTTCTGGGGAAAAGTCGATACCCGCATCAAGCTGCGCCGCCGCCGCGAACTGCTCGAACTGGAACGGCACGAGCGGCTCGGCTCTACTGCTCTGGGTCGGCGGGCTTCCGCGGCGCAGGAGCAACTACCTCGGCCCCCGCGGCAGTAACGTTCACCGTCCGCACCTGCCCCTTCGGCCCTACGTTCGTCACCAGCTTGCCGTTCGCTGTCACCACCAGGCCGCCCGCGTTCCCCGTCAGCATGGTGACCTTCTCCTTGCCTTCCACGCGCCGGATCTCGCCGGGCTTCAGCACCCGCTCCACTTTCTTCTCGCCGTCTGCCGAGATCGAGAGCCAGACCTCTTCGGTGGCCATCACCTCGATGGTCGGCACGCCGGGCGTCGCCGCTCCTGGTGGATTCGCCGCCGGCGCCGGGGCCGCCGTCTGCTGCGCGGCGCCCGCCTGCGGTTGGGCCGCCCCCTCGGGAGGCGTCGCGGCTGTCGTCGTGGGTGTCGTCGCCGCTGCCGGCTCCTGCGAAACCGGCGCCGGCACAGGCGCCGCCTGCTGCTGCGGCTGCGGCGGCGAACCTTCCGGCAGCCGCGTCTCCACCACGGTCGGCTCCTGCGATCGCTGCCACAACAGGTAAATCGCCGAACAGCCCACAACCACCGTCACCAGCAAAATCAGGATTAACGGAAACTGCCGCTCCCCCGCCGGCCGGTACGTCGAGGGCATCGGCGGAACCTCAAAATGCGGCGGGGCGTTCCTTGCGCGCTCCGCCTCCGCTGTCATCTGCTCTTCCGCCTGCTTGTCCAGGTCGCTCTCTACCAGGCTCTCGTCGATGCCCAGCGTCTGCGCGTACTGCCGCACGAAGCTCCGGTAGAAGAAGCCTCCGGGCAATTGCGCGATGTTGTTGGATTCGATCGCTTCGATGAAACGTGGGCTGATTCGGGTCTGCTGGGCTACGCGGTCAATGTCCAGCCCCTGCCGCTCCCGTTCCTGCCGAAGGATGTCACCGACAGAGTTCATACCGCCGAGTGGCACTGACGCTAGAGGCTATAATACTACAGTCGATTTGTGACCACCGATCAGCGCGCAGAGGTCACGGTTATCGTCGTGAATTGGAACCGCCGCGACCTCCTGCGGCAGTGTCTTCTCTCCCTCACCGCCCAACGCGGCATCGCCTTCGAAGTCATCCTCGTCGATAACGCCTCCTCGGACGGCTCCGTCCAAATGGCCCGCGACGAGTTCCAACGCCTCCTCCCCCTCACCATCGTCGAAAACACCACCAACCTCGGCTTCTGCGCCGCCAACAACCAGGGCTTCGCCCGCGCCCGCACCCCCTTCGTGGCGCTCCTCAACAATGACGCCGAAGCCTGCCCCGAGTGGCTCTCCGCCCTCCGCCAGGTCTTCGATCACGACGCCGCCATCGGCATGGCCGCCTCCAAAATCCTCGTCTGGGAGGACCCCTCCCGCATCGACAAAGCCGGCCACCTCATCTATCCCGACGGCCAGAACCGCGGCCGCGGCACCGGCCAGCGCGACACCGGCCAGTTCGATGCCGTCGAAGAGATCCTCTGGCCCGACGGTTGCGCCGCCATGTACCGCCGCGAGATGATCGTCCAGATCGGAGGCTTCGACGAGGATTTCTTCGCTTATGCGGACGACGCCGAACTCGGCCTGCGCGCCCGCATCGCCGGCTGGCGATGCTTCTACGCGCCCCGCGCCGTCGTGCGTCACCACCGCGGCGCCACGCTCGGCGTCGCCAGCCTGCGCCGCCTTGAGCTCATCGAGCGCAACCGCGTGCTGCTTGCCGCTAAGCTGTTTCCTTGGAGCCTCCTGTGTCTGAACCCCGTCTTCTATCTGGCCCGCTTGGCCGCGGGAGCGTGGGCCGCACTGAGGGGCCGCGGCGAAGTGCGCCGCTATCGGAGCACAACGGGACTCCTGCCCACGGCGCTGGCGATGATTCGCGGCGACCTCCAGGCCCTCTGGATGCTCCCGAAGATCCTGCGCAAACGCCGGGACGTGAAGCGCTGGCGCAAACTCACACCCCGCCAGACCCGCCAACTGATCCTCAGCCACCGGATCTCCCTCCGCGAACTCAGCGAACAATCGATCTGAACCCCTGCCCCTCGTGCGGCCACCGCGAAGTCCACACGCTCTTCCACGCCACGGACCGCCTCTACCGCACCACCAGCCGCTCCTTCCTCATCGTGGAGTGCACCTCCTGCCGCCTCATCCGCCTCTACCCCACCCCGCCCGCCCACGAACTCCACACCTACTATCCAAGCAACTACTGGTACACCCCCGACGAAGATGCCGTCGATCGACTCGCCGAACGCTACCGCCGCTTCGTCCTCCGCGACCACGTCGCCTTCGTGCGCGCCGCCCTCGAGCAGGCGCCGAAAGAAGGACTCCTCGTCGACGTCGGCTGCGGCGGCGGCCTCTTCCTCCAGGAAATCGGGGATACCGGCCATGCTCGCGTCGGCCTCGACTTCGCCCTCGGCGCCGCTTCCGTCGCGTGGCACAAGAAGAACGTACCCGCCGTGTGCGCGGCACTACCGCAGGCGCCGCTGCGCCCGGAGTCCTGCGCGGCCATCACCATGTTCCACGTCCTGGAACACCTCTACGAACCCGCCGCCTACCTCCAGTCCGCTCACCAACTCCTCCACCCGGACGGGCGCCTCATCGTCCAGGTCCCCAACGCCGCCTGCTGGCAGTTCCTGCTCTTCGGCGAACACTGGAACGGCATGGACGTGCCCCGCCACCTCATCGATTTCCGCTCCCGCGACCTCGAGGCGCTCCTCGACCACTGCGGCTTCGAAGTCCTGCGCCGCAAGTACTTCTCGCTGCGTGACAACCCCGCCGGCCTCGCCACCACCATTGCTCCGTCCCTCGATCCCATGGCCCGCCGCATCCGCGGCGGCACCGAATCGCAGAACGTGAAGCTCCTCAAGGACGCCCTCTATTTCGGACTCACGCTCGCCTCGCTCCCTTTCACCGTCCTCGAAGCCGCCTGCAACGCCGGCTCCACGGTCATGATGGAGGCCCGCAAAAAGCGGTGACCACGCAGTCCCTCCGGCGCTTTCTGCCCAGGCCCCTCGCCCGCCACATCCTGCACTTCGAGTTTCAAATCGAGGACGCCGTCGCCCGCTTCGCCGCCGCCCTCCCTCCGAAGGCCCGCGTCCTCGACGCCGGCGCCGGCGAAGGCCAGTACGCGCATTTCTTCCGCCAACACCGCTACATTGGCGTCGATCTGGGAATCGGTGACGCCGCATGGAACTACGCAGGCCTCGACGCCGTCGCCGACCTCACCGCCCTCCCGTTCCCGAACGCCGCCTTTGACGCTGCCCTCAACATTGTCACCCTCGAACACGTCCGCGAACCCGCCTGCGTGCTCCGCGAACTCGCCCGCGCCCTCGCCCCCGGCGCGCCGTTCCTGCTCGTTGTCCCCCACCAATGGGAAGTCCACCAAGCGCCGCACGACTACTTCCGCTATACCCGCTACGGCGTGGCGTATCTGCTCAACCAGGCCGGCTTCGAAGCAACCACGATCGAACCCGCCGGCGGCCTCTTCCGCCAAATCTCCCGCCGGTTGTGGACGGCCACGCAGAAAATCCCCCTCGCCGCCCCGGTCTTCGTCCCCCTGGCATTGGCGCTCCCTTTGCTCGACTCGCTCGATCCGGAAAAGGACTTCACCGTCGGCTACATCTGCTTTGCCCGCCGCCGGCGATAGCGTGAGGTTCCACCATCCCCTAGTACGCCGCGAGTGCTATGATCCACGTAGATGATCCGTTCCTTCCGTTGCGAAGAAACGCGAGAGCTATACGGAGAGTACGAGAGCCGGCGGTTTCGAGCCATCGAGCGTCCAGCACGCAAAAGATTGAGGGCTTTGGACGCGGCAACCGGTTTGGCCGACCTGAGGGCTATTCGAGGCAATCACTTGGAGGCGCTGAAGGGTGATCGCGATGGCCAATACAGTATCCGCATCAATGACCGTTGGCGTCTCTGCTTTCGATGGCGCGATGGAAACGCATATGACGTCGAGATAGTTGACTACCACTGAGAGCAAGCAATGGCACAAAGACGAAAACTTCCGCCCATTCACCCAGGCGAGTTGCTGAAAGACGAACTCTTGGAGATCGAGGTCAGCCTGAACGAACTCGCCCGCGCACTGCGTGTGCCGATGAACCGCATCAGCGCAATCGTCAACGGCAAGCGCGGGATCACGCCGGACACGGCTATACGCCTCGGGCGCTACTTCGGTACCTCGCCGCAATACTGGCTGAACCTGCAGAACGCGTACGATCTCGAGATCGCCGATCGCGCGGGAATTGAGAGAGAAGTGCTCCCGCGCAGCGCGGCGTGATGAGGCGCACCATGTTTCCTCTCCAGAGGTTCTAGGATCGAAGGATGTCCCGGGAAGCCAAACTGCTCGAAGCCTTCGAGACCCATTCGCCCGACGCCATCCGAGACCTGCTCGCAGGCGGCCTCAGCCCCACCGAGCTCATCGACGGCAAGCGCCCCATCGACTGCCTGATCGAGATGTACGCCCGCTCGTCGAAGTTCGCCGCCTGCCTACGCGTCATGCTCGACGCCGGCGCAACCGTCGGCGACCCGCTGCTCGAGGCCCTCCTTCTCGACGACGCCGCCGCCCTCCGCAAACTCCTCGCCGCCTCGCCCGACGGCATCGGCCGGAAGCTCAGCCCCCTCTGCGCCTATACGTCCTGCCGCGGCGTCACGCCGCTGCACATCTGCGCCGAGTTCAATTCCCTGCGCTGCGCCCGCGTGCTGCTCGAGAACGGAGCGGACATCGACGCGCCTGCCGACGTGAACGCGGAAGGCATGGGAGGCCAAACACCTCTCTTCCACGCCGTGAACAGCAACCACAACTTCTGCCGGCCGGTGATGGAACTGCTCGTCGACGCCGGCGCGGACCTCGCCGTCCGCGTAAACATGCTCCTGTGGGGAGAAACCATGTCCTGGGAGACCGTCGTTTACGACGTCACGCCCATCTCCTACGCGCAGTGCGGCCTCTACCGCCAGTTCCACCGCCCCGAAGAACACGTCTACAGCAATATCGAATACCTCTATCGCAAACGGTTCGGCGCCGCTCCTCCCCTCCGCAACATCCCGAATCAATACCTCGTACGTGGGTACTAGCGCGGGAGCCTTTACACTAGAAGCTACATGGCCATCTGCCGCGCGGCACTCATACTCGCCGCCCTTCTCCCCGCCGCCGCCGCCCCCTTCTCCGGCCCCCGCGCCTTCGAAGACACCCGCCGCATCGTCGCCCTCGGCCCCCGCATCCCCAACTCCCCCGCCCACGCCAAAATGCGCGCCTACATCAAGGCCCAGCTCGCCCCCACCGGCGCCGAAATCATCGAGGACAAATTCACCGCCACCCCGCCATCCGGTCCCATCCCCATGGTGAACCTCATCACCCGCTTCAAAGGAACCTCCGGCGCGGCGGTCGTCTTCACCGGACACTACGACACTAAGGTCATGCCCGGCCGCACCTTCGTCGGCGCCAACGACGGCGGCGCCTCCGCCGGCTTCCTCGTCGAAATGGCCCGCGCCCTCGCCAGGCAGCCCCGCAAGCACGACGTCTACCTCGTCTGGTTCGACGGCGAAGAAGCCATCGGCGAGTGGAACGAACGCGACGGCGTCCACGGCAGCCGCCATCTTGCCCAGCGCTGGCGCCGCGAGGGCGTCCTCTCCCGAATCGTCGCCCTCGTCAACGTCGACATGATCGGCGACAAGAGCCTCGGCATCCTCTCCGAGATGAACTCCAACGCCCGCCTCCGCCAGTTGGTCTGGCAGACCGCCCGCGACCTCGGGCACGGCGGCTACTTCCTCTCCGAGCAAGGCTGGATCGAAGACGATCACATGCCCTTCGTCCGCCTGGGCGTCCCCGCCCTCGACCTCATCGACTTCAACTACGGATCATCGAACGAATACTGGCACACTGAGAAAGACACCATCGACAAGCTGTCCCCCGCCAGCTTCGCCATCGTCGGCGAAGTCCTGCTCGAAACACTGAAACGACTGGAGCGATAAGCCAATGCCCCAACGACGCGATCTCCTGAAGCTTCCCCTCGGCGCGCTGCCCTTCCTCGCCGCCGCCGCCCCCAAGCTTCCGAACTCGACGCTTGATCAAGCCAAAGCCAAGCTCACCAAAGAGCCCTTCGGCGATCTCCGCATCTACTTCGAAGGTCCCACCGACCAGCTCAAAACGATGACCGCCGGCAGCCTCCTGCTCAAGCCCGGCATGACCCCGCACCCGCCCCACGAACACCCCGAAGAGGAGTTCATGGTCATCACCGAAGGAACGGGCGAGATCGAAATCGATGGCAAGAAAATGAAGTGCTCGCCCGGCTCCATCATGTACTGCGCGGCCAACCGCTCGCACGGCATCGTCAACATCGGCAAAACGCCGCTGCTCTTCTACTTCTTCAAGTGGATGAAGTAGCCGTTACGGCAGAGGCCGCCCGCCGGTCACCCCGATCACCTCACCCGTGATGTAGCTCGATTCGTTCGATGCCAGGAACACGAACGCCGGCGCCAGCTCCGCCGGCTGTCCCGGCCGCTCCATGGGCGTGTTGGATCCGAACGTCTTCACCTTCTCGGCCGGCAGCGTCGCCGGAATCAGCGGCGTCCACACCGGTCCCGGCGCCACCGCGTTCACGCGGATGCCCTCCTTCGCCAGCATCTTGGCCAGCCCCTTCGTAAACGTCACAATCGCCCCCTTCGTCGTCGAGTACGGCAGCAGGTTCGGCGTCGGTTCGTACGCCTGAATCGATGCGACATTGATGATCGCGCTTCCCGGCTTCATCCGCGGCACTGCTGAGCGGCAGATCCAGAACATCGCATAGACGTTCGTCTTCATCGCGCGGTCGAATTCGTCATCGGTGAACTCGGCAATCGACTCCTTCACCGGCTGGTACGCCGCGTTGTTCACCAGCACGTCGATGCGCCCGAATTCGCGAAACGCCCGCTCCACGATCTCCTCGCATTTCCCGCGCTCGGAAATGTCCCCATCGATCAGCAGCGCCCGCCGCCCCGCCTCCTTCACCAGTCGCTCGCTTTCCCGCGCGTCCTCGTGCTCGTTCAAGTAGGCGATCACCACGTCCGCCCCCTCGCGGGCAAACGCCAGCGCCACTGCCCGGCCAATGCCCGAGTCGCCGCCCGTGATCACCGCCACCCGATCCTTCAGCCGGTCCGAACCGCGATACGACCCCTCCCCGTGGTCCGCCTTCGGCGTCATCTCCGCTTCCGTTCCCGGTTCGCTCTGCGGCTTCTGCGGAAACTCGGGCTCTGGTTTCGGCCCTTTTGTCCTCGGATCTTCCGTTACTGTCTTCGCCATCTCGCGTCTCCTCCCTAGGGTGGACTCCACGGCTTTCCGGGAGTAACATCCGAATCCAGGGGGCCCCCGCGCTCCCTTGCGGAAGGAGGCGCTTATGGTCCGAGATCCCGTCTGCGGCATGGAGTTCGAGGCCGAAGAAGCCCAGGCCACAGCCGATTACGAAGGGCAGACGTACTACTTCTGCTGCCCCGAATGCCGCGAACAATTCCTGAAGAAGCCGACGCTCTACCTGCAGCGCACCATGGTCTGATTCGCCACCACCCTCAGCGGCTCTTCACCAACTGGCCGAAGGCTGCGGCGATTCGCGGCGCGGCCTCCGGCCCCACCGAGTTCACCTCGCCGTACCAGCGCTTCGCGGACCCGCGCAGCCACGGCGCCGCCGCGTCCCACTCCGCTTTCGGAATGATGTAGCCGATCTCGTCGTTGGCCAGCCCGAACAGCATGCGGTACGGCGCCGTCATCTGCTGCTTGATTGCCGGCTCCAACGGCGCCCCCGGAAAATCCGCGCCCTCGTACCGCTCGATTCCGCCCACGCTCAACTCCGGATACAGTTCGCCCGGAATCAGCGCGATCTCGAGCACCGGCGCCCGCCCCGCATCTTCCAGCCGCACGTACCCCACCGGCGCCGTTGTGCTCCCGTCCGCCGCCGGCTTCTTCCGCCCCGCAAATACACCCGCCGCCAGCGCCTGCTCATACCCGGCGTTCTGCATCGGAATGTTCACCAGCTCCTCCCGAAACAGCGCCGCCGCCGCCGCCACCTTCTTCGCCTGCTCCAAAGCCTCCACCGCCAGCTCCCCCACCCTCGTCCCGATCAACTCCGCGAACCGGAACGTCCCCTGCTTCGCCTCCGCCTTCGTCGCCGGGTCCACCACCTTCGCCCCCAATGGCGACTGCATCCCTCCCACCGCCCCGTTGATAAACACACTCACCGCGCCCGTCTTCTTCTCGATCACCAGATGCACATACGCCGGGTAGTCCGCCGTGATGAGCGTGTTCTTCGAATCGAGCGCCTCCGGATGATTCGCCCAGTTCAACAGCGTCCCGATGGTCTTCCCGTCCGCCCCTTCCGCGGCTAACACGATCAGTTCCGAATCATGCCGCACCGGCGGCCGCGAGTCCGCCAGGAACGAATCCAGGTCCGGATGCGACAGCTTCCCCAGCCGCAACGTCGCCGGGCGCATCGTGCCCAGGGCCTCTCGTACCGCCTCCGCCGTCCTCGCCACCACGTAGCTGACATACTCTTCGTTCAGCCCCGTCTTGCCCGGCGCCGGCCCCCACAGCCCCATCGTGTCCGGCGCTTCGTGAACATGCGTCGCCGCCACCACCACGTCCGCCTCCGGCGCCCGCGCCCGAATGCGCCGCACGTCATCGAGGAACAATCCAATCGAGTCCACGCCGCACAGCACCACCGCTCTCGCCCCCGCCTGCAGGGCGAGACATCGCGCGTACAAATCGTCGTGAACGCCCGTCGCCACGCGGTTCTGCCCGAACCCCGCCATGTACACCGGCCCGTGCTTTTTCAGGTCCGGGGTGATCGTTCGCTTCGCCGCTCCCGCGCGGAAATCCGCCGCCGCGGGCAGGGAGGACAACGTGGAAACAAGCAGCAGACAGGCCGCGCGCATGCCCTATTATTGCCTGCTATACTCCGCTTTCGTACCAAACATGCAACTCGGATTCGTCAGCGCCATCCTCCCCGATCTCTCCCTCGACGAGGTCCTCTCCTTCGCCGCGCAGACCGGCTATGAATGCGTCGAGGTCATGTGCTGGCCCCCCGGCAAAGCCGAGCGCCGCTACGCCGGCGTCACGCACATCGACGTCACAACCGTCACCAAGGACACCGCGCCGCGCATCCACGAACTCACCGCCAAACACAACGTCGCCATCAGCGGTCTCGGCTACTACCCCAACGTGCTCTCCCCCAACAAGGACGAAGCCGAAGTCGCCGAAAAGCATATTCGCGAAGTCATCCGCGCCGCCGCCGTCCTCGGCCTCGGAGTCGTCAACACCTTCGTCGGCCGCGATTACACCCTCTCGCTCGACGACAACTGGCCCCGCTTTAAGCAGACCTGGGCCGGCCTCATCCGCCACGCCGAAGAGCACAACGTCAAAATCGGCATCGAGAACTGCCCCATGCTGTTCACTAAGGATGAATGGCCCGGCGGCAAGAACCTCGCCACCACGCCCGCCATCTGGCGCCGCATGTGGGAAGACATTCCCAGCCCCAATTTCGGCCTCAACTTCGACCCCTCCCACTTCATCTGGCAGCAGATGGATTACCTCAAGCCCCTCCGCGAGTTCGCCTCCCGCCTCCACCACATGCACGCCAAGGACGCCCGTGTTGACCGCCACAAGCTCGACGACGTCGGCATTCTCGCCTACCCGAACCTCTATCACACGCCCAAACTCCCCGGCATGGGCGACGTCAATTGGGGCGCCTTCTTCTCCGCCCTCACCGACTCCGGCTACCGCGGCCCCGTCTGCGTCGAGGTCGAAGACCGCGCCTTCGAAGGCTCCCTTGAGGATCGAAAGGCCTCCCTCCGCCAGGCCTACAATTACCTGAAGCAGTTCTTCCCCGGCAGATGACGCACCTCATCGTCGTCGCCGGCCACAGCGTCCCCTACCGCTTCGACCGCCTCGACTCCGACGAAGGCTGGTACCTCAAGCCTTTTCAAGAAGGAGAGGGACGCTTCTACTCCGCCCACGCCGAAGCCGGCGTCCGCCTCGCCGCCGCCGATCCGCAAGCCGTCCTGATCTTCTCCGGCGGCCAGACCGACCGGGACGCCGGCCCCCGCAGCGAAGGCCAGGGCTATTGGTTAATCGCCGAACACAACCAATGGTATGGCGCTCCCGATGTCCGCCCCCGCGCCGACACCGAAGAGTTCTCCCGCGATTCGTTCGAGAACCTGCTCTTCAGCATCTGCCGCTACCGCGAACTCACCGGCGCCTACCCCAAGCGCCTCACCTCGATCGGCTGGGCTTTCAAGGCCGCGCGCTTCGACCTCCACCGCGCCGCCCTCCGCTTCCCCGCGTCCTGCTATGAGTACATCGGGGTGAACGACCCCGAAGACCTCGCGACGGCCGAACACTTCGAAGCCCAACGCCGCGCGCTCTTCGTCACCGACCCCTACGGCACAGGCCCCGAAGCCTCCGCGAAACGAGAGACGCGCAACCCCTTCCGCCGCCAGAACGGCTTCCGCCAAAGCTGCCCCGAACTGGTTCCGCTCTTAGGTCACAAAGGGCCGGAAATGTTCGAGGGCCCGCTGCCGTGGGGCGTCTAATGCGCGGCCGCCGACTGCCCGGCGCACTCACCCGTAAGCGACCGGGTTCTTCTCCAGCCAGATATTGTCGTGCTCCCGCCCCACACCCCGCGCGGCCCCGCGAAGCACTGATCCCGTCAGCCCGCGCGTCTGCCAGATCATCGCCCCCGCCACGCCCAGCGCCGCTCCGGTCAACGCCATCGCCAGGCTCCGCTTCCCGCCGTCGCGCTCCTTTGAACTGAGGTACCCCGCCACCGCGCCCACCACCACACCCGCCGACGCCACCACCAGCGAAGTCCGCGCCGCGCGCAGCATCTCCGCTCCGCCGTCTTCTTGCCGGAAGGTCGAGACCGCGCCTTCGATTCCCGACCGCCCGCTGCGCACACCTTCGTCAAACCACTCGCCGAGTTTCATGCTCCAATCCTATCCGAAATCTCATACGTCCCTCGGACGTAGATACCACTCCAACGCCTCCGCCTCGCTCAACCGCTGCGGCTCCCGCTCCGCCTCCGGATGCGTCGCCCGAAACCTCTCGAGCAACAGCCGGCGCAGCCCCGCCGTCACTGTAGGCTCGCGCCGCGCCACGTCCGTGAATTCGCCCGCATCCGCACGCAGGTCGTACAACCGTTCGTACCGCCCCGGAGTCGGCCGGTCCGTCACGTATCCATCCCCGCGTTCCCGCCGCCCCGTGCAGAACACGTACTTATAGCGCTCCGTCCGCAGGTACGCCTCCTCGTTCTCCAGGTACTCGCTGAACACATGGTCCCGCCCCCGCACCCGCCGCCCTTCCACATACGGCCGCAGGCTCCGCCCGTGCTGCACCGGCAGCGGATCCACGCCCAGCAGGTCCGTCAACGTCGCCGGCACGTCGATGTGCTCCGTCAAATCCCTCACCACCCCGCGCCGCACCCGCCCCGGCCATCTCATCAACAACGGCACCCGCAGCGCCTCGTCATACCCGCAGTGCTTCTCGAACCGCCCGTGCTCGCCCAGGCAGTACCCGTGGTCCGCCAGGTACACCACCAGCGTGTTCTCCGCCAGCCCCAGCCGCGCGAGCGTCCCCAGCACCCGCCCGATATTCCGGTCCAGGAATTCCACCGACGTGTAATACGCCGCCCGAATCCCCCTCTTATCGTCATCCGACAGCTCACGGAAGATCAGCGGAATCTGCCCCCGGTCTTCCGGCCCGACACGCGGCACGCCGAACTCCACGCCCCGCCGCCGCCCCGCGTCCTCCACCGGAAAATCGAACGGCGAATGCGGCTCCTGAAAACTCACCCAACACGCGAAGGGCTCCTCCCGATGGCTCTCCAGAAATTCCCCCGCCAGTTGCGCCAGGTACGTGCCCTTCATGTCCGCCTCATACCGCGCAAACGGCAGCGCATCGGCGTTCAACCACACCCGAGCCCGATCTTTAAAAGGACGCCATGGCGGCTTCACTCGCACGTCCCCGCCCACGGCCCGGCCCGCCCCTCTCGCGCTCCATCGCTTCTGCAACTCCCCCTCGGTCACCATCGTGTCGAAGCCGAACAAGCCCGCCGCCGCAGGCCGGTTCAGGTGCATCTTCCCGAATACCGCCGTGCGATACCCCGCCGATTGCAGTTGCCGCGCCAGCGTCGGCTTATCCAAAGCCAGCGGCGTCGTCAGTCGCGTCACTCCCGCCATGTGCGGCATCTGCCCGGTCAGCAGACTCTGCCGCGACGGCGTACACACCGGTGAATTGCAGTAGTGCGCGGCGAACCGCGTCCCCTCGCTTGCCAGCCGGTCAAGGTTCGGCGTGCGCGCCAGCGCATTCCCATCCGCCCCCAGCGCGTACCCCGCATGATCGTCGGCAATGAAAAACAGCAGATTCGGCCGCCGCCGCGCCTGCCCCGCCGCCCCCGCCAACAACGCCCGCCGAGTGAGCATCCGGCCCGTATGCTATCACTCAAGGCCAGAAAAACGTTGGTAACCCGGAATCACATCGGAGAACGGCCGCACTTGACGGTCAGGACCCGATCCTCTGTGAGCACGGACGCGCGCCCTTCCCACTGCTGATCCATCGCCAGCGCGGCCAACGCTAGCCGCGTTATGGTCTCGGCAATCGCGGGATGCACTCGAAACAGAATCACACCGCTCTGTTCCAGAGGCAAGCGGCGTTGGATGGCGATTTGCCAGAAGTTTTTTGTCGATCGTCAGGACAACTCTTCGATCCGATTCCGCGAGCTCCAGAAGCTGCGTGTCTTTCGCGCCGGGATAATCGGTTCTTGCCCATACGACGTCGTGGCCGGCGCCCCGTAACGCCTCGACGGCCGGCAGCGGAAAGTTCTCGTCGGCGAGTAGCCGCATTAAACGGGGAGCGGATACGCCCTGTATTCGTGGGCGAGGTGGCTAGCGTACGACAGGCACGCCAGTATGTCTTCGTGTGTCAGGCCGGGATAGCTCGATAGAATCTGATCCTCGGATTGGCCGGCGGCGAGCACGTCGAGGATGAACTCAACTGCCAACCGAGTCCCACGAATGACGGGTTTTCCTGCCAGCGTTTCAGGATCGACCACGATGCGATCGGGCCAGGACATGACTTGATGATACTCCGGTCCCCACCTCTACTCATGCCAGGCGGATCTGAGGGACTGCAAGGCTGGCGGAGAGGGAGGGATTCGAACCCTCGGTAGAGGTTTTAGTCCCCTACGACGGTTTAGCAAACCGCTGCTTTCGACCACTCAGCCACCTCTCCGCACGGAAGAAAACCACCTTGAGTGGACGACATCCATAGCCTATCACGTCTACAATAATCCGATACAGAGGAGCCACCCAGCCATGACCCAAGACGATTCCACCCGCCGCGAATTTCTCCAGGCATCCGCCGGCCTCGCCGCCCTCGCCGACCACGTCCTCGCCCAAACCTCCCCCGCCTCCGCCACCGGCCTCCCCACCCGCGTCCTCGGCCGCACCGGCCAGCGCGTCTCCATCCTCTGCCTCGGCGGCTGGCACATCGGCGCCGTCAAAGAAGAAGCCGAAGCCATCCGCATCATGCACGCCGCCATCGACGAAGGCATCAACTTCTTCGACAACGCCTGGGACTACCACAACGGCAAATCCGAAGAGTGGATGGGCAAGGCCCTCGAAGGCGCCCGCCGCCAGAAGGTCTTCCTCATGACCAAGAACTGCGAGCGCGACTACGCCGGCTCCCTCAAGAACCTCGAAGACAGCCTCCGCCGCCTCCGCACCGACCACATCGACCTCGTCCAGTTCCACGAACTCGTCTACGACAATGACGCCGACTGGATCATGGACAAAGGCGGCCTCCGCGCCCTCCTCGAAGCCCGCCAGGCCGGCAAGGTCCGCTTCATCGGCTTCACCGGCCACAAAGACCCCCTCATCCACCTCAAGATGCTCAACAAGCCCCACGACTGGGATACCGCCCAAATGCCCATCAACGTCATGGACGCCCACTACCGCAGCTTCCAGAACGACGTCGTGCCTGTATGCCTCAAGAAGAATGTCGGCGTCATCGGCATGAAGGGCCTCGCCGGCGGCTTCCCCGACGGCCGACTCACCACCGCCGCCGGCCTCACCGTCGAAGAGTGCTACCGCTACTGCCTCAGCCTCCCCGTCACCACCCAGGTCGTCGGCATCAACACCATGGAGCAGCTCAAGCAGGACATCGCCCTCGCCCGTAACTTCAAACCCATGCCCGCCGCCGAAAAACAGGCCCTGCTCGCCAAAGTCCGCGACATCGCCGGCGACGGCCGCCACGAACTCTTCAAATCCACGAAGCTCTTTGACGGCCCCCACCACCGCCGTCAGCACGGCTTCGACACCAACGCCGACTAACGCCGCTTACACCGCCAACACTACCTTCCCAAACTGCTCCTTCTTCTCGATCCGCTCATGCGCCGCCCGCGCCTCCTCGAGCGGATACACCCGGTCCACCACCGCCTTCAACTTCCCCTCGAACACAAATCGCAGCACACGGTGCAGCTCCCCCATCGTCCCCATATAAGACCCGTGCAACTCCCAGTGCTTGCTGAACAGATAGCGCAAATCCAACCCCACCTGCGGCCCCGTTGTCGCCCCGCACGTCACCAGCCGCCCCGTCGCCGCAAGGCTGTCCAGGCTCTTCTGCCACGTCGCTTCCCCCACGTGCTCGAACACGATGTCCACGCCACGTTTCCCCGTGAACTTCTTCACCGCCGCCGCAATGTCGTCGCGATAGTGATCCACCACCTCGTCCGCCCCCAATTCCCGCGCCTTCGCCATCTTCTCCTCGCCGCCCGCCGTCGTGATCACCCGGCACCCGTACAGCTTCGCGATCTGAATCGCCGCCATCCCCACTCCGCTCGACGCCGCCAGCACCAGCACGTCCTCGCCCACTTGCATGCGCGCCCGCCCCACCAGCATGTGCCACGCCGTCAAAAACACCAGCGGCGCCGCCGCCGCCTCCTCAAATCCCAACCCGTCCGGCAAGGGAATCGCCGCATATTCCGGAACAGGCATATACTCCCGATACCCGCCCGGCGCCGCCGCTCCCTGCACACGGTACTGCCGGCACTCGTTGTCGCGTCCCTCCAAACACGCCAGGCACTGCCGGCAGCTCAGCCCTGGCGACAGCACCACCCGCTGCCCCGGCTTCACCCGCCCGCACAGCTCCCCCACCGCCGTCACCTCTCCCGCAATGTCCGACCCCAACACGTGCGGCATCGGCAGCTTCATCCCTGGAATCCCCGCCCGCACCCACAGGTCCAGGTGGTTCAGCGCCACTGCCCGAACGCGGATCAAGACCTCGTTCCCCTTCGGCCGCGGCTCTTCCATCTCCCGCACCGCCAGAACCTCCGGTCCACCATGCTGATCGATGACAACCGTTTTCATGAAATCGATTCTCCCTCAAGTCTTGGTGGTACTGATCCGATCATTAAATGATTCCCGCTTACATAAAAGCGAGATACCATGTCATCCGGAGCGCCCCGCTGGAGGGGCGCATTCCCCTAGGAGAAGATTTCCAGAAATGAAAAAACTTGTAGTCCAGGCGGCCCTCTTCGTGGCTGTCTCCGGCGCGCTGATGGCGCAGCCGACCATTCGCGAGCAACTCGGGGTCATCAATGCCGCCAGCGGCGCCGCTACCCTCGCGCCAGGCAGCGTCTTTACCGTGTTCGGTACCGGCATGGGCCCGGCCGCCATCGTCGTCGATAGCGCCGCTCCCTGGGAGACTTCCCTCTCCGGCACCTCCGTGCGCTTCACTCCCGTCGGAGGCGGATCCGCTATCGAAGCCCGCATCTACTACACGCGCCAGGACCAGGTCGCCGGCCTGCTGCCGTCCTCCACGGCCCCCGGCGACTATAACGTCACCGTCACCTACAACAACCAGACCAGCGGCCCGCGCCGCGTCACCGTCGCCGCCCGTGCCTTCGGCCTTGTCTCTACCGTCGGCAACGGCGCCGGTCCCGCCGTCGCCACGGACCCCGACTACCGCCTCATCCGCTTCACCACCGGTACCCTCGGCCAGTTCACCCTGCGCCCTGCCAGCCCCGGTGACGTCATCGTCCTCTGGGGCACCGGCCTCGGCGCCGACGCCGCCTCCGACGCCGGCGGCAACGGCTCCGGCGATCAGCGCTCCCAGGTGCAGGTCCGCGTCATCGTCGGCACCCGCGAAATCGAACCCTCCTACGCCGGCCGCAGCCCCGGCTCCCCCGGCCTCGACCAGATCAACTTCACCCTCGCCGCGGACCAGGCCACCGGCTGCTTCATCCCGATCCAGGTTCGCGTCGGCAACACTACCAGCAACACCCTCTCGCTGCCCGTCGCCGCACGCGGCGCCAACTTCTGCACCGACGCCAACCTCAACGAAGCCGCCCTCCGCCGGCTCGCCCAGGGCGGCGAAATCGTCGTCGGCCAGTTCGCCCTCACCTCCATCGAAACCGCCATCCCCCTCCTCGGCTCCTTCAAGTCCGAGGACGTCAACGGCTCGTTCTCTCGGTATCGCGCCGACCAGTACGCTGCTTCGAACACCGCCGCCCTCGTCAATCTCGATAGCTGTTTCGTCACCCGCCGCACCGGCACTACCGACCAGCTCACCTTCGGCCCCACGCCCTCGCCGCTCGATGCCGGCAACCCGCTCCGCCTGAACGGTCCCAATGCCAGTAACGTCGCCGTCGACCGCAACACTGCAGAGTTCATCTACTCCAAGCAGCTCGCTCTGATCGGCAGCCCCTTCCCGGCCCCCGGCGTCCCCACCACCCCCGTCATCGCCGCTGGGCAGTACGCCCTCTCCGGCACCGGCGGCGCCGGCGTCGGCGCCTTTACCGCCAACCTCACCGTTTCTCCCGTCTTCACCTGGACCAACAAGGGCAACTACACCGGTAACGTCAGCCGCTCCGCCCCCCTCAGCATCACCTGGACCGGCGGCGGCGATGACTACGTCAGCATCTCCGGCACCTCCGGCGTCCGCACCGGCGACACTGAGAATGACCCCATCTACGACGCCGCCGTCTTCAGTTGCGTCACCCGCGCCAGCCGCGGCAGCTTCAGCGTGCCGGTCTCCATCCTGCAGCAGCTCCCGGCATCCACCGGCAGCATCCTCGACGGCACCGCCATCGGCGTCCTGACCGTCTTCTCCACCACCACCGAGACCAACGGCCGCTTCACCGCCCCGCTCGTCGCCGGTGGCAACACCGATTTCGCCATCTTCAGCGGCGTCATCGGCTTCGCCAACACCGTAACCTGGCAGTAAACCTGGCCCGCGGGCGAAAGAACAATTCCCTGTCGAATTGTTCTTTCGCCCCGGGACCTCCGCCCCCGCCCGTGTAGGATATCTGGGATGCCCGCCGTGTCCCGGACGACTCTCGGCCTGCTTCTCTGCCTCTCCGCCCGAACCCTCGCTCAGCCCGTCCCCACCTTCCAGGGAACCCCCCTCGACCTCTCCGCCGCCCGCTGGCAGTACCAGCCTGGCGACAACCCCGCCTGGGCCGATCCCGCCCTCGACGATCACGCCTGGGAGACTCTCAACGGAACCGCCCTCCTCCGTAACCCCGCCTCCGGCTGGCCCGGCATCGGTTGGTTCCGGCTCCGCGTCTACTCCACGCCCGCGACCCCGCGCTCCGCCGCCCTCGCCATCGTCCAGCACGGCGCCTCCGAAATCTTCCTCGATGGCCGCCTCATTGCTCGCTACGGGACAGTCGGCGCCACACCCGGAGCGGAAACGCACTTCAACCCCAACACCCTCCCCACCTTCCTGGTCCTCGACGGCCGCCCCTCGGGCCACCTCCTCGCCGTCCGCCACTCCTGTATGGAAATGCGTGACCTCTCGGCCGGCCCGGGCCGCTGGTTCGCCCGTCAAAGCGGCCGCCCCGTCCTCACCGCTTACACCAACCGCACCGCCGCCTACGGAGCCGGATTCGGCATGCGGCTCCTCGATGCCGCATCAGCCCACGCCGAATGGGCGGAAAGAAGCGCTACCGGCGGCCTCTACTGGTTGAACTTCGGTCTGCTCGCCGCCATCGCACTCCTCCACCTGCTCCTTTTCTGGTTCTACCCGCGGGAGCGCGCCAACCTGTTCTTCTCCCTCTTCGCCTTCTTCGCCGCCGCCGGCAATCTCATCTACTACCGCTGGTCCCTCGGCCACCAGAGCGTCACCGAAAACGTCGCCCAACTCGCTCTCAACATCGCCCTCACGCAAGCCAGCCTCGCGGCTCTCCTCGCCTTCCTCTACTCCGCCTTTTCCATCCCCGTCAAGCGCTGGTTCTGGGCCTGGCTCGCCCTCGCCGCACTGTACGTTCCCGTCTCCACGGTCTTCGTTGAAATGGGTGAAGCGCGCCGCTGGTATAGCCATGCGCTCCTTCTCTTCCCCGTGCTCGAGGTCGCCCGCGGGATGCGCCGCGCCGTGCGTGACAAGGCTCCCGGCGCCTGGATCGTCGGAAGCGGACTGCTCGCCTATACGCTCTTCGTCTTCCTCGGTTCCGTAACGCTCATCCGCGGCCTCTCCGCCAACAGCTTGCCCCCAGCCGTCCGCCACGCCGCCGTCCTCGCCATCACCATCGCCATCTCCGTCTATCTCGCCCGCCGCTTCGCCCGCGTGAGCAGGGAGGAAGCCGATCTGCGAGTCCGCCACGAACGCGAGCGCGCCGAAAACGAACGGCGCGCCGCCGAACTCGAGGAAGCCCGCCGCCTCCAGTTGTCCATGCTCCCCAAGAGCGTCCCGCGCTTTCCCCGCTTCGAACTCGCGGCCTACATGAAAACCGCCGCCGAAGTCGGCGGCGACTACTACGACTTCCACCTCGCCGAAAACCCCGCCGCCCTCACCATCGCCGTCGGCGACGCCACCGGCCACGGCCTCAAAGCCGGAACCATGGTCACCGCCGCCAAGAGCCTCTTCCTTTCGCTGGCCGGCCACCCCGACCCCGTTCACATCCTCGAGCACAGCAGCCGCGCTCTCCGCCTCATGAAACTGCGCGGCCTCTTCATGGCCATGACCGTCGTCCGCGTCGAAGGAACCCGCCTCTCCATCGGCAACGCCGGCCTGCCGCCGCCGCTCGTCTACCGGAGCCGACCCGGACCGTGGACGAAGTCCCCCTCAAGTCGCTCCCCCTCGGAGCCGTCGCCGGCGTCCACTACCACGTGGAAGCGCTCGACCTGTGCCCCGGCGACGCCGTCCTCTTCATGACCGATGGCCTGCCCGAACGCTTCAACCACCAGGGCCAGATGTTCGAGTACGCGAAAGTGACCGCCGAATTCCTCGCCGCCGCCCACGGCTCCCCGCAGGAGATCATCGCTCGCCTCGTCGAAGCCGGTGACGCCTTCGCCGGCCCCCGCCCGCCCGATGACGACATCACCCTCGTCGTCATCAAGGCCTGCTGAACCCGTCCCATCCCTCCGTCGAATCCGCTAGTTGGTATGGCGACTCTCCCGGCTGCACCCTTTACGCCGGTGGACGACTATCTCCGCACGGCCTACAGCCCCGATGTCGAGTACGTCGACGGCCTGCTGATCCCCCGCGGTATGCCGGCATTCCTTCACTCCCTGCTGCAAAAGATCCTTCTCGCCTGGTTCGACCGCTGGGAAGAGCAATACGCGTACACCACGCTCCCCGAACTGCGTACCCAAATCGTCGAGCGCTCCCGCTACCGCATCCCCGGCGTCCTCCTCTGCTTTACCCCCACTCGCATCCGCACCGTCATGAACGAGGTGCCCCTCGCCGTCATCGAGATCCTTTCCCCCGACGACACCGTCCAACAAACGCTCGCCCGCTTCGCCGACTACGCCGCCCTCGGCGTCCCCCACATTCTTCAACTCGATCCCGAATCCCACACTGCCCACCGCTACCAATCCGGATCCCTCATCCAGACGCAGTTCACCACCCTCCCCTCGCCTAAAGGCGACATCCCGTTCGATACCGCCGCCCTCTTCGCCGAACTCCGCGCTCGTGTCGAACGCGCTACGCGCTAACGCCGCCCGAACGCCTCCGCCACCTCCCGCGCCAACCCCACCACGTCCGTATCCGCGTTCGCCATCACCGCCACCACCATCCCCCTCTCCCGCAACATCAGCAGCGACGCCACCGTCTGCCCCCGCAACTCCCCCAACCGCTGCCCCGTCGGCAAAGCCTGCACCGTCTCCGCCCGCAGCACCCTCCCGCCCTGCATCCCCAGCCCGAACCGCACCAGGTCCGGAGCCGTCGAGTAGAACCGCATCCCTCCCGCATAGCAGGAGAGGTTGCCCGGATACCGCACATGCAGCCCATACCGCACATTCGGCTCCGGACCCATCCCGCGCGCATACACCGTCGCCGGCGCCGACTCCGCCCTCGTCTTCCCCGCCGCCACCCCCAGCGGCTTCAACACCAGGTGCCGCACCAGCGCGAACGGCGGAGCGTCCTCGCCGTCCTCCCCCACGCCCTCCGGATTCTCCTCTTTCGCAGACTCCGCCCCCGTATCTCTCATCCCCAGCGGCCTGAACACCCGCTCTTCCAGAAAGGGAAGCAAAGGCCGCCCCGCCGCCGCCTCCACCGCCGCACTCGCCAGCACCCATCCATACTGCGTCGGCCGGTACTCCGTCCCCGGCTCAGACACCAGCGCGTCGCCCGCAAAGTGCCCCACCGCCTCCACCGCCGCCTCGCACCGCTTCCGGAACAGCGGCCCGTCGTCCCCGCCATCCGCCGCCAGCCCGCCCGTGTGCGACATGAGTTGCCGCAGCGTCACCTGCCACTGCTTCTTCGGAAACTGCGGCACATGCCGCTGTATCTCATCGTCCAGCCTCAGCCGCCCTTCGTCCACCAGCACTCCCACCGCCGCGGACGTCAGCGCCGCCGACGCCGAGCCCATTCGAAACCGCGTCCCGGGCGTCACCCGCGCTCCCGTATCCAGATCCGCCTGGCCAAACCCCTCCGCCCACACCACGTCCCCATCAACGCCTACCGCCACCGATACCCCCGGCACGTTCTCGGCCGCCATCCGCGCCGCCACCAAACCCCGCGCCCGCTTCGCCGCCTCCGCCCACTTCCCCACAGGCTCAGACTCCCGCACCGATTGCACCGCATCGGCCCTCGAGTGCACGCGCCCCGCCCCCACGCTCATCACCACTCGAATGCCCACCAGCCCCCCCACCGCCGCCAACAACGCCGCCCCGCACCCCACCGCTAGTTCTCGACGCATTTAAGCTCCCGAGCCACTTTACCACGAAAAGCACTTTCCCGGAATCACGAACCGCACAATTTGAGATAGAATTGTCCTTTCGTACCACGCGTATGGACTACATCCTGTCCGCCGTCCTTTTCACGCCCCTGGTAGGCATGCTGGTCCTCCTCTTCCTCCCCGCCTCCCAGCCCCGCCTCGTCAAGCTCTGGGCGAACGCCGCCGGCTTCCTCGGCTTCCTCGTCAGCCTCCCCCTCTGGTTCTCCTTCGATAAAACAAAAGATTTTCAATTTGTTCAGCGTGTCCCGTGGATCCCTTCTATCGGCGCGTCCTATCACCTCGGAGTCGACGGCCTCAGCCTCCTCCTCGTCCTCCTCACCACCCTCCTCGGCTTCCTCTCCATCCTTTGCTCCTGGTCCGCCATCGCAACCCGGCTCAAGGAATACTACGCCTACTTCCTCCTCCTCCAGGTCGGCATGCTCGGCGTCTTCATGGCCCGCGACTTCCTCCTCTTCTTCGTCTTCTGGGAGCTCGTCCTCGTCCCGATGTACTTCATCATCGCCATCTGGGGCGGTGAGCGCCGCGTCTACGCCTCCATCAAGTTCATCATCTATACGTTGATCGGCAGCGTCCTCATGCTGCTCGGCATCCTCACCCTCTACTTCCAGCACGCCACCCAGTTCGGAACCTATACCTTCGACATCACCGCCCTCACCCGCACCAACGTCCCCGCCGCCATGGCCTGGTGGATCTTCTGGGCCTTCTTCCTCGGCTTCGCCGTCAAGGTGCCCATGTTCCCCTTCCACACCTGGCTCCCCGACGCGCACACCGAAGCCCCCACCGCCGGCTCCGTCATCCTCGCCGCCGTGCTCCTCCAGATGGGAACCTACGGCTTCCTCCGCTTCTCGCTCCCCCTCCTCCCCGACGTCTCCAAGGACCCCACCGTCGTCAATGTCATGGCCGTGCTCTCCATCATCGCCATCGTCTACGGCGCCCTCGTCAGCCTCATGCAGAAGGATTGGAAGAAGCTCGTGGCCTACTCTTCGGTCAGCCACCTCGGCTTCTGCACCCTCGGCATCTTCGCCCTCAACCCCGCCGGCATCGCCGGGTCCATCCTGCAGCAGATCAACCACGGCATCTCCACCGGCATGCTTTTCCTGATCGTCGGCGTCGTCTATGAACGCCGCCACACCCGCCTCATCTCCGAGTACGGCGGCCTGTTCAAGGTGATGCCCGCCTTCGCCTTCATCTTCCTCATCACCGCTCTCAGCTCCATGGGCATGCCCCCGCTCAACGGCTTCGTCGGCGAGATCGCCATCCTTCAGGGCGCCTACCAGATGTCCTTCAACTGGGCCTTCTGGTGCGCCGTCGGCATCGCCCTCGGCGCCGCGTACCTCATCTGGCTCTTCCAGCGCACCATGCTCGGCGAAGTCTCCGACAAGAACGCCAAACTCCTCGACCTCACCCCCCGCGAGATCGCCGTCTTCGCCCCGCTCCTCATCTGCGCCTTCTGGATCGGCCTCTACCCCAAACCCTTCTTCGAAATCCTCGACCGCCCCGTCGCCCAGATCGTCGAACGCGTCCGCCCCGGCTACTACGCCCAGCACAACCTCCCCAACCCCCTGGCAACAACGACCGCCGCCGAATCCCGCTAGCAGGAACTCGCCGGCAATTCCCGCTTCCGCCACGACCCCCACGTTCGTTCCCACCGGCGCCCTCGCCGGCGGACGGCTCCCCGACCGCTCCTACTTCCTCCGCCCATAAAACAACAACGACCCTAAGTGTTTCAAACATTCTGTAAAGATTCTGTTCTTACCCGCCGATACTTTGAGTGTATGGCGCAAGCAACCCTCCTCCTCCTCCTCACCGCCGCCCTCCTCCACGCCCAACCCGCTCGCTTCGGCGCCCCCGCTTGCTCCCCCTCCCACCAGGAACTCGCCGACCACGCCTACTTCCTCCTCTGCCACGACCCCGCCCTCAAAGTCTCCCGCTGGGTCGCCTACGAACTCCTCCCCCACCACCTCAACCACCCCACCAACCCCCGCCCCTCCCGCTTCCGCCCCGACCCCCAACTCGCCCTCCCCGCCGCCCTCGACTCCGACTACCGCCACAGCGGCTTCTCCCGCGGCCACCTCGCTCCCGCCGCCGACTTCGCCTGGTCCCCTGACGCCCTCCGCGCTACCTTCCTCCTCTCCTACGCCGTCCCCAAACTCCAGTCCGTCTACGCTGGCGTCTTGTCCCGGCTCGAAGCCGCCGTCCGCTCCCTCGCCGCCCACGCCGACGCCGTCTATGTCTTCACCGGCCCCATCTTCGAGGGCGAACTCGCCACCATCGGCGAAGGCCGCGTCGCCGTCCCCAGCCATCTCTTCAAGGCTGTCCTGGTCGTCCGGAACGGCACATCCCGAATGCTCGCAGCCATCGTCCCGAACGCCCCCTCCCCCAAAGCCCCCCTCGCCCACTTCCTCACCACCGTCGACGACATTGAAGCCCGCACCCGCCTCGATCTCTTCTCAGCCCTCGATGACCAGGAGGAGCAAGCTCTGGAAGCCGCCCGTCCCCGACCGCTCTGACAACTTGGACCGCCTGAAGCCCCATTCACAACGCTCCGAGGTTTCGCTCTCCTTAGCCCACTCCACCCAGTCCAACCCGTTCACGTCTACGTCCATCCCGCCGCCGCCCAACCCTAGAAGCGAACGCCGTCTCCGGCGCCGGCTCAGCGCCACCGAAATTCCTTGCCCCTCTCCAACAAAATCCTCTAGACTGGACCAATCGACGTCTTCGGTCCCGGAGGAAAAGTGACTACATCGCGCCTCGCCCTCATCGCTCTGCTCTCGATCCCCCTGTCCCTTCCCGCCGGCACCATCACCCAGACCCTCGGCACTCAGGTCTACACGGACGGACAGATCGTCTCCAGCGGCGCCTTCAACACCGACAACGCCGGCGAACCGGCCCCGTTCAACTCCACCCAAGGCGGCGACGCCGTCGCCAACATGAACGTCAGCTTCTCTTTTTCCTTCAGCCCCATCCTCACTTCCATCACCTCCGCCAACATCCTCCTCGGCCTCTATGAAGCCGAGTCCAGCGCCGCGGGCAGCCAGATTGCCCTCTTCCGCTTGAACGGAACAGAAAACCTCACCTCGCTGCTCAACGCGGTGATGGAAACGTCCCCCGGTGTCGGCTCTCAGGTCAAGTTCTATCAGGTGGAGATTCCGATTGGGGCGTTACCCTCGCTCGCCGCCGGCACGGCCACGTTTGAACTGGCGCTGACAGGCCCCGGCATCGGTATTCTCGGCCCCACGGAATTCAACGGTGGCGGCCTCGATTTCGCCACCCTTTCCGTCAACTTCAGCGATCCCGGCGGCGAAGTCCCAGAACCGTCCAGCGCATTGCTGGCCGGCGGAGCTCTCGTTATGGGCGCCGCGCTTCTGCGCCGCCGCCTCCGGTAACGTCCGGCCGCCACGCCAGGAACAGGTAGATCCCCCGCTCCTCCACCAGGCGGAACCCCAGCCGCTCGTACAGCCGCCTCGCCGGGTTATTAAACTCCACGTGGCACGTCACCGCCGCCCCTGCTCGTCCCGCCTCTTCCAGAATGCTCCTCAGCAGCGACCCACCAATCCCGCGCCCACGCCACTCCGGCGTCAGCGCAATGTCCATCACCCGCACCTCGCCCGGCGTCCGGTGTAAGTAGAGCCGGCCGGCAGGCTCCGCCCCAATCTCGATAATGAGAAACTCCGCCCCCTCGTAGTGCGTGCGGTAATGGGCCCGCTGAAGCCGGAACTGGTCCGCCAGGAACGCCTGCTTCGCTCCCTCCGGCCACGGAACCGCCGCCATCTCCCCAGCCCGCGTGCTCGCATACAGCCGGCACAAAAAGCCCTCGTCTTCCGCCGTCTCCGGCCGCAGCCGCACCTCCGCCGTCAGGGCTGCGATGGGAAGATCCCCTGCAGCGCGATCGAGAAGTTCAGCGTCAGAAACGGCTGCATGTTCGAATGAGCCTGCGACGCCCCGGTCACGCCCGTCGCGTTCGCCGACATCGCCGCCCCGCCCGTCGGCGAGTACACCGCCAACCCCGGGGGCTGCGCCCACACCTTGCCCGACGGCGAAACCGAACTTCCCGCACCACTGCTCGCGTTCACCGCGTGGCTGTGCGGCGGCATCTCATTGATCGAGAGCGTGTGGGCAACCTCTCCCAGCCGCTCCCCCAGCGGGTGAGACGCACTCGCGTGCATCGGCGTCCTCGCCTGAAGGTTCGGAAGCGCGAATGTCGTCTGGCCGTTGCCGCCGTATGTGGTTCCCAGCAGCGCGAACAGCGCCTGGTTCTGATTGATCGGCAGCAGTTGCCCGTCGCACGTCGCCCAGCCTTTCGGCGGAAAGTCGAAACTGAACATCCGGATCTCGCCTAGAAATGCCTCGCTCATCGAGCCTCCTCGCTTCTCGTTCTACGGCCGGGGCGGGAAAATGCCCGCGACCGCGATGCAGAAATTCAGCACCAGGTACGGCTGTAAATTGTTGTGCGCGCCGCCGCCGCCCGCGCTCGCCACGGCTCCGGCGTTCATCTGGGTGTTCGCCGCATCCCCGTAAAAGGGCGCTCCCCCCGCGTCCGCCGCCCACACGCCCCCGCCCGGACCGTACTGCGTTCCCGGCCCCGTGCTCGCACGCGCCGCGTGCCCGTGGCTCGGCGCCTGCTGCACCGTCAACGTCACCGTCTCCGTACCCGCACTCTCGCCCTGTACCCGCGGCGTCAACCCCGGTCCCTGCCCCCAGAACATCGGTACCCGTCCCCGTAAATCCGGCAGCGCAAACGTCGTTTTGCCGTCGCCGCCATACGTCGTTCCCAGCAGCGAGAACAACGCCGTGTTCTGCACAATCGCAATCAGGTCCCCGTTGCAGAACGCCCAGAATCGCGGCGCAAACGTGAAGGGAAATATTCGGATCTCCGCCAGGAACGGATCAGCCATTTTCGTCTCTCCTATCGGCCATGGTTAATTTCGAGAGGGGAAGATTCCCACCAGCGCCACGATGAAGCTCACGCACAGGTACGGTTGCAGGTTGGAATGCGGTTGGCTCCCCCCCGTGTTCCCGATCGCCCCGGCGCCCATCTGCGCGTCGGGCGCCGACGAGGTAAAGGCCGCCGCCTCCGCATTCGGCTCCGACGCCCAGAAGTTTCCCGCCGGGCTCGTCTTCGTCCCGCCCCCCGCGGACCCGGCAACACCGTGCGTGTGCGCCGGCAGTTGGTTCGGCGTGAGCGTCACCGTCTCCTCGCCGCCCGCCTGCCCGATGGTCAACGTCAGGCCCGCGCCGGAACCTCGGTGCACCGGCACACGCCCGCGCAGGTCCGGCAAAGCGAATGTCGTCTGGCCGTCCCCGCCGTAAATCGTCCCGATCAGCACAAACAGGGCATCGTTCTGATCGATGGGCAGCAACTGCCCCTCGCAGAACGCCCACCCTACCGGCGCGAAGTTCCCGCCGAACATCCGAATCTCACCGATAAATGGATCCGCCATCGTTCCCTCCGCGCTCCAGCGCTAAGTGAATACCGCCTCGCAGTACCGTATCCCAGGATCGCCCCCCAGCACCGATACCCGGCTCACAAACCATCCCGTATCCTCGAACCCGTCTCGCCGGAGGGTCAACGTCCCCGAACTCTTTCCCCACTCGCTCTGGAGCGCGAACAGCAGCGAAAACGGTTCCCGCCATTGCGTGCGCCCCGGCCCTCGCCTCACCTCCAGCAGTTCCATCCGCAGCCGCTCCCCGCTCCCGCCCACAAATTCGAAGACCTCGCCCTTGAGCGGCTCAAAATGCTCCGCCCGGTATTCCCCGATGGTCAGGCTCATCCCACCAGAAACGGCAGTGTCGGACTGGCCGCCCCCAACAGCTCCGAATACACCCGGCTCAGATCGCTCAGCGGAATCCCCGCCCATGCCGCTACCGTCGCTTCGAACCTCTCCCGCGCCGTCGATGGGATCCACGCCCCTCTGCCCGTCGCATCGCCGCTTCCGCCCACCGCCATATCCGGAAACGTCCCGTGCACCTCGCCGCCCACCACCGAACCGCCCATCACCAAATGATGCCCGCCCCAGCCATGACCCGTCCCCTGCGTCGCGTTCGGCGTCATCTCCCGGTTGAACTCCGTGTCCGTGTACGTCGTTACCAGCCCCGCAATGCCCATCTCCACGGTCGCCTCGTAGAACGCGGCCATCGCCTCGCTCAACTCCGTGAACAGCGCCACCTGCCGTTCCAGTTGCCGCGTGTGCGTGTCGAAGCCGCCCAGGTTGCAGCAGAACACCTGCCCGCCCGCCCCCGACCGCAGCAGTCGCGCCACCAGTTCCAGTTGCCGGCCCAGGCTCGTCCGCGGAAACACCGTCCGCAGCGTCGCCGCCCGCGCCGCCCCCAACAATGAAGGACTGTCCGCCGTCACCGTGCCGCCGCCTCCCAGCACCGACATGCTCAGCCCGTTCTCGCGAAACGTGAAAAAGGAGGAGCCACCCCAGGCAGCCTGCACGTACCGTGGCGCCAGGAACCCCCCGCGCACGAACCGCACGCCTTCCATGCGATGACCCGGCGTCGCCGGCGCCGTCTTCCCCCCGACGTTCGCCACCACCCCCAGCAGCCGCCGCTCGAACAGGTCCTTCAGCCCCCGCGCCGCCGGATGGAATCCGAAGCTCCGTCCCGAAGTCGCCGTGCGCACCGCCAGCAGGCTCGTCCGCGCCAGGGCCAGCGCCCCCCGTCCCCGCGCATATGCTGTGTACGACCGGTCCAGCGGAACAATCAGGTTGTTCGTGTCCGCGCCCCCGGTGAGGTAAATCGAAACCACAGCCCGGCCCCCGCCGGCTGCCTGCGCCACGCCACTTCCCACCCCGGCGCCCGCCAATGCGGCCAGCGCTCCCCGTCGAGTCAGCTTCTCAGTACCCATAGGCGGCCTGCACCCCTGTTCGTCCCTTGCAAAAAGCGGTCCCCTAGTGTAGGGAGCAAAGCCGCCGCGTGTCAATCAGTTTCCTTCCCCGCTCCTCCTTAGTCCAGATCAATATCCTTCTTGGGAGGCCCCTTGTCCGGATCCGCCTTCGCCTGCTTCAGCAACTCATCGAATTTCTTCGACAAAACCTGCGCGCTCTGCTTCTCCGCCTCGAATGACCGCCGGAACGCCTCTTCCCGCTTCGCCGCCTCGCCCTTCAGCCGCTGCAGCCCTTCGCCGAAGTCCTCAAACGCTTTCGGCTTCTCCTTCGCCTTGTGGCTGATCACCGCCTGCGTCGCCGGGTCGATCTTCAGCATCGCCTCGCAGCAGGGGCACTGCACTTCAATGAGCTCGGATGCCTGTTTCGCCATAACACTCCGTTAGTTCGTAGCCGCGCTCCGCAATGCGCGTCCATAAGATGTCCGATTGCCGCCCGTGCAGCGCGAAAATCTGCCGCACAAACTCACACACGTTCTCGCAGCCCCGTTCGTAAAACACCAGCACCGACGGGCCCGCCCCGCTCAACGCGCAGCCCAGCAAACCCGGCGCCCGCAGCTTCAGGATCTCCTCCAGCCCAGGCACCAGCCCCTGCCGGTACGGTTGATGCAAACGGTCCTCGAGCGCCGCCGGAAACGCCGACGTCGTCCCTGTCGCCAGCGCCGCAATCAGCAGCGCCGCCCGTTGAATATTGAAGATCGCGTCCGCCCGCGACACCTGCTGCGGCAGCACCGCCCGCGCCTCAACCGTCGGCAGCACGAAGTCCGGAACCACCACCGCCACGCCATACCGGTCCGGCAATTCCAGCCGCACCGCGCGCGCCACCCCGCCCGAATCGATCGCGCTCGCCACAATCGAACCCAACACGCACGCCGCCACGTTGTCGGGATGCCCTTCGATCCGCGCCGCCTCGTCCAGGATCCGCAGCGGCTTCCAGTGCAGCTCCAGCAAATGGTCGGCAATCACCACCCCCGCCGTCAGCGCCGCCGCGCTCGAACCCAGCCCCTTCCCCAGCGGAATCGCGTTCTCGATCTCCAACTCCACCGCCGGCAGCGGCTCCCCGAGCGACCGCGCCACATCGAGCGCCGTCTGCCAGATCAGGTTCTCCTCCGTCGCCGGTATCAGCTCCGCGTCGCGCCCCGCCACCCGGATCGCCAGCCCTTCGCTCCGACGGAAGCGGCACTCCAGGTAAAGGTCCAGCGCCAGCCCCAGAGCGTCAAAGCCGGGACCCAGGTTCGCGCTCGACGCCGGAACCCGAATCCGCCGCCAGTCCGCCATCGCCTACGCCGCCCCGCTCATCGTCACTACCCGGTGCTCGCGGCACGACGTATAGACGCCCATCACCACCTCCAGTGCCCGGTACCCTTCCTCGCCGGAAACCAGCGGCTTCGACCCCGTCTTGCATGCCTGCCCGAAATCGAGGAACTGCCGCTCGAACGGCGCCAGCGAAATCGCCATCGGATCCGACGCCCCAGACATCACCTCCCGCTCCACCGGCGCCGGCTCCCCCGCATCGTCCTGCACGTCCCACGTCGTCAGCTTGTCGCCCGAAATCACCGCCGTCCCCTTCGTCCCGTGAATCTCCAGCCGCTCCGTGTACCCCGGCCACATCGCCGTCGACGCCTGGATCACCCCCGTCGCCCCACCCTCGTACTTCAGCAACGCCGTGATCACGTCCTCGCTCTCGATCTTGTGCAGCGCCGCCAACTGCCAGTAGCCGAACGCCTCGCACACCCCGCCCACCAGCCACAACAAGACGTCCACCTGGTGCACCGCCTGGTTGATCAGGGCACCGCCGCCTTCCGTCTGCCAGCTCCCCTTGATCGGCCGCGAATAATACTCCGCCGACCGCCACCACTTCACGTACGCGTCCGCCTGCAGGATCTTCCCCAGCCGCCCGTCCCGAATGGCCTTGTAAAGGAACCGGCTCGAATCGTCAAACCGGTGCTGGCTCACCACGCCCAGCACCACCCCCGCCTTCTTCGCCGTCTCGATCATCTTCCGCGCCGTCTCGAGATTCGTCGAAATCGGCTTCTGCACCTGGATGTGCTTTCCGTGCGCCGCGGCAATCTCGATCGGCTGCAGCCGGAAGTCCGGAAACGTGCACACGTCCACGTAATCCACCTTCGGATGCCGGCACAGGTCCTCGTAGGAAGCCACGAACTCGCAGCCGTACTGGTCCGCGAACTTCTGGCCCGCCGCCGCGCTGATGTCCGTGCACGCCGTCAGCTCATAACCGATGTTCCGATACGCCTGCGCGTGCTTGTGCGATATCGCACCCGTTCCAATGATTCCGACTCGCATCGTCTACAGTCCCGTCTCCGTGCCGCACACATTCACGTCAATGCCGATCTCGCGGAACAGCGCCGCCTTCACCGCCAGCGCCCGCTGCGCGCCCGCCGCGTCCGGCGTATACGCCACCTGGATGTGATTCGACTTGTGTTTCGCCATCATCTGTTCGCGCGTCACACCATAGGTTACCGCGTGCATAATCGGCCACTGCGGCGTCGTCGCGTTCCACCGCCGTTCAGTCTCCTCCACCGGCAGCTCGATCACCTTCGCCCGCCCGATGTCCGCCTTTAAGCCGCCATCCACATAGATCCGGCTCCAGACGATCTCGCCCGGCTTGCTGATCCCCTTCACCGTTCCGCCCCCCAGCCGGAAGTACATCGGAGGCTGCCGCTCGCTACGCGTCCCTGCATAGCCGCCAACAAAGTGCTTCGGCGGCGCCGCCCCTGAAATCTCGAACACCCACACAAACTCGTCCCCGTAGGCCTCGCCATACCGCACGTCGTGCAGCGTGTTCTCCGGGTCGAAGCCTAGCTTCCGCCACACCCGGTACGTCAGCAGCCCGTCCAGCCCCGCGCACTCGTCCACTTCGTTGAAGTGCGGCAGCGCCTCGCCCTCATACAGCACCCGCCCGTTCCCGCGCGCCTTCACCGGAGGCCGGTCGACATTGTTTAACAGCCCCTCCGCCAGGTCCGAAGCCGGCGCCAGGTCCTTCAACCCCTGCTGGTATTGGATACCGATGGTGTCGCACCCAAAGTCGTCGGCGATCCGCAGCGCCGCGATGTACATCTTGCACTGCTCGCGCAGCTGGCTCTCCGTCAGCTCGCTCTCCTCCTGCAAGCCCGTGCAGAACGTCATCCCCTTCTCGCTCAGCCACCGCCGGACCGCCTTCGCCTCCTCGTCCGGCGTCGCCCGCATCTCCGCATACAAAGCCGACTGGCTCAGCCGCTCCTTGAATACGCCCGTCGGATGCAGTAGCTCGTCCGGGATGATCGCGTTGAACATCCCCATGCAGCCTTCGTCGAACACCCCCATGATCGCCTTGCGCCGCCGCAATTCCACCGCCATCGACGCACCCATGCGCGCCGCTTCCTCCGGCAGCGTCAGATCCGACAGCTTCCGCGCGTGGCTCGTGTCGTGAACCACCGCCTCGCCCCGCAGCCACTTCCGCAGCCGGCTCAGGAAATACTCGTCCTGGAAGTCCTCGCTCCATAACGTCGAGTACTGCACCCCGGCCTTGGTCAGGGACCCGTTCAGGTTCAGCATCCCCACCAGCCCCGGCCACTCTCCGCTCCAGTTGGCGACCGTAAGGATCGGCCCCTTGTGCGTCGTCAACCCCGCCAGCACATGATGGCTGTACTGCCACACCGCCTCGCACACAATCAGCGGCGCGCCTTCCGGAAGGTCCCGGAATACCTCCATCCCGTAGCGCTGCGAATCGATGAAACCATGTCGCTTCGCCTCGTCGAACGGATGCCCGCGCTTCACCGCGAATCCTTCTTTCTCGATGGCCCCGGTGACGGCCGCTTCCACCCGCTGCTGCGCGGGCCAGCACTTCTGATTCGCGGAGAGACGGAGATCTCCGCTGGCGATGAGGATGACAGGATCCGGCATGATGCCTCCTATTCTGTCACCGTGGGCAGGGCGGCGCGCGCCGCAAAGTGACTACTTCGGCCGGAACTTTAAGGTCACATCCACCACCGGTTCGCCATTCATTGAACGCACCGCCGTAGCGGCCTCGGCACGTAAGGCGCTCAGGTCGAAACGCCGCCCCAATTCGCTCAAGAACTCCACCGGATAGGCGTAGTCGTACGGATCCCCACTCTTCATCCGCCACTGCTTTCTGATCTGCTCCTGCGGCTTCGCCGCTAATCCTTCGAAGTGCAGCTCTCCGAACCGGTACTGCCGTCCCTTCCTGATCTCCACCGTCAGATCGAGTAACATCCGGCTATCATCCAGACGGCGGCCGGGGTTGGCCGACACTTCCAGGTAGCCCGCCCGCTTCATCAAGCTCTCCATCGCCCACAAGCCTTCTTGAATCTGCTTCCAGTTCGCGACTTTGCCCGTCGGAAATTTCGCCTTGGCGAGTAACTCCGAGGGAGACACCCCCTCTCCGGTAACCTCGACCTTCCCCAGGCTATATGTGCTCCCCTCGGTGACCTCTAACGGGACTGTTACCCCTCCATCCTTAGTCTGCGGCGCCTGTGGTTGAAGGCGGACTCGGTAATACCCAGCCTGCTCATACAGCGGTCGCACGTTCTCCTCAATCGCGCGAGCTACCATCCGCCCCGTATAGCCCTGCCCCGCCAGCACCGGCTTCAACACCCGATCCAATTCCTGCGACGAGATCGCCTGATTGCCCTTGTAAATCACACCCTCCACCTTGGGGAGCGTTTGTGGCTGGAAGGCGGCCAGGATCGTCCGGCGGTCCAGATCGCTCTCCAACCTCACTACTATCGGACCGCCCCGCAACGCGGCGCCCAACTTGCGCTCGATCAGGCGTGCAACAAACTGTTGCGCTCCGTCAACCTCCGGTACCCGCCGGTCGAACCGCGGGTGCACGGAGGCGATGTACTGCCAAAGCTCACCCTCGTCTACGCTCGGAATGTCAATCGTCGCGGCGACTAGCCGCTCGTGTTCGGCAACTACCAAAGTGAGCGCATAGCCCCCCTTGGGGCCCGGCGCGTAATGGTACTGTACGGACGAGAAGAGTCCCGCTTTACTAAGTCGCTCGCACGCGCCCTCAATCCCGGCTTTGTCGATCGCAGCCCCGACCGTCAGTCCGGCGGTCTCGAGCACCACTGCCTGCGAAGCCGCGGAGCCTTCGACAACAACTGACTCCAATGGATAGGCCGTATTCCGTTGAGCCGCGGCGGGCGCTACAACAAGCAGCCAACCGGCAAGATAACGTAGTAACATTACACCGCTGATTGTAGCGATTCGAACCCGAGTGACACCAGAAACAGTCCCCGCGCGTCCACAATCGGGACCTGAATAATGGACGAACGCGAAGACGAGAAACTCGATACCGAAGGCGGCGTGCCCGACTACGACGACTCCGGCGGCTTGAACCGCGAGACCGATCAGCGCCAGAACCTGCCCGGCCAGGTTAACGTCGGCGGCGGCCTCTCGAGCGGCGCCGAAGAGCACCACAATCCGAACCGCAAACACCACCAGCTCGCCGAAGAACGGGCCGGCTCCGGCAGCCCCGAAGGCGAAGGCACCGGCGGCTACGGCGGCTCGGACGACGTCGAATCCGGCAGCGCTAAGCCGCTCCCCGAAGCCGAACGCCACCACCGCGAAAAGAAGAGCGAATAACTGGAAGAGCGAATAACTACCGGATCAGAGTTACTTCCTTGAACGCCACCACCGCGCTCATGTCGTGATTCTGTAGCCCGATATACCCGTACTCCGGCCGCTGCCCCCGCTCCGGCTCGTAACTCTTCGTCCGCTCCGGCACCGGCGCCACCCCGTCGTAGTCCGTCACTTCCACCCCGTTCACCTTCACGATGGTTCGCAATCCCTCCAGCTTGATCTCCATCGTGTTCCACTCGCCCGACGGTTTCGACGCCCGCGCCTTCGCCTTGGTCATCGAGTACAGCGTGCCCGTCGCGTGGAAGTCGTCCTCGCTGTCGTCCAGCTGCACCTCAATGCCCTTGTGAATCGCATACGCCTCCGACGGCGGTTTCTCGGGAATGCGAATGAATACGCCGGAGTTCCCCTCGATATTCGACATCCGATACACGATGCGCAGGGTCGCATTCCCGATCTTCTCGCGCGTGTACCAGAGCATCCCCTTCCCGGGAATCGTCTCCAGCAACCCGTCCCGCACGCGGAACCCCGGCTTCGCCGGTCCGTTGCGGCCCAGAAACTCCCAACCGTCCAGGTTCTTGCCGTTAAATAACGGGATCTCCTCCGCGCCCAGCGCGGCAGCGAAAGCGAACAACCACAAACAGCGCATAGAAATCAGTGTCGCGTCTCCGCCAGTTCCACGGGCTGCGGCAGCGGCTGCGACACCGGCGGCAAATCCCCGGTCTCGCCCGTAATTAGCCGCGCCCCGCGATTGTATGTAAAGTAACTCACCGCCCACTTCAAAAATACGATCACCCGGTTCTGAAATCCCACCAGGTACATCAGGTGCACGAAGAGCCACAACAGCCATGCAATAACTCCGCTGAAGTGGACCCGCCCGAAATCCGCCACCGCCGATCGCCTCCCGATCGTCGCCATGCTGCCCTTGTCGTGATACCGGAACGGCGCCGGCGCCTCGCGCCCTTCCAGCCGCGCCTCGATCACCTTCGCCGCGTACCGCCCCATCTGCATCGCCGCCGGCGCCACGCCCGGCACCACAAAACCATCGTTCTCCACGTGCGCCAGGTCGCCCACCACCAGGATCTCCGGATACCCCGGCACCGTCAGATCGCCCTTCACCAGAATCCGCCCCGCCCGGTCCATCGGCGCTTCCGTCCGCTGCGACAGCACCTTCCCCAACGGCGACGCCGCCACCCCCGCCGCCCACAGCACCGTTCGCGAAGCGATGCGATCCGTACGCCCGTCCTCCTCGTACTTCAGGTTCACGCCCTCTTCGTCCACGCCCGTCACCAGCGCATTGTTGCGCGTGCGCACCCCCAACCGGATCAGAGAGTTCTCCGCTGCGGTCGAAAGCGCCGCCGGATACGTGGAGAGAATTCGCTCCCCCGCGTCGATCAGCAGAATCCGCGACTCCTCCGTCCGGAACCTTCGAAAGTCCGACTTCAATGTGTCCCGCGTAATCTCGCCCAGCGTCCCCGCCAGTTCTACCCCCGTGGGCCCGCCACCCACCACTACAAACGTCAGCCACGCCGCTCGCCGCGCCGGGTCCGACTCGCGCTCGGCCGCCTCGAACGCCACCAGCACCTTCCTCCGGATCTCCGTCGCGTCCTCGATCGTCTTCAATCCCGGAGCGTGCCGCTCCCAATCGTTGTGCCCAAAGTAGTGGTGCGTCGCCCCCGCCGCCACAATCAGCGTGTCGTACGGAACACTGCCCTTGTCGTTCTCGATGATCACCCGGTGCCCGGCCACATCGAAATCACACGCCTCCGCCATCAGTACATCCGTGTTTCGATGCTTGCGAAGAATCCAGCGCAGCGGCGCCGCGATGTCACCGGGCGAAAGCCCTCCGGTAGCGACCTGGTATAGCAGCGGCTGGAACAGGTGAAAATTGCGCCTGTCGATGACCGTGATCTGAGCGGGCGCGCGTTTTAGTGCCTGCGCGGCATAAAGGCCGCCGAAGCCTCCTCCGAGGATGACAACCCGGTGCATGTAAGCCCCTCTGGACCGGCCAGGAACTTCGCGGCCAGCCATAGCACCAGCATAGCGCGCAGGCTCCACGCCACGGTTCGTACCCAGTTCGTCCGGACCAGCAGATCGTGCGCTTCCCTGTCGAATCCCAGCCCCAATACGTTGTGCTGCGGCACCTGCAGCATCGCCGTCGACAGCCAGTTCACCGCCACCAGCCCGGCGCCCACCCACAGCGCCCAGCGCGGCGCACCCGCCGGAGGCATCAAAAGCAACAGCGCCGCCGTCGCCGCCTCCACCAGCATCGCCGGCGCCACCACCAGCGTCGTGCGCGCCGTGTGCCCGTTCTCATAGCTCGCAAACGACCCTGCCCCCACCTGCTCGAACAATGGATAGTGCACCACCTGCACGAACCAGATCAGCCCCGTCATGAACAGCGTCGCCGCTACATGCGCCAGGAACACCGCCTCAATCCCGCGCATCGTCCAAGACCGCCCGCGCCGCTCTCGAGCCCGCTACCAGCGCTCCCTGTATCGACGGAGTCGTCACATGGTCGCCCGCCACATAAAGCCCCCGCCTCACCCGCACGCTCTTGCCCTCCTCACTGACGTCCGTCACCGCCGGTTGCGCGTGCCGGATGTGGTAGGTCCGTAAATGCCGCCAGGCGGAGACGCCCGTCCCGAACCAGTACGTCAGATGCTGCCGCACCTCCGGCTCCGTCGTCTCTGACAGCACCGATACGGATACCAACGCCCTCCCCTCCGGCGCATACGCCGGACTCACATTGCTCGGAACTGCCAGGTTGTTGATCGGACCCGAGCCGTCCCCGTTCAATAGCAGCCAGGCGCCCTCAATCGGCGGCTCCGGCGCGCTGTAGTAATAGCAGGCAACCTTTCTCGACCTCGCCTCCGCCACCTCCGGCGCCAAAGCCGTTGCCTTCGGAGCCTCACTCGCAATCACCACCGCCGCCGCCTCCACCCGCCCCCCGCCCGCCGTCGTCACCCCCTTCTCGTCCACTCCCGTCACCGGCGTGTTGAAGCGGATGCTCCCGTCCTTAAGGCGCGACACAAGCTGCTTCGGAATCTCCTCCATCCCCTGCGCCGGCAACACCGCTTCCCCGCAGGCAAACATGCGGAACACGAAGTCGAACATCCGGCTCGAAGCGCTCAACTTCGCGTCCAGCAAAATCCCTCCGAAGAACGGCCGGAAGAACCGGTCGATCATCGCTTCGCTGAAGCCCGCTCCCAGCAGCCGCTCCTCCGTCGTCGTCTCCGGACGCCGGAACAGATCCCCGTGCTCCCCCTCCATCACATCCGCCCGCACCCGCGCCACCCGCAGTTTGTCTGCCGCCGTGCCGATCGGGTTCAGTACCGTTCCCAACGCCTCCAGCGGCTTGCGCCACGGATCGACCACTTTGTGTCGGGTCCCTCGGAACTCCACCAGCGCGCCCGGTTCGAATGCCCGCAGATCGAGCGCCCCGTAATCCAACAGCCGCTGCGCCTCCGGATACGCCGAGAGGTGCACCTGAAAACCGCGGTCCAGCAGAAAGCCCTCGAGCCGGTCCGTTCGCACACGCCCGCCGGCCCCGTTCGACGCCTCAAGGATCACGAAGGAGACGCCCGCCTCCTGGAGCGCAACTCCACAACTGAGACCGGCCAGCCCGGCCCCGATAATCACCACATCGGCTTGTGACATCGTTTACCCGTCGCGCCGTGCCAGTCCCACGCTCCGCAGTACCAGAAGCTCGGAGAGATTCTCCGTGGTCAGCAGGCCCAGCAGCTTTCCGCTCTCCATCACCAGCGCCGCCGTCGCGGGCGTCAGCTTCGTCAGGGCCTCCGCCAGGTCGGCCCCCGGCTCCAGCACCAGCGGCTCGCGGTCCATGGCCGCTGCCACATACGAATCCGGCCCCTCGCTCGCCAGCGCGCGCACCAGCGCCGAGCGGTTCAATAAACCCACCACCTGGTCCCCGTGCAGCACCGGAAAATCCTGCTGTGAGGTCGACAGCAGCAGTTCCGCCGCCTCGCGAATGGTGTTGCCGTGCGACAGAGTCCGGAAATCCGTGACCATCGCGTCCGACGCCTTCGTCCCCGCAATCAGCAGCCGCCCGCGCGCCATCCAGCCCTCCTGCGCGGCGCCCAGGTACACGAAGAAAGCGATGAAGACCAGCATGAACTGCATGGAGATCAGCCCGTACAGGCCGATCGCCACCGCCAGCCACTGCCCGGCCCGCGAAGCCATCCGCGTCGCCTCGTCTTCGCCCCGCTTCAGCGCCAGCAGCGATCGCAGGATGCGCCCGCCGTCCATCGGAAACGCCGGAAGCAGGTTGAACATCGCCAGCACCAGGTTGCCGGCCGCTATCCGTTGCAGCAGGTTCGCGTCCGTCGCCCGGCCCAACCCCTCCATCGGCTCCAGCGGCCCTTGCGTCAGCAGGAAGCCAAACAGCCCCGCCGCGATCACCAGGTTCACCGCCGGTCCCGCAATCGCAATCCAAAACTCCTCGCGAGCCCGCGGGCTCCGCTCCAGCCGCGCCACCCCGCCGATCGGATACATCACGATCTCCAGCGTGCGGATCCCGTACCGCTTCGCCACCAGCGCGTGGCCGAGCTCATGCAATAGCACGGAGCCGAACAGCGCTCCGATATACAGCGCAATCGCCAGCCCCGACTGGCTCTCGATTCCGAACACGATCAGGAAGACGAACAGCAGAACGAACGTGAAGTGAAGCCGCACCGGCACACCGAACAGTCGCACCAAACTGACGGTCCCGGAGGATGGCGAAGCATGCCGGTCAGTGGATCGCGTGGGCTGCATACGGCCTCCTCCCTCACGATACCAGAGGGTCTTTTGCGCCTCGTTCATCTACCCGCGCAAGTTGAACTGCGGGTCGTTGACCAGCGTCAGGTAATTCGGCCGGTCCGCCGCGCTCTGGTGCCGGTAGCTGCGAATCACTTCGCCGTGGTAGACCACGAACACTCCCGGCATCTGAAAGCCGTCGCCGTCCAGCCAGCCCACGCCGTGCCGTGCCAGTATGCCGGCCTCGAATCCCCGGATCCATACCTTCGGCCCGAACAGATCCGCCAGCCCGCCCCGCCGCAGTCCGAAGGCGCGATACAGGTTCTGCCGGGAGTCGCTCACGCGCGGCAAATCGTCGAGCCCGTACTTCGCCAGAAACGGACGCAGCCGCTCTTCCGGGCTCATCGAAACCAGCACGATCCGCGTACCGCTCTCTTCAATCGCCTTCCGGTGCTTGGCCAGGTCCGCCAGCGCCTCGCGGCAGAATGTGCAGCCGGCATGGCGGAGAAACACCAGTAGAACCGGATGCAGCCGCGAAATCTCGTCCACCGATACGCCCTGCTGCGTCCGCGCCTTCATCGCCATGCGCATCACCTCGGGCGCCGCGATCCGCTTCTCGTTCAACTGCGACCGGTACGCCGCCCACAGAATCGCCCCGAACGGAATCCACCACACCAGGTCGTTCGTCAGGATCGTCCATCCCGCCTGCCACGGCATCCTTCCGGCCGCCGCCGCCTGCGCGAACCCGATCGGACCGAGAATCTTCCCCAGAAGCCCCACCAGCACGATCGGCCAATGCACCAGCGGATTCGTCGCCGCCGCCACGTACCCGATGCCGTACACCCCGACAATCATCCCCACGCACTGCCAGAGCTCCGGGTAATTCGGCGGCGCCATCCCCGCCCACTCGAACCAGTACCCCGGGAACAAAACGACCGACGCGCCCCAGACCAGGTTGTACAGCCCAGCCAGCGCGAGCGTGACTTTCATCCACCTCGGTGCACTCATCGGCCCGACCTCTTCTGCGGCAACCGAGCCGCCCTATCGACCTTCTCCACAGCGTCTCCGTCAACGGAAAGATGCCGCCTCAAACCAAAACGATGGAAGGAATTGAAGTTAAGAAACGAAAAGGGCCGCCCCGGCGGGGCGGCCCTGGTTTCGCGAAACGTCGCGGTATCGCTCGAAACTAACCCCGAGAGACGTTCTCGGCCTGGAGCCCCTTCGGACCCCGCTTGACCTCGAACTCCACCTCCAAGCCCTCCTCAAGGGTCCGGTAACCGGACATCTGGATGGCGGAAAAGTGGACAAACACGTCCTCACCGCTGGACCGCTGGATGAACCCGTAGCCCTTGGCGGCGTTGAACCATTTCACAACACCTTTTTCTCTCACTACTTCAATCTCCTAAAACGTCTTTCGGTCCGTCAGCCTGAGCACCGCAAACCTCCGAACACACTCCCTGACCGGTCGCTTTCTACCGCAGGGGGAATGGCCCGGGGACTCCGGAGAGCGACTGCGAACAACAGTGATGCTGACTGTCGAGTCATTTTCGCAGAAGCCCGTCAGGCGGGCAATACTTTTCTTCGAAAAGCTGCCCCTTGTATTCGGAATGTCACGCAGCGCCTTGGTACTAGTCCGCCTTGCCGATGGAGTCCACCGTCAGGGTGTCGCCCTGCACCTTGCCGGACACCTTTACCTTGTACTTGATGTGCTTGGTAGCGTCCGCCTTGCCCGCGAGCTTGTAGACCTTCTGGTCCTTCTCATCCACAAAGACCGCGGCCGCCCCGCCCTTGATGCACCGCTCCGTGCACTCGCGCGCGGAGGCATCGGCCTTGGCGTTGGAACGCCCACAATTGGAGTCGCTGATCCAGCCCGTCATCTCCGCCGCCGAAGCGCTGAAGCCCAGCAGGCAGGTAGCCGCCATGAGAATGTAGGTGCGCATAGTTACCTCATTGTAGCCGAGGCTAGGATCTCCGCCGCCACGCGGAATGTCGCCGCGTGGGCCTCTGCGGTCCGCTCAATGGGCTTCGAGTACCCGCCCCCGAGCGTAATCACGAACGGCAATCCCGCCTCCCGCACCGCGCCCATCACCAGTCGGTCGCGTGCTTCAAGCCCCGCGGGCGTCAAAGCCAGCCGCCCCAGCGCGTCCGTGTGGAGCCCGTCCACGCCGGACTGATAGTAGATAATGTCCGCCCGGAACGCGAACACCTCCGGCAGCACCCCCGCCACCGCCGCCAGGTACTCCTCGTCGCCCGTCCCATCCGGCAGGTCCACGTCGATCCGGCTGCGCTGTTTTCGGAACGGAAAGTTGTTGCGCCCGTGAACCGAGAGTGTCAGAACATCGGGCTCGCCCTCAAACAGCAGCGCCGTGCCGTCGCCTTGGTGCACGTCCAGGTCGATCACCGCCGCCCGCCTGATCCGCCCCGCCGCCCGCAGCGCTTGGATCGCGACGGCGATATCGTTGAACACGCAGAAGCCCGAGCCCTCGCTCCGGAACGCATGGTGAGTGCCGCCCGCCAGGTTCCCGCCGTAGCCGGTGCCGAAGGCGTCCTCCGTCGCGCCCAGTGTCCCGCCCACTGAGGCCAGCGTGCGCTTCACCAGCCCTTCGGACCACGGAAACCCGATCCGCCGCAACACGGCCGCCTCCAGCGTGCCCGCCAGGAAGCGCGCCACGTAGTCCGGATCGTGCGCCAGCGCCACCGTCTCCGGCGCCGCCAGCGGTGCGCACTCGAAGGAGTAATAACCGTCCGCCGCCAGCAGATCCCGCACCAGCCGGTATTTCCGCATCGGGAACTTGTGCCCTTCGGGGAGGGGAATTGCGTAATGGTCGCAGTAGAAGAGGCGCCGGCTCATCGCCTCGACAGGTCGCGAATGTAGATGTCCTTAAACCGCATGTTGCCCTCCCCGCCGGAGTGCAGCTGCAGCGCCACCGGACCGTCAAAGGATTTTGGGCTCGGGTCCGTGAAGTCGACCACCACCACGCCGTTCAACCGCGAAACGTAGCGGTTCCCTTCCACCTTCACCACCAGGTCGTTCCAGTCGCGCTGCCGGACGATCGCCTCGTGCTCCGGCGCCGGCCACACCACCCAGCCCCGCCCGTCGCCGTAAATACCGCCCGTGTGCCGGTTCATCGCGCAGTCCACCTCAACCTGCAGCCCCTGGCTGACGTCCGCCGTTCCCGCCTTGAAGCCGACATGAAAGAAGACGCCCGAGTTGCCATCGCCCTCGCACTTGAAGCGCACGGCCAGATGAAAGTCCTTGTAGCTCTTCTCCGTCTGCAGGTAGCCGTACTCCTTGGTCACCGCCCGTCCGTGAATCGAGCCCTCATTGACTTCCCACTTCTCGTTGCCCACCTTCACCCACCCGGTCAGATCCTTCCCGTTAAACAGTGAGACCCAGTCTTCCCCCGGTCGCGGCGGCCGTTGAGCAAAGAGGGAGGAAGCAAAAACAAGGATGCAAAGGGCACGAAGCAGCATGACCACAATCATAGCCGTCTCCGAGAACGTTGCAGTTGGAGAGCAGCGTTACCGGCGTCAAATTGATCGCCCGGCTTGTAGAGCCCTTAGTCCATTCCGTGAGGTGGCGCTAGAACCCCGACTTTGGAGCGCTCCGCGAGGGCACCGCAGCGTTACCCGGACCGAAGGGCGGCGAGGGAGGCGAGTTTCTCTTCTACCCAGAGCGCGCCGAGGAGCGCTACGACGATGCCGGTACCGAGGAAGGGGAGGAACATGACGACGCCGATTCCCCAGAGGTCTGCGAACCAGCCGAGGGTAGCGGGCGCGAGCAGACCGCCGGTGAGGCCAAGCGAGAAGATGCCGTTGTATATGCCGGGATGGTAATACGGGAAGCGGTGGCCGATGCGCTCGACCACGAGGGGATAGACTGACGCGAATCCGCCGCCGGTGAGGAGGATTCCAACGGTGGCGCCGGAGAGGTTATTCGTCAGTTCCAGGATGGTGCAGCCCAGCCAGGCGCTCAGGACGCTAGCCAGGAGAAAGCGTCCGTGGCTGACGCGCGGCAGGATGGCCTGGGCCGCGAGGCGGCCTACGAGGAGGGCGGACCAGTAGAGCGCCAGGAGCCAGAGGGAAGTAGACGGGCTGATGCCGAGGCGCTGGACGAGAAACAGCGGGAGCCAGCCGGCGATTGCCCATTCGTTTCCGAACTGGAAGAACAGGAGCAGGGTGAAGAGCACGGCGGCGGGTTTTTTGAAGTCTGCCAGGACCTCGGCGAACGGGCGTTGGGGCGCGAAGGGCAGCGACGGGAAGCGGAAGCGGGCATAGGCGATGGAGAAGTAGGCGGGGATCAACGCGAGGAAGAACAGGATGGAGCCGACGGTGTAGACGTAATAGGTTCCGGCGACCAGCACCGATGTAACGAGGCAGCCGAGCCCGAAGAACGTGCCGGCGAGGTTGACGGTTGCGGCGGGCGCCAGTTCGTAGGCGCGGGTGATGACGTGGAACAGGCCGGTATTGAGGATCCCGGCGCCGAGGCCGACTTCGACCAGGCCGGCGAGGCGCCACCAGGGGGCGCCGGCGGCGGGGGCGGCCGAGAGCCAAGCGAACCCAAGGAACGCGAGCACGCCGGCGATGGGGAGGGCGACGGAGAGGCCCTTGCGCTCGACGAGCGGCCGGGCGAGGCGGTGACCCGCGAGGACGCCGACGTTCAGTCCCAGGAAGTAGTAGGCGACCAGTTCGAAGGAATCGGTGAGGTGGTGGCCCCAGACGGGCAGGAGGGCTCCCAGAAACGACACCAGCATGCCGGCGAGGAAGAATCCCGCCAGCCCTCGGCGTGCCGCGGCCGCTTCGGTGAAAGCCGGAGCCACCTGTGCATTGTAATGCGTCTCACGCTGCGACCGGATGGGGCGCCGGGCGGAGGGGGCCTCCGGCTCGCATTGCTGGTAACCTCTTGATCCTGATACACTGAACGATTGGGTTCAGCGCCGGTCTCGGGTCCGGCGTATGCTCGTTCAGTCTTCCTACCTCTAACGGAGTCTCAGATGTCAGGCCACTCAAAGTGGGCGACCATCAAGCACAAGAAGGCCGCCCTCGACGCCAAGCGCGGGAAGGTGTTTACGCGCATTATTAAGGAGATCATGATCGCTGCCCGCTCGGGCGGGGGCGATCCGGATGCCAATCCCCGCCTTCGCACCGCCGTTGCCGCCGCCAAGGCGGTATCGATGCCGAACGACAATATCAAGCGGGCCATACAGCGCGGCACGGGGGAGATCGAAGGCGGCCAGATCGACGAGATCATGTTTGAGGGCTACGGACCGGGCGGCGCGGCCGTCATGGTGTCCGCGGCCACGGACAACCGGAACCGCACGGTGAGCGAGATTCGCCACGTCTTTTCGAAGAACGGGGGGAACCTGGGCGAGCTGGGCAGTGTGGCTTGGATGTTCGAGCGCAAGAGCCAGATCCTGATTGACGAGGAGCACGCGACGGAAGAGCAGCTGATGGATCTGGTGCTCGAAGCGGGGGCGGACGACCTGCGCAACGACGGCGGCCAATGGGAGATTCTCTCGGCTCCGGAGAACCACTTTGCGGTCCTCGGCGCTCTCGAGAAGGCGAAGATCGGCACGGCGTCGGCCGAGATCGCGATGGTTCCGAAGAACCTGATGAAGCTCGAAGGCAAGAATGCCGCCGCGATGCTCAAGCTCTCGGAGGCGCTCGAGGAGCACGACGACGTGCAGAACGTCTATTCGAACTTCGACATTGACGAGAAGGAGATGGAAGCGCTCGCCTCCTGACGCGCGCATCCTTTCATGCGCATTCTGGGCATCGACTGCGGCACGGAGCGAACGGGCTGGGGCGTGATCGAAAGCGACGGCCACTCGCACCGCCTGGTTGCCGCGGGAGTGGTTCGGACGGACGCGAAGGCTCGACTGGAAACGCGTTTGTGCACTATCGGCTCGGCGCTGCGGCGGATTGCCGCCGAGCATGCTGCGGAGGGGGCGGCGGTGGAGGATCTGTTCTACGCCGCGAATGCGCGGAGTTCGCTGAAGCTGGCGCACGTCCGCGGCGTTGCGCTGTTCACGCTGGCGGAAGCTGGGCTGGCGGTGGGCGAGTACTCGCCGGCGGAGATCAAGATGAGCGTTGTGGGCCACGGGCGTGCCGAAAAAGAACAGGTCCAGTTCATGGTGCGACGGCTGGTGGGGCCGGCACCCGAGTTAGATGCGGAAGATGCGGCGGACGCGGTGGCGGCTGCCATCTGTCATGCCAGCCGGGTACAGATGGAACAACGCTTGCATTCGGGAGCGTCACGATGACCAGGACCGCCCTGCTGTTTCTCGTTGCCGCCAGCCTTTCGGCGGAGCCTCGCCTCTTCTTCTCGAAGAGCTTCCCCGGCAGTACACCGGCGTACGTGGAGATCGTCGTCGAGAAGGACGGGAGCGGGGTTTATAAGGAAGACCCGAAGGACGAAGCTCCCCTGAAGTTCAAGTTGGCAGAGGCGGATACGGCTGCGATGTTCGACCTGGCTGAGAAGCTGGACCGCTTCAAGCGCCCGATTGAATCGGGGCTGAAGGTGGCCAAAATGGGCGAGAAGACGTTCCGCTGGGAGGAAGGCGACTCGAAGAGCGAGCAGAAGTTCAACTACTCGATTGATGAAAACGCGAAGGCGCTTCTGGAGTGGTTCGAGAGGATCTCCGAGAGTGAGCAGTACCTGGTGGCGCTGGAGCGGACGGTGAAGTTCGACCGGTTGGGAGTGAACCAGGCGATCCTGCACATCGAGGCGGCGTGGGACCGCAAGCGGCTGGTGGCTGTGGAGCAGTTTATTCCGCTGTTGGAACGGGTGGTCAAGAACTCGGGCTATCTCAACATGGCACGGGAGCGGGCGCGCTACCTGGTGGAGACATTTCGAGGGCCGGGTAAGGCGGAGTGAAGCAGTTCTTCGCGGCGCTGGTGCTGGTTCCGGTTCTGATATTGGCACAGGAGCCTTCCGCCGAGGAGCGCGAACTGCGGCAGTCGCTGGGCGAGGCGGGGTCGAGTCCCGTGGAGTTCATCCGCGCGATTGAAGGGCATTTGAAGAAGTACCCGGAGTCGGCGCAGCGGATTGAGCTGGAGCGGACGCTGTTTCGGGCCGCGGCGGAGATCAATGACGACCGGCGGGTGGCGGAGTACGGGCAGCGGCTGCTCGAGAAGAAGGTCGAGGATATCGAGACGCTGGACCGGGTGAGCCGGGCGCTGATCGGTCTGGGAGGCAAGGAATCGGCTGAGCGCATCCTCAAGCTGGCGGCGCGGCTGGAGGAGCGGCTGCGCGAGAACGAGCGCGACACGGCGACGCAGCAGCGATTTCTCAAGAGCCCTCGAGACCGGGCGCGGTTTCGCGAGGAGATCGACCGGAGTTTGGGACGGGCGCTTCTTTACCAGGCGCGCGCGTACGGCCTGTTGGGGGACCGCGAGAAGGCGGCGACGGCGGCGCAGAAGAGTTTTGACGCATACCCGCAGGCGGAGGCGGCCCGTGAGGCGGCGCGCTGGCTGCCGCCGGATGCGGCGCTGGCGGCACTGGCGAACGCCTTCGCTCTGGCCGCGGAGGCGGACCGGGCTGGGGACCGGAAAGCGCTGGGCGAGCGCTATCGGCAAGTGAAGGGGTCGGAAGACGGACTGGGAGCGCTGGTGCTCGAGGCGTACGACCGGACGGCGGCGCTTTTGGCGGCGCGGCGGGCGAACCTTCAGAAGCTCGATCCCAACCTGAACGCCTCGGCTCCGCTGGACTTCACACTGACGAGCCTGAAGGGCGAACCTCTCGCGCTGCGCTCGCTGAAGGGCAAGGTGGTGGTGCTGGACTTCTGGGCTACGTGGTGCGGGCCCTGCCGGGTTCAGTATCCCTTGTATGAAGAGGTCAAGCAGAAGTTCAAGGGCCGGGCGGACGTCATCTTTCTGGCGGTGAACACGGACGAGGACCGCAGCGTGGTGGAGCCGTTCCTGAAGCAGCTCAACTGGAACAAAGCGGTGTACTACGACGAGGGTTTGTCGGCCAACCTCAGGGTCTCCTCGATACCCACGACGGTGATCTTCGGCAAGAGCGGGCGAATTTTTAGCCGATTAAACGGCTTTCTCCCTGAGCGTTTCGTCGATATGCTAACCGAGCGTATCGAAGAGGCGTTGGCAGAATGACGATGGAGTTCCGCCGCATCGTGTGGATTGTGCTCGATAGCGTGGGCATCGGTGAGATGCCGGACGCGGCGGACTATGGGGACGCCGGTGCGGACACGCTGGGGCATGTAGCGGCGCATCGGCGGCTCAACCTGCCGAACTTCTGCCACCTGGGTCTGGCGAACATCCGCGACCTGGCGCACCTGGAGGCGGTGACGCTGCCTCTGGGTTGTTATGGCCGGTGCGCGCTAGCGTCTCCCGGCAAGGACACGACGACGGGCCACTGGGAGATGGCGGGGATCCACCTGGCGAAGCCCTTTCCGCTCTACCCGCGCGGCTTCCCGCGAGAGATCATCGACGCGTTTGCCGCGGAGACGGGGCGCGGCGTGCTTGGCAACTATCCGGCCTCCGGGACGGAGATCATCCGGGATCTGGGAGAAGAGCACATGCGTACGGGGGCGCTGATCGTCTACACGTCGGCGGACAGCGTGTTCCAGGTGGCCGCCCACGAAGAGGTGGTTGCGATCGACGAGCTGTACCGGTGCTGCGAAATCGCGCGGCGCCTGCTGACGGGTGAGCACGAAGTGGGCCGGGTGATCGCGCGGCCGTTTGTCGGCAGCCCGGGGGCATTCGTTCGCACCGCCAACCGGCATGACTATGCGGTGGCGCCGCCGGAGGGCATGTTGTTGGACCGGCTTGCGCAGGAGAAGGTGCCGGTGCATACGGTGGGCAAGATCGCGGATGTTTTTCTGGGCCGGGGGGTCACCTCGCAAGCGCGGACGAAGAACAACGGCGACGGCATGCAGAAGACGCTGGACGCGATGCAGGCGCGGTGGGAAGGCCTGATCTGGGTGAACCTGGTGGACTTTGACCAGCAGTTTGGCCATCGCAAGGACGTGGAGGGCTACGCTAAGGCGCTCGAGGATGTCGACCTTTGGCTGCCGTACATTCTTGACCGCATGACGGGCAACGACCTTCTGATTCTGACCGCCGACCATGGCTGCGATCCCACCACTCCGGGCACCGACCATACACGGGAGTATGTGCCGCTACTGGTTCACGGGCCGCACGCGCGGCGGGCTCGCCATTTGGGGGACCGGGGGTCGCTTGCCGACATCGGCCAGACCATCGCGCGGAACTTCGGCACGTCGATTCCCGCGGGCGAGAGTTTTCTGGACACCATCGCGCGCTAAGCCAGGCGCTTCCGCCCGCGGCAGCGGCAGGCTACAATCAACCTGCTATGGCCCCGGCTCCGTTCCCCGTCGCCGATCTGGCCCTTTCCCGGCGGCTGGAGCGTGCGGAGGCCGCGGCGAACGCGCGCTTCGTCGATGCCCGTGGGCAACGAAGCCCGGCATCGGGCGCCTGCCACAAAGAGGTTCGCGGGGCGATGCTTTGTTATGACGGCCCACGCTCCCCGTGCACGCAGACGTTCTGCCTGGGGCTGTTTGAGATGCCTTCCGCGGGAGATATGGATGAGGTGGAGGGTTTCTTCGAGCAGCGCGGCGCGCCGGTGATGCACGAGGTCAGCCCGCTTGCCGATCCCTGCCTGCTGGGGCTGCTGGGGGAGCGGCGCTACTTCCCGATCGAGTTCTCGAGCATGATGTACATGCCGCTGCCGCCGTCGCTTCCCGGAGGCGGGGCGCGCAACCCGTCGCTGACGGTGCGACTGGCGGGGCGCGGCGAGGAAGAGCTCTGGGCGCGGACGGCGGCGGAAGGCTGGTCCGGGCTCACCGGCTTCGACGACCTGCTGTTCGATCTATGCCAGGTGACGGCCTACCGGGAAGGCGCGCTGTCGTTCCTCGCCGAGTGGGAGGGGCGCGCCATCGCGTCGGGGGCGCTGCTGCTGCATGAGGGTGTTGCGTTGATGGCCGGCGCGAGCACCTTGCCGGAATGGCGTAAGCGTGGGGCGCAGAATGCACTGTTCGAAGCGCGCATCCAGCATGCCATCGCGGCGGGCTGCGACATTGCAATGATCAATTGCCAGCCCGGGAGTTCTTCCCAGCGCAATGCCGAGCGCCAGGGCTTTCGAATCGCCTATACGCGAGTGAAGTGGCAGCTGATCCGCCGGTGAGCGTCCTGGCGCACGGGGGAGACGGCGAGGGGGCCGAGATTCGGATCTGAAGACCTTGACATCGCTTACTAATCTGTAACAGTATCTGTAAGGCCTTGTACAGGCCACTTCAGGGTTTGTCTTCTGAACGAGTGTTTAGAGTACAAATCGGTACAGATTTGTTGAACTCGACCGAAGTTAGGTGAGCTTCAGGAGTTTGGTTTTATGAGATCAAAATGGATTCTGTTTCTCGTGGCGATACTTGCCACACTGCTGCTTCATGGGCAGCAGGACCGCGGCACCTTAACGGGTACGGTGCTGGACCAGTCCGGCGCGGCAGTGCCGAATGTAAAGGTCACGATCACGAACACGCAGACGAATCAGACGTCTGAAATCACGACGAACGAGGCGGGACAGTACCGCGTGCCCAACCTACAGATCGGCGTGTACAAGATTACCTTCTCTGCGAACGGGTTCAAGACCGTAGTCCGGGACGGCTTGCGCCTGAGTGTCACGGACGTACTGGCGATCAATGCCACTCTCGAGGTCGGCCAGACCTCGGAGTCGGTGACGGTGACGGGCGAGGTTCCGATTCTGCAGACGGAGACGCCCGAGGTTGGGACGCTGATGACGACGCGCGAGGTGATCGACCTGCCGCTAGGATTCAGCGGCGGCCGTTACGCGGAGAACTTCGCGTACAAACTGACGCCGGGCGTGAGCGGCAACAACTGGACGAGCCGCATCAATGGTGCGCCTTCTTTCTCAAAAGAGGTGGTACTGGACGGCGCTTCCGCGACGATCTACATCGGCGGGCACCTGGGCGAATCGAGCCCTTCGATGGAGGCAATTGAGGAGTTCAAAGTCCAAACATCCGGCATGAGTGCAGAATTCGCGCGCACCGCCGGAGGTGTTTTCAATTTCGTGCTGAAGAGCGGCACGAACCAGTATCACGGCAGCGCGATGGGCCAGATCCACAACGAGTGGATGGACGCGAACACGTTTGCCAACAACTTCTACGGCCGGCCGAAGCGGCTGGATCGCCGCCACAACTACGCGTTTTCCGGCGGCGGACCGGTGGGCATTCCGAAGCTGTGGACGGGCAAGGACAAGTGGTTCTTCTACACGGCGTACGAGCGCTATAAGGAGTCGTTCGGCGGGGGCGGGTCGCCCGACGGTCACGGTGCCGATTCCGGAGTGGTACGACGGCAACCTGAGCCGCTACCTCACTCAGCAACGGATCGGCACGGACGCCATGGGCCGCGACGTTATTCGCGGCGCCATTTATGACCCGGCGACGGCGAAGACGGTCAACGGCCGGATGGTGAAGGATGTATTTCCGAACAACATGATTCCCGTGGCGCGGATTTCTCCGATCTCGCGGCGCCTGACGGATATTCTGAAGAACCATTACCAGCCATCTGTGAAGGATGCCGACGGACAGTTCGCGCTGATCAACAACGCGTTCTTCCCGGTATCGAACCAGGCAGGCTTCAAGCAGGACCAGTTCTCGACGAAGTCGGACTACATGTTAACGAGCAACCAGCGGATCAACGGGTCGTTCGT
>JANRJO010000018.1:0-49804 GCA_033763935.1 Bryobacteraceae bacterium
CCGCCATCGTCCCCAACGCCCCCTCCCCCAAAACCCCCCTCGACGACATCGAAGCCCGCGCCGGCCTCGACCTCTTCTCCGCCCTCGACGACGACGAGGAACGCACCCTCGAATCCGCCCGCCCGCCCCTGGAGCACTAACCGGCATCGTCGCCCCGGCGCCTCAAGAGCCGCTATATAGTAGCGGCATGATCACCCGTCGATCTGCCCTGGCCGGCGTCGCCGCTGCCCCGCTTGCCGCTGCCCAAACCGCATCCGCCCCGGCCGCGAAAGGACGCCTCAAACAGGGAGTCACCCGCGGCGTGTTCGGCCGCAACGCCCAGATGCCTTTTGAGGACATGTGCCGCGAAGCCGCGGCCCGCGGCATCACCGGCTTCGATCTCGTAGGCCCGCAGACCTTCCCCGTTCTCAAGAAGTACGGGCTGACCCCCACCATGGTCCCCGGCGGAAGTTCCATCCGCGACGGCATCAACAACAAAGCGAATCACGACGCCATCGAAAAGCGGCTCATCGAAGCCATCGACGCCGCTGCCGCCGCCGGCGCACCCAATGTCATCCTGCTTTCAGGCGAGCGCAAAGGCATGGCCGACGCTGAAGGCGCCGACAATAGCGTGGCGTTCCTGAATAAGGTGAAGAAACGCGCCGAGGACAAAGGCGTCACCCTCTGCATCGAACTCCTGAACAGCAAGGTGAACCACCCCGACTACATGTGCGACCGCACCGCCTGGGGCGTCGAGGTCTGCAAACGCGTCGACTCGCCCCGCGTCAAACTGCTCTACGACATCTACCACATGCAAATCATGGAGGGTGACATCATCCGCACCATCCGCGACAACATCCAATGGGTTGCCCACTTCCACACCGCCGGCAACCCCGGCCGCCACGAGTTCGACGAAACCCAGGAAATGAACTACGGCGCCATCGCAAAAGCCATCGCCGACCTCGGCTTCACCGGCTGGCTCTCCCACGAATACACTCCCTTGAAGGACCCCCTCCGGTCCCTGGAAGAAGCCATCCGCATCTGCACCGTCTAGCCTGCACCGTTGGAAACCCGTGGCTGCGTCGTACGTCCTCTACACTGGTAACTGTGCGAGTTCGTGTGCTCTTTTTTGGGATGCTCAAGGAGATTGTCGGGCGGCCCGAGGACGCCCTTGACCTGCCCCCGGGCGCGCAGGTGGAGTCCGTCTTCGACCATTACGCAGCCGCCGCGCCTCCCCTTCGCGACTTAAGAAAGAGCATCGTCCTGGCCCACAACCACGAGTTTGTCGACGCCCGAACCCCTCTCTCTGACGGCGACGAGGTTGCCTTCCTGCCACCCGTGAGCGGCGGTTCGTCCCACGAGATCTCCGATCCCGGCGGCCACTACTTTGCTCTCACCCGCCAGGTGATAGACACGCGCCGCCTTCAAGAGCGCCTGCTCCGCGGCGAGGACGGCGCCGTTGTTGCCTTCGAAGGCGTCGTCCGCAACAACTCCGGCGGCCGGGCCACCCGCTTTCTCGACTATGAGTGCTACGAACCCATGGCCCTCAAAGTCATGGCCCAACTCGGCCTCGACCTCGCCGCCTCCTTCGCCATCGGCCGCGTCGCGCTCGTCCACCGCCTCGGGCGGCTTCAGATCGGCGAGGCCAGCGTCGCGGTCGTCGTCACCGCTCCCCACCGCCGGCCCGCCTTTGAAGCCGCCCTCGAAGCCATCAACCGGCTCAAGAAGATCGTTCCCGTATGGAAGAAGGAGCATTTCGAGGACGGCGAAGTCTGGGTCGAAGGCCAATGGGACGAGAAGGTGGTCCAGCGTTGACCCGCCGCCAATGGTTGGCGCTTGCCGCCTCCGCCGCTTCCTCCCACGGACAGGACCCTACCTTTAAGGTCGATGTCCGCCTCGTCCGCCTGCTTGTCACCGTCAAAGATCAGCGAGGCGCGCCCGTCGGCGGACTCACCCGTGACGACTTCCGCGTGCAGGACAACGGGATCCCGCAAGAGCTCGCGCTGTTTGAAAAACACACCGAGCAGCCCCTCTCCGTCGCCCTCCTCATGGACGCCAGCGCCTCCACCGGCAAGGAACTGAAGTTCCAGCTCGACAGCGCGCGCAAGTTTCTCAGCGCCATCTTCGCCGAGGGGAACCCCGACGACGCCGTCTCCTTCTACACCTTCAACTACGAAGTGACCCAGGCGGTTCGGTTCTCCCGTCGCCTCTCCCGGTTTGAAAGCGCCATGAAGGCCATCAAGCCCGAAGGCGGTACATCCCTTTACGATGCCCTCTTCGTGGCCGCCGAGGATCTCGAGCCCCGCGGGGGCCGCCACGTCATCGTCGTCGTCACCGACGGCGGCGATACCACTAGCGTCAAGAAGTTCCCGGACGCCCTGCGCGCCGTGCACCTCGCCGACGCCGCCATCTACACCATCCTCGTCGTCCCCGTCCCCACCGACGCCGGCCGCAATACCGGCGGCGAGAACGCGCTCGAAACCCTCTCCTCCCAGACCGGCGGCCGCGTCTTCGCACCCACCATCGGCGATCCCCTCGACCGCGCCTTCGCCGACATCCTCGCCGACCTCCGCACTCAATACCTCCTTGGCTTCTACCCCAGAAACGTGCCCCGCACGAAAGACCCCTTCCACCGCCTTGCCGTCAACGTCGCGCGCCCCGGCTTGCGGGTCGTCTCCCGCACCGGCTACTTCGGCGAGGCGGACCCCCAAGAGCCTGCTCCAGGCCGCGGCCCTCTGCGCAGCCAGTAGCGTGTTCGCTACGATAAAGACAAAATGGAGCCTAAACTGGCCGCGAAAGCCAAGCCGAAAGTGTCTGATCAGACGCTGGAAGAGTCCAGGTACCTCAAGCGCCTCATCGACGACGGCACGCCGATCCGCGTAAAGCTGGTCGATAACGACGAGTTCGAGGGCAAGATCGAGTTCTACGACGCCCACTTCATTCGCCTCACCCGCACGGACGGGCCCAACCTCTTCATCTTCAAGCACGACATCAAGTACCTCTACGAAGTCGGCGGAGACGCCTGAGTGCCCTCATTCCTCGAGTCCGCTACCGACATCGCTCGCGACGCCGGCGCGCTCCTGCTCCGCTATCTCGAGCGGCGCGTCGGCTTCGAGCTCAAAGATGAGTTCGACCTCGTCACCGAAGCCGACCGGGCCAGCGAACGGTTCGTCGTCGAACGGCTGCGCACCCTGTTCCCCTCCCACGGTGTTGTCGCGGAAGAAGGTAGCGGCTACGAGGGCCGTTCCGAGTATCGCTGGTTCCTTGACCCGCTCGACGGCACCACCAATTTTGCGCACGGCTTTCCCGTTTTCAACGTCACGCTTGCCCTGGAGCGCGCCGGCGAACTCATCGCCGGCGTCGTCTATGACCCGCTTCGTGACGAGATGTTCGCCGCCGAGCGCGGCTCCGGCGCTTGGCTGAACAACAAGCGTATCCGCGTTTCCTCGACGCCGGAAGTCGCTGGCGCGCTGGTCGCTACCGGCTTCCCCAGCTTGAAGCGGCACCAGAACGTGAATGTCCACTTCTACTACCAGCTCGCCATGTTGAGCCATGGCGTCCGCCGCGCCGGCTCCGCCGCGTTGGACCTCGCCTATGTCGCCTGCGGACGCCTGGAGGCGTTCTGGGAGTTTGGCCTCAAACCCTGGGACATGGCCGCGGGAATACTGCTCGTCGAAGAGGCCGGCGGGAGCGTCTCCGACATGAAGGGCGGGCGCGCCGCTCTTACCGGGCCACATCTCCTTGCCGACAACGGGCACATCCATCAGGAGATGCTCGGCCTGTTCGGCGAGATCTTCGCGGCCCGTTTCCGGCACCCTCTTCCCGAGATCCGACCGGCCTGAGAACCGGAAACGGGAACACCGTTACAGCGGGCTACCGCTTGCGCCGCCGTGGCGTGAGGCGGACGATTCAGCCGCGTTCGTTTACTTTCTATGAGATAAGATGGTACGCTAAGGTCTTCATAATGCGAATAGTTGATCTGATCCAGAGGAAGCGGGACGGCGAAGAACTGAGCCCGGAAGAGATCCAGCAGTTAGTGGAAGGCTACACGAACGGAGAGATCCCCGACTATCAGATGTCAGCGTTTCTGATGGCCACTTACTTCTCCGGCATGGCGGACCGCGAGGTGAGTGCCCTCACCGACTTCATGTTGCGTTCCGGGCAGACCGTGGACCTCTCCGCGGTTCCTGGCATCAAGGTCGACAAACACTCCACCGGCGGCGTTGGAGACAAGACCAGCCTCGTCGCCGCACCTCTCGCCGCCGCCGCGGGCGTCGTCGTGCCCATGATCTCCGGCCGCGCCCTCGGACACACTGGCGGCACGCTCGATAAGCTCGAAGCAATTCCGGGTTTCCGCACCAACCTCACCATCGACGAGTTCCGCGACCAGTTGGGCCGCCTCGGCCTCGCCTTCATAGGCCAGACCGACGAAGTCGCCCCCGCCGACGGCAAGCTCTATGCGCTCCGCGATGTCACCGGTACAGTCGAGTCCATCCCGCTCATCGCCTCCTCGATCATGTCGAAGAAGCTCGCGGTCGGCCTTGATGCGCTCGTCCTTGACGTGAAGGTCGGCGCCGGCGCCTTCATGAAGCGCCAGGTGGATGCTCGTCGCCTCGCGCAGATGATGGTCGGCATTGGCCGCCGCGTCGACAAGCGCGTCACCGCCCTCATCACCGACATGAATCAGCCGCTCGGCTACGCCGTCGGCAATGCCCTCGAGATCATGGAGGTCTCTCAGACTCTTCAGAACCTGGGCCCCACGGACCTCACCCGGATCTCGCTCGAGCTTGCCTCCCGCATGATCTACCTGGGCCGGGTCGCGAAGACCATTGACGAGGCCCGCGACATCGCCCAGAGTAAGCTGCTCGACGGCGCCGGCTATCGCAAGTTCAAGGAAGTCATCGCCGCTCAGGGCGGCAATCCGCAGGTGCTCGATCGCTTCGAACTGCTGCCGAACGCTACGGGCGTTCGCGAGGTTATGTCGCCCCGCGCCGGATACGTTACCGCCATCGACGCCGAGTACATCGGCCGAGCTTCCATGATGATCGGGGCCGGCCGCGACCTGAAGGACGATAAGATCGATCCCGCCGTCGGCGTCATTCTCGAAGTGAAGATCGGTCAGAAGGTCGACGCCGGCGCTGTGCTCTGCCGCCTCTACACCACCAACGAGGAGCGCGTCGAAGAGGCTGCTGAAATGGTCGAGGACGCCTTCCGCATCTCCGCCCACGCCCCCGAAGAACGGGAGCTGATTCTCGAGGTCGTCGGGTAACGTGGAGCGCCTCACGGGCCTCCTTGGCCTGGTTGTCATCCTCGCCCTCGCCTATCTGTTCTCAAGTTCGCGCCGCAGCATCCGGCCCCAGTTGCTCTTGTGGGGCCTGGGCCTCCAGTTCCTGTTCGCCTTCCTCGTCCTCAAGACACCCCTCGCCTACGGCTTTCAGTCCGCCAGCGTTGCCGTCAATGCGCTGCTCGATTACGCGGAGATGGGGAGCAAGTTCGTGTTCGGACCGCTCGGCGAGAAAGCCGGACCCTTCGGCGTCGTCTTCGCCTTCCAGGTACTCCCGATCGTCATCTTTATCGCCAGCGTCTTCTCCGTCCTCTATTACTTCGGAGTGATGCAGATCGTCATCCGCGCCATGGCCGTCCTGATGCAGCGCGTGATGGGAGCCAGCGGCGCCGAGTCCACCAACGTTGCCGCCAGTATCTTCATGGGCCAGACCGAAGCGCCGCTCACCATCCGTCCCTTCCTTGCCAATCTCACGCAGAGCGAGTTGTTCACCATCATGGTCAGCGGCATGGCCCACGTTTCAGGCGCGGTGATGGCCGCCTACGTCAAGATCGCCGGCGTTGCCATCGAACACCTGCTGACCGCCGTCATCATGACCGCTCCGGCCACCATTCTCATCGCCAAGATGCTCATGCCCGAAGTCGGTAAACCGGAAACTATGGGCGGAGTCAAGGTGGAAGTGGAGAAGCCGGGGGTCAATGTCATCGACGCCGCCGCCCGCGGCGCGGGCGAGGGACTCCATCTCGCCCTCAACATCGGTGCGATGCTGATTGCCTTCATTGCCCTCATCGCGCTGGTCAACGGCATCCTTGGCTGGATCCACGGCCTGCCCGGCATGGGCTGGCTTCCGGGCTCCCTCGAGGGCATTCTCGGCGTCGTCTTCGCGCCCGTCGCCTGGTTGCTCGGCGTGAGTTGGAAGGATGCGCAAACCGTCGGCAACCTCCTTGGCACCCGCCTCGTTCTCAACGAGTTCGTCGCCTTCCTGCAACTCGGCCCACTGAAACCGTCGCTCGATCCCCGCTCCTTCACCATCGCCACGTTCGCTCTCTGCGGCTTCGCCAACCTGAGCTCAATCGCCATCCAGATCGGCGGCATCGGCGCACTCGCGCCGTCCCGCAAATCCGACATGGCCCGCCTTGGCCTCCGCGCCGTCGCGGCCGGCACGATGGCCAACTTCATGTCTGCCTGCATCGCCGGGGTGTTGCTGTGATCGGCCCCGCCGTGCGCGATCTCGAGCAGCGCCTCGCCTCGCGCCCGCGGGTCGCCGTGATCCTGGGAAGCGGCTTGGGGGATTTCGCCGCCGAGCTTTCCTCCGCCGTCACGGTCCCCTACGCCGAGATACCTGGCTGGCCCCAGTCCACCGCCGTCGGACATGCCGGCAAGCTGATTGTCGGCCGCTTGGGCGCGCTTGACGTCGCCGTCCTCGCGGGCCGCGCGCACCTCTACGAAGGCTATACACCGGCCCAGGCCGCTTTCGGTGTGCGCGTGCTCGGCGCGCTCGGTGTGCGGTCGCTCGTCGTTACCAACGCGGCCGGCGGCATCAATCTCTCCTACAGCCGCGGAGCACTGGTGCTGATCTCCGACCATATCAACCTGCAGGGCGCTAATCCGTTGACCGGACCGAACGACGACAGCCTTGGCCCCCGCTTCCCCGATATGACGGACGCCTATAGCGTGCGGTACCGCGAGGCGGCCCGCGCGGCCGGCCGGGAGTTGGGCATCGAGCTCGCTGAGGGCGTCTACGCCGGCCTCCTCGGTCCGAGCTACGAAACGCCGGCCGAAATTCGCTATCTGCGCGCCATCGGCGCTGACCTGGTGGGTATGTCTACCGTCCCCGAGGTCATCGCCGCGCGCCATATGGGAATCGATGTCCTTGGCATCTCCTGCGTCACCAATATGGCCGCGGGCGTTCTTCCCGAGAAGCTCAACCATGAGGAAGTTCTCGAGACCGGCCGCATGGTGCGCGGCCAGTTCATCAGCCTGCTCAAGGCCGTCCTGCCGAGGCTGGTATGAAAGAGGGCCTTCTGGACGCCGCATGGCGCGCCCGGCAGCGCGCGCACGCACCCTATTCGAAGTTCTTCGTCGGCGCCGCGCTCGAAGACGAGGATGGCCGCATCCACACCGGCTGTAACGTCGAGAACGCCACCTACGGACTCACCGTTTGTGCGGAGCGCGTCGCCCTGTGGAAGGCTTTGTCGGAAGGAGCAGAACGCTTTGTCCGCATCGCCGTCGTCGCCGGGGCCGACGGCCTCACCCCGCCCTGTGGCGCGTGCCGGCAGCTGCTCTGGGAGTTTTGCGGGGACATCGAAATCGTCCTCGCCAATCTCGCCGGCAAGCGCGAAACTCTGCGTCTCAAAGACCTGTTCCCGCGGCCCTTCGATGATGCATTTCTTTCTTAGCCTCCTGGTTTGCGCGGCCCTGCACGCCGCCCAACAGCCCGCCGACTGGATTGTTACCGCACGCTACGTGGTCACCATGGATGGCGCTCGCCGCGTCATCGACAACGGCGCGGTTGCATTCGCAAAGGGGCGCATCCTCGCGGTTGGCGCGCGCGCTGACATCGATCGGCAGTATCGCCCCAAGCAGCGCCTGGACCGCCCGAACGCCCTCATCGCGCCCGGCCTCATCAATACCCACACGCATGCTCCGATGGCCCTGCTGCGCGGAATCGCCGACGACCTCCGCCTCCAGGAATGGCTCGAAAAGTACATCTTCCCCGCCGAGGCGAAGAATGTCACCGCTGACTTCTGCCGCTGGGGCACCCGCCTCGCCGCCCTCGAAATGATGCTCTCCGGCACCACCACCTTCACCGACATGTACTACTTCGAGGAGGTCATCGCCGAGGCCACCAAAGAAGCCGGCCTCCGCGGGGTGTTGGGCCAGACCGTCATCGGCTTCCCCGTGCCCGACGCGCAAACGCCGGAGATCGAACTCGCCCGCACGGAGAAGTTCCTGGAGCGCTTTCGCAATGACCCGCTGATCACGCCCGCCGTTGCGCCGCATTCGATGTACACGCTGTCCGCGGACCTGCTGAAAGCCTCGCGTGCGCTTGCGAACCGATACAAGGCCCCGCTTCTGATCCACGTGGCGGAAACTCTCAAGGAGCGGGAGGAGAGCCTGGCCCGGCACAAGCAGACCCCGGTTCACTACCTCGACGCGCTCGGCATCTTCAACGGACGAACTGTCGCCGCTCATTGTGTGCACGTCGATGAGCCGGATATCCGAATCCTCGCCGCTCGCGGCGTCGGCGTCGCGCATTGCCCCTCCAGCAACATGAAACTCGCCAGCGGCGCTGCTCCCGTCACCCGGATGCTCGCCGCCGGATTGGCCGTCGGCCTGGGCCCCGACGGCCCGGCCGGCAGCAACAACGACTTCAATCTCTTCGAGGAGATGGACCTCGCGGCCAAGCTGCAGAAGCTGGTCCGCGGTGACCCGCAGGCGCTGCCGGCCCGCGCCGCGGTTGAGATGGCGACTATCGTGGGCGCCCGTGCCCTCGGCATGGAACAGGAAATCGGTTCCCTCGAGCCAGGCAAGCGCGCCGACCTGATCGCCGTCCGCCTCGACCGCGCTCACGCCGTACCCCTCTGGGACGTCTACTCCCAGATCGTTTACGCCTCCAAAGGCTCTGACGTGCAGGATGTCTTCGTCGAAGGGCGCCCTGTCGTCCGCGATGCCCGGTCCCTTACGCTCGACCCTGTGCTAGTCCTGCGGAAGGCCCGGGACTACCAACGGACTATTCAGTCCAGCCTGCGGAAATAGACCCGCATATCGATAGATTTAGGGTGAGAAACTCCGGAATTGATCGGAGAATCGCCCGCCCCCTCAGCGACTACTCCATCGAAGCTCCAGTAGTTCCAGAACCAGCGGCGGGCGCGTTTCGGACCCGCAGGCGCGGAGTCTTCGTGTGCGCCGGTTCTTTGAAGGAGGATCCCCCATGCACGTGAGCTTGCTTCGATGGTTTGCTCTCTGCCTACTCTTGGCATCGACCCTCACCGGCGCCTCGATCCAAACTTACACCAGCCAGTCCGCGTGGCAATCCGCCTCGAACGCCGCTGGCTACACCAACCACACCCTGATCGATTTTGAAGGCCTCGGCAGCGGCCTCTATTCGTCGCTGACGCTGCCCGTAACCGGCGACCAGGTGACGTTCTACCCCTACAACTTCACCGGCTCGAACTTCCAGGTGGCCGCCGTTTCGCCATACGGGCAGATCGTTGCCGGACCGAACAATGACGGCGCCTCGGCGATCATCGCCCTGATGCCGAGCGCTGGCGTCAACGCCCTCGGCTTTTGGTACAAACTCACCACCAACAGCTCCACCGACAAGTCGGTGATCGAAGTGAAGAGCGGAACGACAACCGTCTATTCCAACTCCGATGTGCTCGCGTCGTCGACCATGGCCTTCTTCGGCATCCTGGCGGACGTCAACCTCTCGAGGGTCACGATCAGCCATACGGCTTCCTCTGCCCGGCCGCAAATTAACGACTTCCAATTTGCCACTGGCGCTGCCGCCCCGCCGCCTCCCCCGCCGCCGCCGCCAGATCCCGAGCCAGGCGCCGTCCCCGAGCCCGCCACCGGCGCGCTCTACCTGGGAGTCGGCCTCGCGGCGCTCGTCACCGCCAAACTGAAGCGGAAGATCTAAGCGCCCATCCGCCAGTAGCGGTTCTCCTCTCTCGGCCTCGCCCTCAGAGCTGTTCCTTGGGGGCGATGCCGAGAGTCTTCATTTTGCGGTACAGGTTGCTCCGCTCCAACCCCAGCAACTCAGCCGTGCGCGTAATGTTGCCGTGCGTCTCCTCGAGCTTCTTGAGAATGTACTCGCGTTCCGCCGCCGCGCGCACTTCCTGCAGGCTCCCGAACCGGTCAACGCCGCGGTCGGTCGATCGCCTCGCTGGCGCCAGGGGAATGTGCCGGACGTCGATACGGATCTGGGGGTTCATGATGACGATCCGTTCCATCAGGTTTCGCAGTTCGCGAACATTGCCCGGCCAGGAGTACTCCGCCAGAACCTGATACGCGTCGGCGGTGAGTTCCTTCGCCTTCCGGCCGTAGTTGGTCGTGAACTCCTTGAGGAAGTAGTCGGCCAGCAGTGGGATGTCCTCCGTGCGTTCGCGCAAGGGCGGCACATAAAACGGTATGACGTTGAGACGGTAGAAGAGATCCTCGCGAAAGTTCCCGCGTTCAATCTCCTCTTCCAGATTCTTGTTCGTCGCAGCCACCACCCGCACGTCCACCTGCACGGAACTGTGCGCGCCCACCGGTTCGAATCGCTGCTCCTCGAGCGCCCGCAGGACCTTGGCTTGGGTCTTCAAGCTCATGTCCCCGACCTCGTCGAGAAACAGCGTGCCGCCGTCGGCCTTCTGAAACTTGCCGATCTTGTCGTCGCTTGCTCCCGTGAACGAGCCCTTCCGGTGGCCGAAGAGCTCGCTCTCGATCAGCTCCTCCGGGATCGCCGCGCAGTTGACCTCGACAAACGCCTCGGAAGCGCGAGCGCTGCTCAGGTGAATGGCCCGCGCCACCAACTCCTTTCCGGTCCCGCTCTCGCCGTAGATCAATACCCGCCCGTTGGTCGCGGCCATCAGCTTCATCTGCTGCCGAAGCGCTTTCATCGGGACGCTCTCGCCGATGATCACCGGCCGGTTCGAGCCATCGTGCTTCAATCGCTGCAGCTCGAGCTCCATCCGGCGCTGGTGCACGGCGTTCTTGACCACGACATTCACCTTCTCGATGGTGAGCGGCTTCTCGAGAAAGTCGAACGCCCCCAGCTTGGTCGCCCGCACCGCGGCGTCCACCGACCCATGCCCGGAGATCATCACCACCGCCGGCTGCTCGTCGAACGGCAGCTCGTGGATTCGGCTGAGAACCTCGATACCATCCATGCCGGGAAGCCAGATGTCTAACAACACGACGTCGTAGGTGCGCCGGCGGATCTCCTCCAGGCAGCCTTCGCCATCCTCGCAGCTGGAGACGTCAAAGCCTTCGTCCTCGAGCACGCCGCTCAGCGACTGCCGGATGTTCGGCTCGTCGTCCACGATCAGGATTCGTCCGGTCTTCATACCGGCACCTCCCAGGGGCGGCCCTCGGCGACGACAACAGGTGTGAGTTCCACGACGAAACGGGCCCCGCTGGGCGTGTTCGATTCCACGCGGATCTGTGCGTTGTGCTCTCCCAGAATATGACTTACGATCGCCAGGCCCAACCCCGTCCCGCGCCTCTTGGTCGAGAAGTAGGGCAAAAACAGCTTCTCGCGGTCCTCGGGAGAGACGCCCGGTCCCGTATCCGCTACCGTCAGTTCCACGACCTCCGGCGAGGCGAGGTGGGTGGAGATGTACAGCCTGCGCACCAGCGCATGGTGCATCGCCTCGGCGGCATTGTCGACCAGGTTCACCACCACGCGTTTGAACTGCTCCGGATCGAGCGCCACGCTCGGCAGGTTCGGGGCCAGTTCCTTGCGGATTTCGATGCCTTCGAGTCGCCCCGCGAAGACGGCAAGGGCGGACTCGACAACGGCGTTCAACTCGCTCGGTACCGGATGCGCGGCGGGGAATCGGGCGAACTGCGAGAATTCGTCCACGAGTGACTGCAGGGAGTCCACCTCCGCGTTGATCGTTTCGGCGCATTGCCGGAGCACTCGCATCGAGTCCTCGTGTAATCCCGCTCTGTCCAGATGTCGCGAGATCCGCTGGGCGCACAGAACGATGGGCGTCAGAGGATTCTTGATCTCGTGGGCGATCCGCCGCGCGACCTCGCGCCACGCCATCGCCTTCTGGGCGTGGAGCAGGTCGGTTGTGTCTTCAAGCACCAGCACGAAGCCCGAGGCCGGCTTGACATCCAAGGCCGATACCGTCACCGCGAGATGCTGCGTTCGCCCGTCGTCCCGCCGCAGCTCGAACTGATTGGAGGCGACGCCGGTTCGCCGCGCGCGCTTCATCAGGTATTCAATCTCCGCGGCGTCCTCGCTCGAAAACAGGTCGCGCAACCGGTTGGCCAGGGCCACCTGTTCTTCTGAGAAGATCTGCTTCAACGCGCGGTTCACGCGTCGGATCCGCCCGTCTGAATCAAGCGAGATGACGCCGGTGGGGATGCTCTCCAAGATCGCTTCCGTAAACCGCCGCCTCCGTTCCAACTCCCGTGAGTTCGCGCCTAACTCTTCGGTCATCTCGTTGAACGCCCGGACCAAAGTCGCCATCTCGTCCACCGCCTCCACCTCCACCCGGTGCGAGAGGTTGCCGCGGCGCACCTCCCGCGCCGCATCGAGAAGCGCTGTAATCGGCACGGAGATCTGACGGGCCAGGAAAATCGCGAGCCAGGTGGCCACAAAGAGCACAAACAAGGTGATGAGCAGCAGTAACTGCAGATAGAACGCCCGTGCGGACTTTCTGTCGAGCGAAAGCTGATCGAAGTCATGGACGCGGCGTTCGATCTCGCGCTGCTGAGCGGCGAGGTTGACCGCTGTCGGCGTGCGCACCACCATGTCGCCCTGTAGCGGAGTCGGCAGCGGCAGGCTGGCCTCGACGTCGCTATCGCGCCGCTCCGGCGCCCCGCACAGAGGCGCCACGGTCCCGTCGGGCTTGCGGATCCATGCCGCTTTCAGGCGGTTCTCCCGGCAGATGCGGTCAAAGGTGTTGTTGTCGCGCCCGCCCGTCAGGTAATACGTTTGCGTCTCCGGTAAGTGTGCCAGCCAGCCGGCGAGCGCGCGCGCCCGGTCCCGGGTGTCCGCCTTCAATTCCTGCGCCGTCTTCTCGAGCGTGTCGCGAATGCCGGCGGCCGGCGTGGCAAACCATTTGTCCAGGTTTCGGTTCAGAACCTCGACGCTCCAGATGACCAGAAAGAACACCGGCAGGAAGCTGAGCGCCAAAGCTCCGGCCACAAGCTTCGTTCTGATCTTGGATCCTTCGGCCCGCCGGCTGCGTTCGATGTAGAGCTTCACGAACGTGCGGAAGAGCATGAAGCCCATCGCCACCGTCAAAAGGAAGACCAGCGTCGAAATCGCCCAGAAGATGTATCGCTGTTCGGGCGTGCTCGGGTCGAAATCCCCGAAATGGAAGGACCCCTGCCAGACGAAGAGTGTCAGCAGCCCTATAAAGAGGATGACTCCGACGCCGAATGTGACCTTATGCCGCATGCCGGGGGCTTTCTTTACAGAATACAGTCATCCCCCTGTCTTTCGCCTGTTATATGGCAATCGCCGGGCCGCGCTCTTAGTGATAAGCTGTGGACGGACACGGCCATGTTTTGCGGGCGGCGGTGTGCAAGGAGGCGGTAAGTGACGCGTGCTGCCGATTACGCGCGGTATATTCTGGCCGGCGCAACTCTTTTTGCTCTGGTCACGCTGATCCTCCGGCCACCCCCGTCCGAGGGTCCCGCGGTAGCTCCGCTGCGAAAGGCCGCCCGCTCCAACTCGTCGATCGCCTCGACGGCGAAGGATGCCTTCCGGATTCTCTATCCGCAGACGGAAACGGTAACCGTGGCGAGGCCGGTCTTCCAATGGACGCCGCTGCCCGGCGCTTCCAGCTACCTGGTGACGGTCCAGGACGCGCAGGGACGGGTGGTCGCGCAAAGTCCGCATTTGACCGGAACAGGCTGGACGCCATCCGAACCGCTTCCTGCGGGAACCTACATCTGGCAGGTCTCCGCGGGAAGCCGTATCGCTCCGCAGCCGCCGGAACCGCTGGGACGGTTCACTGTCTCCGATCTCGCCGTGATAACGCCTGTCCAGCCCAGCCTGTAAGCTGCGTCGGCGGCAGCCGTTCGTCTACCCGTAGCTCTCGGGACGCGAATACCGGTGACTTACGGGGCGCTTACGAGGGATGGAGGAGCGGGTGCTCGACGAAAGGGCGTGAAGCAGACGATTCTCATTACCGCTGCTCTGCTGCACGATCCCGAACCGCGCCCCGGGACCACTGCGGACCCATGACGCTTCGAATGGTTCGGCGTGGCGGTGCTCGCGGCTTCGAACTCGAATACGATGCTCGTCCCGAACCGGCGGTCAGGACCCTCGAACTTCAGCAGTAGAAAGTTGACCCGATTGTCCGCGCTTCTGCGCGTATCTAGTCAGACCCCCAACTGACGAGCGCCGCACCGGTGATGGCTCCCTGAAAAAAACCGGCGCGGCGCTTTTTTTCGCTCGCCCGGGTCGCGCTTCACCGTCTCCGAATTCAGCAGACGTTAGAAGCTGAACCGCAGACCGACTTGCACCAGCCGCGGCATTCCCGGTAAGACACCGCGCGAGCGATCCACGATGTAGAGCCGGTCTCCCAGGTTCTTCGCAGAGACGAAGAGCGTCGTGCGCCAAGCCTCCAGCGGGTAGTTGATCGTGGCGTTCCACAGGAGGTTGCCCGGAATGCGACCGCGCTGTCCGTCAGCGCTCGGGTTGATGGAATTAAGGTCGTCGGCGAACTGGCCCGCGGTCTGCACGCCCTCGATCATGGCGTTAAACCCTGTCGCGTGGACATAACCCACGGAGCTGTTCAGCAAGTGCCGGGGTGCATACGGCAGGCGGTTGCCGGTCACGCGCACGGAACCGGAGCCCGGTACGGTACTAAAGCGCGTCGAGGCGAACTCGGCGACCGGGAGCCAGGTATATGCAGCCCGGAACCACAAATTATGACGCGACCCGAAGACGTTGCGATAGTCAGCGCGCCCGCCGACTTCAGCGCCCTGATGGACTGTCCGTCCGGCGCTGGTGAGGGTGGCGCCCACGCCGCCCGCCACGCTCGCCGGGATGATCTGATTCTCAAAGTCCAACCGGAAGAACGTGGCCTCCAGGGCGGCGATGCGATCGACACGAGTACGCACCCCCACCTCGTAGTTCCAACTCAGTTCGGGGTCCAGTTCCACTGTTCCGCCGGTCGTGTTGTTGATCACATCCTCGGCACGGGGTGGCGAGAAACCGCGGTGAACGCCGGCGTAAATGGTGGTTGCCGCGGCCGGCGTGTAGGTCACCCCGATTCCCGGAATCCACTGCGTCAGGTCCGTCTTCCCCTGAACGTTCACCAGTCGGTTAGCCCGCTCAAATCGCACGTGTTCCAGCCGCAGGCCAGGCGTGATTCCGAACTTACCAAGGACGAACCGGTTCTGCAGGAACCCGGACCACGCTGTGGCCTTGCGTTGGTTGCTCTCCACGAGGCGGCCCGTGCGCGCCGTTGGCGTATCGCCGTTGCGCTGCAGACGATCCTGGTTCTCGAAGTGCCCACGGAACCCGAAATCCATCTCATTGCGTACCCCGAACCAGTTGCTGCTGACTCGAACGCGCGGCTCGAAGCCGGCGGTAAGGTAGTCCCGCAGCCGCCCCTCGTTTCCGCACGTTGTGAACAGATTCGCCATGCCGGCGCAGACCGGGTCGGCGGAATCATTGGGACGCTGGTTGGAGTTGCTGGATTGCCGCCACCAGTCGCGGGTAAAGCGCTGTCCGTAGACGTTTGTGGCCGCGACTACACTCGGAGAAATCACATACGTGTGTGTCACCGCCCCGCCGTAGCGGTTGAAGTTGACGAAGTCATTGCGAAACGGGTTACCCCGTGGATTGGCGAGGAACTCCGACTCGCGCAAGCCCGAGTAAGTCAGGTTAGAGTCTTCGCCATAGTAGTTCGCCTTGAGTGACAGCGTCTGGCGGGGGCTGACGGTCCGCAGGACTTTGCCGGTCAGGTCGGTCAGCCCGAAACGGGTGTTTTCCCGCGCGCCCTCGCCCTGCTTCCGCATGGCATCGAACAGGTACCCGGTGCGCCCGATCGTGGTCCCCCAACGTACGTGTCCGTTTAAGTAGTCGCGGTTGCCGCCGATGATGGTCACCGATCCGCTGGAGCGGTCCGGCGGCGCGGGAGTCAGGTAGTTGATGACGCCGCCAACGGTTGACGGGCCGTACAGCACCTGGCCGGAACCCTTGACGACCTCGATGTTGTCGAAGCGATCCACCGGCGGATGATAGTAGCTTGCATTGTCGCCGTAGGGAGCGTAGGAGACAGGAACCCCGTCCTCCAGAAGAAGCACCTTGCTGGATCGTGTCGGGTTCAGTCCCCGAATTCCGATATTGGGGCGAAGTCCAAATCCCTCCTCGCCGCGCGCAAAGACGCCGGTAGCCTTGCGCAACGCTTCGTCGATGGTCAACACGCGGCTCTGCGTCAGCGTGGCCGCATCGATGAAAGCCACCGCCCCGGGCGCCGCCGCCAGGGCAGCCTCGGGGCCGACGACGGCGGTGGCACGCACTGTGATTTCCTGCGACAGGGTCGCCGGGCGCAAGCGAATGTCAAGAGAAGCGGCAGTTGGAGCCCCGGCCTTCACCGTTTGGCGATGCTCCGCGAACCCCTCGGCGATCGCCTTCAGTTCGTACTCTCCCCGGCCGACCTCAAACCGGAAGGTGCCGTCCGCGGTAGCCGTATCCGTGACTTCCGCGCCCGTTCCCCTGAGCCGCAGTCTTACGGCAGCACCGGGAACCGCGGCGCCGCTGCCGTCCGTCAGACGGCCTGCCACTGTGTACGCGGGCTCCGCCGAAAGGCCGATAAGGAAAGTGAAAAGGAGTGCAATCAGGACTCTGAACACCGGGCCTCCGTCCTTCTTGATGCAAGTGAATTGCAGAGTAAGCCCGAGTGTAGAGCATTTCGGCGCACCGATGCAAGTCAATTGTGAGGGACCGGAGGGATCTAAAAGGCCACGGAGATCTGGAACCGGAACGACCGCCCGTCATTGAGCGTATTGGTGATTGCTCCGAAATTGGTATCTGTTAACGAGGCGCCGGGCTCTGCGAACTGCGGCGTATTGGTGAGATTCACCGCCTCGCCGCCCACCCGCAGCCGGCGCTCGCCGCGGAGACCGAACTCTCCCGTTAGTCCTGCATTCCAATTGCGAATAGGAGCGCGGCGCAGCACGTTGCGCCCCATGTTGCCACGTTCTTCGCCGGGGCGAACGAACGCAAAGGCGGCGCGCGGCATCAGGGAGCGGGAGACGTCAGGGTGCCGGATCGCGCGCCCCAGGACAGACGGATCGATGATGTTCGGGCGGTCGCCGCCGATCCCGTCCACGTTCCCAAAGCCCGGTGCGTCCGAGCCGGTCTGCAGATTGAACGTGGTGCCGGACTTGGCGAGAATCACTGAATTCAATGTCCAGGTGCCCAGACGGCGAGCCCTGCCTGAGGGTTTAGGCAGTGCGTAGCTGACCCGGACCAGTCCGGCGTGCGGTTGGTCGAATCGGCTGCGTGCCTTCATATCGCGGTGCACATCGAACTCGCTCTGGCTGCGGAATCGGAACGAGTCATTGTCGTGAGCAACGTTCGTATAGTCGCCGCCGAGATCGATCGCCTTGCTCAACCAATAGGAGGCGTCGAGCGAGAGACCTCGCCAGGATGTCACCAGCAGGGATGTCCGGAAGGCGTCGAAAAACGCCCGTGAACCATTGGTGACGCGGCGTATGTCGACGTGGTTCGGATTCGCACGGCGGGCGTCGATAGTCCCGGTAGTGAGCGGGATGCCGGGCACCGCGTGGCCGCGGTTGAAGAACCAGTGATGCAGCAGCTTCACGGAGCGGCTGCCGGTGTAGCCGAGCTGCCAGCGCCAGTTCCTGCGTGGCTCCATTTCCCAGGAGAGCCCGTACTGGCCCGAGTAGGGACTGACCAGGTTCTCCTGGTAATCGTAGAGCACCGTCCGCGGCAGCCGCGTAGGATCGACGGGCGTCGGAGGGCGCACGGCGATCAGCAGGTCCGGGTCCATGATGACCTGTTTGATGTTGCCCGGAGCATTGAAGCGAACCTGCTGGAATGTCACCGGAAAGATCTCGCCGTAGTGGAGGCCGGCGGTGGCGCGAAAGACGCCGAGTCGGACTCCCGCCGGCCGCCACGCAATTCCGGCAAACGGACCGACGTTGTTCCAGTCGCTGTAGTAGGGGAGGCGATTGCGGTTGTTAACCTCGACGGGACGCGTGATCGGCCGATAGCCTGCGCCGTACTGGATGGTGAGATTGGCGCGCGGGGACCACTTGTCCGCCGCGTAGAACCAGTGCTCCCAGTAGCGGAACCCGCGCCCGATGTCCCCCACGCTGAGAAACCAGGTGGTCGGGAGGCCGAGCCGCAGATTCGTGATCGCGTCGTTGCCGTAATTGTTGTTAAAGGACAAGGCGCCCAGATGCGCGTCGGACTCAGTGCCGTTCAATTGCCGCCGAATCGTTTCGAAGCCCAAGGTCACCGAGTGCCGCCCCCCGGTGCGCCGCAACTGCGCGGCGGTGCGCCAATTGTTCTGAGCTCGATCCGTGGGAATCGCGTTCTGCGGGTTGATCTGCGTCAGCACGTTGCTGATGAAGATCTGGGGACCCAGGTTGTTGTTTTCAGGGACGAGCTGAATGGTGGCGCGGTCAAAGCGGAAGCCCACTTGGGACACCGTCCGGGCCGACCAGGCACGGTTCCAGGTCACCGCGGCAGTGTGCGCGCGGGTGGTGGTGTCCGGATTCTGGCCTTTCAGCAGCTGAAAGGCGAGGACGCGTTGCGCCAGAAACGAATAGGAGAAGACGGCGGTGTCTCTGTCCGTCAGACGTTGCTCCAGGCGCGGCGCGACGTTGTCGTTCGATACCCGCTGCGGCGCGTTCAGATTGACCATCCGGATGTCGATGTCCGTGCGATTCGGCAACAGGGCCGGGTAGGCGTCGAGGATTCGCTGGACATAGGCGCGTTTGGCAGGATCCGTGGTCAGGGGAGTGCGTTCCGATGCGAGCGGGGCCAGGATGTTGCCGTTCACCATGCCGCGGATACGCTGCAGGGATCCGGTCGATGTGAAATAGGCTCCGCGCCACAGGCGCCCTCCCCCTTCGAGGGCCAGCTGGTTCTCCCGCGCGGGCCGCACCGGTCCGACCTGAAAGAAAGCCCGCGCGGAGGTGACGCTGTTCAAGTGAGTCCAGGTGAGGCGTCCACGCCAGGCTGAAGGCGACACGGGTGCGGCGAGAAAAGGGGCAGGCGGCGTCTGCCCGAACTCCGCGCCGAAATAATTGCGTCCGGGAAGGAACTCGGTGATGACGGTGGCAGACGTGCCGATGCGCTGGTTGAGCTCCTTGAGTGCGTTGTTGTCGATCAGGTTGAACTGAACGTTCTCGTTGCGGCGGCTCTCCCCGGACCGGGTGTCGGTCTGGCCGAGCAGATTGAGCTGCGTGCGCTCTGTGCCGGCCTCGCGGGGCGGCTGCGCAGGACGATCATCACCCTTGATGGCGGGTGTCTGTTCACCGGTAGCGCTGAGGAGGACAACCAGGAGCCAGGTCATGTGAAGGGACTACGACGGGGTAATCCGCATGATACCGCGGCTAGCAGTCCCCGCTGTCACCCTACTGTTGCGGCTGCCGGCGCCGGGGGCGGCGCAGCAGGAAAAGCAGCGCGGCTGCGGCCCCCGAGGACATCAGTTGCAGCGAGCCCGGCTCCGGCGTAATAGTGAAGTCGGCGTCCTGGCCGGAAACCGTGAACCAGAGCTGTCGTCCCCGCTCCCGCCGAGCGAGCGGACGCCAGTCACTTGGCCGCGAACGATCCAGTCGTGCGCCGCCAGGTTCTCCGTCGAAACCAGCAGCTGGGTCACAAACGCGCTGCCCGGCGTGGCGGCTGCGCCGTCGTTGAAGGCCCCGTCTTCGACTGCCAGTGTGGGGCTCGAGAAGCTGAAGTTGGAGAACGTCATCGTCGACGGGGCGCGGCTTGCTCGCGCGTTGAACAGCAGAGCGTTGAACGATGCGCCCGGAGAGACTCCCTGGAGCGTTGCCACCGTTGTGCCGGGCGGCGTCGTCACAAACGTTCCCCACGAGAGCGTGGTCGTCGACGCCGTCCCGTTGATCATCCGATGGACGAAGCCCTCGCCGGCGAAATGTTCAATCTCGAGGGTGTAAGTGCGCCCGACGAGCCCAGCCGGATGGGCGCTGTTGGCGCCGAGCGGTGCCGTAATGTAAGTAGCGGGACTTGCAGTACGGGGGTTAGCCCCAGCTCCATGTCCCAATTCGTGTGCGACATCCGGTACTTAGTACCAACGACCGTGGGGATCGCCGAATAACCTTGCACTAACGGAGAGTTGATGTAGATCGTACCCCCGAAAGCCCAGGGTAACCGGCAGGCGAGGGACAACAACAGCATCGTTCGCAACACTTCTGTACCTTCCTTATCGGTAGACTGGCGCGGCCCGCGGTGACGCCGCCAGGTGGCTGGTACGGGAATAGCGGCGGAGAACGCCGCACAGCCCAAGGAGACTCGCGCCCGCCATGACGTACAGGGTCGGTGGCTCGGGAGCGGGCTGCGCAATGTCAAAGTTGGCGTTCTGGGCCTCGATGGTGAACCAGAACGTCGTCGTCTCCACCATTCCCCGCACGAACTCCGGTCACGGTGCCCTTGACCGTCCAGTTGTGCGCCGCCAGGTTCATCGGCGAGACAAGCAGTTGTGTAGCTGAGTTTGTGCCCGGTGTCATCACCATGCCGGTTTGAAACGTGCCGGTGCTCGTGGTGAGCGTAGGGCTCGAGAAAGTCATTGCCGAATAGCTGAGAGAGGACGGATTGCGAATCGAACGGGCGTTAAGAACCAGCGCATCAAAGGCTGCGCCCGGAGTCGTTCCCCTGAAGTTGGTCACTGTCGTGCCGGCGGGAGTGGACGAAAACGTTCCCCAGGAGAGGGTGCTCGTAACGCCCGCCCTCGCCACCCGATAAACAAAGCCCTCGCCTGTGAGGTGCTGCAGCTCCCAGTCAATGGTTGCGCCAGAGAGAACTGCCAGCGAGCCCAGGTTCGACGTAATCCGGTGCTGCGGATTGCCGCCGCTAGCCGTCAGTCCGAGCGTCATATCGAAGTTGTTCGGGGATAACCGGTACTTGACTCCGACAACCGTCGACACCGTCGAGAACCCGCTTACAAGGTCGGAATTGACGTAGATCATGCTGCCGTGCGCCGCGCAGAGCGGAAAAAATACGCACGGCAGGAGTAAATTGCTGCCCTTCATCTTCACTCCAAACGTACTAGGAACTTAGTGCTATGCCGAGGATAGCTGTGTGTACGCGAGGACACACTTAGCACCTTGCCCTAAGGTAAGGAGGAAAACGCCTGATGGAGACGGGAAGTGCCCTAGCCGTGCCGGATGACCAGCACGTCGCCGTCCTTCACGATGTACTCTTTGCCTTCGAGCCGCAGCAAACCCTTCTCCTTCAGGCCTGAGTACCCGTTGAACTCCACCAGTTGCTTCCAATTGACGACTTCCGCCCTGATGAATTTCTTCTCAAAGTCAGAATGGATCGCCCCGGCGGCTTTTGCCGCGGTGCTGTTCTTGGGCACCGTCCACGCACGCACTTCGGTCTCCCCGGCGGTGAGGAAGCTCATGAGCCCCAGCAGAGAGTAGGTGACGTTGATCAGCCGCTCGAGGCCGCTGTCGGTGAGCCCGTAACTCGACAGGAACTCCTTCGCCTCCGCCGGCCCCATCTCCGCGAGTTCCGCCTCAATCTTGCCGCAGACGGCTGTCACCGCGGTGTTGGCCTTTCCGCCCAGCGCGCCCTCGCGATAGCTCTTCTCCACCTCATGCAGCCTGGCTGCGTCCTCCTCGCCGATGTTTAGCACGTACAGCATGGGCTTGAGCGAGAGGAACTGAAAGCCCCGGATGCGCTTCTCGTCCTCGTCGTCGAACTCGAGAGACCGCAGCGGCTGGTTGTTCTCGAGCGCCTCCTTGCAGCGCACCAGCAAATCGTATTCCTTGTCGAGTTCCGGGCTGCGCTGTTTTTTGCGGTCTTTGTCGACGCGCTCCATGCGCTTCTCCACCACCACCAGGTCGCTCAGCGTGAGCTCCATGTCGACGTCCTCGGCATCCCGCAACGGATCGACCGAGCCTTTCTCGTGCGGTACCGAGTCGCTCTCAAAGGTGCGCAGTACATGAGCCAGCGCGTCCACCACGCGCAGGCTGGCCAGGTAGCTGGGATCGCGAAGGGTCTCCTTGGAGATGGCGGGAAAGTCGAGGTACTCGACCGTGGCGTGCGTCACCTTGGGCGGCTGAAAGATCTTCGCCAGTTCTGTCAGGCGCTCGTCCGGCACCTTCGCCACGCCAACGCGGGTCTCCATGGAACCTACGCGCGCAGCTTCGTGCACGCCCGTCAGAATCGTGAACAGGGATGTCTTGCCGACCATAGGCAGGCCGATGATTGCAGTCTTCATGAGTGTGTCTTAGAGCGGAACGTCGATCAACGTGAGGATCTCTTGGATGATGCGGTCGCCAAATTCTGCGAGCCGCGAGGAGAGCGCAACGCGGCTATTGATCACCAGCCGATGCGCGCAGACCGGCGCGGCGAGCCGCTTGACGTCGTCCGGTATGGCGAAATCGCGGCCTTCGATGAGAGCGAGCGCCTGCGTGGCGCGGAACAGCGCCTGCGCGCCGCGCGGGCTCACGCCGAGGGAAAGCGACTCGTGGCTCCGCGTCTTCTCGATAATCGCCAGCATGTAGTCGACGACCGCATCGTCCACGCTGACGCGCTCCACCTGCGTCTGCAGCCGCAGCAGTTCCTGCGGGGAGACCAGCCCGAACGGCCCGTCCTCCCTCATGCCGGCCTTCTGCCGGAGGATATCGCGCTCGCTCTCCGAGTCCGGGTAGCCGATCCGAAGCCGCATCAGGAAACGGTCGAGCTGCGACTCCGGCAGCGGATACGTTCCATGATGTTCCACCGGGTTCTGGGTGGCGATCACCATGAACGGCTGGGCCATGCGGTAGGTATGCGTGTCGAGCGTCACCTGCCGTTCGTTCATGGCCTCGAGCAGCGCGCTCTGCGTTTTCGGCGTCGCGCGGTTGATCTCGTCGGCCAGAAGAAAGTTGGTGAAGATCGGGCCGGGCTTAAACTCGAACTCCTGCTTTTGGGCGTTGTAGATGGTCACGCCGAGCACGTCGCTCGGCAGCATGTCGGAGGTGAACTGCAGCCGGTGGAAGTCGCACTTCACGCTGCGCGCGAGCGCTTGCGCGAGCGTCGTTTTGCCCACCCCCGGAACGTCTTCGATCAGCAGGTGGCCTTTGGCCAGCAGGCAGACCAGCGAGAGCCGCACCACCTCCGCCTTCCCGCGGAGAATCGTGCTCAGCGAACTCTCGAGCTCGCTCAGTTTCGAGACGTCGGCCGGCGGGGCATCGGAGATCTCCCGCGGCATCATCCTTCTCATGATACCCGCATAGCGTCCGCGATATGCTGTACGAACCGTGCCCTCGCACAAACCCGGCGACCGCCTGTCGCACTTCGAAGTCGTTCAGAAACTGGGCGAAGGCGGCATGGGTGTCGTTTACCAGGCCCGCGACTGCTAGCCGCCCTTGCCCTTCGCCGCGGCGCCGATCTGATGATGATCGAGAACTTCGAGCCGTAGGGGGCGCGGGCATCCTACTTCCTGTGGCTCAGAGCGCTCAGTAAGGCGTTCACGTCAAGCGCTTGCACCCCCGGCGCCACCGACCGTATCGCTGGAGGAGTCGCCGTCTTTGGGTGGACGATGGCGGCTCGGACGGACGTGCGGTTCCCCATCGCACGGCGCAGTGCTTGCAGAGGTCCCGCCATGGAGGGCTGGATCGTCTTGGAGGCCTTGCACTCGATCATCCAGAGGCCCCCCGAACCGGACGGGAAAAGAAAATCAACCTCCAGACCTTGCTGGTCGCGGAAGTAATAAAGCTCCTTTCGCCCGCCGGAGTTCACCTGATGCTTCAGAATCTCGCTGGCCACGAAACCCTCAAAGAGCGGCCCTAGAAATGGCGATCGGTTCAGCTCTGCCTGCGTCCGGATCCCAAGCAGGTGACGCGTCAGACCGGAGTCCAGGATATAAATCTTGGGTGATTTGATCAGCCGCTTGCCGAAGTTCTCGAAGTAGGGCTGCGCAAGGATCACTTGCCCGGTGATCTCCAGTACGCGAAGCCATTGATTGATTGTTGGCACCGACACACCAAGCGGGGCAGCCAAGTCGCTGCGATTCAGTATCTGCCCGTGCTTGCTGGCCAGCAGCGCCAGGAAGCGTCGGAAGGTCGCCAGATCATGGACGTTTACAATAGCCCGGACGTCCCGCTCCAGGTACGTCTGTAAGTAGGAGCTGAACCACAGGTCGCGTACGGCGGGGCGCGCAAGCGCCTCCGGATATCCGCCGGTCAAAATCCCCACTCGGGGAGTCTCCGCCACGCTCAGCGGCAGCAACTGAAGAATGGCAGCTCGGCCTGCCAGCGATTCGCTCACTCGCTGCATCAAGGGTGCTTCCTGGGATCCGGTGAAGATCCAATTCCCCAAGACGGCCGGGCTCTCGTCGATCCTCGTCCTCACGTAAGCAAACAACTCGGGCACGTTTTGGATCTCGTCGAAGATTACGGGAGGACGGAGTTCCTCCAGGAGGCCGCGCGGATCGGCGCGGGCGCGCGCTTGCACGTCCGGATCCTCCAAGAGCACATAGCCGGCGCGCGGAAACAGCCGGCGAAGCAGTGTTGTCTTCCCCGACCGCCGGGGTCCTGTAAGAACCAGGGCGGGGAAGTTCTGCACTGCTTCGAGAACGCGGGCGCGGATCGCTCGCGGAACGAACTTCATATGAGAAGTTTAAAGTGCCGCTTTAAATTTCTCAAATCTACCCGCCATACTGCTCTGCGATCTCGCGTTTCATCAGCTCCAGGTAGCGTTTGCAGGTCGCCTTCATGTCGCCCGGGTGTTTGTCCTGCTCCAGAGACAGATAGCCGGTGTAACCGACCTCTTTGAGCGCGACAACCACGCCGGGGAAATCCATCACGCCCTCTCCGATATGCGGGAACCGCCGCATGGTTCCGTCGATGTCGCGCACGTGAACGTTCATCAACTGCCGGCGCGTCTTGTGGATCGCCACCCCCGGATACTCGCGCCCGTGCAACGTCCAACCCGTGTCGAGGTTGTACCCGAGTGCGGGATCCTTGATCGCTTCCCAAAGGCGCAGGAACGAAGCGGCGTCCGGAATCATCGTGTGCGTGTGGTGCTCGATCGACAGTTTGCGACCGTGCGCCTTCGCCCGCTGCAGGCAAGCTTTCGTCACCGTCACGTAGTTCGCCCACGCCTCGTCCCAATCGAAGCCGGGAGCGATGTCGATGTGAAAGGTCTCGCCTGGTTTTGGCTTCGCGATCTCGTAATAGCGAGGCAGGTAGTCGCTCGGCCCCTTCCACTCCCTGGGCCACGGCGCCACTATGTTGATGAGGGGCGCTTCGAACGCCTTTGCCAGCTTGCAGCCGGCTTCAAACGCATCGAGGTTCTGTTCGCGGACCGCACGGTCGCGGCTCGTCAGGCCCTCTACCACCGGTTGGAAGAGAACGAACTGCGCGACGGCGAGCTTCGCCTCCGCCAGCCGTTTGCGCAACGTGTCCACTTTCGGAGGCGTCCAGAATGATGTCAGATCCGGCTTGGCGAGGACGATGAGGTCGGTTCCCTCAAAGCCGATCTCGCCGAGGATTCCGATGGCTTCGGTAGGGTCCGCGCCGGATTGGAACGAATGAAACGCCCAGCTCGTACAACCTACCTTCGGCCGGGCCGCCTTCTGCTGTGCGCTCTGGGCGGCAAGAGCGGCTGCGCCGCCGATCCACGCTCTCCGGGTAATGGCCATGCGGGCATTGTATAGCGCCCCGCGCGGCGTGAACCGCTCCGGCTTCGAATACCACGCCGGCCTGCGGCTGGAGCGTGAGGAACTCGAGGAGATCGTTCGCGGCTGGGGTGCGCAAGTCGTGCGCCTGCCCTTCAACCAGGAGTGGGCGCTGCGCCGCGATGGCTATCTCGAGGCAATCGACGAAGCGATTTGCCGGCTCGACGAACTCGGTGCGATCGCTATCCCGACGCTACAGTGGCTCCGTGCCGAAACCCGTATCTCGCCGCTGCCCGACGAGGAATCGGTGGAACTATGGCGCCTTCTCGCCAGCCGATACCGGAGGCGCGAGAACGTCTGGTTCGATCTCTACACGGAGCCTCACGACGTAGCGGCCGCCGAATGGTCGCGCTGGGCGCAACGTCTCGTCGATGCCGTCCGCGCGGAGAACCGCGAGACGCCCCTGCTCATCTCCGGCGTCGATTGGGGCTACGACTTGCGAGGCGTGGAAGCCACGGGCGAGGGCATCATCTACTCCACCCACGTTTACCCTAACAAGACCCTCGACTGGTACACCGCCTTCGGCCAGTTTGCCGGCGTGAAGCCGCTCTTCGCGGGCGAGTGGGGCGGGGAAGAGAAGGACCTCGCGTGGGGTCAGGCTCTGGCTGATTACCTCCGTCGGATCGGCGCGGGCTGGACGGCGTGGAGCTGGTCGGACTGGCCGCATCTGCAGCGCGACGGTCAGGCCACGCCGTTCGGCGAGATGGTACGGGAGGAACTGCGGCGCTAGGCTAGCGGATACTTCGGCGCCACCCGCGCATGCGGCTTCCGCTTCTGGTAGCTCTTCGCCAGCTCCAGATACACGCCCAGGTCGCGATCCAGGTCCGCCTGCGTCCCGTCAAAGTAGAAAGTGCGAATCGGCAGCCCCCCGAGGTCGCGGCTGAGCTTCGGATAGATCGCCTCACTCACAATCCCGTTCATGCAGGTAAACGGGCTGATGTCGATCACGCCGTCCACGCCCTTCTTGGCCAGATACACGGTTTTGCCGATGTTCAGCACCATCTCGCCGAGTGCGCCCTCACGCGGCAGGTACGGCCGCGCGTACTCCAATATCTCTTCGATCGGCGCTTCCTCGCTGCCTTTCAGGTCGTCGTGGAATGGCGCCAGCAATACGTGCTCATCCCGATGCTGAATTCGGTTGCGGATCCACGCGCCCAGCGCCTCGGTGGACAGCAGCCGTCCCTTCAGCCGCAGCTTTCGGAACTGCTCGGAGTTCGTGTACCACACCCACTCCGTGATGTCGGACAGCCAACACTCGGCCCCGTACTCCTCCAGGCGCCTCACCAGGTCGTCGTTCGAAAACGTGTTCAGCCGGCAGAAGATCTCGCCCACCACGCCGATGAACGGCCGTGTCCGCTCCCGGTGGCCGCGAATGGCCCTGAACCGGTCTCGCGCCCGCAGCATCGCATCGTGCATGGCCCGCAACTGCACCTTCGGCTCGATTGAGCAGTTCTCCACGGTCGAGCAGACGTCGTCCAAGCACTGCTCGTACACCCGGTCCGTCTCGCCCGGCTCGTACTCGTTCGGACGCACCAGCAGCAGCAGCTTTTGAAGAATGTCGGCGGCCACCAGCATTCGCCATCCCGTGCGTAGAAACGGCCGGGCCAGGTCACCCAAGCCGTCGTACCCGTTCTTCGACGAAGGCGACAGCACGATGGTCGATTGGAACCCCTGCCCATCCAGGATGGCCCTCAGATACGGAGCGTACTGTCCGAAGCGGCACGGGCCGTCGGCGGTGGGCATGAACAGCACTGTGCGCCCCGGCTCCGCGCCCGGCGCCTCGAGCGCCTTCATGAAGTCGCCCACCGTGACCTTCGCCGGATAACACTCGTCGCCCGACGTGTACTTCGCGCCCAATTCGCGCGTGCGCTCGTCCGACGGCGGCGTGATGTCCGCCTCCACCCCCAGCGCCCGGAACCCCGACGCAAACGCGCGCGCGCTCCCATACGCCATCGGCGGAATCAGGACTCTCTTTCCCGCCAGTGGGTTGTGCTTCAGCTTGCCGTTGCCGGCATCGCTTTCGGCTTCGTGTCGCCGTTCGACGAGTAGCATCTCAGAATCCCCTTGCTGTCCAGGTACGCTTCGCAGCGTGTCATGTAGCCGGCGTCATTGCCGTGTCCGTCGAACTGCAGCACCAGCAGCGGCGTCCCAGCAGCCTGTCGCGTAAAGTACTTAATGTAGGAATCGGGCCCGCACTTGAAATTGGAAATGTAAATGAGGTGCAGGTTCTCGCTCGCCGCGCTGCGGCGCGCCGCTTCCAGTATCTTTCGGCCGGAAGCCCAGTACATGTTATCGTGCACGCCGGCGATGGATTCCTTGCCCGTCACCAGGAAGTCCAGGGGAATGACGTTCGCGCCGTACTGGTTTCGCAGCTTGCGCGGGATGTCGCAGTTGATGCCGCGGTCGTAGATGTTGTAGCCGCGCCCAATGAGGATGAGGCCCGGCTCGCCGGTCGCTTCCAGGCGCGCCATGGCCCGCTCGCCCGCCTCGAGCAGCCGCTGTTGGAACTCGCGCTGGGTCGCATACGCGGCTTCCACTGCGCGGTCGCTTGCTTTACGGTTGATCCCGAGCTTCTGCGCCATCGCCGCCAACTGACCTTTGACGTGGTCCATCCCCAACTGGAAATGCAGCGAAGGCGCCAGGAACTTGTGCGCGTGCTCCTCAAACTGCGGCACGGCTTTCAGCACAAAGGGCAATGTCTGGTTCCACGGGCAATAGTGCGCGATGACCTGATCGTCATTCGCCGACTCCGCGTCCAGGACATTCGGGATCAGCACGTAGTCCACATTCTGATCGAGCAGCGCCGCCACATGCCCATGCGCGACCTGCACGGGGAAACACGGCTGCGCGATCGCCAGGTCCACCCCGACCGAGGCCATCTTCGAATCCGTCTGCCGCGACAGCACCACGCCCAACCCCGCTTCGCTGAAGTACCGGTGCCAGAACGGGTAGCGATCGAGCGTCGACATCGTCCGCGGAATTCCCACGGTCAACTTCGGCGCCGCGGCCTTCTTCGCCGTCAGATCCTCGATCAACTTCTCCCGATAAGCGAACAGGTCCTCGATCACCGGCTTCCGCCCCGACGAGAACGCTTTCCGGTATTTGTCGGAGCACTTATCGCCCCAGAAACTCTTATTCCCCTCGATCGTGAATTCCTTGATGTCGCACGTGTTCGTGCACGCCTTGCACACGAAGTCACGAGTCTTCACGTCGAGCTGCCGCAGGTCGTACCCGCGGAACCGCGACATGCCTCGCGTCGCCTTGTGCCAGTCGCGCGCGATCAGCGCCATGCCCACCGCGCCCATCACGCCGTTGTACGGCGGCACCGTGATCTTCTTGCCGAGCACCATCGAGAAGGCCGCTGCCACTGCATCGTTGTACGCCGTGCCGCCCTGGAAGTAGATGTTGTCGCCGATCCGCCGCCCGCGCACCACGCGGTTCAGATAGTTCAGTGCGATGGAGTACGCCAGGCCCGCCACCAGCGCCGGCACCGTCTCGCCTTTGTGCAGGTAGCCGGTGACGTCGCGCTCCATGAACACCGTGCAGCGCTCGCCCAGGCGCGTAGGCGCTTCGGACGACAGCGCCAGATTCGCGAACTCGCCTTTGATCTTGATCCCGAGCTTCTCCGCCTGCTCCTCGAGAAACGACCCCGTCCCCGCCGCGCACGCCTCGTTCATGGCGAAGTCCACCACCACGCCGTTCTCGATGGCGATGAACTTCGAATCCTGCCCGCCGATCTCGAAGATCGTATCCACCGGCGCGGAGCCCAGCGTATTCGATACATGCCACGCGCCCGTCTTGTGCGCCGTGATCTCGTCGTTGACCACGTCCGCGCCCACGAACTCCGCGATCAACTCGCGTCCTGAGCCCGTGGTTCCTACCCCCTCGATCACCAGCCGCGAGCCCCACAGCTTCTCCACTTCGGCGAGCCCCTGCTGGACGGCCTCCACGGGCCTTCCGGCGGTCCGCAAATACACGTCGTGGATGACCCGAGCGCCGGCGTCGATCACCACCACGTTGGTCGACACCGATCCGATATCGATCCCCATGTAGGCCGGAATCGGCCTGTCGCCCGACGGCGGCACGTACGGCGGAATCCCCTCCCGCAACAGCACCACGTTGTCCATCGAGAGCGGCTGCGAGTCGATCGACTTCCGCTCCGTCTCGTGCTGCTTCAGCCGGTGAATCTCCCCGAACGACCGCTTCTTCTTCTCCTCGCTCTCGAGCAGCGCCGTCCCGATCGCGCCGCACCACGCGTACAGCTCCGGCACGAACAGTTCGCCAACGCCGAGCGCGAACGCCTCCTCCATGGCGCGCCGCACGCCGTCGTTTTGCGACACCGCGCCAATCATTGCCACGCGCGGCTCCAGCTTCCGCCCCTTCACAATCGCGCTCTTGAAGTTCCGCGCTACTGCGTCGCACAGCCCGCGCAGGATCTCGGATGGCTGATACCCCTTCTGCTGCGCGTGAATCATGTCGCTCTTCGCGAACACGGAGCAGCGCCCCGCGATCCGCGCCGCACAGCCCGCCTCACACACTAGCCCGCCGACCTCTTCGACCGAATACCCCATCCGCAGCGCCTGCTGATCGAGAAAGGATCCCGTCCCCGCCGCACACTCGCCGCTGCGGTCGTAATCAACAATCCCGCCGTCCTGCATCCGGATGTACTTCGAGCTCTCCCCGCCGATCTCGAACAGCGTCCGCACGTCCGGGTAGAACGCCGCCATCATGTGCGCGATCGCCTTGAACTCGTTCTCAAAGTAGATGCCGAGGATCTTCGAGATCGTCCGCGCCCCCGACCCCGTTACCCGCAGGCCGTCGACGGAGTCCTCCGGGACGAACTCATACACTTCCTGCAGCAGATCGTAGGTGCTCTGCATCGGGCTGCCCCCGATGCGCCGGTAGTCGGAAACAACCAGCGGCAGCCCCTTCCACTCCAGCATCCGGAACGCCGGCCGGTGCGAACAGAGCGCGGCAAGGGCGTAGCGGTCTTCGTTACGTCCGAGAGCGGCGAGCTTCAGGCTGATGGCGCCGATATCCAGTCCCAGGTTGATGGGCATAGGGGCGGTGTGCTCCTCAGTACCCCACTATACGAGGAAAACCACTCAATTCAATAATTCAGACCTGAAACGCCTGTATAAGGACCCCAAAGTGCTCAAGTGAGGGTTGAACGGCACTGCCGTCCGGGTAGTCAGCGGACAGGAAAACCCGGCGCGCTACGCACCTCGCGCGCTTGCGCCAGGTGCCGGCGGCAGTGCCCGGCAATCATCCGGAAAGTCCCGCACAGGCTGTACCGGACAATGGGCAGAAACGGGTGCCGGACCCTGGTCTTCGATAAGTGCAGGCCATTGGCCCGAGTAACCCATTCCAGGATTTCTTTGTGGACCGCCTCGAACTCCCGCAGGCACTCGGCCTTGGGACACGCCGGCGGCGCCTCAAGACCCTTCGGCGCTTTCACCTTGATCTTGCCGCGCTGGTCCATCTTCGAAACCGCCCACGATTCGAGCCAGCCATACCGGAACGGACCGCCGCTCTTCTGTGCCTGTTCCATCGCCGCCTTGATGCCCGGGACGAAGGCCACGCCGGTCCGGCTGAGATGCCCTACACACTCAGCAATAGACCAATGCCCGGGCGATGGCCTCCAGTTCATCTGCTCATCGCTCAGAGGATCAGTTAGTGTCCGGGCGTCCGCGAGGACCGCCTCGATCTGCCGGCGCGCATCTTCAAGATCCGGGTGTAAGGTCATGCGTAGAACTCCCTCCGGTGACGTTCCGCGTACTCTTGCATCCGGCGGGCGACGTCAGGGAACCGGTCAATCACGTTGACCTTCTCAAACGGATCGGCCTCCATGTCGAACAGGGACAGGTCAATTGCCTCGTGCCGGTACTTGCCGGCCGCGCCGTCGTTGCCCGCCTTGTCCACCACCCGGTACCGGTGCGGCAAATGCAGCTTCCAGCGCCCGTCGCCGCTGATGACCCCCTCGAACACGTTCCCCGTAGAAAACGCGTAAAACTCGTGCGGATTCGTCGCACCCATCTGGTTTGTCACCAAACCCCACACATCCTTGCCGTCGATCGGATTCCCCGGCGGTTCCAGTCCGCCCAGCTTGGCGAGCGTCGGCAAAAGATCGATCGAGAAGAACGTTCGCTTTGAAACGGTACCGGCGCGGATCTGGCCGGGGTACCGCACCACGCACGCGCTGCGAATGCCGCCATCGAAGCCCGTACCCTTTGCTTCCCGGAACGGCGTGCTGCCGGCGTGATTGCCGTACGACGTCCACGGCCCGTTGTCCGATGTCAGCAGCACGATCGTGTTGTCCGCCACACGCGCCGTATCCAGTGCCTTCAGAATCTGGCCCACTGACCAGTCGATCTCCATCATCACGTCGCCGTAGAGTCCCGCACCGGACTTGCCGCGGAACCTCTCGCTGCAGAACAGCGGGACGTGCGGCATGGAGTGAGGCACGTAAAGCAGGAAAGGCTGCCGGCGAGCTCGTCGAATGAAGTCGACAGCGTGCTCCGTGTACCAGGTGGTGAGCATCGGCTGATGCTCCGGGGTGACCCGCTCGATCTTCACTCGCCCGTTCTCCCAAAACTGGAGCGGGTATGGCCGGTACGTCTGTGGGTTCTCCGGATGAAACTCCCACATGTCGTTGGAGTACATCAGCCCGCACGATTCGTCGAACCCCCGCGCCGGCGGGCGGGTGTCCGGCTGATCGCCGATGTGCCACTTGCCAAACACCGCCGTACGGTAGCCGCCGCGTCGAAAGACCTGGCCCATCGTCTCGAATGTGGGTTCGAGTCCGCGCGCCCGAGGACCGTGCGCTCCGAAGACCTTCGTCCGTCCGGGGTAACAGCCGCTCAACAGCGCAGAGCGCGAGGCCGAGCACACCGCCTGCGGCACGTAGAAGTTGTTGAAGCAGCACCCCTGCGAGGCCAGACGCCGCACATTCGGCGCCGGGTAGCGCGGCTTGCCGAACGGCTCGAAGTCCGCCCAGCCGGAGTCGTCAAGGAAGATCAGAACGACATTGGGCTGGCGTTCTGGTTTCGCGCCCAGAACGCCAGCCGCGGTAAGAGGCAGGAAAGCCCGCCGCGTGATACTCATGCCCTTGCGGGCGATGATACCGCGATCAGACCCCCTGGCTGGCGCGCGAGATCTTCACGCCGCCGTTGGTCGTCGTCGCGCGGATCAGCGGTCCGCCCGAGCCCAGCGTCGTGGACAACTTCGACTTGATGTCTCCGCTCACGGTCACGGGAAAGTCGATACTGATTCGCCCGTTCACCGTCGAGGTCTCGAGGCGCGCTGAATAGTTCTCCGGCACCGACATCTTTACGCCCCCGTTTGTCGTCTCGACGTCGAGCGTCTCGCCGTCCCAGCGGCTACCCGCCAGTACCACGTCCACTCCCCCGTTCATCGTTTCACCCTTCACGCGGCCGCCCAGCCGTCGCAGCGCCACGCCGCCATTCATCGTCTTGAAGTTGATGTCGCCGGCCACGTCAGAGAGGCTGATTCCCCCATTGAACGCCTTCACGTCCAGGCTTGTCCGATGCGGCACAAAAATCTCGAAGCTCACACCCCAGCCGCGGTTCCGCTCCATGCCCGGGCCGTTTACCCTCACTTGCGATCCGGCCGTCGACACCTGTACCTGCTGCACAATCTGCCGCGCCTCTTGGTCGTTGTCGGCGTTCGCCTGGATCTGCGCGCGCACCAGGACCGAGTTCTGGTTCCAGCCCCTCACGCTCACCCCGCCGTTCGTCCCGGGGTCGATGTCCAGCCGCCCTGTCGGGGCTACCGTAAACTCCTTCATCTCGCAGTGACGTCCACCGCGGTCGTTCCCCCATCGCCCCTCCCGGCAGTCGAGCTTCTTTTCCGTGTTGTCCTGCATCTGGCCGACAGCGGCTGCGGCGCTGAAAGCGAAGAAAGCAAGTGTGCGAAATGTCATCATCGTTCTCCGGAGAGGAATACGGTGAAAAGGAGCCACGGTTTCCAAAAGGTGAAGGAAATTTTACGGGATTCCTTGCCCAACCCCGCGAAGCTCGTGGTGGTCGCTCGATTGCATTGCCGAACCGCGAGTGCGAGGACGCTGCTACGGAGCGGAGCAGGCGGCGATGCGGAACTCGAATCTTGCCCAAGTTACGTGGGATCTCGCCGCAGGGTGGCGTGACGGCGGTATCTTGTTACCGCCGTCACCGCGACCCCGTAGCCAGCCGTTATCCTGGCCGTAGTGGCCCACGTCCTAACCATCGGACACTCCAACCGGCCCTGGACCGTGTTCCTCTCTCTGCTGCGCGCCCATGCGGTGGCGCGAGTTGTGGATGTGCGCACGGTCCCTCGATCGCGCTACAACCCTCGGTTCAACCGGGAAGTGCTCCGGGACGCTCTGGCGGAGGAAGGCGTCCAATATACTCACCTGCCCTCATTGGGCGGCCTCCGCAAGCCGCGGGCGGACTCCCGCAACACCGGATGGCGCAACGATTCCTTCCGAGGCTACGCCGACTACATGGAGACGCCTCAGTTCGAAGAGGCGCTGGCTCAGTTGATCGCTCTCGCCGGCTCAAGTCTCAGCGCGGTCATGTGCGCCGAGAGCGTCCCCTGGCGGTGCCATCGTTCCCTGATCGCCGACGCTTTGACGGCTCGCGGCGTTGCCGTTGATCACATTCTCGCGGAGTCGCGGCCGCAGCGCCACTCGCTTGCCGAGTTTGCCCACATCGAAGGCGGCCGCGTGTACTACCCTGGCAAGCAGCCTGAGCTTGGTTTCGGTGAGTGAGACGATTGTTATAATCGCCCCTGTGAAAGCGCCTGCCTGGTGAACGGTCCGCCGAAGGAGCTCCTGACTGTTGCCTACTCCTACGATCCTGAGAAAGCAGTAGGTGCGCTGCGGCCGCGCCGCCTTCACAAGTATCTCGCTCGCCTCGGCTATCGCATCCACGTTCTGGCCGCCGAGGCCGTGCCGAATCCCTCCGATGCCTCCCTGACGCTGGTTGCCGATGAGGCCGAAGCATTCTTCCGGATGCGAGCGGCCGAGCGAAAGGCCGGCCGGCGAACGGGGTGGGTTCCGCTGCGCTTCCAGGCCGAGGCGTTCCTCAAGAAGTTCGTCCTGAAGGGCTACTTCCCCTTTCTGTGGGCCGTCGACGCTTCGCGCCGCGCGGCGGAGACCGTGAAGGCGAATCGAGGGATCGGGGCGGTGATCTCGACGTTTCCGCCGCTCGCGAATCACCTGACCGGTATGGAGTTGAAGCGCCGTTGCGGATTGCGGTGGATCGCCGACTACCGCGATCCGATGAACACGGAGCTCTCGAATCCGATCGTCGCGTTTCTGGAGCGCGAGATGATGCACCGCGCTGACGTCATCGTCGCCAATACGGCGCATGCGGGCGACGACTACCGGCGCCGGTTCCCCCGCGTCGCGCACAAGGTTCATGTCATCACCAACGGCTTCGATCCCGATGACCGCATCTTCGCTCTTCCCCTACCCGAACGGAGCGCACGGGTTCTACTTCATGCCGGCGCCATGTACCACGGGCGCAACGCGAACCTGCTGGTACACGCGCTTGCCCATCTTCGCGAGCGAGGACCCGCACCGGCGATGCTTTCGCTGATCGGTCCGGTGGGCTACGGCGCTGGACTCGACGAGGCACTCTATCAGCGAGCCGTGGCCGAGGGCTGGCTCGAACTGATCCCAACGTCAGTCCCTCGGGCCGAGGCGCAGCGGCGGACGCAGGAGGCCGACGCACTGGTGATTCTGCAGCCGCAGAGCGTGCGGCAGATTCCCTCCAAGCTGTTCGAGTACATCCTCATCGGCCGCCCGATCCTGTGCCTGGTCCCACGGGCATCGGCCGTGGAGGAAGTCCTCCAACGGAGCGGGGTGCCGTTTACCTGCATCTACTCGGATGACTCCGTCCCCTCGGCTGCCGAGCGTCTGGCGCGGTTTCTCGCCTACCCGAACGATGCCACGCCCGCCTCGCAGTGGTTCCTGGAGACCTTCGATGCCCGCCCTCAGGCCGCCTACCTCGCGTCGCTAATCGAGGGCGCGAAGCAATAGCGGGGACGCTGGTTTAGGCGCCGGCACCACTCCGCGCACCTGGCCTTCAACCGCGCGGCCCTCGAACCGCAGCCGGTAGGCAGGCTCGAAGCCGGAGACCTCAAACTCGGCGCCATTGCTCTTGCCCGCGACCGTCACGGCAGCGTCCCCTGGCGTGTAGCCGGCGCCCTTCAGCGCGTCATGAATCCGCTCCAACCGCACGGCGTTGCCTGCGGTGAGGCGGAGACGCACGACCCCCTCACCTACTTCGACGGATTCCACTCCGCGCACCCGCTTGAACGCGCGCTCAAGCGAGTCGCTGCAGGACGGGCAATCGAGGCCGCCAAACTTCTGCTCAATTAATAGGAACTCGCCCTGCAAGAGTCCGGCTGACAACGCCGCCCCTATTGTCAGCCGAGCCGCAAAAGCACGAGTAGCCGGCTTCATTACCCCTTCGTCACGCGGTCCCACGTCATCTCGCGTCCCGTGTAGATGGCCTCACGCGCCATGATCGCCACCAGGGTGCTTTCGGCGCCCCAAAGCGCTGCGTTCTCGATCTGCCCGGTCCGCGCCCCTTCGATGAACTGGTTCACCGCGTCGGCGGTAATGTCGTACTTCGTCTCCGCTGTCTCCACCGGCGCCTTCGGATCGCGCTGGATCTGGTAGCCCTGGCGGGAGACCCGAACCCAGCCCTTCTCGCAGTTAAAGGTCTCGGAGATGTCCCGGTAACCAACGGGCCCGAACTGGTGTGCGCTGTAGCTGAACACCACCCCGTTCGCGAACTGAAATGTCGCGGCTAGGTTGTCCATCACGTCGCCGATGTGCGTCCGGATCATGCGGCTGCCGTACCCCGACGCCTTCACCGGATGGTCGCCCATAAACCAGTTCACGACGTCGATGTTGTGGCAATCCTGCTCGATCAGGATGTCGCCGGATGTCTCTTTGTAGAAGTACCAGTTGCGGATCTTCTCTTCGCTGGCCGGATGCCCGCTGCGAATGGGCGGCCCGCCGCCGAGCCAGGCGGCGCGAATCATCTTGATCGCACCCAACTCACCCGACTTCACTACCTCATACGCCTTGCGATATTCCTTCCCGTAGCGCTGCTGGTAGTCCATCGAAATGCGCTTCGTCTTGTCGGCCTTCTTCGCTGCTTCAATTACGCGGCGACAACCTTTGGCGTCCACGCCCGCCGGCTTCTCCAGAAAGATGTGCTTGCGGGCCTTCACCGCCGCCTCGAAGTGCTCCGGATGGAGGAAGGCCGGGGTTGCGATCAACACCGCGTCTACATCGCTCCCCAGCAGGTCGAGGTAGTTCTTGTACTCCTTCGCCCCACTGTACTTGGCGCGCCCTTCGGCCAGCCGGTCCTCGTAGATGTCGCAGATCGCCGTGACCTTCAGGAATTCGTTCTTCGCGAAGATCCCGCTCACGTACATGCCGCGTCCGCCGCAGCCGATCAGTCCGAGCGTGAGCGCCGAGTTCGCCTGCGAACCGCGCACCGTCTCCGGCCGGAGGATCATCAAGCCCGAGGCTGCCGCTGAAGCCACGAAATCCCGGCGTCGCGATGAAAGCTGTGGAGTGTCCATATCCTTCCTTCCGGGATAATTATATCCGCAAAGGCTGAGGCCCCTCGGCTCCATCGCCTTATACTGTAAATTCGTGCTGCTCTCGATCCTAATCCCTGTTTACAACGAACGTACTGTCGTGGAACGGAGCCTCTCACAAGTGCTTGCTGCGCCTCTGCCGGAGCACATGGACCGTGAGTTGGTGATCGTCGACGATTGTTCGACCGACGGGACGTCCGCCATTCTCGAACGCCTCGCTGCAGCAGACTCTCGCATCCGCCTCTTTCGCCACGCTAAGAACAGCGGCAAAGGGGCTGCCGTCCGCACCGCCATTGAGAAGGCGACCGGGGACTTCTGTATCGTTCAGGACGCGGACCTCGAGTACGATCCCGCCGAGTATCCGAAGCTGCTGCGGCCCCTTCTCGATGGCCATGCTGACGCCGTGTTCGGCTCCCGTTACCTTGCCGGCGAGCAGAGTCGCGTCCTGCCCTACTGGCACTCCATGATGAACAAGGGGCTGACCACCATCTCCAACATGTTCTGCAACCTGAACGTGACGGATATGGAGACGTGCTACAAGGTCTTCCGCACCGACTTGCTGAAGAGCATCCCTGTACGCTCGGACCGCTACGGCTTCGAGCCGGAGCTCACCATGAAGTGCGCCAAGCGGAGGCTGCGCATCTACGAGGTTCCGATCAGCTACCACGGGCGCACGTACGAAGAAGGCAAGAAGATCGGCTGGAAGGATGGCGTCAAAGCGCTGGGAGTCATCCTCCGGTTCTGGCTCATAGACGATCTATATGTTGAGCCTTACGGCCGCGGCCTTCTGAATAACATGAGCGGCACCCCACAGTACCTGAGCTGGATCAGCGGGCTGCTCCGCAAGCACATGGGCGACACTGTGCTCGAGATCGCGGCGGGTATCGGCCACATGAGCGCCCGCCTCATGTCGCGCCGCCTGCGCTACGTTGCCGCCGAGCGCGACCCGTTGTTCCTTCACGCCCTCCACAACCGCTTCCTCCGCACCCCGAACGTGGAAGTCCGCCAGATCGACCCGGCCGTTCCCGCCGGCTTCGCGGGACTGTCCGGTTCGTTCGACACCGCGCTTTGCATCAACGTTCTCGAGTTTCTCGAGAATCCAAAGATCACTCTGGCCGCTTTGTCCGAAACGCTCAAACCGGGAGGCGTGCTTCTCGTGCTCGCGCCCCAGGGCCGCCGCCTCTTCGGGAGGCTGGATGAAGCCCTCGGTCACCGCCGCCGCTTCGAGAAAGACGAGCTCGCCGGCCTGCTCGCGGAGTCCGGCTTCGAGATGATCCGCACCTACGAGTTGAACAAGATCGGCAAGCCGGCCTGGTGGTTCTTCGGCAAGGTTCTGCAGCGGCGAGGACTGGGAAAGGTCACGCTGAAGCTCTTCGACAAGTCCGTGTGGTTCTGGCGCCGCGTGGAAGCGCTGATCCCGTGGCGCGGCCTGACGCTCGTGGCCGTGGCGCGCAAGAACGCTAGGGCGTAACCAGCTTCAAACCTGCGATCCGTGCCAGAATCAGCCCCAGGGACAGGAGTCGCGTCGCGTTCGCCGGCTCGCCGAAAAGGATGATACCGAGGACCGCGGTTCCTAAAGCGCCGATCCCAGTCCATACCGCATAGGCGGTCCCGACGGGAAGGTTCCGCATCGCCAAGCCCAGAAGCCAGATGCTTGCCGCCATCGCCAGCAGCACGATTGCCGTGGGCGCCGGCCGCGTGAAACCAGCCGTGTACTTCAGTCCCACGGCCCACACAATCTCCATCAAACCGGCTATCGTCAGCAGCACCCAGTTCATGAACGCTCGTCCTCCTGTTGCCTTGCGGCTCCATTTTCGGTATTCCTGTCCAACATGCGCATACTCGCTCTGTGCTTCGCCCTTCCGCTACTGGCACACTGGCCCGGTTTTCGCGGCCCGTCCCGTCAGGGCGTTGCTCCGGCGCCGCTGCCCGTCACCTGGGACGACAAGGATGTCGCCTGGCGAACACCGATTCCTGGCGAGGGCTGGTCGTCTCCCATCATCTGGGAGAATCGCGTCTTCCTGACCAGCGCCACCGACGGCGGCGCCTCATGCCATCTTCTCAGCCTGGACCGCGCCACCGGTAAGATCCTCTGGGATCGCGAAGTGTTCCGCCAGGAGATCAAGCGCAAGGAAGGCAAGAACTCCTACGCCACGCCGACGCCGGTCACCGACGGCAAGAAAGTGTACGCGGTATTCGGAAGCGGGGGCATCGCTGCCGTCGATTTCGCCGGCAAGGTACTCTGGACGAACCTTGATTTCCCGCACTACAGCCAGCACGGGCTGGGGGCGTCTCCCGTTCTTCATGAGAATCTGCTGATCATGCCGCGAGATGGCTCCAGCGAATCAGGCGACCTCAAGGTCGGCTGGCAGAAGCCATGGGACCAGTCCTACCTGCTGGCGCTCGACAAGAGGACCGGCAAACTGCGGTGGAAGGGCAAGCGCGGTCTCTCGCGGATCGCTCACGTCAGCCCCAACATCGCCCGTGTAGGCGGCAAATGGCAGATCGTCAGCGGAGCGGGCGACGTGGTGCAGGGCTTCGATGCCCAGACGGGGGAACTGGTCTGGACCGCGCGGAGCCAGGGCGAGGGTGTGGTGCCGTCCATTGTGATCGGCCAGGGGCTCGCCTTCAGTGCTTCCGGCTTTGAGAAACCGACGATCCGAGCCGTCCGCCTCGGTGGCGGGAAGGGCGACGTCACCGCGACCCATCTCGCCTGGGAGCAGACGAAAGGCGTCCCGATGATCTCCTCGATGGTGTACGTCGCACCCCACTTGTACTCGGTGACGACGGCCGGCGTGGCATTCTGCCTGAATGCCGCTACCGGCGAGGTGGTGTGGCAGGGACGGGTCGGCGGAAACCATTCGGCCTCGCCCATTGCATCCGGGCGGCTGTTGTACTTCCTGAGCGAGGAGGGTGAAGTCACGGTGCTGGAGGCGGGACCGGAATTCAAAGTGTTGGGCAAGAGCAAGCTCGACGGCCGCATCCAGGCGTCCCCGGCCGCCCTGCCCGGCTGGCTCTACGTGCGGACGGACAAGGAACTGATCGCCATTCCTGCCGCGCCGGCTCGCAAATAACCGCGGTTGAAACGTGGCTGGCCCCGCGGCCGGCCGGATTTGTTTTACAATACGAATGTAAACGACGCCGCCCTGACGGCGGCCTTCCCGTCTTTTCACGCCTCGTTTTCCGCGCTGCCATCACCTCAAAACAAAAGTAAGAAAGGATGTCTTATGCACACTGAGCTGAAGGAGTATTTGCTGGTGAGCGATTTCGATCAGACGCTGAGCTTCAATGATTCTGGGTCGGTGTTAAGTGAAATGATCGGCGTCCGGAACTTTCACGAGCGCATTTCGGGGCTGGCCAACATACATCTCGTGCAGCAGGGCGGGGAACTGGCGTACCTGCTGTTGCACGATCCTGAATTCCGCTGCGTGCGGCGGGAACACCTGGTGGAAGTCGGCAAGCGAGTCCGCTTGAAACGCAATATCGACCGGCTGCGAACGATCCTCGAGAACCTTGAAGGCATGCGGTTTTCGTTCTATGTCGTGTCGGCCGCGCCGCAGGAGGTGATCGTTTCTGCCCTCGAAGGTCTCGTCGCGGCGGATCACATTTTTGGAACGAAGTTCCGTTACGACGAGGCGAGCGGGGAAATCGAGTCGATTGTCCGCGTGCCGGCCGGCTACGGCAAGGTGGCCGTGGTCGACGCGCTGCGAGCACGGAAAGGAGTGGGGCCGGATCGAGTGGTGTATGTCGGCGACGGAAGCTCGGATGTCCACGTCATGCTGCACGTCAACCGGCTCGACGGCCTCTCCATCGCCGTTTCGGAGAACAAGTACATCACGCAGATCGCGCGGCGCACCATACTCAGCGACGACGCCCTCAGCGTGGCCGTTCCGGTTCTGGAGGAGGTTGCCGGATGGAACGCCAAACGGGTACGAGCGTTGTTTGAAGCGCACGGCTTCATGGTCCGCGAATGGGACAAGGTTCGAACGGACACCATCACCATTTCCGCGACTGCCTCCACAGCCGCCGGCGCCGAGGTGATGTAAATGCTCGAAGCCCTGGGCTGGGTAGCTACCGCCGCTTTCGCTTCCTCCTATCTGTTCCGCGATCCCGCCCACTTGCGGCGCGTGCAAGCCGGTGCGGCTGCGCTATGGATCGCCTATGGCGTCGCCATCGGCGCAAAGCCTGTGGTCGTCGCCAACCTTCTCGTCGCGGGCGCGGCCCTGTTGGCTCCGCTGGTGCGAAAAGGCAAGGAAGGCCCCGCTGCCTGAGCCAGTTTTTCGTCCAATTGTACGCGGCGCTACAAAAATCTGCTCCCTCACCGATAAGGGAATAGAAATCATATGGCGACAGCAGCCGTTTGGGGAGTGGAGGAACATGCGCGGGCGGTGCGGAGTGTAGCCCTTGAACTGGCGCGCCGGGTGGGAATCGCTGGGGACTCCCTGCAGGTGTTGGAGGAAGCGGCCTCGCACCATCACCATCCCCTTGATCTTGGTACGGGAGACGCTCTCGCCCGGCTGGCGTCGGAGGTGGTTCCCGGTTTGGCCGTGCTGCCCGGTCCGGCCGCTCGCCCCGCGGCGCCGGCAGCCGATCTGATCCACACGCTTCGGAAGCGGTCTACGGGCGTCCACCACGACCTGCTGGCCGACCTTGTCGAACTGGCCGACCTGGTGGTCGAACACTACGAATACTGCGGGCTGGTGAATCAGCCGTTCGATCTGGGGGGCATCCCGCTTTTGGCCGCGAGCGCGGGCTTCGACCCCAGTCTGGTGGAAGCACTGGAGCCCAGCACGGGCGTACTCGAGTTCCGTCACGCGGCGCGGCTTGTCGGCGTCCGCCCGCGCCTGGCCCTTCGGATTCTCTCTCTGGGCGAGGATGCAGGCGCGCGTGAAGTATCTTTGATCGGGGAAGAGGATCCGATCGTGGCAGCGCACCTGATCCGCGCCGCCAATTCGGCTCTCTACGGTACGCGCTTTGAGGTCACGAACGTTCCTCACGCCGTCAATCATCTCGGTGTCCCCGTCGCGCGGCAGGTAATACTGGCCGTGGCCATGCGTCCCGCTTCGGCTTCCGGGCGCCTCCTTCAGGAATGGAGGCACGCTGTCACGGCGGCCGAGTTTGCCCGCACTTTCGGCTTGCACGCCGGCCTGGCTTCTTCGGAGGAACTGTTCCTGGCCGGCCTGGTCCACGACATCGGACGCCTGGTTCTGTATCACCTCAGCGCGCCTCTGGTCAGCGCCTATGAGCGTCTCCGCGAGCAGGGCTGCCCGCCCAACCTGGCGGAGACCATACTCACCGGCATGGACCATTCGCGGCTGGGGAGCTTCCTGCTGGCCGACTGGCGTTTCCCGGAGGTGCTGGTGGAAGCGGTCGCCGACCATCATGCCCCGAGCCATCCGGTGGCGAGCCTGCTGTACGTTGCGGAACATGCCATTACCGGCTCGCCCGAAGGGATCATCAGCCCGCCCTCTCTCGAGGACGCCCTGGACGCCTGCGGTCTTTCACCGCAGCATCTGGGAGAGGCGGCGCCTTCTCCGCTGCTGGAGGCGCTGGCCGACTAGTGAAAATCGTGCGACGGCGCGGCCGGCTGCGGCGCGCGAATGGCCTCGACGCGCGCGACTTTCACTGACACCACACCATCGAGATTCTGAAGCGCGCCCTCGAACAGCAGGAACTGCTCGCTCACCAGCACGGCACGATGCGTGTCGAAAAAGTCAGGCTCGATGATCACGTTGGCAATGCCTGTCTCGTCTTCCAGGCTCATAAACACGAATCCCTTGGCCGTTCCCGGGCGCTGGCGGCAGATGACGCAGCCTGCCACTTTCACGAACATGCCGTTGCGCATGGAATGCAGATCGGCCGCGCGCCGTACCTTGCGGCCATCCAGCCGTTCGCGCAGCCACGCCATCGGATGTTTCCCGATGGTCAGCCCGGTGCCCCGGAAATCCGCGTGCAGCCGCTCCACCTGGTTCATGGGCCGCAGGGGATTGTTGTCCTCTGCTGCCAGGCACTCGAACAGCGGTCCGGGCGCGCGGAGCGCCGCCCCCGCTTCCCATAGTGCGCTGCGCCGGTGTTCGGACAGCGAATTCAACGCGCCCACCTGTGCCAGCCGCGTCACTTCGTCTTTTCGTAGCTCGGGGACGCGCCGCGTAAGATCCTCGATACTCGCGAATAGCCCGCGCCGGCGTTCCTCCACTAACGCGAGCGCCGCCTCCTTATGGAATCCCCGCACATAGTTGAAGCCAAGACGCACCACGCGCTCTCCGCCGGCGCCGAGTTCGATGGTGCACTTCCAGTCCGACACCTGCACGTCCACCGGCCGGAAATGCAGCCCGTGCCGCTGGGCGTCCTTCACGAGCGTCGCCGGATGATAGAAGCCCATCGGCTGGTTGTTCAGCATGGCAGCGGTGAAGGCGGCAAGGTAGTTCTCCTTGAGCCACGCGCTGGCGTAGGCGATCAGCGCGAAACTGGCGGCGTGCGATTCCGGAAATCCGTACAGCGCGAACGAGGTAATGGATTGAATAATGCGGTCCTGCGCGGCCATTTCGATTCCGTTCGCCTCCATTCCCGCGCGCAGCTTCCGCTCCACCTCTTTCATCCGTTTCTCGGAGCGCTTGAAACCGAAGGCGCGCCGCAACTCCTCTGCCTGTCCGCCCGTGAAGCCGGCGACGATCATCGCCATCTTCAAGAGCTGCTCCTGAAACAGAGGAACGCCCAAAGTCCGGCGCAGCACCGGCTCGAGCGACGGATGCATGTAGTCGACCGGCTCGCGCCCCTGGCGGCGCCGCAGGTACGGGTGCAGCAACTTGCCGACAATCGGCCCCGGGCGGATGATCGCCACCTCGACGACGATGTCGTAAAAGCATTTCGGCCGTAGCCGCGGCAGGCACGACATCTGCGCGCGGCTCTCCACCTGGAACAGGCCAACGGTGTCGGCCTTCTGCATCGTGGCGTACACCGCCGGGTCGTCCTGGGGCAGGTGCGCCAGGTCGATTTCCTCGCGATAGGCGTCGCGCACCAGCGTCACGCAGTCCTCGAGCACGGCCATCATGCCGAGGCCCAGCAGGTCAACCTTGATGATGCCGAGATCGTTGCAGTCCTCCTTGTCCCACTGGATCACCACGCGGCCGGGCATGGTTGCCGGCTCCAGGGGGACAATCGAATCCAACTGCCCCTGGCACACCACCATGCCGCCGGAATGCTGCCCTAAGTGCCGGGGCAGGTCTTGAATTCCGCGGAATACCTCGAAGAACTTGGCGACCAGGGGATCTTTCAAATCAAAGCCCGCCTCGCGGAAGCGACGCTCGTCAGTGTCGTTCGGGTCCGCCCATTCCCATCCGCGCGTCAGTTGGGAGAGCCGCGCGAGCGCCTTCTCGTCGAAGCCGAACACCTTGCCCACGTCGCGCGCGGCGGAGCGTCCGCGGTAGGTGATCACGTTCGCCGTCATCGCCGCTCCGAGCTTTCCGTAGCGCTGGTAGACGTACTGGATGACACGCTCGCGCTGGTCGCCGCTCGGCAGATCGAGGTCGATATCCGGCCACTCGCCGCGCTCCTCGCTCAGGAAGCGTTCGAACAGCAGTTCCATCCGTACCGGATCGACCGCGGTAATTCCCAGCGCGTAACAGACGGCCGAATTCGCCGCCGACCCTCGCCCTTGCACCAGTATCCCTTCCCGCCGGCAGAATTCGACGATGTCCCAGACGATGAGGAAGTATCCGCCGAGGTCGAGCTTCTCGATCAACGCCAGTTCACGGTCGATCTGCTGGCGCGCGCGATCGTGATACGGCCGGTACCGCTGCCGGGCGCCCTCTTGTGTGCGCTTCACGAGAAACGAGTGAATTGTCTCGCCCGGCGGCACGGGGTACAGCGGGAACTGATAGCCGAGATCGGCGAGCGTGAAATCGAGCCGGGCGGAGAGGTCTCCGGCGTTTCCCACGGCGTCGGGATGGTCAGCGAATAGCCGTTCCATAACGGAGGCCGGCTTCAGGTACCGCTCCGAGTTGACGGAAAGCAGCCGCCCGGCCTCCTCGATCCCGACCTTCTCCCGAACGCATGTCATCACGTCGAGCAGTTCGCGCTGCGCGGGGTCGAGGTGGGAGACGCCGTTTGCGGCGAGCAACGGCAGCCCGTGGCGCCGTGCCAGCGCCGCCGCCGCCTGATTCCGCGCCTCCTCCCGCCGGTCCAGGCGCCGCTGCAGTTCGACGAAGACGTTCCGCTTCCCGTACAGCCGCACCAGGTGCTCCACCATCTGGTCCGCTGCTTCCCAACCGAACTTCAACGCGTGCGCCAGCGGTCCCTCCGGCCCTCCCGTCAGACAGACCAGCCCTTCTGCGTACCGTTCAAACTCATCGTGCGTTGCCGCGGCCTCCCCTTTCCGACAGCGCAGCTTCATGGATGTAATGAGCCGGCACAGATTCTGATACCCGGTGCGGGTTTCGGCCAGCAGGACATACCGGCAGCCGTCGACCGAAGTGACCTCCGCTCCGATATGCGCCTTGATCCCCAGCTTCTTCGCAGCCTGATAAAACCGCGGCGCCCCACTCAGCGAATCGCGGTCCAGTTGGGCGATGGCAGGATAGCCGAACGCCGCCGCCTGGTTCGCCAGGTCTTCCGGCTGCGCCGAGCCTTCCAGGAAGCTGAAAGCCGACCGGGCGTGCAGTTCGACGTACCCCATTTTCGCCTTCTCTTCGCCTATCCTAGCACGGGGCAGGCGAAGGGGGGATGTCAGCGGGGAACGAGCGTGAAACTCTCTATTTCCAACTTCGCGCTGCGGTGGCGGCGCGCGCCGTAGAGGTCAAACTCGACGACAATTTCGTCGAACTCGTCGATGGCTGTCTGGCGGGGCATTGGGAAGTGCAGAAGCACATCCTTCGTGCCTGGCAAGGGCAACAATGCCAGCTGCTGGCGGCCGGCCCTTCCGGGCTCGGAGGACGCGAGCGATACGCCGACCTTCACCAGGTCGGGGCGGCTATCCTCGTTGCGCAGCGCCACCTCAATGGCCGAGCAGCAGCGCAGGCGGATGGGGGCGCCCAGCCTCTGCCGCGCCTGCATCAAGAGGCGCGTCTGGTCCACCGCCGTGAAGACGAACGACAGCGGCGTGTCGCGTTCCACCAGGGCGCTCTTGGGAGGCCGCAGGCGGCCCTGCGGGAAGATCCAGTATTCCCCCGTGAACGGCACGGACGCGGGCGGCCGCGCGCGCGTGGACGGCGTGTTGTGCGGCGTCTTCACCGGCGCTACCAGCTTGAACGTGCCCTTCGGCCTTGGCGTCAGGATCGCTCCGGTCAGGAGAGATTTGTCGTCGAAGCGCGCCCCTCCTCGCCCGCGGCCGGCGTTCTCGCCGGGTTCGCTTTGTGCGGCGCGTGGAACGCGAACCAGGCCGCCCAAACAAATCACCGTCGCGAGCACGGCAGTGAGCGCCGCCCTGGTGCGCGGCCGGCGGGAGACGGACGGCGCGCCGGCCATCAGTCGAAACCGGCGTGCGGCCACGATGAGGCAGGCCGAACCGGCGAGGACGGCGGCTACACCGGTGCGCCGCATGGTCCAGGCGACGACCGCGGCTTGAGCGAGCACGACGGCCATCGCCGCCGGCAACACGAATCCGCCGTCTTCGTCATCCAAGTCTTCGAGCCGGCGACGGTACTGATCCACCAGCCGCGCGGCGGCTATCGCGACGAAAGGGGCTCCGACGATCGCCAGCCAGTGCTGGTGTGCGGCAAGAACCACGAGCGGAGCCACCCACAAGCCGAGCGCCGCATGCAACCACGTTCCGCGCCCGTGCTCCTCCTCGAGCTCAGGCAGGAACGCGACCATGGCCAGCCGGGCGCCTGCCGCCGACGCCGACCCGACCACCAGGACAAAGACGACGGTCCAGGGCGCCGATGAGAACGGCGTCAGCCACGCCGCGGCGAGCGCAGCGACAAACGCGGCGATGGTAGGCGCCCACACCATGCTCGGACCTTTAGACACCACGGCAAGCGCTCCGGTGCCCGTGCATCAGTCATAGCGGCCCTCCACGAACCACGCCCGTTCGCGCTCGTCCCAATAGACGCGGTAGAGGGCGCCGTCGGAGAGCCCGAGGTCCCACTCGTCGCGATGCCAGGCGTCGGAGCGCCACCAATCGCCGGATGTGCGCCACGGTCCGGCGCGCCGCACGACTTTGCCGCGCACGCCGGGAGCGCGCACGGCTACCGGCATCCCCTCGGCAGACTGCACGTCGGCACGCAGTGGCGGGCGGAACACGCGCAGCGCCAGCGCCAGCCGCTGGGGCGGGGAAGCGGCGGAAGTTTCGAACCGCTGCGCTCTCTCCATGCGGAACGCGCCCGGCCGGTGCGTGTCGGGAATTGACGGCGTTCCGACGTTCTCCTCACCCACCAGTTTGGCGATGCGGCGGAGCGTTAACTCGAGCTTCGCGGGCTCCGGCGCCTGCGGGACAAACAGCCCGGTCTGCAGGCGGCGTGGCGCGACAGGGATCGCTTCCAACGCGATCGCAAGGATGGCCGCCGGCGGCCGGTGCGCCTCCAGTTCCAACTGCACCAGCTTCAACAGGGGCGCGGAAGCGGCGACGGGCACCGGGAGGCGGAGCGTCCTCTTGTCCTCGGCGCCGCCGTCGAGCCCGAGCGTGACATGAATCTCGTGGGTCGCCAGCCCGTGCGAGTTCAGCTCCGCGCAGATCTCGCTCAACTGGCGGCCGAGGACGAACAACAGCGGCTCCAGCAGTTCGATCGCGTGCTCCAGTTCGTCGCGCCGGGCAAACACGAACTCCGGCCGCCAGGGCACCAGCGGCCGCGGCTGCTCCCCGCGCGCGAGCTTCTGCAGATAGACTCCGTCCTGGCCGAACCGCGTGGCGATGCCCAGGACGGGCAGCGCGGCGAACTCGGCGAAGGTGCGGATGCCCCAGCGGTCGAGCGTTTCGAGCATCTCCGGCGTCAAGGGCAGGCGTTCTATCTCTAACGGTCCCAGCCAGCGCGCCTCCTCGCCCGCGGGCACCACGGTCACTCCCGGGAACCGCAGCGACGCCTGGACCGCCGCGTCCGGGTTTGCTGCGACGGCAATGTGCAGCATGAGCGCGCGCTCTCGCGCGCGGGCGTCCAGCGCGGCGGCCATTGTTGCCGGCGGCCCCAAGAGCCGCTCAAAGCCCTCCATGTCGAGCACTACGGTGTTCGGCAGGGTGTGCTCGAACAGCGGCGTCAGCTCCTGCGCCAGAGCGAGTAACGCGGGCTCTGCCTCCGCGTTGCCGGGGTTATGCAGCGCTGCAAACAAGCGAGCCGTTCCCCGCCCGGACCGGTTTCCGGGCCGTCAGTTCGACGTCCATACTGCGCAGCAATTCGAAGCGCGGCTTACCGGCAAAGCGGGCGCCGGCGCGCCGCGTCTCCACGAGCAGGGTAGCGGTGCTCCTGGCCTGGGGCTCCGCGGAAAGCACCAGAAACGATGTTGGCGTGCTCTCGACGGCCCGCCGGAATCGATACCAATAGGACAGCGGCACGGCCTGGAGCACCCGCCGGGGCACATCGCAGAGATCCATCACGATGAGCCCGAAGCCGCCGCCATGGAGGAGCAGGTCAGCGGCTTTGAAACCGTGCCCGGCATTGCCCCGGCATCGCACCCAAACGACATTGTTCAGCCGGGTGCCCGACTCTTCGGCCGCGGCGGGGCTGAAGCGGTCATCGATGTCGATCCAGGCGCAGACCTTTCCTTGTTGCGTCGCTGACGCCAGCAACCCTAAGCCCAAGCTGGTTCGTCCGGAAGAGGGCGCGCCGAAGACCTCGGTGATGGCTCCTTCGGGGAGGCCGCCGGCTACGGCATCGAAGCCGGATACGCCGGTGGCGGAGATGGTCCTGGCCGTTTGGTGAAGGGCGAGTAGGGAGGCGGGGTGAGCGAGTGCGGCGGCCATGATTTTCGCCTTTTCTTCGCTACCAGCGTACCACTAGCGCACCACGACTTCCAGCTTTTCGAGGAGGCGGCTGTAGCGCACGCCGTACTCGATGAGTTCGGGATCGCTGCCGCCGGCGCGTTCATTGGCGTCCCGTAATCTTTCGAGCGCCTGGCGGACGGCAGTGACGAGCAGGGCGACGTCGCTCTCAGTGAAATCGGGAATGGGTTTCATGGACGGTGGGACGTGGCGTGACGGCGGTGATTTCGGAGTGCGGCGAGGGGGGCTCGGGTTTGCTTTGTGCGCGAAAAGTGTGGGGGGTTGGCGCGGCGGCGGGGTGAGGGGTGCGGGCGGCGGCGGTGGGATGGCCGCGGGGCGGCGGCGGCGGGGCGGAGTTCCTGTTGTTGATTCTGATCGACTTCGGGGGTGCTCGGGTTTGCTTCTTCGACGTTTTGAGCGGGCGGCGGGGGGTCGTCGGGG
>JANRJO010000020.1:0-8070 GCA_033763935.1 Bryobacteraceae bacterium
CTCTTCATCGTCCCCATTACTGGAGGAGAGCCCCGCCGCATCGGGGAAGGCGCGCACCCTGCCATTTCGCCCAAGGGCGGTTCAGTCGCCTACACATGGAAGGGACAGGTGTGGACAGCAGGGCTCTCCGGGGAGCCCAAGCCGGCGCAACTCTTTAAGGCGCGGGGAACGGCCAGTTCCCTCGCCTGGTCGCCCGACGGATCCAAGCTGGCCTTCGTCAGCCGCCGCGGCACGCACAGCTTCATCGGTGTGTACGACCTGGCCGCCAAATCGATCCGCTGGATGGACCCCTCGCTCGATGAGGACGAGGACCCTGTCTGGTCGCCTGACTCGACACGCATCGCCTTCCGCCGCACGCCTTACACCAAGGCCTTCACCCTCTTCGGACCGAAGCGCGAAACTCCTCCCTGGAGCATACGCGTGGCCACCGTCGCCACGGGCGCCTCCAAACTGGCATTCCTCGCCGAAGCAGGGCGCGGCAGCGTCTACCATCCCATCGTTGGTGACAGGCAGGTGCTGTGGGCCGAAGGCGACATTCTCGTCTTCCCGTGGGAGCGCGACGGCTGGAACCACCTCTATTCCGTGCCCGCCGCCGGAGGGTCGCCAAAGCGGCTTACCTACGGCTCTTGCGAAGTGGAGTATGTCACGCAGGGAGCCGATCGCAAGGAGATCCTCTTCAACTCCAACTGCGACGACATCGACCGCCGCCATATCTACCGTGTCCCTGCCGCCGGAGGACCGCTAACGCCCGTCACCACCGGCCGCGGCATCGAGTGGGCGCCGCTGGTCTCCAGCGACAATAAGGCGCTGCTCTTCTTCCGTTCCGACGCCAAGACGCCGGCGCGGGCGGCCCTGCTGGTCAGCTTCGGCCAGCCGCGTGACCTCACGCCGCTCAGCTTCCCCTCCGAGTCGCTCGTCGAGCCCCAGGCCGTCACCCTCACCGCCGCCGACGGCATGCGCATTCCGGCACAGCTCTTCCTGCCACCGCTCGCACAGGGTCAGAAGGCACCGGCGGTCGTCTTCTTCCACGGTGGTTCCCGTCGCCAGATGCTGCTCGGCTTCCACTACGGCAACTACTATCACAACGCCTATTCGTTCAATCAGTGGCTGGTCTCTCAGGGTTACGTCGTGCTCAGTGTCAACTACCGCAGCGGCACTGGCTACGGCATGGAGTTTCGCGAGGCGCTCAGTTATGGCGCGACCGGAGCCAGCGAGTTCCAGGATGTGATCGGCGCCGGGCTCTTCCTGCAATCCCGGCCCGAGGTTGACGCGGCGCGGATCGGACTCTGGGGCGGCAGCTACGGCGGCTATCTGACGGCGCTGGGCCTCGCCCGCGCCTCCAACCTCTTTGCCGCCGGTGTCGACATCCACGGCGTGCACGACTGGAACGTCGAGTTGAAGCACTGGAATCCAGCCTACGAGACCGAGCAGCAACTGCGAAGCGAAGACTGCCTATGAGTCGTCGCCGGTGGCCTACATGAAATCGTGGAAGTCGCCGGTTCTGCTCGTGCATGGCGACGACGACCGCAATGTGCCCTTCATCGAAAGCGTCATGATCACCGAGGCGCTGCGCAAGCAGGGTGTTGAGTTCGAACAGCTCGTCTATCCCGACGAGGTGCACGGCTTCCTGCGCCACGAAAGCTGGCTGCGCACCTTCCGAGCCGCATCGGATTTCTTCGAGCGCCGCCTGCTGCGCCGACGGACCAATTAGAACCGCTCGCGCGTCTTCTCCTCAAACACACCCGACACCGGCGACAACCGGTACCGGAAGGTGTGCGGCTCATTCGAGTTGATGCGGTAGGCCTCCACTGGGTAGGCGTTGGGGCTCCAACTGTCGATGCCACCCACGCCGATCTGCCGGGCGTCGAGGTTGAGGAAGATCTGCGGGCGCTTTTGCATCTGGAAGCTGTAAGCGGCGCGCTGCATGTCCTCCTTGGCGTAGTGGCGCGCCGACACGCTCAACTCGTCTTCGGCGACGGCCAGCAGTCCCACGCCCTGCGCATTGGTGAGAGCCACCCAGCGCACACCGGACTTGTTGCCGTTCTCCTGCGGACGTGAATATTCCACCCACTCCTTGTCCACCGTCGAACGATACAGGCCGACGCGCTCAAAGGCGCGATCCCAATAGGTCTCCACCGGCCCGCGCCCATACCAGGTGATGTTCTCCAGCCCCGGCGCGGCAATCAGCTCCGTACCGAAACGAGGCATCACCGGCAGCCGCTTGCTGCCCGGCAGGTACGAGGTCTCGACGATCACATCGCCCGTGCCATACACCATATACTCCTGCGTCACAGCGGCGTCCTTGCCCGGCAGAGAGCCCTCGACACGGATCTTCACCGTGCGATCATCCACCGGCTCCACCTTCACCTCGCCCACCGTCCACTCCGGGCCGGCATTCTTCCACGCCGGCAGATCCATCGTGCGTTGCTTTCGGAAGCGCTCGCCTTTGCCGCCGCCGGTGTCGTTGTCCGTAGGCGCGCGCCAGAAATCGACCCGCGGGCCGCGTTCGAGAATCGGCACTCCCTGGTAGCTGTAGTGCGTGATCACACCGAGCTTCTTGTCAAACTCAAGCGTGAACGCCTTGCCGCGAATCGTGGCCGTGGCTTCGTCCTGGCCGAGGGTCAGGAATGGTCCCGCATCGGTCTTGATGTTCGGCGGCGCTTCGGCGGAAGGCAGCGGGAATTGGTCCCACGCAATCTCGTGCCCGGCCGGAGCCCAGGCAGTGGCCGCCTTCAGTGAATAGCTCACGTTGAGGAAGTATTCCTCGCCCGGCTTGGCCTGCCACTTTGGCAGCGGCAACGTGATCTCCTTCTCCGCGCGTGGCGCGATGTCGAGACCGGCAATCGCGCCGCTGGCGATGACGCGTCCGCCGCCCATCAACTCCCACTTGCCGGCGGCAATGTCGTTCGCAGTGTGCGCTTCAAACCAGTTCTTCACGCGGATGCGCCCCGCTGAGGCGTCCACCGCCGTCGTGTGCAGGTTGCGATAGACATACTGGATCGCCTTCAGGCCCGGATGTGGCTTGCGGTCGGCCGAAACGAGCCCGTTGTTGTTGAAGTTATTGTCGTTGCGGATGCCCGACTTGTCCTCCCACCAGCCGCCATAGGCGAGAAACTCCTTGGCCGCCGTATTGGCGCGGTACTCCTGCGGCACCGGCACGAAGAGGCCCTGGTCCACCCAGTCCCACACATAGGCCCCCTGCATGTTGCCGCCCGCATAGAAGTGCTTCCAGTAGGCCATCAAATCGCCATTAGAATTGCCCATGGCGTGCGTGTACTCGCAGAGAATGAGCGGCATCTCCGGGCGCTCCTGGGCATGCTTCACCATGCGCTCAGGCGTCGGATACATGAACGAGTTGATGTCGGCGTTCGTCCCCCCGTTCGACGTGGTGCCTTCGTTGTGAAAGGGACGCGATGGGTCGCGCTCACGGGTCCATTTGTAGGCCGCTTCGGCGTTTAAGCCATCACCGGACTCGTTGCCCATCGACCAGAAGATGATCGAGGCGTGATTCTTGTCGCGCTCCACCATGCGCTTCACGCGGTCGAGCATGGCCGGCCCCCAAGCCGGGTCGTTCGTGAGCCGGTTCTTCTTGTTGTTGCCGTAGTGGTGGATCTCGATGTTGGCCTCGTCCATCACGTAGAGGCCGTAACGGTCGCAGAGATCATACCAGGCAGGCGCATTGGGATAGTGCGCCGTGCGGACGGAATTGATGTTGTGCCGCTTCATCAACTTCACGTCTTCGAGCATGAGCGCTTCGCTCACATAGTGGCCCGTGCGCGGGGAGTGCTCGTGCCGGTTGACACCCTTCACGAGCAGCGGGACGCCATTCACCAACACCTGGCCGCCGCGGATCTCCACCTTGCGGAAGCCCACGCGCTGCGGAATCACCTCAACAGCCGCACCCTTGGCGTCGCGCAGCGTGAGCAGCAACGTGTAGAGATAGGGCGTGTCGGCTGACCATTTCCGCGCCTTTGCCACAGGGATGGTCAACTCGGCGCTGAGCGAACAGGGCGCCTCCGCCTTGCCCACGGCCGCGCCAGACGCGTCAAGCAACTCCGCCCGAAGCTTGCACGCCGTCGGCCCAGGCACTTCAGCGCGCACGCGCAGTGTGCCATCCTGATAAGCCGCATCGAGGCCAGCATTCACCTCAAAGTCACGGACATGTTCCTTCGCCGTCGACCACAGGAACACGTCGCGGTAGATACCGCTCAACCGCCACATGTCCTGGTCTTCCAGAAACGCCCCGTCGCCGAAGCGGTAGACCTCGACGGCCAGCAGGTTCTCGCCCGCCTTGAGATGCGGCGTCAGGCGAAACTCCGCCGCCGTACGGCTGTCCTCGTTGTATCCCGCCTTCACGCCGTTCACCCAGACGGTGAACGCCGAGTCGACGCCCTCAAAATGCAGGTAAACCTCTCGCCCTTTCCACAGCGGCGGCACGGTGAAGGTGCGCCGGTAGCTGCCCACCGGGTGCCACTCATACGGAACCTGGGGCGGCTGCGAGGGGTTCTGCGGCCAGGGATAGATGATGTTCGTGTAAACCGGTACGTCGAAGCCATGCAACTGCCAGTTCGACGGCACGGGGATGGTGCGCCAGGCCGAATCGTCGTAGGAGGGGCGGAAGAAGGTGAGCGGGCGGTCAGAGGGCCGGAGCGAACCCTGGAACTTCCAGGTCCCGTTGAGTGATTGAAACCAGGGCGAGCGCGTGCGGTCAAATGTGCGCGCCAGCGCCGCCGACGGGTACACCATCATCGTCGCATGGGGCGGTTCCGTGCCCACGGTGACGACGCTCACGTCGTCCCATTCCGGGCGCTGGGCGAGCGCGGGGAGAAGGAGGAGGAATGCCAGAAGGAAGAAGTTAAGCGTTTGCATAATCCACGTTGAGACTACCACCACGCACACCCGGCGGGAAGCCCGGCCCCCAGCCCTGCTTGGAAGAGGCCCGAGCCTGGCTTTGGCCCGCCACTTGCTCTCCCATGCCGCGATTCCCTCCGCAGGAAGGCGACCGCGATGTCCGCACCCACCTCCCAGCTCTATGCCCAACGGCTCAACCGCTACGTCACGGCCATGCGCAACGCCAAGCCCGATCGCGTCCCGCTGCGCCCCTTCGCCGCAGAGTTCACCGCCAATGTCTCCGGCCATACCCCCCAGCAGGTGACCCACGACTACAACCAGGCCTTCGACTCCGTAGTCTCCTGCTGCCGCGCATTCGACTGGGATGCCGCCGTTCCGAACATGGTCTACGTCTGGACGGGCCTCACCCAATCGGCCGGATTGCGCTACTACGCCATCCCCGGCATCGACGTCGGCCCCGAGGTGGGCTTCCAATACCGCGAACCGGAGCAGGCCAACGCCTGGATGCGCCGCGAGGAGTATGACGAACTGATCGACGACCCAGTGGCCTTCCTCTACAACACCTGGCTGCCGCGCGTCTCGACCGAGTTCGCCGCCAGCCCCTACCGCCGCAGCCTGGCGCTAGTGAAATCCACCTGGGCCATGGCGAATTACTTCAGCGCCTTCGGTCCGCAAATCGAGCGGATGAAGAACGAGTGCGGCACGGTGTCGGCCATCAGCGGCATGTTGAAGGCTCCGCTCGATGTGCTCGCCGATAAGTTCCGCGGCTACCTCGGGCTGGCGTTTGACCTCATGGAGGTGCCCGAAAAAGTCGAGGCGGCCTGCAAGGCGCTGATGCCGCATCTGGGCTTCATCGCCCTCTCCGGGCTCGACCCTAGCCGCAACATTCCCATCCCCATCTGGATGCACCGCGGCTGCGTCCCCTTCATCTCACACGACCACTTCAACCGGCTCTATTGGCCTACGTTGAAGCCGATCGTCGAAGCCATCTGGGCGCGGGGTAACCAGACTCTGTTTTACGCCGAAGGCAAGTGGGACGCGCACCTGGACTCATTCGCCGAGTTGCCCGCCGGGTCCATCGTCTTCCACATCGACCGTGGCGACGCCGAACTCACCGCCCGCAAGCTGGGTTCGAAGTTCTGCCTCTCCGGCGGCGTGCCCAATGCCATGCTCGCCTTCGGCACGCCGGAGGAGGTGCGGCATCGCTGCAAATTCCTCATCGACACCTGCGGCCAGGGCGGCGGCTTCATCATGGACGCCTCGGCCATCATGCAAAACGACGCGCGGGTGGAGAACGTCCGCGCTATGACCGACTTCACGCGCGAATACGGCATCTACTCCACTACGCCCTCCGACGCCGCTCCACCCCCGCCTCCCGAAGGCCGTCCCCCGGCGCCCAGCTGGCCGGAAGGGCGAGTGCCCGCCGGAGCTTGTCTGGCCTGGGAGCAGAAAGTGAAGGAGATCCCCGCCATCCCCGGCGACCCCGCCTTTTGCCGCCAGGTATGGGAGAACGTCGACGCCCTGGCCTACTTCTACATATGGCACCTCGTCCTCAGCTTCTGAACCGCCGCCTGTTCCTCGGCGCGCTGCCGGCCGCCGCGCTGGCCGCTCCCGCCGAGCCTTTCCTCACGCCCGCCCGGTTCGACGCCAAAGCCGACGGGCGTACCCTCGATACCAAAGCGCTACAAACCGCCATTGACACCTGCGCCCGCTCGGGCGGCGGCACGGTCCTGCTGCCTGCCGGACGGTATCTCACCGGAACGTTGTTTCTACGCAGCCGGGTCACCCTTCACCTCACGGCCGGCGCGGTGCTGCTCGGCAGCGCGAGCCTCGCCGACTACCCCGTGACCGTCGCCAAGCTGCGCTCCTACACTGACAACTACACCGACAAGAGTCTGCTCTACGGCGAGGATCTTGAGGACGTCGCGATCGAAGGCACGGGCGTGATCGACGGCCAGGGCAAGGCGTTCTCCGGGCCATACAAAGTCCGCCCCTACACGCTGCGGCTCGTCAACTGCCGCCGCGTCAAAGTCCACGACATCGCCTTCCTCGACTCGCCGATGTGGGTCCAGCACTACCTCGCCTGCGACGACCTCGTGATCCGCGGCATCACCGTGCGCAGCCGCGCCAACGCCAACAACGACGGCATCGACATCGATGCCTGCTCGCGCGTCCGCATCGCGGAATGCGACATCGACTCCGGCGACGATGCACTGGTCCTGAAGAGCACGCTGGCCCGCCCCTGCCGCCAGATCGCCGTCACTAACTGCGTGCTCTCCTCGCACTGCAACGCCTTCAAGCTCGGTACGGAGTCCAACGGCGGCTTCGAAGACATCCTGTTTAGTAACTCGGCCATCCACGACACGCGGCTCTCGGGCATCGCGCTCGAGTGCGTCGATGGTGGCCGGCTGGAGCGCGTCCAGGTGGCTGGCATCTCGATGAACGGTGTCGGCGCGCCCCTCTTCATCCGCCTTGGCCACCGCGGCCGTCCCTTCCTCACCGGCAGCGAACGCCAGCCACCGGGCACCCTGCGCAACGTGATCATCCGCGACATCCAGGCCACCCGCGCCAGCGCCATCGGCTGCGCCCTATCCGGACTTCCGGGCCACCCCATCGAGCAGGTCACGCTCGAAAATCTGAACCTGGAGTTCGAAGGCGGCGGCAAACCGGCCCACCCTCCCGGCGCGGTCCCCGAGTTGCCCGACAAGTACCCGGAGCATTGGATGTTCGGGGCCTTACCCGCCTATGGACTCTTCTGCCGCCACATCCGCGGACTGACGCTGCGCGGTGTGTGGCTCACCACCGCCCGGCCCGACGACAGGCCACCACTCGTCGTGGATGATGTGGAAGGACTCGACGGTTCGGTCAACACCCGCTGAGCGAAACCACCCAGAAGCGCCACCGCCCCCTCTACCCGCGCAACTCCCGCAGGGCATCGAACATGGCCACGATGTTCTCCACCGGCGTGCGGGCCTGCACATTGTGGACGGAGTTGAACACATAGCCACCCCCGCGCGAGAAGATGGCGGCGTGACGCATCACCTGTTCCCGCACCTCCGCAGGCGTCCCAAAGGCCAGCGTCTTCTGCGTATCCACCCCGCCGCCCCAAAACACAAGCCGGTCGCGGTATTTCGACTTCAGGTACTCCGGCTCCATACCGAGCGCCGACACCTGCACCGGGTTCAGAATGTCGAACCCGGCGTCGACAAACGCGTCCAA
>JANRJO010000041.1:0-8148 GCA_033763935.1 Bryobacteraceae bacterium
GCCGAACATGTCGGCGATCTGATTGAGGGCTCTGGCCTGGGACATCATGTAGGCGGGGCCGGGGATCTTGGCTTCGCCATTCTGATAGGCGGCGCGGGCTTTGTCGAGGTCTTTGGGCGCGCCGAGCATCGCGGAGAGGTCTTCCGAGAGGTCGTGCTGGATGACCTGACCTTCGACGGTTGCGACTTCGGCGTCGGGGATGATGGCTCCGGTGGAGAGCTTCTGGTACTGGCCGGGGTGTTCGAGGCTGGCTCCCTTGGGGATCTCGAGAACCATGGGGACTTCCTGCGCCTTGTTGGCTTCGGCGAAGCCGCGGGAGATCTCGAGGTACTGCTTGCCGGCGGTGACGGCTTTGGCCTTATAGGCTCCGGCGTGGCGGCGGAAGGGGAGTTGGTTACCGCGGGTCTTCTTGGCGCCTTCCTCGAACTTCTCGGCGAGTTCGCCGTAGGCGGAGGCGAGGGCGGCGGAAAGGGTGATGGCGGCGGGACGAGCCTGCGCCTTGTACTCGTCGGACTTGGTGAGGCGGAGGAACAGGTCCTGGGCCTTGGCGTAGTCACCGGCGGCATAGGCGGCTTTGGCGGCGTTCCAATTGAACGCGGCGGAACCGGGTTGCGGAGGCTTCGGGCCGCTTTCGCCGCAAGAGACCAGCAGCAGCGAAGCGGCGGCGGCGCCCAGGATACGGAACGAGGAGAGTGCGCGGACGGACATTCAAACCTCCAGGTCAGCACGTTTCGGAGTTTATTCTCCGTTTGCCGCGGATAGTATATTCCGTTCTGTCGCCGGGGGGAAGCGGGTAGCGCCGCTAGAATGGGAGGCGTGAATATTTTGAGCATCAACGCGGGGAGCTCATCGCTGAAGTATCAGCTCATCGACACGGCGACGGGCGAGGCGATGGCGCGCGGGGTGGTGGAGCGGATCGGCGCGGCGGAGGGGCGGCTAAAGGCGAACGGCGTGGAGCGCGCGGGGCACTTTGCGAACCACGAAGAGGCGGTGAGCGCGGCTCTGGAGACGCTGCCGGGAGGGTGCCGTGTGGATGGCGCGGGGCATCGCGTGGTGCACGGGGGAGGACGGTTCCGCGCGTCGGTGCTGATCGACGACGAGGTGGAGGACGCGATCGAGAAGTTGAGCCACCTGGCTCCGCTGCACAACCCGGTGAACCTGGCGGGGATCCGCGCGGGGCGCACGGTGCTGCCGAGTGTGCCGCACGTGGCGGTGTTCGACACGGCGTTTCACGCGACGATCCCGGCGGAGGCGTACACGTACGCGCTGCCGTACGGACTGGCCGAGAAGTGGGGCATTCGCAGGTATGGGTTTCACGGCATCTCGCACCGCTTCGTGACGGAGCGCTACGCGGCGATCACGGGGCGAAGCGCGGAGAGCGTAAAGCTGATCACGCTGCACCTCGGCAACGGCTGTTCGGCGTGCGCGGTGCGCGGCGGCGAGAGCGTGGACTCGAGCATGGGGATGACGCCGTTGGAGGGCCTGGTGATGGGGACGAGGCCCGGGGACATCGATCCGGCGATCGCGCTGCGGCTGATGGAGTGGGAAGGGTGGGGGCGGGAGGAGCTCGAGTCGCTGTTGAACCACAAGAGCGGGCTCGCCGGGCTGTCGGGAGTATCGAACGACATGCGCGAGTTGACGGCCGCGGCGGCGGCGGGGAATGCGCGGGCGGCGCTGGCGATCGACGTGTTCTGCTACCGCATCCGGCGCTACGTGGGCGCGCTGTTCGGGGTGCTGAACGGCGCGGAGGCGGTTGTGTTCACGGGCGGGATCGGGGAGAATCGCGACGAGGTGCGGATGAAGTCGTGCGGCGATCTCGAGGCGTTGGGGATCCGGATGGACGCGGACCGCAACGCGCGGGTGCACGGCGAGGAGCGCGAGGTGTCGGCGGCGGGATCGAAGACGGCGGTGTGGGTGATCCCGACGAACGAAGAGCTGCTGATCGCGAAGGACGCGGAGGCGAGGATCATTCATGCAACGTAGAGTGTTTGTCGGAACGGCATTCGCGGGTTTGTGCGCGGCGCAGGCGCCGAAGCCGAAATCCGGAGAGATCACGAAGCGGCCGCTGGGCAAGACCGGCGTGGATCTCACGGTGGTGGGGATGGGCGGCGCGCGGTTTCACCTGATCCCATTCGAGGACGGGACGGCGCTGGTGCGGCGCGCGTACGACCTGGGGATCAACTACTTCGACATGGCGCGGAGCTACTGGAACGGGCGCGCGGAGGAGGTGTACGGGGCGACGATTCCGGAGTTCCGGAAGAACATCTTCCTGACGTCGAAGTCGGGGCAGCGGAGCGCAGCGGAGGCGACGAAGGAACTGGAGACGTCGCTGCGCACGATGAAGACGGACTACCTCGACCTGTGGCAAATGCACAATCTCGCGTCGAAGGAGGACGTGGAGAAGGCGCTGGGCCCCGGGGGCGCGCTGGAGGCGTTCGCCGCGGCGAAGAAGGCGGGCAAGTGCCGGTTCATCGGATTCACGGGCCACACGGACCCGGAGGTGAACCTGGCGATGATGCGGGGCTTCGACGGATTCGACACGATTCTGATGCCGCTGCACGCGGCGGACACGGTGTACCTGAGCTTCGAGAAGAACGCGCTGCCGCCGGCGAAGGAGCGCGGGTTGGGCGTGCTGGGGATGAAGATCTTCGGCAACGCGTTTCTGCTGCGGACGTTCGGAGTGAAGGACTGTCTGAGCTACACGCTGAGCCTGCCGGTGTCGGCGGTGACGCTGGGGTTCACGACGCAGGGGCAACTCGAGGACGACGTGCGCATCGCGACGAATTTCCGGCCGTATTCGCAGGAGCAGATGAACGCGATTCGAGAGCGGGCGGCGCTGGACCGGTTCGACGTGATCAAGGGGCCGGCGCTGGAGTATTGGAAGCGCAAGTTGTAGGCGCGGTAACGCGAATCGCGGATTCCGCCGATAGATGAGACAGGCCAGGACTGTCCCTGGGAAGTCCGGGTTAGAGGAGTTCCGAGATGATGAAGAGCTTGTGCCTGGCCGCGATGGCCGCGGCGACACTTCTCGCGCAGAGCGCGGGCGATTTCGAGGTCGCGTTGAAGAAGGCCAAGGCGGACGCGCGAGCGATCCCGATGCGCGCGATGTCGAGGGAAGGGGCGTTCACGTTCGAGAAGCTGGGGGCGGGGCTGTACACATTGTGTACGGCGGCACGCGAGGGCACGCCGCTGGTGGTCGAGGTGGGAGGCGGGAAAGCGGCGGCGAAGAGCGCGAAGCCGATGGAGTGCAAGAGCGGGCAGTGCTGCGCGGATCTCGAAGTGGACGCGAGCGGCACGCTGAGCGGGAAAGTGCGGCCGGCGACAGCGGCCACAAAGCCCGCGGCGCCCGCGCGTCCGGCGAAGTGACGGGGATTCGGTTGTCAAAGAGCGGCGAGCGGCGGCGCGAGGTCAGCGCCGGGGCTGCGGGACCGGGTTCGTTTTGGTGAAGCCGGGTTCGCCGAATTGGCGGGCGAGGGCGTCGAGGTGGTCGGTGAGGGAGTAATCGGGCGGTTGCCCGGGGCTTTCGGTGTGGGGCCGTTGGGTGCGGGGCCGTTCAGCGCGGTGGCGGTCCGTGATCAGGCGCGCGAGCAGTTCCTGGGTTTGCAGCATCTCGCGCTCAAAGGTCTGCTGCCAGCGGAGGAGGCGATCGGCTGCGCGGATGGCGCCGGGATCATCGGCAAGGACGACGGCTTCGAGGCGCATGTACTCGGAGGAGTCGTCGGGGATGGGGATGCCGCGGCGTTCGCAGAGGAGGCGGACTTTCTCCTGGAAGAATCCCATCTGCAGGATGAGGGCGCGGTCGCAGCGGAAGGCGGCGAGGGCGAGTCGGGAGAGCAGCTCGCGTTCGCGATCGGTGGCTGGAGAGAATTCGGCCTCATAGCGGGAGTGGAACTCCTCGTAGCGGGCGCGGAGGGGCGGCACGAGATTATCGAGGGCGGCGAAGAGGCCGGAGCGTTGGGCGTTCTGGGCGGAGCGAGCTTTGCCTTCGGGCGTGCGCGGACCGGTGGAGAGCTGGGCGTTGGCGCGATTGGCGACGATCTGGGCCGGGGTGGCCATGGAGTCAGTTTCCTTTCCTGAGTGCGTATAAAAAACGGCGGCGGGCCGAGGCCTGCCGCCGGTGGGAGAGCGTGAAGTTCCCCCGCGATTCGATTCTCGCGCGGGGGTGCAAGCGGAGAATTTGACCGGCTAATCTTTCCTCATTCCTGGGGCGTGGTGAGCAGGTCCAGTTCGTCAGCGACGCTGCGAAGCCTCTTGTCCAGGCGCTGCAACTTGCGGCGGGACGTTTCATCGCCGAGTTGGCGGCGGTACATTTCCATCAGGTGGCGTGTCGCTGAAAGTGCCTGGCGGATGCCAGGCAGGTCGGAGGTGGCAGACGAAGGGGTGCGGGGCAGGAGAAGTTGGGGCGTGATGTGACGATCGGCCGCGTTCTGGCGCGCCATGTGGAATTCGCGCTGGAGATCCTGCTGGGTGACCAGGACGTAGCGCATGGTCATGTGGATGTCTTTGTGTCCCAGCAGCTGCATGAGGGCGGGAAGGCTGATGCCGAGGCGGATCATGTCCGTGGCGTAGGTATGCCGGAGTTGGTGCGGGCTCACGCGGCAGGAGCAGCCGGCGCGGTTGGCGGCATCCGCCACGTCATCCGCCAGGGCTTTGTACAAGGGGTGGCGAAGACCCCAGCGGGGCAGTAGGAACGCTTCCGACCTGGCCAGCTGGCGGGGCGGCGCCGAGACACGCAGCTTCAAGATTCGATCCACGATGCGCCGCACGGCGGCATCGGCGGGGACGAGGCGTTCGGTATAGAGCTTGCCGATGGGGACATGCAGGGCCCATTCATCCGTTCCGAGTTGGCGCAGACAGTCCAGCCCCAGGTGGATGCATTCGCCGATGCGCATGCCCGTGGCACGGATCAACAAGAGCGCATTGGCGTGCAGATCGCCGGTGCGCTCGAGTTCCTCGATCAGCAGCCGGTCGTCTTCCGGGGAAAGGGCACGGGGCAGGTAACGAAGGCGTGGAGGGATGTCTTCTCTGCGGATGAGGTCCGGCTGGATGATATGGCCGTTGGCGGCCATGTCCCGGAACAGACGGCGGAGTTCAATCAGAAGACGCGCGCGAGTTGTATTGCAGAGGGGCGGACGCTCCTCGCACAACATGCGGAACCAGCCGAGCAGATGAGGGTCGCGGCGGAGTTGGGACAAGCGGCGGACTTGCGGAAAAGCGGCGTGCAGATAGGTGAGGAAGCGCCGGACGGTAAACGCGTAGCGGTCGGCGCTGCAGCGCTGCAGTGTCAGAGCGAGGGGCTGGACATAATCGTCGAAAATCTGCTCGAGTGCGGGCTTGGCGTGGCTCATGGGATTTGCGAGGTGCCCAACCGCACCCGATTGGCGATGGCGCGCGCGTACTCGCGCCAGACATCCTGGGGTGCGAGTTGGGCATAGTGCATGGTGGTGAGAATCTGCGCGTGGCCCATCAGGTGTTGCAGGGCGGGCAACGAGATGCCGACGCGTACCATGTCGGCTCCAAAGGTGTGCCGAAAGCGGTGAGGATTGGCCTGGTGGACCTCACTGGACAGGCGATGGTAGCGGAACAGGGAACGGAGTCCGGGGGCTCGCATGGGCTGGCCGCGCCGGGTGCCTTTGAGAGAGACGAAAACATAGGAGGAGTCGGTGACGGGCCGTTCCAGCCGGAGATAGTTTTGGAGCACGTCGACAAGTTCCCCAGGCAGCGGCAGCATACGCTCCTTGTTTCCCTTACCCCGAACCCGAAGTTGCGCCTGCGGCAGTTGCAGATCTTCGAGCCGGAGAGCCAGAGCCTCGCAGGAGCGCAGGCCATCCAGCAACATCAGACCCACCAGGGCGAGATCGCGAAAAGTCCGAAAACTGCGCCAGAACTTGGCGACCTCTTCAGCGGTGAGCGGCACAATCACCTGGCGTGGTTGTTTCAGGCGGAGGCGCGAGGCGACCGCGCGGCGTGGCCGGCCGCAGCCGAGCGGCATGCGGATGGTGTAGGGGTGCTGGAAATGGGCCTCGCCGCCGGGAATCTCCCGTCCAAAATGGAAGCGATACAAACAGTGCAGCACGCAGAGACGGTGATTTATCGTCTGCGGCGTGGGCTTGGGCTCCTGGTCGAGTTGGTGGCTGGCATAGCGGAGGAGAAGCGACTCGGTGAGTTCCGACAGCGGCTGGTCTTCGGCCCACCAGCGGGCGAAGTGCAGCAGATCATAGGCGTAGGCACGCAAGGAACAGAGGGAGAGTTGACGGACGCGCTGAGCATCCAGGAAAGTGTTGGCCCACGCGATCTCCCGCCCGCGCCGGTCGAGCAAGCGATACGGCGAGGCGCTGGCGGGGACCGAAGGCTTATGGATCAGGGAAGGTTTCATGGGCGTTGTGCCTGCTCGATACAGGCTGTGAAGCCGGTGGCGGTGCCGTCGGCCGCGAAGTAGCTGTTGGGATCATGCCCGCGCGGCATCTGGACCATGTAGGCGCGAATGCCGGCGTTTGCCAGGCGCAGCGCGAGTTGGTGCGACGCCTTCTGGCCGGCGTGATTCTCATCCTGATCGAAGGCGATGTAGACGGAGCGGCCTGGCGGGGTGGCGAGTTGCGCCCACTGAGCAGGCGTCAACTGCGTGCCGAGGGCGCAGGTAGTGTTGCGAAACCCGGCCTGCCAGAGCACGGCCAAGTCAAACAAACCTTCGACCAGGATGACGGTGCCGGAACCGCGGACAAAGTCCCAGGCAAAGAGGCCGCCCTTGGAGCGCGGCAGGAAGCGGTGTGGGAACGCCGCGCCGACACTGCGCCCGTAGAGGTTGACGATCTGGCCATCCTGGCGGCAGGGGAAGATGACCCGCTGGCAAAAGGCGTCGCGGCCTTGCCGGTTGATGAGACCGGCGTCGAGGAGCAGATCGAAGGAATGCCCTAGGGCGGCAAGGTGCCGCCGCAGGTTTCCGCCGGGAGCATAGCCAATGCCGAGTTCCTCGATGAGGGCTGGATCATGCAACCCGCGAGACTCCAGATAGCGTGTTGCTTCCGGATGGCGATGGAGTTGGGACTGGTAGAAGCCGGCCGCCTGTTCCAGTATCTGGGGGACGGACGCGGGCGCCAGTTCCTGTTCGAGGTGCGCGACGCTTTGGCGGAACGACAGATGGAGGAAGAGTTGGACAAAGCGGATCAGGTCGCCGCCGTGGCCACAGCCGTGGCAGTAGAACAAGTTCTTACCGGCGTTGACGTAGAAGGAAGGGCGCGTCTCCGGGTGCAAGGGACACAGCCCGACAAACTCCTGCCGTGCGCCGGCACGAGAGGGCATCCAGTTGTGGCGCTGCAAATACTCCAGCAGCGGGATGCGCTGTTTGAGCCGCTCCAGATCCTGTGCCATGGCGCTGTTGCCGCCTCCAGGGTCGAGCGTAGGAGAAAAGCAGGGCGATTCCCAGGCAAGGATGGTGGGCGGCAGTTTTCTCAGAGCCGCAAGGGCCAGAATCGGGCGAGAAAGGGGAACACGGAATGCCAGCGCAACGGCAACGAATCATGAACGAGGATCTCGGCCCGGCCGAGCCGGGTACTGATGGCAACCATCGTGTCGCGCAAAAACGAAAACGGCGGCCGGGAGGAATCCAGACTTCGGAACCAGCGGCGCAGCGTGGACGGATCCGCCACGCGATCGGGATCTTTGACGGCGGGCGCCGCGTCTTCCCACGTACGGCCTTCCACGAAATAGCGCAACAGCGCCTGGCTGCGGGCGACGAGGCTGTAGTGGCTGTAGGGCGGCGAGAAGGGCGGCAGAAAGGTGAACGTCTTGCCGCAGCGATTGCAGAGGCCGCGCCGAATCCCGATCCAATCATGGTATTCGTCATGAGCCTGCTTGCGGCGGCGGCCATGGCCGATGATGGAGTCCGCCGAGCAAACCGGGCAGCGGCGCAGAATGACCTCTGCAACGGCTTCGGCCCAATCCGCTCCGGGCTTGAACTGATCGGCGGAAAGTGGGATAACGAGAATCGTAGCAATGGGGGCTCTGCCTCGGGCCAGGACCTTGCCAACGATCGGGACCCGAAGTGGAGCCCTCGCCTCCCAAGAAAAACTCCCAACTGGAAAAGAATAACGCTTTCGGCTGAGCGCCATCGGTGCGTGCGGACCGGAGATTGGCCGGTAAATACGAATG
>JANRJO010000056.1:0-67227 GCA_033763935.1 Bryobacteraceae bacterium
CCCTCAGTAAGTTCGATGGGCGGCTCGAACGGGGCTTCGAGCCAGCGCCACAGGTCCCTATAAACGAACAGCTGCTGTCTCAATAGCGCAATCAGCCGGGACAGGCTCCAGTCGAAGCCGGACTGCAGTTGCAGGAACTTCACCGCCAGCAGCGCGATCAATGCTGTCCAGATTTGTGTCTTCAGGGCATTGGCGGTCGTACCCACGAAGGTCTTGATACGGAGGTTCTGCTTGAGCGCTTTGAACAGCAGTTCGATCTGCCATCGCTCCTTGTACACCCGCCGCCACCGTTGCCGCCGGCAGTTCGAGGTGATTGGTCAGGAAGACCAGTTCGCGCTGACTGCCCTCGTCCCAGTAGCGGACGCGCCGGAGAAAGGGAGCGGTATCGGAGTCCGCCTGCTTGTCCAGCACGATGATCTCGTCACCCCGCACGCCTTTTGCGTCCGCCGCCCGGCGTTCCACCACGATGTAGGCGGCATTGTCCTTCAGGCGGGTGACGAAGTGCACGCCTTGCTCGGTCAACTGCTGAAACCACTCGTAATCGGTGTAGCCGCGGTCGAACACCAGCATCGCGCCGCGCTGCAGCTGCAGCCTGCGCGCTACCTGGATTTCATGCACCTTGCCTTCGGTGATCACCGCGTAGCAGGGCAGGTAGCCGTCGTGGTCCAGCAGCAAATGCAGCTTGACAGCTCCCTTGGTGGTCCGGAACCGCGCCCAGTCGCAGACCGAGGCGCACAGGTCGATGACTGTGGCATCGAGGCTGAGCAGTTTGCCGGGCAGCCCCAGCTTGCTACCCGCCCTCGCCGCCCCGAGCCGCTTCTCTGGCACTGCGCCAGCAACTGCTGGAACACCGTCTCGAACAACTCCCACGGCCGGTGGCTGTTGGCGTACGCCAGCGTCGAGCGCGCCGGCGCATCCGGCAGGCCCAGATGCCGCAGCTTGCCTTCGCTCGCCTGCAGGCCTTCGGTGATTTCACGCAGCGACTTTGCCTGTGCGAGCTGGCAGAACAGCATCGCGACCAGCTGTCCCCAACTGCTGAAGCCGCGCGCGTGCTGCTCGGCATGATGTTTCTCGACGGCTGCTTGGAAGCCGTCGCGCGGGATCAATCGCAGAATCTGGCTGAAGATGCTGCATACTCGTTTCAAGGTGAGGCCTCCGTGTAGTCGCTGAATTCGTTCTTGCCAGGAACCGAACCCACACTACCAGAGGCTTCGCCTCAACCGATCGCGCTAATTTGGACACGAGTGATCCGCGACAATTCGACAAGACGTGCATTTCAGGCGGCCTTCCTGAAGACGACGAATTCGGTCCTGGTCACCGCCATGCGCTGAGCCTTGAGTAGGAGGTATCTCAGGTTTTTGTAGCGCCGGCCGCGTCGCAGCAGGGTTTTGATGTTGCCATTCACTGCTTCCACAACTCCCATCGGAACCTTCGTCCGGCAGTAGTTCAGGATGCCGTCAAGGTGGTTCAGCAGCATCTCAGCAAGCTTCTGGAACGGGCGCAGCCGCTGCCACCGGAGCTGGTCGATCCAGCGTTGCAGGTAATTCAGCATCGCGCCTTCATAGTGGTAATTCCAGAGCCGATCCAGACTTTCTTTGAGTAGATAAGCCTCGAGCAGTTTCCGGTTCAGCGCGAAGAGCTGGTTCAACTCCTGCCGCCTGCCAGCGGTCAGGTTCACCCATCGCGTCAACAGCAGCCACCGCTTGCCTTTCACCAGACCGCGCAGGCGGCCGCCCTTACGGAAGAACTCGGAGCGCCGGACTTCGTCGATGGCCTTGTTGGCGTGCTGCATGATGTGGAACTTGTCGTACACGATCTGGCACTGCGGCGCCCACTGCTCGATGCTAAGGCGGTGCGGCTCCCACATGTCCACGCACGCGGCCTCGATTTGCCGCTGCTGCCGCCGGTTCAGTTCCTTCTCAAAAAAGCTGTCCAGCGTCTCTTTCTTACGATCCGCGCCGAACCACAGCGGCTCGCCGGTCTCCAGATTGCTCGTCGCCGTAAGGAACTTCTGTTTCCTGCCGAGATGAATTTCATCGACGCCCAGCTGCCGCAACGCGGGCTTGTTTCGCTTTGCCGCCCACCGCTCGAGATAACGCAGATCAATGGCTCGCACCGTGCTCTCGGCGAGCCTGAACCGGCTGGCTACCTGCCGCGCCGACGCTCCCTCACATGCTTGTCCCACCGCCTCTTCGAAGCGTTTGCTGAAGGGCGCCTTGCTCGGAAGCTGGTCTACGCGCTCGATCCTCGGACCGCACTCTGGACAGCCCAGCCGATACAGTTCGATCACCACCGTCGTCCGGAACTCGAACACCGGCAGATCCCGCACTTCCCGCTCGCAGATCTCGTGAACCTCGTCACCCGGCGTCCGCAACCGGAACAGATTAGCTTCTTGTTCCCGCGCTTCCGCCGCACCCACAGCTTCATCGTCTTCGACTTCTCGTCGATGTCGTGGCGCCAGACTCGGTACCCCGGCCAGCCCAGCACTTTAGTCCAGTCGGTGTCTGTCAAACCGAGCAGTGTACCGAAACACGCCGGTGCCGTCGTGCCGCGTCAAACCCGACCTCGGTCGAATTCCTGCTCAGAGCCGGAGAACGTAGGGATCGCACCGGACATCGAGGTGGAGATGGATCCGAAGGCGGTACGGGAGGGGCGTGATCCGCAGTTGGAGAAGGCGGTGGAGGTGTTGCTGGCGGAGTTGGAGAAGAATCCCGTCAGGGAGTTCAAGAGGCCGGCGTTCCCGAACTATCACAAGCGATAGGGGCGCAGGGAGCGCCCCCGGGGGAAACGACTAGATCCAACTGAAGCCGCCGCCCGTCTGGTGAATACGGTACCGTCCGGGCTGGCTGGTGTCATGCCGGAAGTCGCCTGCGTTGAGGCCGTACTGGCGGCCGCCGACCTGGGAGAGGCCTAGGGTCTGGCAGGCGAGCCAATGGAACTCGACGCCGGGGAGTTGGCTGTCATTCCACAGTTTGAAGAGTTCGGAGAGCAGGAGGCCGCCAGGAGGAGAGGGCAGAAGAACGCAGTTGGAGTCGTTGCGCTTGGCGAGTGAGGCTTCGGACTTCTTGGTCCAGGAGTCATCCTGGGCTGAGAGCCGCATATCAGGGCAGGATTTGTACTCTTCGATCGTTCGATCGATGGTGTTGTACGTTCCTTCGAGAATCTGGTACTCCATACCGGTGATCAGATTCTTGGCGAAGTTCGTGTAGAAATGGATCTTACAGCCCTTAGGCACGTTCGTGTAGCCTTGGCTCGGTTTCCAGCCGCCGTGTCCGCTCAGAAAGACATGTTTTGCCATAAGCGGGCCGATTGTATCATGACCCGCAGACGAATTGACAGCGATTGTAAACCTTAATACCGGGGATAGCCGGAGAAGCAGCAGCCGTGGACAATGGCAGGTTCGTCGGCGGGGGAGTCCTGCTGGTGGGAGGCGCTACGGGACCAGCGGCGGGACTCGTGGACGGAGAGGGTGAGCAGGTGAATTCCCTGCCCTGTAGGGTCGAGGCCAGCGGCGGCGGCGGTTTGCTGGGCATACCAGTTGGCGGCTGATTCGGCGTCGGTGACGGGGGCCGGGGGGGTCGGGTTGGCGTGAGGCTTCATGTCGCTTTCTTTCTCTAGCCTTGAGACTCCCTCGGGAGTAACCGGTTACGAAGTGTTCATGAAAGAAGTGGGACGCCCCCGGGGGCGGAGGGCACCCTGTCAGACTTGACCGACCCAGTCGGGGCCGCTGCGTTCATGCCAACGGGTGCGGATGGCTTCGAAATCCTCGGCGGCAAGGGGCGGAGCGGCGAGCGCCTTAACATTCTCGCGCCAGCGCTCTTCGCTCTTGGTGCCGGTGATGGCGACGGAGACGCCGGGCACGGCGAGGGTGAAACGCAAGGCGGCGTTCAAACCGGTAGCGACATCGCCAGTGAGGATAGGGTATTCGAGCTGCCGCAGGCGCTGCCAGTAGACATGATAGTAGCTGTTCGAAGGGCGCTCGCTGTACTTCCAGGCGGCGTTTGCGAGAGGACGTTTGGCGATGATACCCATGTTGCGTTTCACGGCTTCGGGAAGGGTGAGTTCGAGTGGCTCCTGGTCGGCGAGGTTGATGGAGGTTTGGAGCGTGTGGAAAACGCCGAGGTTAACTGCGGCGAGAGCGTCGGAGCCGTCGCCCGAGTAGCCGATGAAGCGGGTTTTGCCGGCGCGCTGAGCGTCCTGGAGGACGCGAACGACTTCGCCCTTCTCGAGCAGCGCGGCGGAGCAGCTGTGCAACTGAACGAGGTCGAGGTGGTCCGTGCGCAGGCGGGTAAGGCTGCGGTCGATGCTGGCTTCGAGCAGCGAACGGGACCAGTCGGGAGCGTCGATGCCGGAACTGTGCCCGCACTTGGTGAAAAGGAAGAACTTGTCGCGGCGTTTGACGAGGGCGCGGCCGAGCATCTCCTCGCTGTCGCCGTAGCACTCGGCGGTATCGATGACATTGACGCCGTTGTCGGCGGCGGCGGCGACGATGCGGTCGACGACGCCCTGGGCAGCAGACTCGTAACCGATCTCAGCACCTCCAAAACCAAGCACACTGACACGCAAACCGGTGCGCCCCAGCACTCGTTTTTCCATTATTGTGTTTTCGCTCCTATCTCTCACTGTAAACGGCAAGAGGTTGGACGCAAGCGGGAGGGAGGGCGAACCGGGAAATGAAGAGGTGTTCACCTGCGTCCAAGGGAGCGGGAGCGTGTGCCTGAGCACGCTCCGGAAAGGAGGAGCGTCTCCATCTATCCGCATTGGGGATCGTTTGAGAGCACCAAAATCCACGGCAGCGGCGAGGACGTCCTGTCGACGACGCGGCACACGCAACGGTGGCGGCAGGACCTGGCGTTGCTGCGGGAGGCAGGGCTGCGGGAACTTCGCTACCCGGCGCCGTGGCATCGAGTGGAGCGGCTGCGGGGGGAGTACGACTTCCGATGGCTGGACGGTCCAATGGAGGAGATGCGGCGAACGGGAATGCGCCCGATCCTGGATCCGCTGCATCATACGTCGTTTCCGGACTGGCTGGAAGGCGGCTTTGCGAATCCGGCCTTCCCCGCGCTGTACGTTCGGTTTGTCGAACGGGTGGCGCAGCGGTATCCGTGGGTGACGGATTACACGGTCTTTAACGAGCCGCTGCCAACGACGTTGCTGTGCTCGTACACGGGTCACTGGTACCCGCACGGGAAGTCCGATCGAGAGTTCGTGTCTATGTCACTGCGCGTGTGCCGGGCGATCTGCGAAGTGACGGCCATGCTCATGCGTACGAACCCCCGGATTCGCTTCGTGCACATTGACGCGTGCGAATCGCATAGCGCGATGGAGCGAGGCATCGAAGAGTGGGTAGAGTACGCGCAGCACAGGCGGTTCCTGCTGCATGACCTGGTTCTGGGGCGGGTGGACCGAGGCCATCCCTTGTATGGGTACTTGGTGCAGAACGGGGCTGCGGAGAGCGAACTGAGCCGGCTGCGGGATCAGCCGGCGAAGATCGATGTGTTGGGGCTGGACTACTATCCGCATTCCGAGATGGACTGGTTCTGGAGCGAGAAACGGAAGGGGCCCGACCGGGTACGGCCGGTGGAACGGCCACGCGGCTTTGCGGCGGTGGCGCGCGACTACACGGAGCGCTACCGGCTGCCGGTGGCGGTGGGGGAAACGAACGTACGGGGGACGGTGACGGACAGGCTGACGTGGCTGCGGCACATGGAGGAGCAGACGGCGGAACTGGCTGAATCGGGCGTGCCGGTGGAAGGGTTCTGCTGGTTTCCTTCGATTGACAGCACGGACTGGTGCCATCTGTGCGCACGCTGCACACACAGCGTGGACCCGCAGGGCATCTGGTGGCTGGATGCGGAGCGATGGGAGCGGCATCATTCGGAGCTCTCCGACTGCTACGCGGCGCTGGCGAAGGGGCAGCTGGAGATTTCCGATCTGCCGGCATACCGGCTGCAGGAGCCATTGGACCAGCTGCTTCGCGGATATGTCCGCAGCTTCATGTCGCACTGGAGCGGGTGGCTGGAGCCGCTGCCGGCGGAGCAGGTAGCCTGAGGGCCGCATAATAGCAGGTGTGTCCTGGCTCGCGGCACTGAAACAAGAAGCGCGCCCGATGTTTTCGCTTGCGGCGCCTGTGGCGCTGGCGGAGATCGGTTGGAGCGCGATGTCGATGGTAGACACGCTGATGGTGGGGCGGCTGGGGGCGGAGGCAATCGGGGCCGTGGCGGTGGGATCGATGCTGCATTTCACCATCGCCATCCTCGGGATGGGAATACTGCTGGGCCTGGATACGCTGGTAGCGCAGGCCTACGGCGCGGGTCGACTGCGCGAGTGTCACCGGGCGCTGCTGCATGGCGTGTATGTGAGCCTGGTGCTGGCGCCGCTGCTGATGGCGGCGGTGTGGGCGGCCATTCCGCTGCTTGGCTGGATGGGGATTCACCGGGCGGTCTTGCCGGATGCGGTGGCCTATCTGAACGCGGAGAACTACAGCACGCTGCCGCTGCTGCTCTACGCGTCGTTCCGGCGGTATCTGCAGGCAATGAACGCTGTGCGGCCGGTGATGTTCGCGCTGGTGTCGGCGAACCTCGTGAACGCGTTCGGAAACTGGGTATTCATCTACGGGCATTGGGGGGCGAGGGCGATGGGGCCGGAAGGCGCGGGTTGGGCGACGACCTGGGCGCGCGTGTATATGGCGGGAGTACTCATCGCCTATGCGCTGTGGCATGACCGTGGGCACGCGTTGCGGCTGGCCAGTGTGGATCTGCGGCCCGATCCGGCGCTGTTCCGCAAACTTCTCGGGCTTGGTGTGCCAGCCGCCTTGCAGTTATGGCTGGAGGTGGGAGCGTTTGGGGCGGTGACGGCGCTGGCTGGCAAGTTCGAGCCGGCGGCACTGGCGGCGCACCAGATTGCGCTGAACATGGTGGGACTGACGTACATGGTTCCGCTCGGGATTTCTTCTGCGGCGGCGGTGCGGGTGGGACACGCGGTTGGGCGGGGGGACGCGCGCGCGGCGCGACGGTCGGGATGGACGGCGGTGTGCTTCGGAGGAGTGTTCATGTCGCTTACAGGCATGGTGCTGCTGCTGGCGCCGCGGCCGCTGCTGCGTCTCTTCACGAACGACGGGGCGGTTCTGGAGGCAGGCGCGGCAATCCTGTTCCTGTGCGCGCTGTTTCAGTTGTTCGATGGCCTGCAGGTGGTGACGACGGGCGCACTGAGGGGCGCCGGCGACACGCGGACACCGATGCTCACGAACCTCCTGGGGCACTGGGCGGTGGGACTGCCGCTGGGCGCGGTGCTGGCGTTCAAGCTGCGAGCGGGCGTGGCTGGATTGTGGACGGGGTTGTCCCTGGCGCTGATTGTCGTGGGCACGGTGCTGCTGGTGGTATGGGCGCGCAGCGCACGAAAAGCGGTATGGCAGACTGTGGAGAGCGTGGCATGAGCGACCTGGAATCGATTGCCAGACGACTGGAGCGCATCGAGCAGTCCGAGCAGGAGAAGAACGAAGCCCTCGAGCAGGTGCGCGAGATGGTGACGGGGTTGACGGGTTCGGTGGAGAAGATCACGTCATCGCTGACGCACATGACGGAATCGTTTGCGCAGGTGACGGATTCGATGAGCGGGCTGACGGACCTGGTGCTGCGGGTGACGGAGTCATTGGGGGAGGTGACGGGATCGGTAATGCGCACCACGCAGTCGCTGGGGCGGGTGACGGACTCGGTCACATCGATGACGGAGGCGGTGGCGCAACTGACGCAGAAAGTGGTGGGGCTGAGCGAACAGTTGCGGGAGACGCGGGACGGGCAGAAGTACGCGGAGGAGCGGCTGGACGCACTGATCGGGATCGTGGACGAGATGATGCGCCGGCGGCAGTAACTTCATTCGAGGGAGTGCCGGGGAATGAGCGGCCCGCGCCGCACGGACACGGGCCGCGAGTAGGGCTACTTCTCGGTCAGTGCGGCGACACCGGGGAGTTCCAGGCCGGCGAGGAACTCGAGCGAGGCGCCGCCGCCGGTGGAGATGTGCGAGATTTTGTCGGACACGCCGGCGGCCTTGACGGCCTTTTCCGAGTCACCACCGCCGACGACTGACAGTGCGCCTGAGGTGGCAACGGCGTTCGCGACGGCGACCGTACCCTTATCGAAGGGCGGCTTTTCGAAGACACCCATCGGGCCGTTCCAGATGATCGTCTTCGCGTCTTTGATCACGCCCTCGAAGAGCGCAACGCTCTTCGGGCCGATGTCGAGGCCCATCTTCCCTTCGGGAATGCGCTCGACAGCTTCGTTCGCGGCGCCTTCCTTGAGTTCTTCGGCGACGATGTGATCGACGGGGAGGAGCAGGCGATCGCCGGCCTTCTCCAGCAGGCTCTTGGCGAGGTCGACCTTATCGTCTTCCACAAGGCTCTTGCCCGTGGGAAGGCCCTGCGCCTTGAGAAACGTGTATGCCATGGCGCCGCCGATGAGCAGGCGGTCGACGAACTTCATGAGGTTCTCGATGACCTCAATCTTGTCGGAGACCTTGGCGCCGCCGAGGATGGCGATGGCGGGGCGGGGCGGGTTCTGGGTGGCCTTGAACAGGTACTCGAGTTCTTTGTCCATGAGGAGGCCTGCCGCGCCCTTGGGAAGGTGCTGGATGACGCCGACGGTGGAGGCGTGGGCGCGGTGGGCGGAGCCGAAGGCGTCGTTAACGTAGACGTCGGCGATCTTTGCCATCTCCCGGGAGAAGTCGGCGTCGTTGGCCTCCTCCTCCTTGTGAAAGCGGACGTTTTCGAGGAGCAGGACTTCGCCGGGCTTGGGGCGCATGGCTTCCACTTCGGGGCCGATGCAATCGGGCGCCATTTTCACTGGGCGGCCGAGGAGTTCCTGGAGGCGGGCGGCGACGGGCTTCAGGCTCATCTCGGGGTTCGGTTTGCCTTTCGGCCGGCCGAGATGGCTGGCGAGGACAAGCCCGGCGCCCTGTTCGAGGGCGTACTTGATGGAGGGAAGTGAAGCCTTGATGCGCTTGTCGGAGGTGATCTCCTGGCCGCCGGGAGCGAGCGGCACATTGAAATCGACGCGCATGAACACGACTTTGTCTTTGAGATCGAGATCACGAATGGATAATTTCGGCATAGATCCTCGGTTGATTTTGGGAGAACCTTTGATCGTATCATCGGAGGCATGGAGATGACGGCGAGCTTGCTTATGGCGGCGTCGTTTGCCGCACTGTGCTGCGCGGGTGTGGCGCACCATCGCGAAGTGGCGGAGGCGATCGAGCGGTTCCGTGACCAGTGGCCGCGCGGCGGGCCGCCGGTGCAAGGACATCCCTCGGTGGCGCGGGACGGCTGGTTTCTGACGCGGAAGCGGCGGCGGTCCTAGCGGTACAGGCTGGCGACGGCCTCGGCGATGGCGCTGGGAACCAGGTGGCGCCACGGCTCCCCGGCTTGGACACGGCGCCGGACTTCGGTGGAGGAAACAGCGTCGAGGTCCGGCGGGCACTCGAGGGTGAGGATCCGGTGAGAGAGTTCGTCGGGTGGGAGGAAGCGGCCGGCGCGGGGGGCGACGAGGAGGCCGAACTCTTCGAGCATGCGATGGAAGGCGCCGGGGTGGCCGTAGTTCCAGCCGGCGATGCGGCGGGCGGCGTCGTGGCCGCACACGAACCAGAGATCGGGAGGGGGGTGGTAGTGGACGCGGGCGTCGCGGGCGATGTCGATGAACAGGCCGTGGTCGGTGGCGGCGACGGAGAAGCGCGGCTGGTGCGCGGCGGCGGCGAGGAGGAGTTCGAGGCGCTGTTCGAAAGAGGGTCCCTCCGCGTAGCTCTTGTGGGGAAAGACGCGCGGGAGCACGAGCAGGACTTCGTCGGCGGCGGAGAGGGCGGCGCCGGCGAGGCCGAGGTGGGCGACGGTGGGGGGATTGAAGGTTCCGGGAAAGACGGCGAGACGGGAGGGGGCGACGGGGGCGCGCCGGGCGAACTCCATGAGGGCGATGATACCTTCGGGGAACTATGGGGCGGTACAGCGCATCTTATGCGGTAGAGTGAGGAAGCGATGTTCTCCTGGATCTGCCCGAAGTGTGGTCGAGATGTCCCGCCGTCCTATACCGATTGCCCGAACTGCGCCGCGGAGCAGAAGGCCCCGAAGGTAGAGGCAGCTTCGCCGGTGGCGGCGGGGGTAGCAGCGCCGCCCGCCGGGGCGCCTTCGCCCGGCCCGGGCTATCCGCCGCAGGCGGCCTACGGCCCACCTGCGGGACCTCCATCAGCCCCGGGGTATGCGCCGCCTCCGGGGTATGCCGCGCCTCCGGCGCCGGCATACGCTCCTCCGGCCCCAGCCCCTGGTTATGCCGGGTACCCGGGCGGATATCCGCCACCGGCACAGGCGAGGCGGCCGTTTCCGGAATGGGCGGTGATTGCAGCGACAGTAGTGGTTTTCGGTATCCTGGCGACGCTCGCCTACTTCTTCCTTTTGCCATCCCGGCAGGCGGCGAGCGCGAAGAACGGTAAGGCGACGGCAGCGGTGGAAGCGCCGGAAGGACCGGTGACCACCGTGACCTCCAAGCATCCTTACGCGCGGCATCTCGACATTGCCGGCATTCGGCTGCTGGAGGACCGGGGCCTGAAGGCGAAGTTTGTCATCGTTAACCACTCCTCGGCCGATTTGTCGAGCGTCCCGGTGGTGATTACCCTCAAGCGCGTGGGCGGCAAGCCGGACGAGGAGCCGCTGACGACGGCCTCGATGGACCTGCCTTCGCTGGGGCCGTATGAGTCGAAGGAGATCACTGTGCCGGTGAAGGCAAAGTTCCGCGCTTATGAGATGCCCGACTGGCAGTTCATCCGGGGCGAAGTGGAGATCAAGGCCGAGCAGTGAGAGCAAAGAGACCGCGGACTCGGGCTGAGCGGAAGGCGCGGCTCGAGACGATCCTGGCCCAGCTGGACGTACTCTATCCGAACGTCACTTGCGCGCTTGAACATCGGAACGCCTGGGAGCTTCTGGTGGCAACGATTCTCAGCGCCCAGTGTACGGACCAGCGGGTGAACATGGTGACGCCGGGGCTATTTGCCAAGTACCCGACGATCCGAGACTTCGCGGCGGTTTCCCCGGAGGAGCTGGCGCAGGATATCCGGTCTACGGGTTTTTTCAACAACAAAGCCAAGTCGATTGTAGGGGCCGCGCAGATGATTCTGGGCGAATTCGGGGGGCGGATCCCGACTGAGATCGAACAATTGCTGAGCGTGCCCGGGGCGGCGCGGAAGACGGCAAACGTTGTGTTAGGGACGGCATTCGGTATCGCGTCCGGGGTGGTGGTAGACACTCATGTCCAGCGGATTTCACAGCGCCTGGATTTGACGCGAGAAGCGGACCCGGTGAAGATCGAGCGGGACCTGATGCAGGCGGTGCCACGCGAGAAGTGGATCCTCTTCTCGCACCAGGTCATTCACTTCGGCAGGCAGATTTGCGTAGCGCGGAAACCGCGGTGCAGCGAGTGCCCACTGGACCCCTTCTGTTACGCGGCCGACAAGACGGTTTAGGCGGCAGCGGGGACGCGGCCGTCGAAGATCTCGCCGATCTGGCGCGCGGTATCGCGAGCCTCCAAATGAATGAGTCCAGCGTTGGCGCCGCCCGGCCCGAGGACGGCGAGAACCGCTTTGCTGCCAGCCGAGTAGACGAACAGATGGCCTTCCGAGGCGGCCACGTTGATCTCGTGCATGGATCCGATGGTGAGACTGTCGGAGACACGCCGGCCGAGGCTGCAGGCGGCGGCTGCCATGGCGGACAAGCGTTGCGGATCGATACCGGGAGCGAGCTGGTGGGCGATAGCGAGCCCTTCCACTGATGCCAACAGCACACCCCGGACCTCAGGAACGGCTGCCTTCAATTGCTCCAGTTGGCGGATGACTTCTTCAAGTTTGGACATTGGACCTCCGGATCCCGGCGAACGAACTCGTTTTATGATCGGGCTCTAAGCGTTTTTCCTTTAGGTAGGGCGCGGAGGGGGTGGGTGGTGGTAAGGCCCGCCCGAGACGTCCTACGCCTAGCAGCGGAGGGGCCCGGGAATCAACGGGGCCTCAGGAGGCACTAATGGAAATCCCTCTCTCCTCCGATTAAGGCATGGAGGAGATGGTTTCGTCGTGAACCTCTCCGGGGAAGGCAAGGAGACTCGACGTGCCCGCGTGCAGGCAATGTGGCAAGCCGCTCCCGCTGCTGAGCAGGGCGGCGGAGGGAGAGTTCTGCTGCGAGGCACATCGCATGGAGTTCTTAGAGAAGTACGACCTGCGCGGCCTGGACCGCCTGCTCAAGAAGGCTCTTGGCGACGAGACGGGAGGGGCTGGTCCGCTGGCATCCGCGACGGCGATCGCGGAGCCCGCCCTGCCGCCGGCGGAGGAAACGAGTCTTGGCGGGTCGATCCGAGCACTGGGAGAAGCGCTACGGATCCAGCACGAGCTGATTGAGCCCGAGGAGGAGAGTGAGGCCGGGAGCGGCGAGCGGCCCGCCGAAGGCGAGGCGCCCGTGCCAAGGAGGCCGCGAGCGGTGGCGATGGCGTTGGGCCGGGCCGCCGTGACTGTTCGCGGGCTGGCGCCAGACGGGGTTTGGTCATTGTACGCGCTACCGGAATGGCGGGAGTGGGGCGGGCTCGATATCGAACGGGAAGAGCGCCGGCAAGAGGCGCCCTTGGAGCCTTTGGCCGTTCCCCGACGGGGCGGCCGCGCGGTGGTGACCGTTGCGGCGGTGCGGCCGGCGCCAAAGCCGACGAGGGAGGTGAGGAGCGTACCGCCGGCGGCGCTGCGTCTTCACGTTCCGCGGCACACGGCGCTCCCGCTCCGGCGGCGCATTGCGCTGGCCCTGAGCGGGGAGGCGCCGGCGGTGGTGGAAGGGAAGAAAGCGGCGGCGCGCGATCCCTTTGAGGCGACGGCACTGCGGCCGGTCGTCCCTGCGGCGGCCACAGCGGCGCACGCGGGCGTGGCTGACCCGGCTGAGGCCTGTCCTCCGGCGGCGAAGGAGGAGCGGCCCGTGCCGACTCTCGTGACGGCGCCGGTAGCGGCTCCCATGGCGGCGCCCGTGACAGCGCCGCTGGCGGCGCCGGCGGAAGTTTCGATCGGCGAACTCGCGGGCCAGGGGAACCTCCTGTCGAGAATTCCCATGGCGGCTTGGGCCGGCGCGGCGATTCTGGCGATATTGCTGACGGCCGGGTACCTGGTGTTCAAGCCGGGATCCGTGAAAAAGCCGAAACAGACGGACGTAGCGGTTGCGGCGCCGATTGCAATGGGAGGGGTGGCATGGCTCCAGGAGACCCCCGAAGGATCCAGTGCGCGCGAGCGCGGACTCCAGTTCTCGTTGTACCGGCCTTCCATGGCGCTTTCGGATTACCGGGTTGAATTCGAAGGCGAGGTGGAGAGCAAAGGTCTGGGGTGGGTGATGCGATTCAAGGATTCGAAGAACTACTACGCGATGAAGATTCAGACGTCGCGGCCAGGCGATGCGCACGGGGCAGTCTTTGTGCGCTACGCCGTGGTAGGCGGCGAAGAGGTGGACCGTTTTGAACTGCCGCTGGCGCACAAGGTGCGGGCGGGCTCGAAGGTGAAGGTGCGTGTGGACGCAAAGGGACCGCGGCTCATCACCAGCGTACAGGGCCAGGCGGTTAATGAGTGGAGCGATACGAAGCTCAAGACGGGCGGGTTCGGGTTTCTGAACACGCGCGAGGAACGGGCCCGCATCGTTCAGGTGCGACTTTCCTTCTTCAAGGGCGCGAGCGTGCAATGAGCGAGAAAACGAACCAGGTAGCGTGGTATATCGACAACGACTTAGTAGAGGCGTTGCTGAGGGGAGAGGCGGCAGGGCCGCAGGCGGAAGTGACTCCAGCGGCGGCGCCGAACCTCGGCAAGGCGGTGGCGCTGCACCAGGATGGGCGAACGCACGAGGCGCTGAAGGAGCTGTCGGCGGGCATCGAGAGCGGGCAACGGGCCGACGAACTCTGGGCAGCGCAGGGGCACATCCTGTTTGAGACGCAGAAGTACGAAGAGGCGCTGGCGTGCTACCAGAAGGCGCTGGCGGAGGGAGAGAGTCCTGGTGTCTCGGCGTTCAATTCCGGGGCTTGTCTGGCCAGGCTGCGCCGCTGGCCGGAAGCGGCGGCGGCTTTTTCGGCCTCGCTCGAGCGGGATCCGGAGCGGGTATCGGCGCAGGTTGGCCTGGGAATCGCGCGGCTGTACCTGGGACAAACAGAAGCGGCTCTGGCCTCGTTCGAACGCGCGCTGGAGAGGCAGCCAGGCCACCCGGGGGGCCGGTTCGGAAAGGCGGTGGGGCTGCACCTGATGAAGCGCTTCGCCGACGCGCTGGAAATCTACGAGACGCTGTTGGCGGAGAACCCGGAATCGGAGGAGCTGTTGGGCAACGCGGTTGCCGCGGGCGTCGGGCTGGCGGATTCTGAGCGGACGCGCGAGTACGCCGAGCGGCTGCAGAAGCTGCGGCCGCAATCGCGGACGGCGCTCGAAGGGCTGGCCTCAGCGGCACTGGTGCGCGAGGATCACGCGGCGGCGGCACGCTACTGCGCGCAACTGGTTGAGACAAATCCGAAGCAGCCGGAGGCCTGGTACAACCTTGCGGTGGCGAACCACCGGCTGGGGCAGTTGCCACAGGCGATGCAGGCGTACGGGCAGGCGCTGATCGTACAACCGGAGTTTCCGGAGGCTCGCGCGGGTTACGCGCTGGTGCTCCAGGAGCAGGGGGACCTGGACGGCGCGTGGGACTCGTATCAGAAGCTGAAAGAGATGTCACCGGGCTGGACAATCCCGGCGTGGAACCTAGCGGTGCTGGCGGAACAGCGGGGGGACGCGGAGACGGCCGAGAGTCTGTACCGGCAGGTGGTGGAGAGCCAACCGGAGCGGGGCGATGCGTGGTTCCGGATTGGCTGTCTGCGATTGGACTGCGGGGATGCAGCGGCGGCCGCGGAGGCGTTTGAAGCCTGCGTGGCGCAGAAGGCGTTGTGGCCGGAGGCGCTGTTGAATCTCGGCATTTCCTACGCCAAACTGGGGCGGTTGGCGGAGGCGCGGACGTCGCTCGAGAAAGCAGCGGCGTGCGAGCCCGCGTCGGAGGAGGCGCTCCGGGCGCTGACGACGGTGGCGATCGATCAGGGAGACTATGAGGCCGCCCGGCAGGCGCGCGCGAGGTTATCGGCGCTGGGCGATGCCTCGCCCGAACTCACGTACAACCTGGCTCTGCTGGCCCACAACAGCGGACGGCTGGAGGAAGCGGTGGCCGGGTACCGGGCGGCCCTCGATGTGCGCGGGGACTTCGCTGAAGCCAGGGTGAATCTCGGTCACGCCTTGCACGACATGGGGCAGGAAGAAGATGCCCGGCGTCTGTGGCGAGAGGCGATCGAACAGCAGCCCGAACTTGCGGCGCCGTACTTCAACTAAAAAAAGCGCCGGCTATTCGCCGGCGCTTGCGTCAGACTAACCAGAAAAATCGAGTCAGCCTACTCTTCCTTGATGACGTTCACGGTGATCTCGGCCGTGACGCCGCGGTGCAGGCGGACGGGAACCTTGTGTTCGCCGAGGGTGCGAATCGGCTCGTCGAGCTGGATCTTGCGACGGTCGATCGTGTAGTTCTGCCGCTCCAGCAGCTCCGCCACGTCCTTGGCCGTGACCGATCCGAAGAGCTGATCCTGCTCGCCGACCTTCTGCGCGATGGTGACGGTGACGCCGTTCAGCATCTTCGCCAACTCCTGCGCATCGCCTTCGAGCTTCGCTTCCTTGCGCAGGTGCGCCTGGCGCTCCTGCTCAACGATCTTCTTGTTGGCGTCGGTGGCAAGCACCGCGAGCTTCTTGGGCAGGAGGAAATTGCGCGCATAGCCGGGGGCGACCTTCACGATCTGGCCGCGGTGCCCGAGCTTCTCGACATCATCCCTGAGAATGACTTCCATGGCTGATGAATCCTCCTTCCTCTATGCCGACGCCGCGAAGGGCAGCAGGGCGATGTTGCGCGCCTGCTTGATGGCTTCGCTCAACCGGCGCTGGTGCGGCGCACACACGCCGGAGATCCGGCGGGGCGTGATCTTGCCGCGCTCGCTGATGTAGTTCGACAACATCTTCACGTCCTTGTAGTTGATGTCGTCGATCTTGTCTACGCAGAACCGGCAGACCTTCTTGCGCCGGAAATACTGCTTCTTGCCCCCCATGGCCTTATCGCCGCCGGTGGGGCGTTGGGAGGCGCTGACGGGACGGCCGCCGCCGCTCCTGGGTTGTTGCTGTTGTTCCGCCATGGTGATTCTCTACCCTTCCCTCTCTTCCGCAGCGGCAGCCTGCGCCATCATCTGCTCCATGCCGGGAACGCCGGGCGCCGCGGCGGCGGGCGCCGGTTTGCGGGCGGCGCGCTTCTCGCGCTGCTTGCGGCGCTTTTCGATCTTCTTGAGCTTTTCGTCAATGCGGACGGTGAGGAACTTCAGCACCAGGTCCGACACGCGCAGACGGCGCTCCAGTTCGCGCACCGCTTCCGGCTGTGCCTTGAACACCAGGAGCACATAGAAGCCTTCGTCGCGCTTCTCCACGCGGTAGGCGAGTTTGCGCACGCCCCACCGCTCCTCTTTCTCGATCGTGCCGCCGCCGTTGGTAATGATCGGCCGCAACTGATCGAGGAGAGCATTGATTTCCTCTTCGGCCGCGTCGGGCCGGAGGATGAACAACTCCTCGTAGATTCTCATTCTTCCTTCTTCTCGTTTGAGCCCTGGGCGCGACGATTACAACGGGTCATGGCCTTTTCGACGCCCTCGGCAAGTATGGATTCGACTGCCAACGCCGCAGCGTCCAGCAGCTCATCCAACTCTTTCTCCTGCGCCTTGCCAATCTTCGACAGCACGTAACCGGCGCCGTCTCGAAGAGCGTGGCCAGGATGAATTCCCAGGCGAACCCGGGCAAATTCGTTCGTCTTCACGCAACGGATGACATCCATCACGCCGTGATGACCGGCGGCCGACCCATTGGGCCGGATGCGCAACGAACCCCATGGCAGGTCCAACTCGTCGTAGACAAGCACGAGCCGTTCCGGCGGAATCGAACTCTTCTCGAGCAGGCTCTTCACCGACTGGCCGCTGACGTTCATGTACGTCTGCGGTTTGGCGAGCACGACCTGCGACTCGCCGATCCTGCCCGAACCAACCAGCGCCATCGACTCTTTCCGCGTGACGCGGATGGAATGGCGCGCGGCCAACCGGTCCACCACCAGGAATCCCAGGTTGTGGAAGGTGCGCTCGTACTCGGCTCCGGGATTGCCCAAACCGACGATGAGCGCACTTTCGAAGACCGGCGGCAAGCGTTACTTCTTCTTCTCGTCGGCGGCGCCTTCCTCTTCCTTCTTGCCCTTCTTGATGACTTCGGGCTCGGCAGGGGCGGCAGCGCCCTCGGCTCCGGCGGCAGCCTCGTCAGTAGCGGCGGCGCGAAGGGCAACCACATGGACGACGACCAGGTCCGGCGTGGAGAGCAGTTTCATCGAGCCGGCGAGCGGCACGTCGGCGGCACGGATGCCCTGGCCGATCTTGAGCTCGGTGACATCCATGTTGAACGCCTCTGGAATGTCGTCCGGCAAGCACTCGATTTCGATCTCGCGATTGACGACTTCGAGCAGGCCGCCCTCGGTCTTCACGCCGAAGGGTTCGCCGTGGAGGTGCACGGGCACCTTCACGTGGAGGCGCTTGGTCAGGTCGATACGTTTCAGGTCAACGTGGAGCAGGCTGCCCTTGACGGGATGGTGCTGCCAGTCGACAACCATGGCGGGCGTCGTGGAGCCGTTGATCTGGACGTTGAAAATCGTGTTATGGCCGGTGGCGCTGTGAAGGATTTTGTTGATCTCTTTGGGGCTGACCTTGACTGCAACCGGGTCCTGGCCGGCGCCGTAGACGATGGCCGGGATATTGCCTGCCGCGCGCATGCGGATGGCTTCGTTCTTGCCGCGCGAGTCGCGCGGCTCCGCTACCACTGTGATGTCTTTTCTCATTCCTGATTCCCTTTCCGGGCCACCGCCGCGGCGGTGCGATTCCCGGGTCCCGGTTCCTTTACTAAACGAATAGAGTACTGACGGAGGTTTCTTCGTGGATCGACTGGATGGCCCGCGCCAGCAAAGGGGCGACCGAGAGCGAGCGGATACGGCTGCACGCCAAGGCCTCCTCCTGAAGCGGGATGGAATTGGTCAAAACCACCTCTTCTAACTCCGAACTACCGATTCTCTCCACCGCCGGTCCGCTGAGGACGGCGTGGGTGGCGCAAGCCCGCACCGACAACGCACCGGCACGCTTCAGCGCTTCCGCGCCTTTGACCAGCGTCCCGGCGGTATCGATCAGGTCGTCCACCATCAAACAATGCCTGCCTTCCACCTCGCCGATGATGTGCATGATCTCGGCGACATTCACCTGTTCGCGGCGCTTGTCGATGATCGCCAGCGGCGCCTCCAGCCGTTTGGCGAAGGCACGCGCGCGTTCCACACCGCCCGCATCGGGGCTCACAACCACCAGACCGTCGATCTGCAGGCCACGGATGTAGTCGATGAAGACCGGCGTAGCGAACAGATGATCGACCGGAATGTCGAAGAAACCCTGAATTTGCGCGGCGTGAAGATCCAGCGCCAACACACGATCGGCACCCGCGGTTTCGAAGAGACTCGCCACCAGCTTTGCCGATATCGGCACACGCGGCCGGTCCTTGCGGTCCTGCCGGGCGTACCCATAATAGGGTAACACTGCGGTGATCCGGTCCGCACTGGCGCGCTTGAGGGCGTCGATCATGAAGAGGATCTCCATGATGTGGCGGTCGACCGGATTGCAGGTGGACTGGATGACGAAGACATCCGCCCCGCGCACGTTCTCCTCGATCTGGAGGTGGATCTCGCCGTCTGAAAACGCCGTGACTTTAGCCTGCGCGAGCTCGCAGCCGAGGTGCACGCAGATTTCGCCTGCCAGGCCGGGGTTGGCGTTTCCCGTGAGGACTTTGAGTCGATCGAATTTCATCTCGAGTACCGGCTGAGAGGCGGCCATTCGTTTCCCGTTGTGTGCGGCGCGAGTGCTCGGCGCCAAAGCTGTTGATACCGGCGGCGGGCGACAGCCTTCACCGCGAACGTCGAACCGGGGGCAAGAGCGTCCGCCGCGCGCTGAAGTTCGGCGGCAGACCGAAACACAGCGAAGACGGACGACCCGCTGCCGGACATCATGGCCGTTTCAGCGCCGAGCCGCAGGAGCCTCTTCTTAAGCTTCCGAAGGTCGGGGTAAGCGGCGAAGACGGGCGCTTCAAAGTCATTGTGCCCGCTTGCCGCCGGACCTGGAGACAGTCCTCCACTGTGGCTCCAAACGAAACGCCGGAAACTACTTAGCGTATGTGACAACGCAGTGAAAGTCAAACCTCGGTGGAGCGAACGATAGGCCTCGGCGGTGGAGACATGGACGCCGGGTGCGGCGAGGAGAATCGGCCCCAGGCGCGCATCAGGCAAGGGGTAGAGTTCTTCTCCGCGCCCCAGCCCCACTGCAGTCCCGCCGTAAAGGAAGAAGGGCACGTCGCTGCCCAGGGAGGCGGCGAGTTGTTCGAGTTGGGCGGGCGGCAGCGGGCGGCCCGTGAGGACCGGCAGCGCAAGGAGGACAGCCGCCGCGTCGGAGGAGCCCCCGCCGAGGCCGGAGCCCATGGGAATGCGCTTGGTGAGGGCGATCCGGACTTCGCCCTTCGCGTTGGAGGCTTCGAGCACGGCGCGGACGGCCTGTTCAGCCAGGTTGTTCGGGATGTCGGGTTCGCTTTGGGTAATGATGACGGTCTGGCGCCCCGGCGTGAACGCGAGCTCGATGCGGTCGGCGAGCGAGATGGTCTGGAAGACGGTACGAAGCTCGTGGTAACCGTCGGGGCGTTTGTGGAGAACGCGGAGGTCGAGGTTGAGCTTCGCGAGCGCGGCGAGTCTTGCTTGTCGGGTCACTGCTGGCGCTAGTAGTGGATCAGCGAGTGGACGTCGTATCGGGCGAGTTTGCCGCGGCCTTTGAGGAAGTCGAGTTCGATAACGAACCCAAGCCCGGCGACCGTGCCGCCGAGTCCCTCGACGAGCGAGGCGACAGCGGAAGCGGTGCCCCCGGTGGCGAGGACATCGTCGATGATGAGAATCCGCTGCCCGGGCTGGATGGCGTCGGTGTGGATCTCCAGGCGGTCCTTGCCATATTCGAGGTCGTACTCGACGAAGGTCGTTTTCGACGGCAGCTTCTTCGGCTTGCGCACGGGGATGAAGCCGGTGCCGAGCGCGTAGGCAAGGGTGGGTGCAAAGAAGAAGCCGCGGGCTTCGATGCCGATGATGGCGTCCGCCTGGATGCTCTGGTAGTGGGCCTTCAGCGCGTCGATTACCGACCGCCAGCCCTCGGGGTCCTTCAGCAAAGTGGTGATATCGAAGAAGTTGATGCCGGGCTTCGGGAAGTCGGGCACCTCGCGAATGAGGCGCTTCAGGTCGATCATCGGTTGGGGGGTCATTCGGATATCTGGGGGAACTCCCTATTTTATCACCCGGCTGGCTTACTCGATGAGAAAACCCGCCACGCTTTCGGGCGCGGCCTCACGCTCTTCGACGGCGCGCACGTCGGCCCAGCGCGGGCCTTCGTGGAGACGGCCGCCGAGTTCGGCGAGCTGCGCGGGGGCGCCGAGGGCGTACACCTCGACGCGGCCGTCCTCCAGGTTCTTCGCGTAGCCGCGAACGCCGATCTCCGCCGCGGCGCGCTGGACGAAGTAGCGGAAACCCACGCCCTGCACACGGCCGCTCACGAACCACCGCCTGGCCTGTTTCGCTGCACCCACGGCTTACTATTATGGCTGTATATGTCCTTCCCGATTCATCGCCTGCGACGGCTGCGCGCGTCCGAACCCCTGCGGCGGCTGGTGCGCGAGACGCGGTTGGAGCCCGCGCAGTTCATCCTGCCGCTGTTCGTTTGCCCTGGCGAGGGCGTGCGGCGGGAGATCGGGTCGATGCCCGGTAACTACCAGATGTCGGTCGATGAGATCGTCTCGGAGTGCGCGGAGGTGCGGCGACTGGGAATTGGCGGCGTGATTCTGTTCGGAATTCCCGAGTCGAAGGACGAATCGGCCTCCGGCAACTACGATCCGGATGGGATTGTGCAGCGCGCCATTCGCGCGATTAAAGCGGAAGTGCAGGACCTGCTTGTGATCACGGACGTCTGCAACTGCGAGTACACCAGCCACGGGCATTGCGGGAAAGTGGTGGGCAACGACGTGGATAACGATGCCACGCTCGAGTGGCTGGCGGCGGCGGCGCTCACGCACGCGCAGGCGGGGGCGGACATCGTGGCGCCGAGCGACATGATGGACGGGCGGGTGGCGGCGATACGGAAGCGCCTGGACGAGAACAGATTTCAAAAGACGCCGATTCTGAGCTACGCGGCGAAGTACGCGAGTTGCTTCTATGGGCCGTTTCGCGAGGCCGCGGAGTCGACGCCGCAGTTCGGCGACCGGCGCAGCTACCAGATGGATCCCGCAAACGCTCGGGAGGCGATGCGGGAGATCGCGCTCGATCTCAAAGAGGGCGCGGACATGATCATGGTGAAGCCGGCGATGCCGTACCTGGACGTGATTGCGGCGGCGCGGCAGCGATTCTCCGTGCCTATCGCCGCCTATCAGGTCAGCGGTGAGTTCAGCATGATCATGGCGGCGGCTGCGAACGGCTGGATCGACCGGGAGCGGGCGATGATCGAGTCGCTCACGTCGATACGGCGGGCGGGGGCGGAGATTATCCTTACGTACTTTGCGAAGCCGGCCGCGGCGCTGTTGGGCTAGATTATTGGGGTGACCCGCCGATTCGCATTCGCCCTGCTCTTAGCCGCGTCCGTTGCCGGCCAAACCACCTATCAGAAGCCACCGCAAGCGGTGCTGGATGTCCTGAACGCACCCGTGACGCCGATTGCGTCCGTGAGCCCGGCCAAGACACATATGTTGTTGCTGTCGGGGCCGCGCTACCCCAGCATCGCGGACCAGTCGCGGCCGATCCTTCGACTGGCCGGCCTGCGTATCGATCCGGCGACGAACGGCCTGCAAAAGACATCGTTCTTCGACAAGGTGGTGCTGAAGGATCTGTCGACGAGCGCGGATCGGGAGCTGACGCTGCCGGCCGGCGCGCGGCTGGCTGAGGTACGGTGGAGCCCCGACGGAAGACACATTGCGGCGTCAAACATGACCGCGAATGGCATCGAGCTCTGGATAGCGCCAGTCGCGACGGGCGCGTTGAAGCAGGTGCGAGGCATTACCCTGAACGCCGTGCTGGGCGACACGTTGACGTGGATGCCCGACAACAAGAGCCTGCTGGTACAGACCGTGCCGGCCGGGCGAGCCGCGGCGCCCGCCAGAGCGCCGGTTCCGCCGGGACCGAATGCGCAGGAGAGCCTGGGCAAGAGCGCTCCCGTCTGGACCTTCCAGGACCTCTTGAAGGACGCTCACGACGAGGCGTTGTTCGAGCATTACGCGACAGCGCAACTGGCGTTCGTTGATCTCGCGTCGGGCAAAGTGACGACGTACGGTAAGCCGGGTTTGTACCTGGCGGTGGAGCCTGCGCCAGACGGAAACCATATTCTGACGGCGCGCATCCACAAGCCGTTCTCATACCTGCACCCGGCGCCTGCGTTTCCGAAGGAAGTCGAGGTATGGGACCGCACGGCGAAGGTGGTCTACAAGGTGGCGAGCCTGCCGCTGGCGGACCGCGTGCCAATCGACGGTGTGCCTACGGGGCCGCGCGGGTGGGGCTGGCGCCAGAATGAGCCGGCAACGCTCGTGTGGACGGAGGCGATGGACGGCGGCAACCCGAAGGAGAAGGTGCCGCACCGGGATCGCGTGCTGTTCGTGAAGGCGCCGTTCAAGGGTGAGCCGGCGGAGCTCGTGAAGACCGAGCATCGGTTCCGCGGTCTCATGTGGGGCCAGGACGGCGGCACTGCCTTCTACGGAGACTACGACCGCGATAAGCGCTGGGTGCGGCAGTTCGTGATGAACGCGAACAACCCCGCAGAGCCGGCCCGTGAGTTCGTGAGCCGCAACATGGCGGACCGCTATCGGGATATTGGTTCGCCGCTGATGAAGACGCTGCCTTCGGGTGCGACGGTCATCGCCCAGAACGGGGACAACATTCTGCTCGCTGGAACAGGAGCGACGCCGAAGGGCGACCGGCCGTTCCTGCGCCGCATGAACCTGAAGACTCGCGAGACTCAGGAGTTGTTCCGCTGCGGCGACAGCGAGTATGAGTTCGTGGTCGCGGTATTGGCCGACGACGGGAGCAGGTTCATCACGCGGCGCGAGTCGCCAGGCGAACCGCCGAATTACTATCTGCGGACCGTGGGACAGGCGCCGGCGGCGTTGACCAAGTTCGCCGACCCGGCGCCGGCGCTACGGAAGATCAAGAAAGAGCTGGTGGTCTACAAGCGGCCGGACGGCGTGCAACTGTCCTTCACGCTTTACCTGCCGCCCGACTACAAGCCGGGCACGCGGCTGCCGGCGGTGGTGTGGGCGTATCCGCTCGAATATACGGACGCCGACGTCGCCGGTCAGATCGTGGGCTCGACGCAGCGGTTTACGACCATCGCCGGATCGTCGCATCTGTTCTATCTTCTGGCCGGCTACGCCATTCTCGATGGCGCCTCAATGCCGGTGGTGGGAACGCCGGAGAAGGTGAACGACACCTACATCGAGCAGGTGGTGTCGAGCGCGAAGGCGGCGATCGGTAAGGCAGCGGAGATGGGAGTGATCGATCCGAAGCGCGTAGGCGTGGGCGGGCACAGCTACGGCGCTTTTATGACGGCCAACCTGCTGGCCCATTCGGACCTGTTTCGCGCCGGCGTGGCGCGCAGCGGCGCCTACAATCGTACGCTGACGCCGTTCGGCTTTCAGAGCGAGCGGCGCACGTTCTGGGAGGCAGTGGACGTCTACACGAGGATGTCGCCGTTCTTCCATGCGCACAAGATCAAAGAGCCGCTGCTGTTGATACACGGCGAGATGGACAACAATGCGGGCACGCATCCGATTCAGTCGGACAGGATGTACCAGGCGGTGAGAGGCAACGGCGGCATCGTACGATACGTCACGCTGCCCTACGAATCGCACGGGTACGCAGCGAAAGAATCGATTGAGCACACGCTCCACGAAATGATTTCGTGGTTCGACAAGCACGTGAAGAACGCGGAGTAGGAATCAGGCGACCGCGGCGAGGAGGGAGGCGGCGAGTGTGCCCTCCTCGTCCGGCGCGACAGTCCGCAGATCGATCAGCAGGCGATCCTGCTCGATCCGGGCGACTACCGGCGGCGATGCGGCGCGCAGCTTGCGATCGAGCCGCGCGGCGTTACCTTCGATGGCGATGAGCCAGGTGGGGAGTGACTGGTCGGGAGTGGAGCCGCCGCCGATGAGCGATTGGCCTTCGATCAGTTGCCCCGGAATGCCCGGATGGGCGTTGAGGAACCGCTCGGAACGTTCAAGGATTTCCTGCGCAGGCGCCATGATCATGCGGAGCGCGGGGATCTCGTCGAAGCGTTCCAGCCAAACGGCACGGAGCGTGGTCTCGAGGGTGGCGTAGATCAGTTTGTCGAGCCGCAACGCGCGGAACATGGGATTCCGGCGGAGGCGGTCGACGAACTCGGCGCGGCCGGCGAGGAACCCTGACTGCGGGCCGCCCAGCAGTTTGTCGCCGCTGAAGCTGACGAGGTCGACGCCGGCTGCCAGGCTGTCGGCGGCGAGCGGCTCGTGGACGCCGTAGGGGTGGAGATTCACCAGGCAGCCGCTGCCGAGGTCTTCGTAGAGCGGGATGCCGCGCTGGTGGGCGAGTTCGGCGAGCTCGTGCAAGTCCGGTTTGCCAGTGAATCCGGTGAGGTGGAAATTGCTGGGGTGGACGCGCATCAGCAGGGCGGTGCGATCATTTATGGCGTCGCTGTAATCCTCGATGCGGGTGCGGTTCGTCGTGCCGACTTCGCGGAGAACGGCCCCGGAGCGGGCCATGATCTCCGGAATGCGAAAGCCGTCCCCGATCTCGATGAGTTCGCCGCGGGAGATGATCACTTCCCTGCCCGCCGCCAGTTCATTCAAAGAGAGCCAAACGGCGGCAGCATTATTGTTGACGACAATGGCGGGGGCTCCGAGCAGGCGTTCGATCAGCGGCGCGATATGCACGTCGCGCTTGCCGCGACGCCCCGCCGCCAGGTCGTACTCCAGGTTCGAATAGCCTTCGGGACACGCGCAACGCGGTAGCGGTGCGCGACCAAGGTTGGTGTGCAGTATCACGCCGGTAGCGTTGATTACGCGGCGGAGCGAAGGACGGACCAGCGAGGCCAGGCGATCGACAATCAGGGCCTCGATGTTCGCCGGAGGCGGCCCGCCCGCCTGAATCGACTGCCGGGCCTCCGCGAGTACGCGCCGCGCTTCGACGACGATCACGCGACGAGGAACGCCGGGCAGACGGGTGGCGACGGCCGTCGATACGTCGTCTACCGCAGGGAGCTGTCTCAGCGCTGCAGGATCAGGCGCCAAACAATCCTTTCCAACTCTGTTCTTTCGCGGTGTAGATGGCGGTGCGTCCAAGAATCGCGATCATGGTGCTCAGCGCACTGCGTTCCGCCACGTTCTCCACCCTGCCGCTCTCGATCATGCCCAGCCAGGCTTCGATGCCGTCGTTGGTGATGTCGCGTTTCGAGTCGATGCGCTCCTGCTCGCGCGGCCCCTTGTAATGGATCATGCTGCCGCGGGAAGTGGCGATGGTGCCCTTCGTTCCCGTAAACTCCTCGCCGATCCGGACGAAACCGGGCGGCGTGAGCTGGTTGGCCTCGAAGTTCACCATGATGCCGTTGGGCCACTCGAAGGTCAGGCTCAGGTGATCGAGGATGTCCATGCTGGTGCGAACCTTGCGGCCGCCCCAGCCGACGGCGCGCGTTGGCAGGCCGCCCAGGAACCAGTGGAGTACGTCGAAGTTGTGGCAGTCCTGCTCGACGATGATGTCGCCGGAGAGGTCCTTGTAGCAAAACCAGTTGCGGACTTTCTCGATCTTCGGGTCGTCGTAGGGGCGGCGCTGGAACGGGTCGTTGGCGATCCAGGCGCCACGGGCGGCAGCGAGCGTGCCGATCTGGCCGCCTTGGATACGGTTAAAGGCCTCAATGTAGACGGGACCGTAGCGCTGTTGGAAGCCCACGGAGATGCACTTCTTGGCGTCCGCCTTGCGGCCGGCGCGAATGACGCGCTTGCAGCCCTCGACGTCGACGCCCATGGGCTTCTCGCAGTAAACATGCTTCTTCGCTTCGATCGCGGCTTCGAGCATCGGGGGATGCTCGAAGGGCGGCGTGGCGATAATCACGGCGTCGACGTTCGAGGCGAGCAGTTTCTCGTAGTCGGTGTAGGCGGCTGGTTTCTCCAGCTTCAGTCGGGCCGTTGCGGACTCAATGCGGTCGGTGAAGCGGTCGCAGAGCGCGGTAATCCCGGCTCGCGGGTCCCCGTGTACGATAGTCGCGTCGTAGGTGCCGCGGCCTCCGCTGCCGATGAGCCCGACGGAGATCTTGGAATTGGCCTGGGAACCGCGGACTGCCTGGGCGCCGACGATAGTGAAGGCGGCGGCGCCGCCCTGGATGAAATCGCGTCGATCCATGAAAGCACTCCCTGCGACCGCGATTGTATCGCAGGGCGGGAAGTGCCTTCGCTTTTCTAGCTTCCGACCACTGCGGTGAGCCGCTGGACGATGCCGCGCATGGCTTCCGATTGTGCCGTGAGTTCCTGGGCGGCGGCCGCTCCCTCTTCACCACTCGCGGCAGTGCGCTGCGTCACCTGCTCCATCTGAGCGATCGCCGTGCCTACCTGGTCGATACCCCGCGCCTGTTCGCGACTGCCAAGATCGACCTCGTCGACCAGCGTCTTTACGGCGTTCGCCTCCTCAATGATCTGCCGGATGGCGTCGGCTACCCGGTCCACCTTGGCAGCGCCGTCCTTTGCGGCAGCGGTGGATTCAGCGATGAGCGACGAGGTGTCGCCGGCAGCTTGGGCGCAGCGTTGCGCGAGACTGCGCACCTCATCGGCGACAACCGCAAACCCCATACCGGCTTCGCCTGCGCGGGCGGCTTCAACGGCGGCGTTGAGGGCGAGGATGTTGGTCTGGAAGGCGATCTCATCGATGACCTTGATGATCTTGGCGATCTTCTCGCTCTGGGATCCGATGGCGGCCATCGCCGCGACTGAGGTATCGAGTGCGCGTCCCGCTTCCTGAAACTTTTCTTGGGACTTTGTCACCAGGCGGGCGGCCGCCTGCGAGTTCTCGCTGTTCTTGCGGGCCATCGAGTTGATCTCCTCGGCGGAGGCAGAAGTCTCCTCGAGCGAGGCCGCATGATCGGAGGCGCCGCGCGCCAGCGCCTGACTGGAGGAAGAGACCTGAGCGGCGGCGGAGGCAACCTGGTTCGCGCCATCGGCCAGTTCGGCGATCTCACGTCCAAGGGTTCGATTGACCCGGCGTACATCGAGCATCGCGAGGGCTGCAATGACGGCCAGGATCACGAGCATGGATAGGCTGAGCCAGAAGGTACCGGCGCGGATCGAGGCGGAGCGCTCTTCGGCCTCTTGCAGCCGCCGCCGTTGGAGGGCCGTCATCTCCTTTCCAGCCGCATCCAACTCCTGCACCGCCGCTTCCAGTTTCGGAGTAAGTGGCGTCACATCCTGCAGCCGTCCTTCTTCCACCGCCTTCATATACTCGAGCGAGAGTCCCTCGAATTCGGAAAGTCCCTTCTCCAATCGGCCGAGGAGGGCCACCGCCTCCTGGGACCGAAGGAGGGGCGCCAACTCCCGAAGTTGCTCGCGGCTGCGGTCTCCGGCCTTCCGCCAGGCCTCGCGGTGGGAGGCGATCCGGCTCTGATCGCGGAGGACGGCGAATACGAATGTCGCCCGCTGGTTCGCAAACATCTCCCAGGTCCGGGCGCGAAAGGCATTCGTCAGGTCGAGTTTCGGGGCAGTCCGGAGGTTGCTCTCCTGCAACTCCGCGCCCAGAGTGCGCAGGTTCCAACCGCCCAGGGCCGCGGTGAGAAGGCCGATCGCCGCCAGCGATCCCAGGCTCGCATACAATCTCGTTGAAAGCTTCATCCTATACTCCTTTGATCGTGCGGCGATGGTTCATCGCAGAAAGAACTCGCGGATGGGACGACTGCTGGCGAGGGTCACCCAGAGCACGACGTTGTTCTCCAGGCGGCCTCCCGCAGCCGGCTGAAACCGCTGGTTGAAAACCCCCACCTCGATCGACTCCCGCTTGTTAGGCCGGTAGCCAATCCCCGTATAGATGCGGTTCTGGTCAAATGCGGACCCGACGCCCCTTTGAAAGCGGAGGAAGATCTCGTCGAAGATGGCAAGGTACACGAGCGCACGTTCGTCCTTCGCGCGCCGGAGGGGTATGTCAGTTCGCAGTTGATATCGGAAACGATACTGGAGATCCCAGGTGCGCTCGTCCGCGCGGGAGAAGGCGGACCCGAGGAAGCGCTCTTCCAGCCGGTAGCGGTGCCGCAGGACCAGCTTTTTTCCAAGTGCCTGCTGCAAGGTGACCTGTTGGTGAAGGCGGTGTTCCGGAGCGGCCTTGCTGGGGGACTGGAGCCCAAGAGGATGTTGGCGGAAGTAGGCGTAGGTGGCGCCGAAGGAAACGGTGCGGTTGATCTGCACGTTGAGACCCGGCCGGACCTGGACCTGCTGCCACGCACTACCGGCGAGCCGCCGGAAACCACCGTCGAAATGAATACCGAACCTTCCCGTCAGCGCGTGATCTCCCGAGTACGAGAACCACTGCATCTGTTTGGACAGGGGCTGGGCTGCTTGCGGAAACGCCGGTATGGCGCCGAGGATTATGCAGGCGAGAGCGATATGTCGAACACGCACAATTGCGTTATCGGCGAGCTAAGGTGTTGTTTCTTCCTATTTCAGACTATGCACTCTTTTTGTGGCTAAAGAGAGTCTCGAACCAGGCGAGCTCCGTCAAGATTCACGAGCGGGCCGCCCCTAGTTCGAAGCCGAGGGAGAAGGCGTGGTGTTCTGGTGCTGTTCCATGTGCCGATTGGCATGGCGGCGTACTTCGGCGAGGTCGATTCCGGTGAGGAGCAGGGCCACTGTGCCGGCGAGCAGCAGCGGCACGGTGATCACGAAAAACATGACGCCGGAGAGGCCGATGGCGGTCTGCTTGTCGACGCCGACGAGCGTGAGGCCCATGAGGGCGAAGGCATTGAACACGCCGACGTTGCCGGGAGGACCCGGCACGACGGTGCCAAACCTCAGGACAACGAGCACCATGGCGGCGTCGGCGATGGTGGCGGTATCGACGCCGTAGCCTCGCATCATCGCGTAGATCGGGACGACCTGCAGTGACAGGTAGACGATGCTGGCCCCGGCGCCGACCAGGAACGACCGCGACCGGCCCATGTCGTGGAGGCCGTCAATCAAGAGGTGGAGGACGTGAGCCCACCGGCTGCCGGACACTGCCTGCCGCGCATGGTGCTTATGCACCATGGCGAAGCCAAGTAGGATGCTCAAGGCGACGACGATGGCGCCGAGGATCATCGCGCCGACCTCGAGCGTTTCGGGCAGGGTCACCGTTAAGGAGACGATGAAGAAGCCAAGGATGAGCCATACGCCGTCGATGAGGCGTTCGAGGATGGCCGACGAGAGCACGACGGGGAAGGAGAGGTTGCTCCAGTACGCCTGCAGGAACACCCGGATCGCCTCGCCGCTCCGCAGCGGTAGCGCTTCGTTGGCGAAGAGGCCGATGTAGATCGCGCGGACGGTGCGCCAGAGCGGCAGGCGCGCAATCGGTTCGAGCAACACGTTCCAGCGCCAGGCTTGGCAGACGTACACCAGGATGTCGCACACCACGGCAAGCGCGACCCACTGCCACTCAATGGCGAGCAGACGCGGGAGTTCCGCGTTCCAGTCAAAGTCCTTGTATACCCAAACCAGGCAGGCGGCGGACAGGATGTAGATGATGACGGGTCCAACCCATGCTGGGATTCGCCGGCCCCTCGACGAACTTTCGCTAGCTGGCATTAAGCTCAACTTTCATTCTAAGATGCGGCCTCGCCAGGGCGCACATAAACACTTCTTTACAATGTCGTTAGCAACTGGTTTGTGCATCGGTAGGCCTCGGCGACGGCGGCCTCGGGTGCAAGCGAGCGAAGCCGGCTTCCGAAGATCTCAACTGTGAGGTGGCCCTGGTAGGGGAGCGCCTGGAAGAAAGCCTGAAAATCGATCACACCTTCACCCGGGACACAGCGTTCCAGGTCCCGAATCTGGTCGGGCGGCAGAGGCGGGCTGTCGGAGACGTGGACGTCGAGGATCGCGGCGGGCGGAAGAGCGGCAAGCTCGGCTGCGTCGGCCCCAGCGTGATGCCAATGCCAACTGTCTACGGCAAGACCGCAGTGCGGGGAGATACTGTGCGCAAAGTCGAGCATCTCTTCCAGCTTCCAGATGAACTCGTAGGGGAACTGCCGCCGGAGAGCGAGCGGCGTGATGGGTTCGAGCGCGAGGCGGATACCGAATTCGTCGAGGACTTCCTGGCAGATGCGCAGCCGCCGCCGCAGCTCAGCGGCGCGTTCGGCCTTCGGCTGTTCAGAGGACGGCGGCAGCCCGACGGGCGCGACGGCGCAGCCGAGCCGGGCCGCAAGACAAGCCTGCGGGCGGAGGCGGGGCAGAGTCTGGCGAAATGTCTCCTCGTCGCGGCGCGGTTCGGCGGCAAGCAGCAGGGAGCGAACGGGCAGGGGTGTGCCGGCGGGCGCCTCAGGCGGTATCGCCTGGTCGCGAGACAACACGACGGCGGCGAAGCCCTCCCGGCGCGCTACGGCGGCGCTGTCGGGCCACTGCAGCTGCCAGCCGGCGGTACAGGGATGCAAGACCAGCGGAAAGTGCACTCGAACAGTCTCCCACGGGTGAGACTGCGAAAAGGGTCGAAGCTGTTACACTCCGAGTACTGGAATCGTCCTGATGAAGACACTTCGTCGTGTGGCCGTTCTCGGGGCCGGCACGATGGGCTCGCGCATCGCGGCCCACTTTGCCAACGCCGGCTACCCCGCCCTTCTTCTCGACATCGTTCTGCCCGACCAAACCGACCGGAGCGCCGCCGCCAAACGGGGCCTGGAGAGCGCTCAGAAGCAGAAGCCGGGCGGGTTTTACACCGACGGAGCAGCCTCTCTGGTGACGCCGGGGAACTTCGAAGATCATCTCGAACGCCTGCGCGAGTGCGAGTGGATCATCGAAGCGGTAACGGAGAACCTGGAGGTCAAGCGCGCGCTGTGGCGGAAGGTAGAGGGTGTACGGCGTCCGGACGCCGTGGTTTCGACGAATACCAGCGGTATTCCACTCGCCGCCATTTCGCAAGGCTTCAGCCCGGAGTTCCGGCGGCGCTTTCTGGGAACGCACTTCTTCAACCCACCTCGCTACCTGCACTTGTGCGAAGTGATACCTGGCGCGGAGACGGACCCCGAAGTCGTCGCGGCAATCGGCGAATTCATCGATCTACGGCTGGGCAAGGGCGTGGTGCACTGCAAGGACACGCCGAACTTCATTGCGAATCGCATCGGCAGCTTCTGGGGCGCGACGGTCTACAAGCTGATGGTGGAGGGCGACTTCACCATCGAAGAAGTGGATGCGATCACGGGACCTCTGATCGGGTTGCCCAACAGCGCGTCGTTCCGGCTGCTGGATATCGTTGGGCTCGACATCTGGATGCACGTCGCGAAGAACCTCTACGAGGCTGTGCCCCACGATCCGTGGCGGGAGCGGCTACTGCCGCTGCCCTTCATGCAGGAGATGATGAACCGGCGATGGTTGGGCGATAAGACCGGCCAGGGGTTCTTCCAGCGCGTCGGCAAGGAGCGGGCGATTCACGCGATCGACTGGAAGACGCTCGAGTACCACCCGGCGCGGAAAGTCGAGTTCGCTTCGGTGGAGGCGGTAAGGAAGATCGAGGACCTGCCGCAGCGGCTGCGGGCGCTGGTGGCGGGCGATGACAGTGTCGGGCGGTTTCTCTGGAGCCTGTTCTCGGACCTGTTCCTCTATTCGGCCGAGCGCATTCCGGAGATCGCCGACGGCGTGGTGGAGATCGATCGCGCGATGCGCTGGGGCTACGCGAACAAGCTTGGGCCATTCGAGTTGTGGGACGCGCTGGGCTTCGAGGAGACGTGCGCTCGTCTGGAGAAGGAAGGCCGAGCGCTGCCGGACTCAATAACGGCGATGCGGCGTGCGGGCGTGAAGAGCTTTTATCGCGCGGCGGACGGCGGCGGCGTGCCGGGAACGGAGTACTTCGACCTCTGCACGGGGAGCTGCCGGAAACTCGAGCCGCGGCCCGGGATACTGATTCTGGGCGAGACGAAGCGGGCGCGCGGTGTAGTGAAGCGGAACGCCAGCGCCTCTCTCGTAGACGTGGGCGACGGCGTGCTGTGCCTGGAATTCCATTCCAAGATGAATTCGCTCGGCGCGGAAACCGTGGAGATGATTTACGCCGGCCTGGCGGAAAGGGAACGGAACTTCGAGGCGATGATTGTCGCCAACGAAGGGGAGAACTTTTGCGTGGGAGCGAACCTGGCACTGATGCTGAGCGGTGCGCAGGCGGCTGACTGGAACGCCGTGGAACGCGGGGTGCGCGAGTTCCAGGGAGCACTGATGGCGATGAAACACGCCGCCAAGCCGGTGGTGGCGGCGCCGTTCCAGCGCGTGTTGGGCGGCGGCTGCGAAGTGGTGCTGCACGCGGCGAAGGCGCAGGCTTCGGCGGAATTGTATATGGGCCTGGTGGAAGTGGGCGTGGGGTTGATACCGGCGGGCGGCGGGTGCAAGGAGCTGACGGCGCGGCTGAAAGACCCGCGGCGGGTATTCGAGCTGATCGGCATGGCGAAGGTGTCGTCCTCGGCCGAGGACGCGCGCAACATGGGCCTGCTGCACCGGCAGGACGGAATCACGATGAACCGGGAGCGCCTGATTGCGGATGCGAAGACGGCGTCGCTGGCGCTGGCGCGGGACTACCGGCCGCTCCAGCCGCGAACGGACATCAAGGTGACCGGCGAGAACGGGTACGCGGCGATGCGGCTGGGAGCTTGGATGATGCGGCAGGCCGGCTACATCAGCGACTACGACATGGTGATCGCGGGGAAGCTGGCGCATGTACTGAGCGGCGGACGCGTGAGCGGCGAACCGCTGGTAAGCGAGCAGTACCTGCTGGACCTGGAGCGGGAAGCGTTCCTGAGCCTGCTGGGTGACGAGCGGACACAGGCGCGCATGCAGCATATGCTGAAGACCGGCAAGCCGCTTCGGAATTAGGGGGAGCACGTGATGCAGGAAGCCGTGATTGTCGATTGCTTACGCACCCCGGTGGGCAAGGCGCGGAGGGGCGGGCTGCGGAACGTCCGGCCGGACGACCTGGCGGCGCACGTCATTCGGGCGCTGCTCGAGAAGCATCCGGCGGTACCGCGCGAGGAAGTGGACGACGTGATTCTGGGGTGCGCGATGCCCGAGGGCGAGCAGGGGATGAACGTGGCGCGGATTGCCGCCCTGCGGGCCGGCCTCCCGGACCTGGTACCCGCGGTGACCATCAACCGCTTCTGTTCGTCGGGGTTGCAATCGATTGCGATGGCGGCGGACCGCATCCGCGCCGGAGGCGCGCACATCGTGGTGGCGGGCGGCACGGAGTCGATGAGCATGGTGCCGATGGCCGGAAATAAGTTTTCTCCGAACCCGACGCTGGTGGATGCCCGGCCCGAGGTGTACTTATCGATGGGATTGACGGCGGAGCGGCTGCGGGAGAAGTACGGCATTGACCGCGATCAGCAGGACGCCTTCGCGCTCCGCAGCCATCAGCGAGCGCTCACCGCTCAGCAGGAGGGCGACTTCGTGGAGGAGATCGCGCCGATTGAAGTGGAGACGGTGGAGTTGGAGATCGGGGGAACCGTGCGGCGGAAGACCGTAGTGGCGCGCGACGAGGGGCCGCGCAGCGATACGACGGCCGAGGCCCTGGCGAAGTTAAAGCCGGTGTTTCATGCCGCGGGGAGCGTCACGGCGGGCAATTCTTCGCAGATGAGCGACGGAGCGGCGGCGGCGCTGGTGATGTCGGAGAAGAAGGCCCGCGAGCTGGGGCTGAAGCCGATGGCTCGATTCGCGAGCTTTGCGGCAGGCGGGGTTCCGCCGGAGATCATGGGTATCGGGCCGGTGGTGGCGATTCCGAAGGCGCTCGAGATGGCCGGGTTGAAGCTGGCGGACATCGACCTGGTGGAGTTGAACGAAGCGTTTGCGGTGCAGGCGCTGGCGGTAATTCAGGAGGCGGGCCTGGACGTGCACCGGGTGAATGTCAACGGCGGAGCGATTGCGTTGGGGCACCCGCTGGGCTGCACCGGCGCCAAGCTGACGGCGACGATTCTGCGGGAGATGCAGCGGCGGGGCTCGAAGTACGGCATGGTGACGATGTGCGTGGGCGGAGGGCAGGGGGCAGCCGGGATCTTCGAGCTGATGTAGGATCAGGCGATGCGGAGAATCGCTTTGTTGGCCGCGGCAGCGGCGGCCTTGCTGACGGGGCAGGATGTCCGGAACACGTCCACGCCCAACACCGACACGCATGTCGTGATGCCGGAGTACAAGACGCTTGCCCAGTGGGAGGCGCGGAAGGCGGCTCTGCGGAAGCAGATTCTGTTCGCCGCCGGGCTATGGCCGATGCCGGCGAAGAACGAATTGCGGCCGCTCTTAAGCGGCCGGCTGGAGCGCGACGGATACACGATTGAGAAGGTAGCGATCGAGACGCTCCCGGGCTACTGGCTGGCGGGCAATCTCTTCTCGCCGCGCGGGAAGCAAGGCCCGTTTCCGGCAATCGTGCGGCCGCACGGCCATTGGACGTACGGGCGCTTGGAGCACCAGCCTCTGAACTCGATCCCGACGCATGCGGCAAATCTGGCGCGCGAAGGGTTCGTGGTCTTCGCCTACGACATGGTCGGGTTTACGGACACGGTGCAAACGCCGCACAACTTCGCCAAGAAGCCGGAGCAGTTGTGGGCGTTCGGACCGCTGGGGCTGCAGCTGTGGAACTCCATCCGCGTGGTGGACTACCTCGCTTCCCTGCCCTCGGTGGACCGGAACCGGATTGGCGTGACCGGCGCCTCGGGCGGCGGCACGCAGGCGTTTCTGCTGGCTGCGGTGGATGACCGGCTCGCGTTCGCCGCGCCGGTGAACATGGTGTCCGCTTATATGCAGGGCGGTTCCCCGTGCGAGAACGCACCGGGGCTGCGGGTGGGCACGTCGAACCTCGAGTTTGCCGCGATGTTCGCCCCGAAGCCGATGCTGCTGGTGTCCGCCACGGGTGATTGGACGAAGCAGGTACCGCGGGAGGAGTTCCCGGCGATTCGGAAGGTGTATGAGCTGTACGGCAAACCGGAGAATGTCCAGGTGGTGCAGTTCGACGCCCCGCACAACTACAACAAGGACAGCCGGGAGGCGGTGACGAACTTCCTCCGCAAAACGGCGTACGGACGTACCGACACAATCAGGGAGCGTGGGGTCGCCATCGAGAAACTGGCCGACATGATGGTGTGGCACGGACGGGCGCTTCCGGAAGGTGCGAAACACTACGAGCAGATTTTCGGGTGGTGGCGGCAGATGTCGCGGGAGCAGACAGATGCGGCCGCGCCGGACCGTCTGCGGGAGGGGCTGCGGCTGGCGCTAGGCTCGGAGTGGCCGGCGGAGGTGAAACTGGAGGGTACGGCGATGACCCGCCCGGGCCGGGGCGACCGCGTTCCCGCAACGTTCACTGCTGGAAAGGGGGTACCGATTGTCGCCATCGGGGCGGCGCAGGTGTTCGCCTCGGGCCGGCCCGTGCTGCGCATCGAACCGTTTCAGACCGGCTCGGCCGCGGCGCCGCGCGACCGCTCGCACACTCACTTCCTTACCTTCAACGCCAGCGACGATGCGGCGCGGGTACAGGACATTGTGACGGCGATCCGATTCGTCGCGGGTCCGGAGGTGGACGAGGTGGAGATCTCCGCGGATGGGCCGGCGAGGATCTGGGCATTATTTGCAGCGGCGGTTTCGCCGGTGAAGGTCCGGCTGACCGCCCCGCCCTTCAAGTTCGCGGGGACCGATGACGATTACATCGAGCAGTTCTTCGTGCCCGGCATTCAGCGAGCCGGCGGTTTCGAAGCCGCTATGAAGGCTTGGCGAGGGAGATAAGGGCGCCCTCAAGGAGCGATCGTCATGGCTCGGTAACGGGGACCTGAGTGGAGACTTCGATGCCGAATCCTTCGAGGCCGACGAGCTTGCGGGGATGGTTGGTCAGGAGGCGGATGCGGGTGAGGCCGAGGTCGCGCAGGATCTGGGCGCCGAGGCCGACCTCATGCTGGAGAAGGCGCTGGCCATCCGGCGTGGCATAGTGCATGAACCCGCGGGTGTGGGAGACGAGCCGGAGGCCACCGCGCTGGTCACGTTCCTGGCGCAGCCCAGGGCCGGTCTGGTGGAGGTAGACGAGGACGCCACGGCCTTCGGCGGCGATGCGGCGCAGGGATTCCTGGACGAGGCGGCGGCAATCGCACTCGGTGGATCCGAAGACATCGCCGTAGACGCAGTGGGAGTGCATCCGGACGAGGACCTCGTCACGGCCGGCGACGTCGCCCCTGACGAGGGCGATATGCTGCTCGTTATCCACGAGGCTGGAGTACGAAATCGTCTGAAATTCGCCGAAATTGGTGATTAATTTTCCTTGGCCGCGGCGCTCCACGAACCGCTCGTGGCGCAGGCGGTAGCGGATGAGTTCGGCGACGGAGATCATCCTCAGGCTGTGGAGGCGGCAGAACTCCTCCAGTTGGGGAACGCGGGCCATGCTGCCGTCGGAGTTCATAATCTCGCAGATAACGCCGCCCGGCCGAAGGCCGGCGAGGCGGGCGAGATCGACGGCGGCCTCGGTCTGCCCGGCGCGGACGAGGACCCCGCCCTCGCGGGCGCGAAGCGGGAAGACATGGCCGGGACGGGCGAGGTCTTCTGGCCGGGTCTCCTCGCGCATGGCGAGACGAATGGTGAGGGCGCGGTCGGCGGCTGAGATGCCAGTGGAGACGCCCTGCCGGGCGTCTATAGACTCACAGAAGGCGGTGCCGAAGTTCGACGTATTGTGGGGGGTCATCAAGGGCAGGCGGAGTTGTTCGCAAAGGGCGGGGGCGAGCGCGAGGCAAACGAGGCCGCGGCCGTGGACGGCCATGAAGTTGACGGCTTCGGCGGTGGTAAGTTCAGCGGCGAGGGTTAAGTCGCCTTCATTCTCGCGATCCTCGTCGTCGACGACCACCAGCATCCGGCCAGCTCGGAAGTCGTCGAGCGCCTCCTCAATGGAAGCAAAGGGCATAGGTTCTCCTCAACTATAACGCAGGAGCTAAGACGAATGATTTCGCGGGGAAACGCGCAGAATAGGCTTGCGCGGAGGCCGGTTACCCCGTAGAGTGTAATTTACGAAAAACCAGGAAGTAGGAAGGCAATTCTTCAGGAAGGCAACGTGTATTTTATGAACACTACAGCAAACTACAAGAATGTGACGCTTGACAGCGAGTTGTTGAACAGGATCGGAATAGAGGCGGAACGTCAGGGGATGGAGCCGGAGGAGTTCGTGGCGAAGCTGCTGGAGGACTACCTGGAGAGCACGGAAGCGCTGGCGCCGGCGTTGAGTGCCGCGCAAGGGCGGAACTAGGCTCCGGCTACCTTTTCGTTCCATTCGGATTCTGCCCCGGGGGCGACGGTCGGGGGTAGTTTGAGGGCCGGTGGAGGCAGCCAGCGGTCGAGCAGGGCTGCCAGCTGGTGAAAACTCACGGGTTTGCTGAGGTAGTCATCCATCCCGGCGGCCAGACAGCGGTCGCGGTCGCTCTTCATCGCGTTGGCGGTGAGGGCGACCACGGGTATCCGAGCATTCAGGCCGGGCCTGGAGCGTAAAAGGGCGGTGGCCTGAAAGCCGTCCAGCTCCGGCATCTGGCAGTCCATCAGGACGAGGCGATATCGGACGCGGGAGAGGGCATCGAGGGCCTCCACGCCGTTATTGGCAACGTCGACATCAATCCCTAGTTTCTTCAAGAGACCGGCGGCCACGCGCTGGTTGACCAGGTTGTCTTCGACGAGGAGGACGGGACCGCGGCCGGCGAGGGGGGAGGGGCCCGGAGGCGCAGCGGTGTGCCGTTCCAGGAGGACCAGGGAAGCGTGCCCGGTAGGACGGGGATCACTGAGTTCGTGAACGGCGGCGCGAAGTGCTGATTCTCGCAGGGGCCGGTGCAGGACGCGATCGAATCCGGGGATGACGCCCGGCACCGAACGGGGCGCAAGAAGGATCCGGGAGGCCGCGCGTGCAGCAGCATGGTCTCCAGCAAGGCGGGCGAAGACGTCCGCCTCACCGGCATCGCGGGCGGAGAAGATAAGTATATGGAATTGCTGGGCCTGATCGCACTCGCTTACGATTGCGGCGGCGGCCGATAGCGAAGGGGCTTCGCATCTGCCTGCGCCCCACGCCGCCAGCAGCGCGCTGAGAGCAGCGCGCGACGTGGGGTGGGGATCGACGACAAGCACATTCCGGCCGCCGAGCGAAGGCAGGGCGGCAACGACGGGGACCGGCGACGCGATCACGGGGAGCGTGAACCAGAAGGTGGATCCGCTGCCCGGCATGCTCTCGAGTCCGATCTTGCCACCCATTCGTTCCACCAGTTGCCGCGAGATGGCGAGACCCAACCCGCTGCCTCCGTAGCGGCGGCTGGTTGAGCCGTCGGCCTGGCTGAAAGGAAGGAAGAGACGGGAGCGCACCTCCTCCGGGATGCCGATGCCCGTATCGCGGACGTCGAAGCGGAGTTGTACGTTCTCCTGGAGGCGGTGGGCGACGGAGACGCGGAGCTCAACGGCGCCCGAGTGAGTGAACTTGATGGCGTTGCCGAGCAAATTGGTGAGGACCTGGCGCAGGCGAAACGAGTCCGCGCGGACCAGTTCGGGCACATCGGGGTCGACGAGACAGAGGAAGTCGAGTCCCTTGGCCTCGGCGCGGAGGGCCAGGAGTTCGGCCACGTCCTCAACGGTACGGCGGATGGGGAACTCGACGATCTCGATGTCGAGGCGGCCGGCTTCGATTCGCGAGAGATCGAGAATGTCGTTGAGGAGGGTGAGCAGGGCGTCGGCGGAGTCCCGGATGGTAAGGATCTGATCGCGCTGGTCAGCGGAGAGGTCGGATTCGAGCAGCAGGCTGGCCATGCCGATGACGCCGTTCATCGGGGTACGGAACTCGTGGCTCACATTGGCGACGAACTCGGACTTGAGGCGAGAAGCCTGGAGGGCGGCATCGCGGGCTTCGCGGAGTTCGAACGACTGGGCTACCAGCTGGCGGGCCTGTTCTTCGAGACGGAGGCGGGCTTCCTCGAGTTCGCGGGTGTACTGCATGCGGTCGCGCTCGGCGACCTTGCGGTCAGAAATATCGGTGAGGGTTCCTTCAAAGCAGAGGGCGCGGCCGTGCTCGTCGGTGACAACGCGGGCATTCTCCAGTACGGTGATCAAACGGCCGTCTTTCCGGCGGAGGGTGAGTTCCTCATTACGAACCTGACCCTCGCGGCGGAGCTTTTCCACGACACGCTCCCGCTCGCCGGGTTGGACGTAGAACGTCTCGGCGACGTTCACTTTCTTGAGCTCACGTTCCGAATCGAAGCCGAGCATGCGGACGAGGGCGGGGTTGGCGGCAACGATGGCGCCGTCCGCCGAGGTCTGATAGACGCCCTCCAGGACGTTCTCAAACAGGTCCCGGAAGCGGGACTCAGAGTTGCGGAGGGCGCTCTCCACTTCGCGCCATCGGCGGGCTTCGATGCGGTGCGTGATGGCGAGCAGGACGGGGACCACGGCGAGAGCCATGAAGAGGACGAGCAGCCAGACGACCTTGTCCCAGTGGGCGTGGAGCTCCGCCACTTGCTCGCGCTCGATGGAGGACAAGATCGCGAGGGCGGCGCCGAGGTCGCGCCGGTCGAGGGCGGGGGCGAGGCGGGGCTCGACGGCTCTGAGTTGGGCAAGGGTTTGGGGGTTATCGAGCCGTTGCAGGAGTTGGAAGTGACCCGCGGTTTCTTGTATGCGGGCACGCAGTCCCGAGGCGGAGGCCAGCAGGGAGGCGCTGAAGTAAATGGACAGCGCCGCCAGGGGCAGAGTTAGCCATACCCATCGGACGGAGAGGCCGTCCCACCAGGAGGTGCTCCGGTTCTTGCGCCGGATGGGGGTCATGCTGGGGAGTTATCGGCAGAATCTCGGAGCAGGACTAGGGTTTTGGAGACACCGAGCGGCGGTGCAAGCATAAGCAACAAGCACTTTCGAAATTTCGAATATACTATCATTATGGAGCGACAGCTGCGCGAGTTTAAGGCACAGCTCTTTCAAGGTCTGGCGCACCCGACGCGGGTAGCGATCGTGGAATCCTTACGGGACGGTGAGCGGACGGCGGGGCAGCTTCTCTCGGAGCTCAAGCTGGAGGCGGCGAATGGGTCACAGCACCTGGCAGTGCTGCGCAGCAAGCAGATTGTAGTGAGCCGCAAGGCGGGGAACCAGGTCTACTACTCGCTCCGCGACCCTGTGCTGATCGAAGTTCTGGATGTTCTCAAGCGCTATTTCTTCGCCCACCTGGCCGAGGCGGGTGCGATGTTGGCCCAGATGCGGGCCGAGGTGAAGGAGTGAGGGCGGTTCACGGCTACAGGGCGTGGGAGCCGAAGCTGCTTGAAGCACTAAGGGGTTACACGCGGGAGAGTCTTCTCTGCGACCTGGTGGCCGGGGTGACGGTGGGACTGGTCGCGCTGCCGCTTGCCATGGCGTTTGGCATTGCGTCGGGGGTGACGCCGGAGGCGGGAATCTATACGGCAATCGCCGGCGGCCTGATCGTGTCGCTGCTGGGCGGATCGCGCATTCAAATTGCCGGGCCTACTGGGGCGTTCGTGGTCGTGGTGGCGGGGATCATCGGGCAGCACGGGTTGTCGGGGCTGCTGATGGTAACGGTGATGGCGGGAGCACTGCTGGTGCTGCTGGCGGTGACCGGGTTGGGGACGGCGGTGCGGTACATTCCGCGGCCGATCGTGATCGGGTTCACAAACGGTATTGCGCTGCTCATTGCCACGACGCAGGTGAAGGACTTTTTGGGGCTGAAGATGGCCGAGAATCCGTCCGAGTTTTTTGAGCGGATGGCAGCGGTCGGAAGGGCCCTTCCCACCGTGGACGGCACGGCGATGGGATTAGGCGTGGTCTCACTCGCCTTGATCCTATTGACACCGCGGCTAGCAGGGCGTGTGCCGGGAACGATTGTGGCGCTGGCGGTGGGAACGGCGGCGGTTGCGGTGTTTCAGCTCCCGGTGGAGACGATCGGGTCCCGGTTTGGGGGAATCAGGCAGGGGATACCGCCGCTGGCAATTCCGGAGTTCCGGGCGGACTTGCTGTTGCCGCTGTTGCCGGCGGCGCTCACGGTGGCGATTCTGGCGGCGATCGAGAGCCTGCTGTCGGCGGTGGTGGCAGACACGATGTCAGGAGACCGTCATAAGCCCAATGTGGAGTTGCTGGCACAAGGGCTCGCCAACGTGGCCGCGCCGCTGGTGGGCGGAATTCCGGTGACGGGAGCCATCGCGCGGACGGCGACCAACCACCGGAGCGGGGCGAGGACACCAGTGGCGGGCGTAGTACACGCACTGACGCTGCTGGTAGTGGTGCTGCTGTTCGCGCCGGTAGCGAAGTTCATTCCCATGGCCACGCTGGCCGCGGTGCTGTTCGTGGTGGCGTACAACATGGGCGAGTGGCGGGAGGCGCCGGCGATCCTGCGGCTGGATTGGGCGGAGCGCTCGGTGTGGTTGATTACCTTCGTGCTGACCGTGGTGGCAGACCTTACGATAGCGGTGGAAGTGGGCATGGCGCTGGCGGCGCTGCTCTACATTCAGCGGATCTCGCAGACGACGACGGTCTCAACGGTTACCAAGGAGTACATTGCGCGAGGCGTCGCGCATACGCTCCAGCACAAAGATATCCCACCCTACGTTTCCATTCTGCGGATTCACGGGCCATTTCTCTTCGGCACCACCGATCAGTTGGAGGAAGAGACGGCCGACTTAACGCGCTTCGGAGCGGTGGTGATCCTGCGGCTGCGGAACATGACGGCGATCGACGCGACGGGGATACATGCCCTGGAGCGGCTGAGCGACCGCCTAAAGCGCTCCAAGAAGGCGCTGCTGCTGTGTGGGGCGAGGAATCAGCCGTCGCATTTCTTGAAGCGGGCCGATTTTCGGGCGCACATCGGTGAGGCGAACATTCTGCCGAACGTGGACGCGGCGTTGGAGCGGGCGCGGCAGTTGTATGAAGGATCAAACGTGCAGGAACTGCGGACAGGAGCATCGGGATGAGGCTGTCAAGGCGGGTATTTCTTGGAGTGGGAGCGGCGGCAACGGTGTTGCGCGGCGGCTCAGAAGGGATGACGCCGGAGCGCGTGCACGCGGAACTGGCCGCGGGGAACCGGCGTTTCCTGAGCGGACGTGCACTGCACCCGCACGCGACCATGAAGTGGGTGAAGCAGGCGGCGCGAGAGGGGCAGCACCCGCGGGCGGTCGTGCTTTGCTGTTCGGATTCGCGGGTAGCGCCGGAGATTCTGTTCGACCAGGGCATGGGCGATCTTTTCGTGGTGCGAGTGGCGGGAAACGTACTGCGGGAGGACGAGGTCGGCTCGATCGAGTATGCCGTGGAGCATCTCCATGTGCCGCTCTGCGTGGTGCTGGGACATTCCGCATGCGGGGCGGTGACGGCGGTGGTGCGCGGGGAGCATCTGCCGGTGGAAGTGGATCACCTGGTGTCACCGATTCGAGACGCGTTCGCGAGGGTAAAGCAGGACGGCCGGGTGAGGTCTCCGGCTGAACTGGTGGATGCGACCGCAAAGGAGCATGCGCGGGCGACGCGCGACGGAGTAGCGAAGGCAAGCGCGATGCTGTCTGAAGCGGTGAAGGCTAGGCGGCTGCGCGTAGAGGCGGCGCTGTACCACCTGGAGAGCGGGGCGGTGGAGTGGATGTGAGGCGCCCTGACCCTATCCGGCGGCCAAATGACGGAGCTTGTCCGGGTTGCGGACCACGTACAGTGCGCGAATGACGTCGCCCTCGATTTCGAAGGCTGCGGTCTGCACTGGGCCTTCAGGTCCGCTGATGACGAGTCCGGACATGCCGTTGATCATTACCAGGCGCAGCGTATAGTCTTCACGCCAGCCTTTGCGGGTGGCGCCAACGAGGAAGCGGGCGGCTCGGTCGGCGCCCTCGATGACGTTCAATGCGGCAGCGAGTTTGCCGCCGCCGTCGCTGACGACGCGCGCATCGGCCGCGAGGAGCCGGGTGAGGGTGTTGAGATCGCCCGAGCTTGTTGCCTCGATGAAGGCGGATACAAGCTGAGCGTGCTTGGCGTCGACTTCGCCGGGCGGCAAGGCAGGGGCGGCGACGCCTCGGGGGCGGGCTGCTCGTACGTGAGCGCGTGCTCGAGCGGCGAGCTGGCGGCACGCGGCCGAGCTGCGGTTGAGCGCGGCGGCGATCTCATCGAAGGAGAAATCGAACACGTCGTGCAGCAGGAAGGCGGCGCGCTCGAGCGGCGACAGGCGGTCGAGGGTCAGGAGGAGGGCGATGGAGAGATCCTCGGCGAGTTCGAGACGCGTATCGGGCGCGAGCGACGCTGTGTCCAGCACAGGCTCAGGCAGCCAGGGTCCGACGTATGTTTCACGCCGGGCGCGCGCCGAAGTGAGCATATCGAGGCAGATGCGCGTGGTGGTGGTCATGAGAAAGGCCCTGGGCTCGGACACTTCGGTTCGCGCGACGGCATGCCAGCGGAGATACGTTTCCTGGACGGCATCCTCGGCGTCGGACAAGGACCCGAGCATGCGGTAGGCGAGCCCGAGCAGCCGGCGGCGGTACGGCTCGAAGCTCGCCTCGGGATCCGGATGGGGGCGATCGTGGCTCACCGCCGAGCCACCGCCGCATCCGCTGGTATGGGTGCGCGGCCGTGGTCGAGGGTTACGGGCGCGCCACCGACGACGACGCGCATGCAGGCCTTGCCATGCCCCAGAGCGTACTTCACCGTGGGATAGATACGCGCGGCGGTGATCGCGAAGGCCAGGCTGACGAGGGCGCTGCGTCCCCAGCGTGTCAGGATCGCCTCCCGGTAATCGTCGGCCTCGGGATCACGAGCCAAGGTAGCGCGAGTGAACCTCCAAACCAGGGCTATGTCCGGAGGCATGGCATCAGCGTCGTCGGAGAGCACGGCACGCAAGATCGCGGCGCTCACGCCGGCGCGCTCCGCCATTGTGACGGCGATCTGAGTGCACGGGCCGCAGTCCTCATGGCGCACGGCTGTGATGCCGGCCGCGGCCCAGGCGTCGACGGGGATGTCGCGCCGGAACTGGCCCAAGGCAGTAGCCCGGAAGAAGAGCCAAGCGGCGCGGGGACTCGCATCAGCGATGTCACGCAGGTACGCGGCGTCGTAGTTCCATTCCCGTTCGAAGCGAGCGATTGCTTTGCCAAGTACCCATCTGATCATGTCATTCCTCCCTTTCTCACTAGCGGGACGAAACAGCGTTTCGGAATGTGACATGACGAAGCCGGCGGGATTACTTGGAGCTTGAGTTGATGGGAGTAAACCTGACTTCATCGGCTGCGAGGTACTCGCCTTCCCTGGGACCGGAGAAGTGAATCCAGGCGATGGGGCCGCCTTGCACGGTCAGCGTGAAAGTGGGGATGGGATCGCCGGGAGCCGCGCGTGCGGGGACGGAGGACAGACTCGCGCGATCCAGCAGCTTACCGGCGGCATCGAAGGCTTCGAGCACAGCGGGCGTCGCGCTGGACCCCCAGAACGAGACGGTAACGGATGAAACCGGCGTTGGGAAGGTTGCGCGCACGGGGATGGGTTCGGTTGCCATCGCACTTACGAGACCGATGCGCCCGGTGGAGAGATGGGTGAAGAACATCAGCAAACCCTTCCCTTTCGTCTGCCGCGGCTCATGAGCGAGCGTGAAGACGACGCCATTCTCTTCCCAACGGAGAACGCGGTTGGCCTTTTGCTCAGGGCCGAGCGGGACCGCTTTCTCGAAATCTACGACTACCTGCTCGTCGGGTTGCGCGCAGACGCCCGCCGCAAGAAGCAGAAGGATGCGTTTCGTGGCGCCGCCTATCATACCTTCGATATCTCGAGGCCAGACATTCTACCGGTGGAGGAGGCGAACTTGTCGGCTTCGATGCCCATGCGCTGCAGCATCGAGACGAACAGGTTCGGGAGGGGGTAGTTCTGCTGACGGTCAAACGCGAGGTGGCCGGCATGACGGAAGCCTCCGCCGGCGAGCAGCACGGGCATGTTCGTAGTGGAGTGCGCGTTGGCGTCGCCGAGATTCGATCCGTAGAGGACCATGCTGCGGTCCAGCAGAGTCTCGCCGTTCTCAACCACGCTTTTCAGGCCTTGGAAGAGATCGGCGAGCAGCCGCATGTGCCAGGAGTCGATGATGCGGAGTTGGGCCAGTTTTGCCTCGGACTTCCCATGGTGCGACAGGTTATGGTAGCCGTCGCTAATGCTGGCGCCCCGAATTTCTACCACGGGTGTGCTGACGCTGTCGAGCATGAGAGTGACGGAGCGGGTGGAATCGGTCTCAAACGCCAGTCGAACGAGGCTATACATATTGGCGACGCGCGCCATGTACTGCGCGGGACTGGCGGGATCCTGAGGCTCGGGCGCTTTCACCACCGGTTTGGGTCTTCGCTCCCAACCTTTGGACGCCCGCAGGCGGCTCTCCAGCTCGCGCACGCTGGTGAAGTACTGGTCGAGGCGCGCGCGGTCACTCGCTCCGACAGTGCGCGCGAGATCGCGAGCCTGGTCCGTCACTGCATCGAGTATGGAACGGCCTGTATCGAGTTCGGCGATCTTCGCTTCCACCTCCCCTGGGCTGCCCTGGATGAACATCTGCCGGAACACAGCGGCGGCGCTTTGTTCCGGGGGAATCGCCACTCCATTGCCCGTCCAGGAAAGTGAGCGCGATCCGGTGTTGACGGCCAGCGTTAGGGAAGGAAAGCGCGTCTGATTGCCGATTCGCTCTGCGATGTATTGATCGAGTGAGATGGTGTTGCGGAACGAGCTGCTGGCGGGGTGTGGCGCGGCGGTCAGAAAACTGATGTCGGCGGGATGGCCGCCGTCCACGTTGGGGTGAGAGACACCGGAGAAAACCGTGAAGTGCTCGCGATGGTCCTGGAGCAGCTTGAGATATGGCGAAGGAGTGTAGTCCCGGCCGGCTTCCGCGGGGAAAAACTCTCCGGGCAAGAGCCCCAGGTTATTGCAGATGGCCAACAGGCGGCGAGGCGCCGCGGGGGATTGCGCGCGAGAGAGAGTTGGCCGCATGGCGTTCAGCAACGGCAGGGCCAGACCCACGCCGGCCCCGCGCAGCATCGCGCGCCGGGAGATGGCGCGAAAGCTTCCTCGAGATAGTCGATTCAAATCCGGCATCCTGGTTCTCCGGTCATTTGTACTGGAAGAGATCGCTCGCGATCAGGGCGTGGACCATATCGCGAAGGCGGTACCCGGACGCGCCTGTTTTGTCGAGAATCGCGTCCACATGCCTGCGGTCCGCGAAGCGGATGGGGGCGCCCGTGGAATAAGTGGCGAGCTGGCTTACAAGGTTTCGCGCCACCGTCCGTTCCTCGTGTTCGAGAATCAACTGCTTGAATTCGCGGATATCGCCGAATTTCCGGCCATTATCGAGTACTCCATTGGCATCGACGGGAGGACCGCTGTGGAACTTGAACCGCTGTCCCGACAGGCCAATGCCAGGCTCCGGTTTCACGTCTTCGTTGAACGCGCGATAGCGCCGGCGCCAGCCGCCCATGACATCGAAGTTTTCGAGGGCGAAGCCGGGCGGGTCGATCTTGCGATGGCAGGCGGCGCACGTGGGGTCGGCGCGGTGGCGGTCGAGTTGCTGCCGGATGGTCACGGCTCCGCGGATGTCCGGCTCGATGGCGGGTACGCCGGCAGGCGGCGCGGTATGGAAACCGAGGATGCGCTCCCTAATCCAGACCCCGCGAACGACGGGCGAGGTGGTGGTCCCGTTCGCGGTGACTTTCAGAACGGCAGCTTGCGTCATCAAGCCACCGCGGACCGAGTCTTTCGGGATTGGGACTTTACGCATGGCTACGCCGGATACGCCGGGAATGCCGTAGTGGCCGGCGAGGCGCTCGTTCAGAAACGTGAAATCGGAATGAACGACGGCGCGGGCCGGGGCGTTTCCGCGGAACAGCTCTTCTACGAACAGTCGTGTCTCTTCGACGGCGGCGAGTTTGAGAGGGTCGTCGAGTTCGTAGTCGTTGTAGAGCGTGGTGGACGGGGAACTGTCGTCGATCTTGCGGAGATCGAGCCAGTAGTCCGTGAAGGCATCGATGAAGCGGCGGGACTTTGGATCCTTGAGCAGGCGAGCGGTCTGGGCGCGGAGCACCTCGGGTCTGCGAAGCGCTCCCTTCGCGGCGAGCGCACGAAGTTCGCTGTCCGGCGGGGAGTTCCAGAGGAAGAACGACAGGCGGCTGGCGAGCGCATAGTTGTCGAGCCTGCCTGGGGACTCGTCAATGTAGACGAACCCCGGGGAACAGAGGATGGCGGTGTAGGCAGCCAGCAGGGAACGGGTGAAGCCGCGGCCGAGTTCGAACTGTTTGTTGAACAGTTGAACGAACCGTGTTACGTGCGCTTCCTCGACGGGCCGGCGATAGGCTCTTGCGAGGAAGCCGCGGATGAGGCGCCGGGCGTCCTCGCGCGGATGGCCGCTTGTGACCTCGACAACGACGTCCTGGGTACGTGGGGCGAAGCGGGCGCGGAAACCGCCCGCCTCTCCCGGCGGAGGAGGGGGTGCGACGATCTGGACGGTCACGCCGCCGGCCTGGCCCTTCTCCAGACGCCGCAGGGGCAAATCGCCGAACATCAGGCGATAGCCGGCTTCGGCGCTTTCGTCGGGCAGAGGCCCTTCGATCTCGATCCACTGGAAGGCCACGCCGGGCATTCCGTCCGGTTGAGCGAGCGGGTTGACGTACTCTTCTTCCGAGCCATTGACGCGGGTACGGAACAGGCGCATGGCGTCGGTCTGGATCACCTCGGCGGGGTTGAGTAGCGCTTCCACTTCCTGGACGGATGGTTCGGGCGTGAAGTCGAATGCACCGATGGGGCGAGATTGGCCGGAGCTCTGGGCGTAGACACCGATGGGTTCGTTGCGGCGGCCGGGCCAGACCTCATCGGGATTCGGGCGATGGTAGGTGGGCTGGTAGAGGTAGGCCGTCTTCTCGTTCCCGAAGCCGATGAAGTTCCAATGATCGACCCCGCCGCCGCTCACCCAGATGGTGTAGCCCTTGACTCTGATTCGATAGCGGCCGGCGGCCGGTATGCGGTAGCTGCTCCAACTGAAGCCGCCCGCATCGGAAAAGATGCTGGAGACGCGGCCGGTGGCTTCGCGGTCCCGGGTCTCCGGAGTGGAGAGGGGGCTGCGTCCGGCACGAACGTCGGGCTGGGCGCGAGAGTCGAGTACGGGGAAGTTGAGGCGGTCCGTGCGAGTGTTGCCTTCCCGGGGGCGAAAGTTGCGGAGTGACGGCTCCTGGCGGGCGTAGATCCGGGTGGTGGAAGCGGGCGGCCGAACGAGCTTCGCGGACATGGCTTCCCGCAGGGCATAATCGGCGGTACTCATGTAGCGCGCGAGTTGCACATGGGAGATGTCGAGCGCCGAGCCGATCTTGTTGTAACGCCAAGCCTCGCCGTCCTGAGGCAGCTTGGGGCGGATCTGCGCCCAGGGAACACCGAGGAGGTCGCGGACGGCGTTCTCGTACTCGTAGGCGTTGAGGCGGCGAAGGCCGGCGCGGCCGCGCTGAGCCGCGGCGGTCTGTTCGTGGGACGTCAGGGCGGTCTTCAGGCCACTCAGGAACTGCCGGCTGATTTGCGCCGGTGGCCGCGGAAGGGGTGGCGGCGGCATTTCGCCGGCGGCAACGCGGTCGTGGACTTTGACCCAGACGGCGAAGTTGTCGGGATTCGAGGGCTCGAAGGTGAGCTTCGTCAGGTCAAGGCGCGCGGCCGGCGAGGATGAGTTGTGGCAACCCGCGCAGTTCTTGCGGAGGAAGGCGTTAGCGCCCGCGGATGGAGGAGCAGCGCCGGCCACAGCGAGCATGGCCGGGGCGAGGAGGAGACCGGCGACGGTGCGTCGTGGCAGAGGCACTTTGTCAGTATAAGGTCACCGGCAACCGTACTCGGGGGCGGAGAAGAACAGCGGCTACCGTTTGCCGTCCTTGATAGTGAGGCGTTCGATGGCGGTAGCTTTGCCGGTTTGCGGGTCGGCGTCGACGATGACGGAGTGGAGTTCGACGCCGTGCTTGGCGGCTTCGAGGCGGATGGGGAGGGCAGACGTGAAGCGCTTGAGGGCGCTCTCCTTGATGGAGCCGATAACGGAATCGTAGGGACCGGTCATCCCGACGTCGGTCTGGTAGGCGGCGCCGCCGGGGAGGACGCGGCTGTCGGCAGTGGGGATGTGGGTGTGGGTGCCGATGATGGCGGTGACGCGGCCGTCGAGGTGCCAGCCCATGGCCATCTTCTCGCTCGTGAGCTCCGCATGGAAGTCGACGAAGCGGATGCGAACTTCGGGGTCAAGGGAGGCGAGGAGCTCGTCGGCTTTACGGAAAGGGTCGTCGGTGGCAGGCATGTGGGCACGGCCCTGGAGGTTTATGACGGCGACGGGAACGCCGTTGCGGGCCTTGGTAACGAAGACGCCCTTGCCGGGAAGGCTGGAGGCGTAGTTGGCGGGGCGGATGAGGCGGGGTTGGCGGTCGAGGTAATCGTAAATCTCGCGCTTGTCCCAGATGTGGTTGCCGGAGGTGAGAACGTCGAGTCCGAGGCCCAGGAGTTCTTCGGCGACCAGGGGCGTGATGCCGAAGCCGCCCGCGGAGTTCTCAGCGTTAGCGATGGCGAGGTCGATCTTGCGTTCCGAGATGATGCGGTTGAGGTGGTCGGCGACGATGGTGCGGCCGGGCGAGGCGAAGATATCGCCGATGAACAGAATTCGCATTGTCAATGGTGCGGTCCGGCGGTTAGCAAGCCGGACCGCGGCGTCAGAGCTCTGAGAGCGCACCACATCGCCGTGCCGGCCTCCGTCATTGACCCCTTACTGCAAGGGGGGAGCCCCCCGAGCGCCTTCAGGCTTCTCCATTCGGCTTCCGCCGCCGGAGCTTGCTCACCGGCACAGCAACGACGAGTAGGGCTCCAATGACTTTGAGTGTTGGATCAAATTAAGGAGACCTTTGCACCTGCGTAGCAGGAACGCTCTAGAGTCGAGGATAGCATGGGGGCGCGCAGCCGTCCCGTTGTACCCGAAATGCCCGCTGGATCGCCGACAGGAGAATATTTTTATCCTTTCCTCGATTTTCTGGCGTATCCAGATCCAAATTGCCTACTGCTGGCGCGTCTGTATTTTATGGGCACTGCAACATGTTCGCGCGGAAGCAGGGCTGCCAGCGTCCGTTCGAATCCTCCCGTACTTGCCGTTCATCCACATTGGACAGGGGCCGTCCTCGACCGACGGCGCCGATCATGACCTGGAACTGAACCTCATTCATCCGCTTGAAACGAGACCGGGAGCCGCCCGCGTCACGGGTGTCGATCTTCCAGGTTCTCGTGCGACTCAACCTTAGCCCGGGGCGGGCGGCTTTGTTTGTTGGAGGGAGCACGTATGTGGAAACGAATGTTACTGATGCTGGCGGCAGCCGTGGTCTTGGTTGCGGGTCTGGGCTTCATCAAGTTTCGTCAGATTCAGGCAGGCATGTCGGCCGCGGCGTCGTTCCAGCCGCCTCCCGAGGCGGTAACGACGGTGATCGCGCGCCAGGAGCGCTGGCAGGAAAGCGTGAGCCTCATCGGTACGGTGCAGGCCGTACAAGGTGTGAACGTCAGCGCGGACTTGCCCGGCATCGTGAGCCGCATTGCGTTCGAATCCGGCGAGGCTGTCGAGAAGGGCCAGGTGCTGGCGGAACTGGACACGCGGCAAGAGCAGGCACAGCTGGCGGCGGCGCAGTCAGAGCGAAATCTGGCCGAACTGAATTTCAAGCGGCTGGACGGTCTGGTGAGCGAGGGCGCGATCTCTAAGTCGGAGTACGATCGCGCGGCTGCACAACAGAAGCAGACTGAAGCGAGGGTGGACGAGATCCGCGCGACCATGGAGCGCAAGACGATTCGCGCGCCCTTCGCCGGTGTGTTGGGCCTTCGCAAGGTGAACCTCGGGCAGTACCTGTCGCCTGGGGATGCGCTGGTTGCGTTGCAGTCGTTCGATCCCATCTACGTCAACTTCGGCGTGCCGCAGCAGCGGGCGGGTGAGGTTCGGGTAGGACAGACGGTCCGAATCACTGCGGGCGAGCGGAACCAGATCCTTTTTGAAGGCCGGGTGACGTCGACTGAGTCCACGGTGGACGAATCGACTCGCAACCTGCAGATCCAGGCGACGGTGTCCAATCCCAAGCGGCTTCTCCGGCCAGGCATGTTTGTCCAGGTGGAGATGCCGCTGGGCGGCAGCCACACGGTTCTGCCGCTACCCGCTTCCGCAGTCAGCTATGCCCCGTACGGGAATTCCGTTTTCGTGGTCACCGAGCTGAAGGACGACAAGGGCCAGAAGTACCGGGGTGTCCGCCAGCAGTTCGTGAAGGTAGAAGGGGCGCGGGGGGACCAGGTGGGTGTGATGTCGGGTGTGAAGCCGGGCGACGAGGTAGTGACGTCGGGTGTATTCAAGCTGCGAAACGGATCGGCCGTGCAGGTGAACAACAAAGTGAAGCCGACCAACAGCCCGGCGCCGAAGCCGGAGGACAGCTAAATGAAGTTCACCGATCTATTCATCCGGCGGCCGGTGCTGGCGATTGTCGTCAACCTGGTGATTCTGATCGCCGGGTTGCAGTCGGTTCGTTCGCTCAGCGTGCGGCAGTACCCGCGAAGCGACATTGCTGTCATCCGTGTTTCTACGATCTACGTGGGCGCGAATGCGGACCTGGTGCGCGGGTTCATCACTACTCCGCTCGAGCGGGTGATCGCGAGCGCCGACGGCATCGATTACATGGAGAGCTCGAGTGCACAGAGCCTGAGCACGATCACCGTACACCTCAAGCTCAATTACGACACGAACGCGGCGCTGACGCAAATTCAGGCGAAAGTGGCGCAGGTGCGGAACGATCTCCCGCCGGAGGCCGAGGCGCCAGTGATCGAGATGGAGACGGCGGACAACCAATTCGCCGCGGTGTACCTTAGCTTCTCCTCCGAGGACCTGGACCAGAACCAGATCACCGACTACCTGATGCGCGTGGTACAGCCGAAGCTGAGCGCCGTGAGCGGCGTGCAGCGGGCCGATATTCTTGGCGATCGCACCTTCGCCATGCGTATCTGGCTGAAGGGTGACCGCATGGCCGCGCTGGGCATATCTCCGCCCGAAGTGCGCGATGCTCTGGCGCGCAACAACTATTTGGCGGCGCTGGGCCGGACCAAGGGGTCGATGGTCTCCGTGAACCTGGTGGCGAACACTGACCTTCGCTCGCCGGAGGAGTTTCGCCAGCTGGTGGTGAAGGAGCGCGACGGCGTTGTGGTGCGGCTCGGCGAGATCGCGGACGTGACTCTGGGCGCGGAGAACTACGACGAGGATGTGCGCTTCAACGGGCAGACGGCGACGTTCATGGGCATATGGGTGCTGCCGACGGCGAACACGCTCGACGTGATCCGGGAGGTCCGCAAGACGCTGCCGCTGGTGCAAGCTCAGCTGCCTGCGGGCATGAAGGTCGACGTACCGTACGATTCGACGGAGTACATCGAGGACGCAATCAGCGAAGTACTGCACACGCTGGCCGAGACGCTGGTGATCGTCATTGTTGTGATCTTCCTGTTCCTGGGCTCGTTCCGGGCGGTACTGGTCCCGGTGGTGGCGATTCCGATCTCGCTGATCGGGACGGTGTTTCTGATGCTGGCGGCGGGCTTCACCATTAACCTGCTGACGCTGCTGGCGATCGTGCTGTCGGTGGGGCTGGTAGTGGACGATGCCATCGTGATGGTGGAGAACGTTCAGCGCCACATTCAAGAGGGACGGCGGCCTCGCGAAGCTGCGGTGCTCGCGGCACGGGAACTCGTGGGGCCGATCATCGCGATGACGATCACGCTCGGCGCCGTTTACATGCCGGTGGGCATCCAGGGAGGACTGACGGGGTCGCTCTTCCGCGAGTTCGCCTTTACGCTGGCTGGAGCCGTCTTGGTGTCGGGCGTCGTGGCGCTGACCCTGTCACCGGTAATGAGCGCGCGGTTGCTGCGGTCCGGGGACGACCAGCGCGGCTTTGCGGGCTGGATCAACCGGAGGTTTGAAAGCCTGCGGCGCGCGTATACGCGGTCGCTCGAGGGCACGCTTCGTTATCGGCCGGTGGTACTGGTGTTGTGGCTCATCGTGACGGCGCTGATGGTGCCCTTCTACATGTTCTCGCAGCGGGAACTGGCGCCGGCGGAGGACCAGGGCGTGGTGTTTTCGGTTCTGCAGGCTTCGGCGAACGCCACCATCGACCAGACGAAGCTCTTCGCCGAGCAGGTGTATCAGGTCTACCGCAGTTTCCCTGAGACGGCGAGCGTGTTTCAAATCACGATGCCCTCGGGCGGCTTTGGCGGGATGGTGACCAAGCCGTGGAGCGACCGCTCGAAGACGACACAGCAGCTGCTGCTGGAAGTCGCCGCCCCGCTCTCGCAGGTGCCGGGCATCCGCGCGATCCCAATGACGCCGCCGCCGCTGCCCGGCGGTGGAGACTTCCCGGTTGACCTGGTCATCGGGACGGTGGCGGAGCCTGAGCGGCTGGTGGAGATCTCGCAGCAGCTCGTGGGGAAGGCGTTCACAAGCGGGCTGTTTCTCTTCGCCGACGCGGATTTGAAGTTCGACCAGCCGCAGGTGGAGGTGGTCTTTGACCGCGACAAGCTGCGCTCGCAGGGCGTGGACCTGGCGCGGGCGGGCGAGGATCTCTCGACGCTGCTGGGGGCCGACTATGTGAACCGTTTCAGCATCCAGGGGCGGAGTTACAAGGTGATCCCACAACTCAAGCGCGCCGAGCGGCTGAACCCCGAGCAGTTGTCGCAAATTTACGTGACGGGCTCAGACGGTAAGGTTGTGCCGCTGTCTACATTCGCTACGTTGAAGACGACGACGCAGCCGCGCGATCTGAGGAAGTTCCAGCAGTTGAACTCGGTCCGCATTCAGGGCGTAGTGCCGCCGGGCGTGTCGCTCGACCAGGCGCTGACGTTCCTGGAGCAAGAGGCACGGGCCGCGCTGCCGCCGGGCTTCACGTTGGACTACGCGGGCGAGTCGCGGCAGCTGCGGACGGAGAGCGGCAAGTTCCTCGGAATCTTTCTCCTCTCGGCCGCGCTCATTTACCTGGTATTGGCGGCACAATTCGAAAGTTTTCGCGATCCGTTTATCATCCTGGTGGGCTCGGTGCCACTCGCAATTTCGGGCGCGCTGCTGTTCTCGTTCCTTGGCTTCACGACGCTGAACATCTACAGCCAGGTGGGTCTGATCACGCTGGTAGGCCTGATTGCGAAGAATGGCATCCTCATCGTGGAGTTCGCCAACCATCTGCAGGAGACGGGCAAGAACAAGATTGCGGCGGTCACGGAAGCGGCGGCGACGCGGCTGCGGCCGGTGCTGATGACGACGGCGGCGACGGTGGTGGGCCACTTTCCCCTGGTAACGGCGACGGGCCCAGGAGCGGGGGCGCGCAACAGCATAGGCGTGATGCTGGTGAGCGGCATGATCATCGGCACGCTGTTCACGCTCTTCGTGGTGCCGGCGATCTATGTGGTGGTGGCGAAGCAGCGGGCGGAGGGGAAGGGGGAGGAACCCGAGCCGCTGACAGCGCCGGAGCCGGTGGAGGAAGGAGCAGTGGTATGAAACGGTTGGTGCTAGCCTTGGTTTTCGCGGCTGTGGCTGCCGGCACCGGCTGCCGCAAGTCCACGACGTACCAGAGACCGTCCGTTCCGACGCCGCAGACGTTCCGCGGCGTGCCCCCTTCGGCTTCGGCGGGGGACACCGCCTCCCTTGGAGATAGCAAGTGGTTCGACGTCTTCCAGGACGAAGCACTGCGGCGGCTGATCCGGCGGGCGGAGACGCACAACTACGACGTGCGCGAAGCGGTGGCTCGTGTGGCGGCCGCGCAGGCGGCGGTTGGCATTACCCGAGCGGACCAGTTGCCGACGACGAACGTCGCGGTGGACGCCACGACTCTCCGGATCTCGCGCGGGGGAAACTTTCCGCTCCCGCCGGGCGTGCAGCAGAACCGCACATTCGGGTCGGTAGCGGCGAACCTGCTGTCGTACGAGGTGGATATCTGGGGGCGTTTGCGTAGCGCAACGGACGCGGCTCGGGCAGAGGTGCTGGCGGCCGAGGAGAACCGCAACGCCGTGCGCATGATGCTTGTCGGGGACCTAGCGGCAGCGTACTTTCAACTCCTCGGACTGGACCAGGAGTTGGAGATTGCACGGCGGACGCTCGAAACGCGCGAGGGCTCACTTCGGCTGATCCGGCTGCGCGAAGAGCGCGGTCTGGCGACGAAGCTCGAGGTTCGTGAGGGCGAGCAACTGGTGTATACGGCCACGCAGGTGATACCGCAGATCCAGCAGCAGATCGCGCAAACGGAGAATCGCATCAGCCTGTTAACCGGGGCGGCGCCGGGAGAGATCGAGCGCGGCGTAGCGCTGAGCGCACAACAGCAGCCGCCTGAGATTCCCGCTGGGCTGCCATCGGCGCTTCTGGAGCGGCGCCCGGATATCCGCGCCGGGGAGCAGCAACTGGTGGCGGCGCAGGCAAGGATCGATGCGGCGCGCGCCGCGTTCTTCCCACGAATCAGCTTGACTGGATTGCTGGGTTCGCAGAGTAACGCGCTCTCAAGCCTCTTCAGCCCGGCCACCGGTGTATGGCAATTCGTACCGCAGGTCTCGCAGCCCGTCTTTACCGGAGGGCGGCTGCGTTCCCAGGCGGAGCTGGCCCGGAGCGAGCAGCAGATTGCCGTCGTGCAATACGAGCGTGCCATTCAAACGGCGTTCCGCGAAGTGGCGGACGCGCTCGCGGCGCATCGTCATGTCCGGGTGATTCGGGGGGAACAGGAGATGCTGCTCCAGACGCTGCGGGACCGCGCGCGCCTCTCCTATCTTCGGTACACGCGTGGTGTGGACCCGCTCCTGGCGGCGCTGGATGCAGACCGCGATCTGTTTGAAGCGGAGCTAGCGCTGACGCGGACCAGACGGGATGAGCTGGTGGCACTGGTGCAACTGTACCGGGCGCTCGGAGGAGGATGGCAGTAAGCGGTGACGCCAGAGAGGCGGTCGAGCGGGTCTACCGGGAGGATTCCCGGCGAGTGCTCGCGACGTTGATCCGCCTGGTGGGCGATTTCGACGCCGCGGAGGAGGCGCTGCATGACGCATTCACGGCGGCGCTTGAACAATGGCCGCGCGACGGAGTGCCTGCAAGTCCTCGCGCCTGGCTCATCACTACGGGGCGATTCAAGGCGATCGACCGGCTGCGGCGGAGGTCACGGTTCGACGCGTCAATTGGCGTGCTGGCGGAGACGCTGGCGGCGGACACTCCCGATCCGTTGCTCGAGGACAAGACGCTCGAGGACGATCAACTGCGCCTGATCTTCACCTGCTGCCACCCAGCGCTGGCGCCGGAAACACAGATGGCTTTGACTCTCCGGGAAGTCTGCGGGCTGAAGACGGAAGAGATCGCGCGAGCGTTCCTCACATCGCCGCCTACGGTGGCACAGCGCATCGTGCGGGCGAAGGCGAAGATTCGCGATGCGCGCATTCCATACCAGGTGCCCGCCGCGGCCGAGTTGCCGGAACGGCTGGACGCGGTGCTTCACGTCATTTATCTGGTATTCAACGAAGGCTATTTCGCCACTGCGGGGGAGGACCTTACGCGTGGGGATGTGGCGGCGGAGGCGATCCGGCTGGGCCGGCTGCTCTTCGGCCTCATGCCGCTGGCGGAGGTGGCGGGTTTGCTCGGGCTGATGCTCCTGCACGAGTCTCGGCGCCCGGCGCGGGTGGACGCAAACGGCGACCTCGTGCTGCTGGAGGCGCAGGACCGTAGCCTTTGGGATCGGGACCTGATCGAAGAGGGCACCCGGCTGGCGGCGCAGGCGATGCGAGAAGAAGAAGTCGGGCCGTATGCGCTGCAAGCGGCGATCGCCGCGCTGCACGCCGCAGCGCCGCGGGCCGAGGATACGAACTGGAGCGGTATCGCCGCGCTGTACGATCTGCTTCTCGTAGCCTCGCCGTCGCCGGTGGTGGAGCTGAACCGGGCGGTGGCGGTGGCGATGCGGGATGGCCCGGAATCGGGACTGGTGCTGGTAGACGAGATTCTGGGTCGCGGAGATTTGCGAGAGTATCACCTGGCGCACGCCGCCCGAGCGGAGCTTTTACGCCGGACGGGGCGGACGAAAGAGGCACGCGAGGCCTTTGAGCAGGCGCTGCGGCTGGCACGACTGGAACCGGAGCGCCGCTTTCTGGAGCGGCAGAAGGCGGCGCTCGAGGGTGAATCGTCTAGCCGGGCCTGAGCGTCGCCACTTCGACTACCGGGCGGATCTCGATACCCGCGGGGAAGTCGTCACCGAAGAAACCGCTGGCGGCGGCAATGGCCTCGTCGAGGTTGGCAGCTTCAATGAGCGAAAAGCCGCCGAGCTGTTCGCGAGTTTCCGCAAACGGACCGTCAGTGACCACGCGCTTTCCGTTCCGGCGCCGGATGGTGGTGGCGGTGGCGGTCGGTTCGAGGGGCGCGCCGGAGAGGAAGATGCCGCGTTCCATCAACTGGTTGGCGTGTGGAGCGCATGCGTCCATGGCCTCGCGTTGCTGGGTCTCGCTGAGGCGGCCCCAGGCTTCCTCGTTGAGGTAAACCAGAAGCATGTATTTCACGCGGCGGCCCCCTTCGTTTCGTAGTTGAACATCCAGCGGACGCCGTAGCGGTCCGTCAGCATGCCGAACCGGGCTCCCCAGAATGCATCGTGGAGGGGCATCTGAACGCTGCCGCCGGCACCGAGTTCGGCAAAGAGCCGCTCGATCTCATCACGAGATTCACAGACGACATTCAGCCAGGTGGTGTTCGCCGAAACCTCGCCGGCGAGCGTATCAGAGGCCATGAGCAGGGGTTGGCCGCTCTTTGTGAGGCAAGCGTGGAGGATCCTGGACTGCAGATGGGGCGGCTGGTCGCCGGGCATATCGGCGAAAGTCATCAGGTCCAATTGGAGACCGAACAGCCGGGCGTAGTATTCCATGGCCTCCCGGCAGTTGCCGTCGAAGTTGAGATAGGGAATGAGCGCCTCCACGGGTTATCGTCTCCTTTCGAGTTCCAACTGGAGTTCGGCGTGGCGGCCGACGGCCTCCCCCTCGCCGAAGTCCGAGAGTTCGAAGACCTGCCGCACTTCCACTTGTCCGTCTTCGAACGGGGCGCGCTTTGCCCACTCGACGGCGTCTTCCTTGGACGCGACGCGCAGCATCCAGAAACCCGCGATGAGTTCTTTGGTTTCGGGAAACGGGCCGTCCGTGACTTGGCGCTGTTTGCCGGAGTAGTGGACGCGGGCGCCCTTCGAACTGGCCTGTAGGCCTTCGCCCGCCAGCATGACGCCGGCGCGCACTATTTCCGCATTAAATTCGGCCATAGCGGCGAGGATCTTCTCGTCCGGCAAGATGCCGGCCTCGCTCTCCTTGTCGGCTTTGACAATCAGCATGAATCGCATGTCGTCTCCTTCTGTTCTGTTTCTCTCTGCAATCGTGAATCGAACGGCATCCCCGGCTTTCGACACGGGCAGGGAGAATTGTTACGTCTTCCCGGGGAGGGGACGGACGGGGCGGACTTCGACGCTGCCGGTGCAGGCGGCGGGTATGGCGGCCGCGAGTTGAATGGCTTCGTTGAGGTCTGCAGCCTCCACCAGGTAGAAGCCGGCGAGGGTTTCCTTGGTTTCGGCAAAGGGGCCGTCGCTGACGGTGACGCGCCCGGCGCGGACGCGGACGGTGACGGCGCTGGCGGCGGGTTCGAGCGCCTCGGATGCGAGGCAGCGTCCGCGATCGCGCAGCTCATTGTCATAAGCGACGCAATCCGAATCGGGGACGAGGTCGAAGGCGCCCTGCTCGCCGTAGACCAGGCAGACGTATTTCATAGCGTTTCTCCTTTCGCTGAAAGTCTCGACGCGGTTCACCGGACTACTATGTCAGTCGGATGAGGAATGGCGCGATCGACAGGCGCCGCTTTATTGCGCGGCGGAAACCGGGGCGTGCCGCAAGTGCCGGTCGAACCAGGAAGCGAATTCGCGAACGTCGAGTACCATGGTGGGCCAGCCATGCTCACCGCCGTCGTGGACGACGAGTTTCACCTCGCGGCCGAGTCCGGCGGCGCGCTTTTGGAACCGTTGGGACTGTTCCAGGGGCACGAGAGTGTCGGCATCTCCGTGGTAGATGAGCGTGGGCGGGAGGTTCGGGCCGATGAAGTAGATCGGTGACGTTTCGTAGCCGATCTTCTTCCACACGCCGAGGTCGCGGTTGGACATGCCAAAGGCCCTGACGAAGCTCTAAGGTGGGCCTCCGTCTCCCAGATTCTCGGTGGAAGGTCCGAGGTTCAGAAGGTCGGTGACGGGGTAGAAGATGGCGACGGCCTGGACGGCGCTGGATTCGCGGTCGATGGGATCGGGGGCATCCGCGGGGCCGGGCCCGCCGCGAGTGGCCAGCATGAGGCTCAGGTGGCCGCCGGCGCTGCCGCCGGAGACACCGATGCGGTTCGGGTCTACACCGTACTTCCGTGCGTGGTGGCGAACGAAACGGACGCCGCGGTTCATGTCCTCGACGATCTCCATTACGGTGGACGCCGGCTGAGAGATGTGGCAAATGGCGAACACGGTATAGCCGCTACGGATGAGGGGCGCCACCATCCACGCAGGCGCCTGGCCGGCGCGCTGCGACTTCCACCCGCCGCTGACCATGAAGGCGATGGCGATCCCGTTGGCCTTGCCTTCGGCGGGACGGAGAATGTCCATCGTGAGCGGCTGGCCGTTACGGCTTCCGTAGACGATGCCGTCGATGCGCCGGGTCTCCGGATGCAGGTAGAGCCAGATGCTGCCCGCGAACGCGCCGGCGGCCACGACGACCGCCAGGATGGCGAGCACTGCGATCCGCAAAATGCGGCGAAGGCGGCTCTTGGTTGAAGGCAAGGTATCCGATGGTACCTCGATCGACGTGGCATGCTGAAGAGCGCTATGACGAATCGAAGGTACTTTCTGCCGGCGCTCGCGGCAGGCGCACTGCGGGCGAAGCGCGGCTTTGCGGCGAGCGATACGGTTCGTGTCGGCTGCATCGGGACGGGCGGCAGGGCCCAAGTGCTCATGCGGACGTTTGAGCGTTTGAAGGGCGCGCAGCTGGCTGCCGTGTGCGACGTGTGGGACGCAAACCTGGAACGAGCAAGGCAGATCGCGGGGCCCGCGGCCTTCGCAACGAAGGACTATCGCGCGCTGCTTGACCGCAAGGACATTGACGCGGTGCTGATCGGCGCACCGGATCACCAGCACGTGCCATTGACGGTGGCTGCCTGCGAGGCGGGCAAAGATGTCTATGTCGAGAAGCCTTTGACCCACGAGCCGGGCGAGGGCGAACTGGTGACGGGCGCACAGAAACGATCGGGACGGGTGGTCCAAGTCGGGTTGCAGCAAAGGAGCATGCCGCATATTCAGAAGGCGTATGAGATGATCCGGTCCGGCATGCTGGGCAAAGTGCACAAGGTGCACCTGACTTGGAACCGCAACCACGACCGTTGGGAGCGGCCCCGGGCGACGATCGACCCGGCGACCGTCGACTGGAAGGCATGGTTAGGCAAGGCGCGTGCGCAGCCGTTTGACGAATATCGTTTCCGGCAGTGGCGGTGGTTCTGGGACTTCGGCGGCGGGATCTTCACCGATCTGATGGTGCACCACATCGACATTGTGCAGTGGATACTCGGGCTGGGCAATCCGGCGAGCGCGACCAGTGTCGGGGACAATTTCGCAACGAAGGGGTTGTGGGAGACTCCGGACACTGTTCAGACTCTGATGCGGTACCCGGAGCACGAACTGCAAGTCTATTTCGAAGGCACATTTGTGAATGCACGTAACGCGGAGATGATCGAGTTCATGGGGACGGAGGGGACGCTGTACCTGGACCGGGGGCGGTATGAGCTGTATCCGGAGACCAGGCGGGCGACCTATGGAGCGCAGGCGCGGAAGGCTCCGTTCGAATATTCGGAGTGGGTGTTAGGCAGCGGTCCGAAGGGAGCTGATTTTTATGAGAATCCGAATGGGGAGTTACTGCACTTGAGTAACTGGTTGGAGTGCATCCGGTCCCGAAGGACGCCAGCGGCGCCGGTGGAAGCGGGCGTGCTGTCGGCGGCTGCCGCGCATCTGGCGAACCGCGCGTTACGGACGGGGCAGGTAGCTTACTGGTAGGGCGGGGTAGACATTTTGCGAAGACGATCGGCATCGGCGCGATCCTGGAGACGGCCCGTTGCCTCCTTATTCCGGATCAACTCTTCCAGGCCAATGAAGCAGACCGGAACGCCATCAATCGATCCGTGAACGCGTGAGGCCCAGGCCTCGTCGAAGCTGACGCCCGCAATCGAAGTGATCACGTCAATTCGATTTGGGGTCACACCGAGTTGAATGACCTGGTCGAGTTTCGACAGATCTTCAACGGCGATGTTCAGGCTGGAGAAGCCGAACTGCCGTAAGGCGTTGACAGCGCGCTCGGCATTCTCAGCATCGGGTCGCACGAGGAAGTCGATATCTGCGGTAAATCGTGGGTAACCGTGCCAGGCGACGGCGAAAGCACCCACGACCAGGTATTCAACTCGATGTGCGTTCAGTAATTCGACAAACTCGCGCCAGTCTCTGTTCAGCTTCATCGGCGAGGGTCCAGGATCGCAGTTGCAGGACGACGCGCACGCGCTCTTCGGGCGTCATGTTCCGGTCTCGTTCGCAGTCCGCGGCGTCGGCCTCCTCGAAGCTGTTGAAGATGCGAACGACCTTTTCCACCCCTCCATTTTAGCGCTCGAATGATTTGCCCGAGGTTCGGATACACTGTTGAAACCTCACATGCACCTCGCGCTCGGCGACACGGTTGGGCCATACGAGATCACCTCCCGACTTGGCGCGGGCGGGATGGGCGAGGTCTATCGGGCGCGCGACACGAAACTGGGGCGCGACGTGGCGCTGAAGGTGGTGGCGCCTTCGCTGCTACAGGACGCCGAGTATCTGGCTCGGTTTCAACGAGAGGCTCAGGTGTTGGCTTCGTTGAACCATCCCAACATCGCGCAGATCTATGGCGTGGAGCAGCAAGCGATCGTCATGGAACTGGTGGAAGGGGCAACCCTCGCGGGGCCGGTGCCGGTGGAGGAGGCCATTGCCCTCGGGAAGCAACTGGCGGGGGCTTTGGAGGCAGCGCACGAGAAGGGAATCGTGCATCGGGACATCAAGCCGGGCAACGTCAAGGTCACGAAAGACGGCACGGTGAAGGTTCTCGACTTTGGGCTGGCGAAGGACGGAAGCCGCGAGTCGGCCGTGCCGGCCGACTCGCCGACGATAACCATTGCCTCGACCCGGGCGGGCGTCGTGCTCGGCACGGCGGCGTACATGGCGCCGGAGCAGGCGAGGGGTCACCAGGTGGATGGCCGGGCGGACATCTGGGCATTTGGCGCAGTGATGTACGAGTTGCTCACAGGGCGGCCAGCGTTTGGCGGAGAGAGCGTGGCGGACATACTGGCCGCAACGATGAAGCAGGAACCGGACTGGAGCGCTCTACCGCCGGACACGCCTGCGTCTGTGGCCGCGCTGCTTCGGCGCTGCCTCACAAAGGACCGGAGGCAGCGGCTGCAGGCGATGGGGGAAGCGCGCATTGCCCTGGAGCGGCCGGTGGAGGGGGCGGCACCGGCGAAGACCGGTTCGCGACTGCGGTTGGGAGTGCTGTTGGTCGGGCTCGCTATGGTGGCGGCGGGGTTCGGCGCGGTCGCCGGGTGGCTTGCGCACCGGCCGGCGGGCAAGCTCGTCACACGTTGGCTGGTGCAGCCGGGGCGCGAGTTCGATTCAATCCGGACGGCACGAATGGGCGCGGCGGCCATTCTCTCGCCGGACGGAAAGAGACTGGTCTACACGGGGCGCGGCGCGGACGGGCAGTGGATGCTCTATACGCGGCTGGTCGAGGAGGAGCAGGCAAGTCCGATACCCGGCACCGAAGCGGCCCTCAATCCGATCTTCGACCCAGCAGGAGAGACTCTCGCGTTTTTCGCTAACGGCAAGCTCCGGCGTGTCTCCGTACGGGGCGAGGGGCTGACCACGCTCTGCAATGCGCCGTCGAGCCAAGGGGCCAGTTGGAGCCCAGACGGTTCCCTTGTCGCCGCGTTGTCCAGCTCCGGAGTACTCTCGCGGATCCCGCCGGGCGGCGGCACTTCATCGCCCGTCACGAAGCTGGAAGACGGAGAACTGACACACCGGTGGCCGCAGGTGCTACCTGGCGGCGAGACGGTCCTTTTCACGGCGCACACGGCGGGACTCTCCTTCGACGACGCGAACATTGTGGCGCAGTCTCTGCGGAGCGGCCAGCGGAAGACCCTGGTGAAGGGCGGCACATTCGGGCGGTACGCGCCGAGCGGCTACTTGCTGTACGTCAAGAACCAGACATTGTTTGCGGTGCGCATGGACGCGGGATCGCTGACGGTGACGGGTGAGGCGATGCCGGTGGTGGCCGGGGTAAGCACGTCAGAATATGGGGACGCTCAGTACGACGTAACGGCAGAGGGCTCCCTTCTGTACTCGAAGGCCGTGCCAACCAGGCGGAGACTGGCGTGGCTCTCGGCGGGAGGCGGCCTTTCCCCACTTCGGGCGGAAAGAGGCCCGTACGGCGTTTTCCTCGACCTGTCGTCCGACGGATCCCGCCTCGCATTCGTGACCACCGAGGCGGGCAATCGGGACGTATGGACGTACGACATTCGCAGTGAGCGGGTCGCGCGGCTTACGGCGAGCGAAGGCTTCGACGGATTCCCTCACTGGAGTCCCACCGGCAAGCACATCCTCTTCAGCTCCGTACGGCACTCGGGAGCGCAGAATCTGTATTGGATGCGGGCCGATGGCGGTGGCGAGGCGGTGCGGCTCATGGAAAGCACCGCCGTGCAGATCCCTGGCGTTGTGACTCCAGACGGCTCGCGGCTGCTGTTTACGGAGGTAGGCCAAGACACGGGGTACGATCTAGTTTCGGTGCCGCTCGAAGGCGCCGACGGCGACCGGCCGAGGGCGGGCAAGCGCGAGTACTTCCTGAAGACGCCGTTCAACGAGGCGACTCCGTCGATATCGCCCGACGGGCGCTGGGTTGCGTACGACAGCAACGAGACGGGGCGCACGGAGGTATTCGTGCGAGCTGTGGCGAACGGCACCGGAAAGTGGATGGTGTCGAGCGGCGGCGGGAGCAACGCGTCATGGTCCAAGAGCGGCCGGCGCCTCTACTTCCTGACGAGCCAGGGCATTCAGGTCGCGGACTATACGGTGACAGGGGAAGAGTTCGTTCCGGGCAAGCCGCGGCTCTGGGCGGGCCATCCGGGCCTGAGAGGATTCGCGATCCATCCTGATGGCACGCGTGCTGCGATTGCGGAGGAGGATGAGGCCGTTCCGGAAGACGCACGAACTTTGGTACTGGTGACCGGTCTTCTCGAGGATCTGCGGAGACGCTAACGCGTCTTGAGAGCTTCGGCGATCTCCTTCTCGGAAATCGCGCCTTCTTTGATCATGCGCCAGTAGGGCTCGGTAACGTCGACGGTGGTGGAGCCGCCGCCGGGCGAGAGCCCGCCGTCGAGGACGAGGTTGACGCGGCCGTCCATGGTGGCGAAGGTCTCGATGCCCGAGCGGCAGGTGGGCTGCCCGGAGATGTTGGCGCTGGTGGCGATGAGCGGTTGCTGAAGCCACTCGAGGAGCGCATTAGCGACCTTGGACTTCGACTGGCGCACGCCGAGGCGGCCAGTGTTGCCGGTGACTTTGAGTGGGACCTTGGAACTGGCGGGGACGATGATGGTAAGCGGGCCCGGCCAGAAGCGGCGCGCCAGCATGTAGAACCGGGAGTTGAGGTCCCGCACGAGGTCCTCGGCCATCAGGACGTCGGAGACGATCAGCGGGAGGGAGCGTTGCGCTTCCCTGCCCTTGGCGTGGAAGACGCGACCGACGGCGGCGAGATTGAAGGGGTCGGCGACGAGGGTGTAGAGGGCGTCGCTCGGAATCGCGACGACTTCGCCGCGGCGGACGGCGGCGGCGGCGCGTTCGATGGCTTCCGGCGAGGGTTGTTCAGGATCGATTTCGAGAAGATCAGTGGCCACGAAGCTAGAAGCACTAAGTGTAGCTCGTGCTTGGGGATGGCGCAACCTGTGCGGGTTGTCATACGATGTTCGGGGAGTTTCCGCACAACACATGTCACAGATCAAAGGACCCGCCATCTTCCTGGCCCAATTCATGGGCGACGCGCCGCCGTTCAACACGCTGCCGAACATCACGGCGTGGGCGAAGTCGCTCGGCTACATCGGCGTGCAGATCCCGTCCTGGGATGCGCGCGTGATCGACATCAAGAAGGCCGCCGAGTCGAAGACGTATTGCGACGAAATCAAGGGGCAGACGAACGGCCTGGAGATCACGGAGCTGGCGTCGCACCTGCAAGGGCAGTTGGTGGCGTCGCATCCGTCCTACGACGAGATGTTCGATGCCTTCGCGGCGCCGGAGGTCCGCGGCAATCCGAAAGCGCGCAGCGAGTGGGCAACGCAGCAGATGAAGTACGCGCTTCAGGCTTCGGCGAACCTCGGGCTGACGGTGAGTCCGACCTTTTCGGGGGCCCTGTTGTGGCCGTTCCTGTACCCCTGGCCGCAGCGGCCGGCGGGGCTGGTGGAGGAGGCGTTCGCGGAACTGGCACGGCGATGGAAGCCGATTTACGAGGCGGCGGACCAGTACGGGGTGGACCTTGCATACGAGTTGCATCCGGGCGAGGACCTCTATGACGGGACGACCTTCGAGCGATTCCTGGACGCGATGGGCGGGCATCCGCGCGTGGCGATCAACTACGACCCGTCACACTTCATTCTGCAGTGCCTGGACTATGTCGGTTTCATTGACGTCTACGGCGAGCGGATCAAGGCGTTCCATGTGAAAGACGCGGAGTTCCGGCCGAGCGCGAAGCAGGGCGTGTACTCGGGCTACGCCGGCTGGCAGCAGCGCGCCGGGCGGTTCCGTTCGCTGGGCGACGGGCAGGTGGACTTCAAGCAGGTGTTCTCGCGGCTGACGGCGGTGGGTTACAAGAGCTGGGCGGTCCTCGAGTGGGAGTGCTGCTTCAAGGATGCCGCACAGGGGGCGGCGGAAGGCGCGCCGTTCATCAAATCGCACCTGATCGATGTGCCGTCGAAGGCGTTCGACGACTTCGCCGGAGCGGCGACGGATGCGGGGCGGAACCGGCGGATACTGGGCGTGCGGTAAAAGATCCGGACGATTGAATTGGACGGGGCGAGCGCGTATGCGGCGCCCCGTTTTTATTGCAGGACCACGAGAATAGCGACATGATGGTCCTGAAATGCAGCGCTTTAGAGTTACTCTTTTCGTCCTTACGAGTGCGCTCACTGTCTCTGCGGTTAGCAGCCCGTGGCGGAATGAAAACGGCGATTGCGTGAGGCGAGACAGCGGCGATAGGTGGAGATTGACGAAAAGGCGTTTCCTTCGGTTCTCGGGTTACTCGGATCGGGATTTATCACACTTTCCTCACGTACCCCGAGAGCAGCACACAAAAACTGAAGCCAAACGACCGGATTCATCGCCCCCTGAGCACTTCGGGGCTTCCCCATCCCGTATTTCGTCCGGATCAACAGCGCCAGGTTGAACGCCACCGCCTGCACCAGCAGCCGCTTCAGGATGTTGTCATGCTGCCGCAAATGCGTCCGCCTCATTCCTCCGGTCTGATACATGTGTGCGAAACTTCGTTCCGTCAGCTCCGATCGCAGCTTCTGCAGTTGCTTGCCGCGATCGCCTCGGACCCGCCGCCGGTTGGCGTACACTCGCTGCTGCTCCCCTTCCCGCCCCGCCCACTTCCGCCGACCCCGATCCGGCTCCGGAATGTAGCTCCGCACGCCCTGCTCATGCAGATCCTTCAACACCTGACCGCTGTGATATCCACGGTCGGCCACGACCTCTTCCACCCCTCGCTCATTGA
>JANRJO010000063.1:0-8263 GCA_033763935.1 Bryobacteraceae bacterium
GGCACGCTCGTTTCGAGCAACGTCGTCTCGCAATACCTGTGGTTCGCCCGCCATCATCCCAACGCCAACTCGACATGGCGGCTTGCCCGCGCGCTCTTCCGCGCCCCGCGCTGGCTCGCACTCGAACTCCGTTCCCGCCGCTGCTTCAACGAGGCGTTCTTCCTCGAGTACGCCGGGCTGAGCCTGGACTGGATGACCGCCAACGCCCGGCGCATGAACGAAGCCGTCCTGCGTCCAGCGACCTTTCCCGGCGCACGAGCACTTGTCCAGCGCAACCGCGCCGAAGGCTTCCGCACTGTCCTGCTCACCGGCTCGCTCGACTTCGCCATCCAGCCGCTACTCGACGACCTCGGCTTCGATGAAGCCGTCGCCAATCGCCTTGAGTTCCGCAACGGCATCGCCACCGGCGCGCTCATTGAACCCATCCTTGCCGGTCCTGAGAAGGTCGACGCAATCCGCGCCCTATGCGCCCGCGAAGGAGCCGACCCGCGCGAGTGCCGCGCCTATTCCGATAGCATGTCCGATGTGCCCATGCTGGAAGCCGTCGGCCACCCCTACGCGACCAATCCGGTGAAGAAACTGCGCGCCCTGGCCGAGGCTCGCCGCTGGCCCATTCTCGATTTGAAATGAAGCCCATCCTAGTCACAGGCTCCACCGGCTTCCTCGGCAAGCACCTTGTCGTACAACTCCGCGCCCGCAATATCGGACCGCTTCGTCTTTTGTGCCGCGGCGAGTCTGTGTACGACAATCAGCCTGATCTCGAAATCATCCGTGGCGACGTCACCGACCCCGCCGCCGTTGAACAGGCCGTCGGCGGCGCGCGCGCCATCTTCCACCTGGCCGGCCTCGTTTCGCGCGACCCGCGTGATCGCGCCCGGCTCTTCGACGTCCACGTGAACGGCACCCGTCACGTCTGCGAAGCCGCGCTCCGCCACGGCGTCGAACGCGTCGTCATCGTCTCCTCGTCCGGGACCATCGCCGTTTCGAAGAAACCCGTCATTCACAACGAGGCCGCCGGCTTCCAGCACGAAGTGACGCGCCACTGGGGCTACTACGCCTCGAAGATCGCCGCCGAAGAACTCGTCCTCGACCTCTGCCGCGGCCGCGCCCTTCCCGCCGTGATTCTCAACCCCGCCTTGCTGCTCGGCCCGGGCGACGACCGCTGCTCTTCGACGGGCGACATCGTTCATCTCTTCGAAGGCCAGATCCTCACCTACCCCACCGGCGGCATGAGTTTCGTCGACGCCCGCGACGCCGCCGCCGGAGCCATCGCCGCCCTTGACCGGGGCCGCACCGGCGAATGCTACCTCCTCGGCGGCGTGAACTGGACCTTTCAGCGCATCATTCAGGAAACCTGCCGCATCGGTGGAATCAAGCCTCCCCTCATGTCGAGCCCCACCGCGCTGGCCCGCCTGAGCGCGCCCTTCCTCCGCGCCGCGATGCCCCTCATCGGCCGCAAGTTCACGCTGGACGACGAGACCATCCAGCTCAGCGGCCACTTCTGGTATTGCGACTCCTCCAAGGCCGAACGCGAAATCGGGTTTCATGCGCGCGATCCGCTCGAAACCCTGCGCGACACCGTCGCCGACCTGCGAGCGCGAGGTGCGATATGAGCCCCGCCCCCCGCACGGCCGCCGTCATCAATCCACGCGCCGCCAACGGCCGCGCCGCCGCCCACTGGCCGCGCATTGTCGAACAGATCGGCCTCGTCGAGGCGCTCTTCACCCAGCATCCGCACCACGCCGCCACACTCGCCACGCAGTTACTCGACGAAGGCTTCGAACGCATCCTCGCCGTCGGCGGCGACGGGACGATCAGTGAAACGATGAACGGCTTCTTCCGCGACGGCCGCCCGATCAACCCTGAGGCCCAATTCGGCATCCTCCCCATGGGAACCGGCGGCGACTTTCAGCGAACGCTCGCCATTCCCTCTATTGACTCTGCCGTGGGTGTCATCCTCGCCGGCAAGACGCGCACAATCGACGCAGCCTACATCACCTACGAGGCCCACACGGGCGGCCAGACGTCGCGCTATTTCCTCAACCTCACCAGCTTTGGCATGGGCGGCGAGGTGGCCACCCGCGCCAAGAACTTGCTCAGCGCTTACAGCGGCAAGCTTGCGTTCATGTACGCCACCGTCGAGGTCTTCTTCCGCTACCACGCCAAGACGGTGGAGTTGTCACTCGACGGCGGCGCCCCCACGACCCACAAGATCCTCAACATCGCCATCGGCAACGGCCGCTATCACGGCGGCGGCATGCATGTCTGCCCAAAGGCGCTGCTCGACGACGGCACGCTGGAGGTCACCATCATCGAAGACCTCGGCATGTTCACCCTGGCCAAGGACCTTCCGGTGCTCTACTCGGAGAACATCTACAAACACCCCAAGGTCCACCACCACCGCGCCGCTCAAGTCCGCGCTACCTCGCGGGAGAAGGTCTCTATTGAGGTCGATGGGGAGGCGGTGGGGACGTTGCCCATCGAGGTCCGCCTGTTGCCGCACGCCATCAAGATCCTGACGCCGTAGGGTCGGATCTCACACCCACGGCGGCCCTGCCCGTGAACCTCAATCTGTCCGAGCGCGATCCTCTTCAGGTGTTGCCACGGGGAGTCCCCAGCCCCGGCGTATCGCCAACATGCGAATGGTGAAGCAGAGCAGTGCGCCGCCAATTGCCGGCCCCAGCGGAGGAATGCCGTACACATCGCCGGCCACCACTACGGCCGCTCCCGCTAGCGCCGCCACGGCGTACAGTTCCGCACGCAGGATGAGTGGGATTTCGTTTGCCAGCACATCCCGTACGATACCGCCCCCGATCCCAGTCAACATGCCCAGCAGCATGGCAGGGACCGGGTCCATGCCGAGTGCGAGTGACTTTTGAGAGCCGGACACGGCAAACAGCGACAGCCCCGCGGCATCGAAGACCAGAATCGGCGTGCGCAGCCGGTCCACTTTTGGGTGAAACAGAAACGTGGTGAGCCCGGCTACGATCGAGATCGCCACATAGGACCAATCTCGGATCGCCGCCGGCGGGACGGCCCCGATCAGTAGATCGCGGAGTATCCCGCCGGAAGTGGCCGCCGCGAATGAGAGCACAAGCACACCGAACAGATCCAGCCTGGCGCGCACACCCGTCGCCGCGCCGCTCAGGGCAAATACAAACGTCCCGACTGCATCGAGCGTTTGGACGAGCGGCTTGAGCGTCTCTTCGATCGCAATCGGGGTCATGTTGAACTGGCGATGCGCCCCCCCGCCGCGGCATTCGGCTCCCACAACACTTCCTTCTCCCCCAACACCTGGGCCGACCAGCGGCTTTGCACGAACAGCGCATCGCTCAACCGGTTCAGATAGCGGATGGCCTCGGTGGGAACCTCCTCCTGGCGCGCCAGCGCCACGACCACGCGCTCGGCGCGGCGGCAGACGGTCCGCGCCAGGTGCAGTTCCGCGTTCAACCGGCAACCACCGGGCAGGACAAACGACCGCAGCGCCGGCAGCGTTTCGTTCATCTCGTCCATTTCGCGCTCCAGTTGTTCAATGTCGGCGTCGGTGACGCGCGGCTGCTTTGGGTGCACATCCTCGGGGAGCGTGGCCAGAATCGAGCCCAGGTTGAATAGCTCATGCTGCACGCGCTTGAGAATCACCGCCAGGCGGGCCGTCTCCGCGCGCTCGCCCGCCGAAACACAGGCCATCCCCACCGCTGCGTTTAACTCATCCACGGTGCCGTAGCTTTCAATGCGCAGGGCGTCTTTGGGCACTGTCTGCCCGCCCACCAGCGTCGTCTCGCCGCCATCGCCGCGCTTGGTGTAGATCCGGTTCAGCGCGATGCGCGGTTCGTTGAACGTGCTTTCGTTGCTCACAATTTCATTCTGATGCCGCCCGGCCGCGCGGCGCTACACTATTTCCTGCCATGCTCCACCGCACCTTAAGCGGCGTTCCGCTGGAGAACCACTACTCGCACGAGGCCAACCGCGTCGCCGAACCTCCCCCCGGAGAGTTTCCCTACACGCGCGGCATCCACCCCACGATGTACCGAGGCAAGCTCTGGACGATGCGCCAGTTCTCCGGCTTTGCCACCCCCGAGGAGACCAACCAGCGCTACCGCTACCTCCTCGCGCAAGGCCAAACCGGCCTTAGCGTCGCCTTCGACCTCCCCACCCTCATGGGCTACGACGCCAACCACCCCAATTCGCTCGGCGAGGTGGGCAAATGCGGCGTCAACATCTCCTCGCTCGCCGACATGGAAACGCTCTTTGACGGCATTCCGCTCGGCCAGGTGAGCGTTTCGATGACCATCAACTCGCCGGCGGCCATGATCTGGGCCATGTACCTCGTGGTCGCCGAGAAGCAGGGCGTCCCCTGGACCGAACTCAACGGCACGCTGCAGAACGACATTCTGAAGGAGTACATCGCCGAGAAGGAGTTCATTTACCCGCCGCGACCGTCGATGCGGCTGGTCACCGACACCATCGAGTTCGCTACCCGCCAGGCGCCCCGTTACAACCCCATCTCCATCTCCGGCTATCACATCCGCGAAGCCGGCTCCACCGCCGCCCAGGAGGTCGCCTTCACCCTGCGCGACGGCATCGAGTACGCCGATTGGGCCATTGAGCGCGGTCTCGCCATCGACGAGTTCGCCCCCCGCCTCAGTTTCTTCTTCAATTCGCATTCGGACTTCTTCGAGGAGATCGCCAAGTTCCGCGCCGCCCGCCGCCTCTGGGCCCGCCTGATGCGCGAACGCTACGGCGCGCGGGACGAACGCAGCCTTCGCCTCCGCTTCCACGCCCAAACAGCCGGCTGCTCGCTCACCTGGCAGCAGCCTCATAACAACCTCATCCGCACCACAACGCAGGCGCTGGCGGCTGTGCTGGGCGGCTGTCAGTCGCTGCACACCAACTCGCTCGATGAAGCCTACGCCCTGCCCAGCGAACAGGCGGTCACGCTGGCGCTGCGCACGCAGCAGATCATCGCTCACGAAACCGGCGTGGCCGAGGTGGCCGACCCGCTGGGCGGCAGCTATCTGGTCGAGTCGCTGACCGATCAGTTGGAGGCCCAAGCCCTTGATTACATTCGGCGAATCGATTCCATGGGGGGCATGATCCCGGCCATCGAAAAGGGCTTTCCGCAGTCAGAGATCGCCCAGGCCAGTTACCGCTACCAGCAGGAGGTGGAGCGCGGCGAGCGGCTCGTCGTCGGCGTCAACGCCTTCACCCAGAGCGGCGACGCCCCGATCGACCTGCTCCAGATCGACCAGGCGGCCGAATCCGCCCAGGTGGCCAAGCTACAACGATTAATTACAAAACGAAGCCAATCCGCCGTCGACCGTGCGAGGTCCGCCCTGGACCACGCCGCCGCCCACGACCTGAATACGATGCCCGCCCTGCTCGATTGCGTCCGCGCCTACGCCACCTTAGGGGAGATGTGCGACACCCTGCGCCAGCGCTTCGGCACGTGGGTGGAGCAGCCGGTCCTCTAAACGGGGACAGTCACCGCTGTCCCCATTTACCACGTGTGGCGCAAGCGCAGCCCCCTGTGCTACTGTTAAGGAAGTGCGTTTTGCGACAGCAAAACGTGCCTCCACCCAATGCGGGGACGTAGTTCAGCTGGTTAGAACGCCGGCCTGTCACGTCGGAGGTCGCGGGTTCGAGCCCCGTCGTCCCCGCCATCCCACGCCTCCTTCCCTGCCGACCGCATCAAGCCAGACCGAAATCCTGAGCAATTTTTTCGCCAATCCCTTCAGCGCTGGTCCCTTGAGGCGCATTTTGGGCGTGATTTTTTCGACGCGGAGTCTATAATGGGGGCAGATGAGCTTACTGTCGCCCCGGCTTCAACTCAAAGTCGCGCAGAAGCAGATCCTGACGCCTGGGCTCGTCCAGATGGTCTCCCTCCTCCAGATGAACCGGCTGGAGTTGAAAGACCTGATCGCCTCCGAGGTCGCCCAAAACCCGGTTCTTGAGGAAGGGGCCGATGGCGAGGATCTGACCCCGCAGGAGGTACAGTCGCTGCTTGAGCGCGAGCGCACCTCCGACCCGGCGGACCAGAACATACTCGATGTTTCCGAGTCGGCGGCCGCGCTGCAGGGCGCTGAGGCTACGGCGTCGGAGGCTTTCGCCGAACCCTTCCCGGTGGCCGAAGAGGGCGAGGCCGCTGTTTCCGCCGAGGTGGCGCCTTCGTCGGACCCCTTCGATGAGATCGACTTTGGCAGCTTTTTTGACGACTACCTGGACCCGGGGTTCAAATCTCCGGCCGCCGAAGCGTCTGATAAGCCGTCGTTTGAGACCTTCCTCAGCTCGCCCGTCACCCTGTCTGACTATCTGGAGTCGCAACTCAGCCTGGTGGTTCTGAACGACGACCTGCGGCGCGCCGCCGACGTCGTGATTGGCAACCTCGACGAGACCGGTTATCTGACCGATCCGTTGGAGGACCTGGCGCTGAACGAGGGTCTCACCACCGAGCAGCTTGCCGAAGCGCTGACGGTGGTGCAATCGCTCGATCCGGCGGGCGTCGGCGCCCGCACCGTGCAGGAGTGTCTTCTGCTGCAACTGGCTAGCCGGAACGGCAAGGGCGGAGTGGCCTGGCAGATCGTTTCCGACCACCTCCATCTTGTGGAGACGCGCCAGATGAAGGAACTGGCGAAGGTTCTCGGCCGTCCAACCCAGCACGTGGAAACGGCGCTGGAAGTGATTCGCCACCTCGATCCCCGCCCCGGGCTGCGCTATTCCGGCCCCGGCGCGCGCCAGATTGAGCCTGACGTGTACATCACCAAGGACAGCGACGGTTGGATCATCCAGTTGAACGATGACGACCTTCCGGTGTTGCGGTTGAATTCGCAATACCGCCGTTTGCTTGACCGTGAGCAGGAGCCGAGCAAAGAGGTCCGCAACTACGTCAAGGAGCGCTTCACCAGCGCCCTGTTGCTGATGAAGAACATCGAGCAGCGCAAGCAGACCATCATGAAGGTGTGCGAATCGCTGGTGCGGCGGCAGAATGAGTTTCTCGACTACGGTTTAGACCATCTGAAGCCGATGATGATTAAGGAGATCGCCGAAGAGATCGGCGTTCACCCCTCGACCGTGAGCCGTGCCGTGGCCAATAAGTATGCGCATACGCCGCAGGGGGTCTTCGAGCTGCGCTACTTCTTCTCCGAGGCCGTTCAGGGCCCGGCTGGAAGCGAGACGCCGCTACTACTGTTGAAGCGCAAGGTCAAGAAAATGATCGAAGAGGAGGACTCACATCATCCGTTGACCGACGATCAGATTACCGCGTTGTTGCGCAAGGACGGCATTCAAGTGACTCGCCGTACGGTTGCCAAATACCGCGAGGATATGAAGATCCCGTCCACGCACCAGCGCAGAGTTCGCAGTTGATTCCAACCCGGCCGCGTCGCCAGAAGTGGGTTCAGCGTCACCGCCGGGAAGAGGAGGATCGATGAAAATCGCCTATACCGGAAAACTCGAGAAACTCGACCCGGTCTCCCAGAAGAAGTTGGATGCCCGCATCGCCAAGCTCAGCAAGATGCTGGATGGCCGCGGAGAAAAGGAAGCCCACGTCATCTTCACCCGGCAGCGCCACCTGCACCAGGCCGAGATCACGGTGAACTACTACGACCACCCGCTGGTTGGAGCGGGCGATGCGACAGAAAAGTTGCCCGCTTTGCTTGCAGCGTTTGACAAGCTGGAAAAGCAGGTGGTGAAGCACCGCACCAAGTGGCGCGACGCCAAGCGTAATGGCGGCGGCGCCTTGAAACAGGTCGCGCCGGCCGCCGCCGCCGCCCCGGTCGAGGAGACCCCGGCGACGCGCATCAACCGCGTGCGCCTGAGCAAGCGCCCCATGAGCGCCGAGGAAGCGATGCTGGAAATCAGCGCCAGGAAGAACTACATCGCGTTCCAGGATGCCGACTCGGGCGGTGTCTCCATCCTGATTCGCCGCCCGGACGGGCACTTCGACCTCGTCGAGGCCTGATAGACCGCTCCATGCCGCCGCGCGCACCGAAGCAGAAGTCCACAAAAAAGAAACGGGAAGAGGGGGCGGCTCCGCCTGCCCCCTCCCTTTCCACAGACCCTGAACTGATTCTGGTGACCGGGCTCAGCGGCTCCGGCAAGGGCACAGTGATCCGCGCGCTGGAGGACCTCGGCTACTACTCGGTGGACAATCTGCCGCTCGACCTGATGGAGAAGTTCGCCGAGCTCACCAAGGACTCGCCCAACATTCGCCGCGCCGCCCTCGTTGTGGATGTCCGGGAAGGACGCAACCTGGACCGCTTCCCGG
>JANRJO010000069.1:0-44890 GCA_033763935.1 Bryobacteraceae bacterium
ACGCCGAAAAACGGCGTTCTTCAACACGGCTCGGCCGTGTTGAGGGCAGAATTGCATCCGAAAATCACCCTCTGAGTCTCACAGAACTCCTTGGGACGTCTGAGCCGGCGCGATCCGAGCCCTTTTTCAACAAGCTCCTAGCCGTTGGTACAGATCACTCGTGGCGGATCCAGGCGGTTGAAGAGTTGAAGACGGAAGAAGCGGACTTGCAATTTCGATTCCGGCATCTCCCGCTGTTGCCGGCGGCGACCTGTGTAGTCCAGAGCCGCGAGCGGTATAGTTTCGCTCAAAAGTTCGCTCAGACGGACGCGAGCCGATGACAGTGAGGCTGTTGGCCTGCCTGTGCGTCATGTCGCGGCAGAACCGCTGGGGAGTACAATGACAGAGTTGAGCCGTTAAGGATGGACAGAACCGAAAGCCAAAACAGCATCGTATACGAGCGCGCGGCGATGCTTCTGATGGATTACCTCTCGCAGCCGAGGGTGTCAGATCTCGTCGATCGCGTTCACTCGAGGTCAGGACGGCTACACGTTTGCGCTGGAGCAGTGCGCGATGCTTTGTATTCAGTACTTCTCGAACGGCCCATTCGACCTCGCGACCTCGATATCACCGTTGAAGGTCTTTCCCCGAATGAGTTTCTTGGCCTCGCCCATTCGTGCGGCGCTCGTAAGAACAGGTACGGTGGCTACTCCTTTCAGTTGAGCAGCGGAATCAATGCTGATGTTTGGCAGCTTCAGCATACCGTAGGCATAAAGACACATCGTTGTCGGCCAACGATTGATAACATGTTGCGGACGTTCGTACTCGATGTGAACGCTGCAGCCTTTGAACCGAAGACCGGCAGGTTACGGGATTTAGGTGCGCTAGCAGCTCTGAAACGCAGAAGCATCGGAATAGTCCCTTCGGCGCTGATTCATAGCAAATCGCAATTCGCCGCTCGAGCCGTGGTCCTTGCGGCACGACTCTCTTTACAGCTATCGCCGGACGTCGGCCAACTTGTGACCGACCACCTGACTGAATCGGTCCTCCAGGAGCGACTCGCGAAGAGCCGCTCGGCTTTCGCTTCGTACCCACTGACGTTCTCGCGATCGCTGGGACCGAAAACGTCAACTTGGTCGTGTATTCACGAAGCTTGCCTGCCGGAGTCAATCGTGAGGGAGGGTCGTCTGTGCGTTCGCAGCTCGCAGCGCTTGTAGTTCACGATCCAATCGATCATATTCCGGACTTGATCTAAAGAACACGTACACTGGACTGCCCAGCCTATCGGGCCGCATGAACGGATACTGGGCTAAATAGACCTTGTCGTCGAAAATGTAGAAAGAATAGAAAGGGCATTGGTCATAGAAGTACGCGCCCCATTCAGGCCGTTCCTTCTCGGCTTCAACGGAAGTATCTGCGTCCTCGGCGAACCATTGCTCCAGCCGTTTTCTCGTGTCCTCGGCACGTGCTTTTCGGGCGTCCAGTTGTCGCTGCTCCGATATACCCCATGCTTTCTGAACCGCAGCGAACATCTCCCCTTCAGGATTTGGTAAGTAAAACTGAAGCGATTTGTGAGCTCTGATGCGATTTCTTAGCGGCTGCTGCCATTTCTGCAGCAACGTATTGCCGGACATGACCACCGCATCCATTCGGTCAGAGTACTTCATGTCAAGCTGAATCTCCTTTTGCACGTCGTCACTCCAGAAGGAGGAGTAATACATGAACGGCATGCTGTAGATCGAAGCTATACCTTCGATTCGTATCCGTTCAAGGAAATCTGCAAAGTTCTTCAGCCCTCGCCAGCGTATCCTAGCTTCTAACGCTGAACGCAGCGTGCGGTAATAACCAAGCTTGTTGTATTCAAAAGCCGTGCAGAGTTGAACCGCGTCGGCACCTGCCCTCAGTGCCATCAGCACCTGTTGTTCATCGACCATCCCACCGGTTGCGACGATCGGAATACCTGCTTCCCTGCAGTCATCCCTGAAGGCTTCGATCAGTGTTAACGTGCTATCGTAAAGAGCGTCTCCCATTAGAACGCCTCCGCTCAACTCCGTTTCCTGATTCTCATATACGACTTCGGCGAGATCGGCCTTGAGGCTATTTGCGACGATGAGCCCTGCCTTGCCGTGTTTGGTGAGTTTGGCTATGAGATCTCCGCACTGGCTCGTTCCCGGAAGCCAAGTCAGTTCACGAGAGATCTTGATGAACACCGGCTTGTCGTTGAACGTACCGAGAAATCTTTGGACGATCTCGAGAGTCGCTGCCCACTTGTCTTTCACGCTCCCGAGAAAATCTTCGCCCGCGGCGGAAGTCCGCATCGAATACTTTAGGTTCAGCTCACAGAAATCGGCTTGCGCGCAGCGGACGCGTAAATCGTCAAAATTCTCGTGCTCTGTAGCGAGAACGCTGATCCCAACCAGAGACTTCGGCAAGAGTTCCTTAGCTTTCGCCAGAAGATCCGCGCTTTGTTCGTACGAATGGAGTTCAAGAGATTTTGGACCGTCACAGTAATAGGAGCGCCCATACCGGGGCGCGATGGACAAGGTCTTGCGTCTAATCGACCGCTTTTGGCCCTCGCGACTTGCACTTGTGCACGTCTTTAACGTCAAAGCAGCTGGCTCAAGCTCTTTCCACTGCTTCAGCACACTGTCTTTCTCAGTGAAATGCGAGGAGGCGATCCAGAACGGTTCCTCCAGTTGCAGAGCAGTACCGATATGAGCCTTCAGGTCAATGTCAGCCATGGTTCGTGCCCATGCGTCCCCTGCCGCCGACTGGGCAAATACGTCCGGTTTACCGAGAACGATCTGCACGAGATCGTGCTCTCCACGGCGGCGGAACCCAGCAAGGCCTCACGACGGAAGGGGTGATCCGTGTCGAGGCAAAGAGGCGCAGTCGTTCAACGCGGCGGCCGGTTATACATCAAGTACAGAACCCCAGCCGGCAAACAGAAATGGGAGAGCGGCTTTGCGAGTCGCTCCCAAGCACAGCAACGGTTGAACGAAATCCTCGGCGAGATCACCCGAGGGTCGTATGTGGAACCCAGGACAATCAAGTTTGAGAAGTTCGCGCAGGAGTGGCTGGAGTCCCGGGTTGCGGTGCGTGGTTCGACACTGTCGTCCTACTCGTCGATCGTCAACCGGCGTCTGGTACCTCAGTTCGGCAAAATGACGCTGGCCGAGATCGGATACGATCAGGTGCAGGCGTTCGTCAATGAACTGAGCCGGGAACTGTCGGTCAAGACCGTGCACAACGTCATCGTGTGCCTGCGGGTAATGCTTGCCGGCAAGAAAGGCCCAAGCGCGATCAAGCGCGGCTTTCTCCGTCACGATCCAACAAAGGGCGTTGAACTGCCTGCCCGTCATCCGGAGCAGATCGTTCCTCCCACTCGGGAAGAGGTCTGGGCTCTCATCGATGTTGCCGCGGAACTCGGCGGCCCAGCCAGAGATATGGTCTATCTCGTGGCGTTCACCGGGCTTCGGCGCAATGAACTGCTTGCTCTCGAGTTTCGAGATGTTGACTGGTCACATCGCGAGATCCGAATCAGCAGAGCCGTGTCAAAAGTCAAGGCCTCGGACGGCGTGCGGAAGTGGAAGTGGGAGCTCGGTCCCCCGAAGTCCCGGAAGGGGCACCGCCGCATCGCGGCGCCTGCTGCGGTTCTGGAGCTTCTATCCAACCTCCGGTCGACAGCGGCGGACCCGAACGGGCTCATATTCCACGGCCCGGAAGGCAGGCGGATGGACCCGGACTACTTTGATACGTATGTCTTCGGCCCGATCGCCGAACACGCGGGCATGAGCACCATACGGTTTCACGATCTGCGCCACTTCTTTGCGTCGATGCTCATCGCGCAAGGCGAGAGTGCGAAATACGTGTGCGACCAGATGGGCCACTCGAGCATTCAGGTCACGTTCGACACGTATGGCCACCTCTTCCTGAACTCACGGCAATCAGCAGCAACCAGGCTGGAACAAGCGATGTACGAGGGCCGGAAAAAAGCAACTGGTAGAGATTTGGTAGAGAAACAGGCGAAAACGCGATCGAGGGCGAAGCCACGGAAGCGTCAGCGGTGACGTGTATCGTTGTGATTCGGAAGGGGAACTTGGATCGAGTTCTGGTTGCGGGGGAAGGATTTGAACCTTCGACCTTTGGGTTATGAGCCCAACGAGCTACCAGACTGCTCCACCCCGCACTCTTATGGTACCCAACGAACCCTCCGGAAGCAACCTCACGCCCCCCAACCTCCCCTCAAACACGAACGCCGCAACCAGCCCGCTCCAGCGAGCCAATTGCGGCGCTCAGAACCCGTCTTCCTCCGGGCCTACTTCTTCTCTTCGGTCTTCTTCTCCTCGCCCGACTTCTTCTTGCCACCCTTCTTCTTCTTCTTTGGTGTCTCTTCTGCCTTCTTCTCTTCCTGAGCGAAGGTGACCGTGGCGACGCCCGTCAAGAGCGACAAGCCAAGCAGGACCGTCATCAGCTTCTTCATCTGGATATACCTCTCCTTGGTAATGCAGGGTTTGACGTTGGAGGCGTCCTCGACAGCATTCCACCCGGACATGAACGCGGTCTTAAGCCCACGTTAAACTGCCTTAAGGACCCCCGCCAAAACCTCGGTCACAACAATCCAAGAAAAACTTTCGCACCCCCAACTCTCGCCTCACCAAACACTTATCGCTCACTACCCTCCTCCCGCCCCCCAAGTTTCTTTTCCCGCCGCTGGTAGCATCGCAACCGGGAGCACCATGAGGAAGAAAGATCTCGCCGACATCATCGCCGCCAGAACCAACCTGGCAAAGCACATCGCAGCCGAGGAGGTGCACCGCCTGGTCCACGATATCCTCGCCTCTCTGCGCAAAGGTAAGCCCGCGGCCTTGCCCGGATTGGGCCGCTTCGAACCCGGTCGTACCCCCGTGTTCAAACCCGAAAAGGAGATGATGGATGGCCGCTGACCAGACGCGACGCCCGCGCTCCAAGGTCTTCACGCTCGCCAACCTGCCCGCGCCCGCGGAACGCCTCGCCGTTGAGCAGGTGTCCAGCCTGGTGCTCGAGTGTCTTCTCGAGGGTACCGCCGTCGAAATTGACGGGCTCGGTCAGTTTCTGCCGCTGCCCAATGGAGCCTTCGAGTTCGTCCCCAACATCCAGCCGCGCGTCTTCATCGCCTACGTGGAGGAAGACGTCCGCTCCGCACTCCGCCTCTATGAGGATCTTCACGCCGCCGGCTTCTGTCCCTGGATCGACAAGAAGAAACTGCTCCCCGGGCAGAACTGGCCTCGCGCCATCGAACGCGCCCTCGACATGGCCTCGTTCGTGATCTTCTGCTTCTCCAAACGCGCTCTCTCCAAGCGCGGCGGCTTCCAGTCCGAACTCCGCTATGCACTCGACTGTGCCCGTGAATTGCCGCCGGATCGCGTCTACATCATTCCCGCCCGGCTGGAGGAGTGCGCCATCCCGCTGTACATCTCAAAAGAGATTCAGTGGGTCGACCTCTTCCCCAACTGGGACCCCGGCTTCCGCCGTATCGTCAACACCATGCTCGAGGACCAGAAGCAGCGGCAACCCGCCGCCTAGCCGCCCGCCCCCCTCGCCAGCGCCAGCGCTCCCAGCACTCCGCAATGCGGCTGCTCCGGCGGTATGATCGGAGGCGCCGCCACATACCCGTTGAGAATCGTCTCCACTCGTTCCTGTACGGCGGGGTACAGGTGCCCTTGCTCCATTACCCCGCCGCCCAGAATGATCCGCTCGGGCGAAAACGCGTAAATAAAATTCGCTAAAGCGAACCCAAGGTAGAATGCCTCGTGTTCCCAGGCGGGATGTTCGGCCGGCAGTTCCCGCGCCGCCTTCCCCCATCGGGCCTCCAGCGCCGGCCCTGACGCCACTCCCTCCAGGCACGTGCCGTGCGAGGGGCAGACCCCCTCGAACTCCCGATCCAGCGGGTGCAACGGCGTCACCAGGTGCCCCATCTCCGGATGCTGGCGCCCGTGCAGCAGCCGCCCGTCCACCATCGCGCCGCCGCCGATCCCGGTTCCTATCGTCATGTAAAGGAAGCTCTTCACACCCCGCGCCGCACCCCAGCAGTGCTCGCCGAGCGCCGCCGCGTTCACATCGGTGTCCACCACCACCGGAACGCCCAGCGCGTCTTCGAGATTTTTTTTCAAAGCGAACCCACGCCACGCCAGCTTGGGAGTGGTCGTGATCGTCCCCGACTCCAGGTCTAAAGGCCCGAACGCCCCCACGCCGACAGCGTCGAAGGGACCGTTATCTTGTAACCATTCTGTAACGGAGCGCAGCGTCTCCTCCGGCGATACCGTATCGAAGCGAACCCGAGCCAGGTCCTCCGGCCCGCTCCCCACCGCCGCCACGAACTTCGTACCGCCTGCTTCGATCCCCGCCCACCGGCCGCTCCTCACCGGCCCACCCGCTTCAGCACGCTCCCGACGCCCGCCATCACCCGCTCCTCCACGTCCTCCGCAAACGGCCCCGGCATCCCGTAGTAGATCAGGTTGAAGTCCGCCTCGTACCCGCCCTCCTTCAGCACCCGCAGCGAGGGAATGTAGCACATCACGTCATTCGAGTAGGCTGCCAGCACAATGTCCTGACCAGGCCGCTCCCGCTTCACCCGCAGCGCGTAGTCCACCACCACCTCACCGCCCAGCGCCACCAGCGTGAACGTGTCGCCGAAGCGCACGGCCTGCACCGGATACGGAATCTGCCGGAGCGGCCGCCCCTCGTCCATCAGCCGCAGCATCTCCTTGGCACGCCGCACCCGCCAGGCGTTCTGATCCTGCGCCTCCTTCTCGAAGTCCGCCCGGTCCTTCACCGCAAACCTCAGTTCGATCACCTCAAATGCCGACCGCAGCCGCCCCTTCACCGGCCGCAGCCCGCCAACCATCACCCGCTGTACTTCCGCCGCCAGCGTTCGCCCGTGCTGCACCGCCAGCTCCATCGTGTTGCGGGGCTCGGGATTCTGGTCGCCCGCGCACAACGTGTAGAATAACGCCACAGCGTCCGGCGCTGCCTTCTCCAACTCCTCGCTCGCCACACCCGAGTAATCTCCGTGTATCTGGTAGTTATCGCCCGTCAGCGTCGTGTTGTGACAGGCGTAGCCGAAGAACACCGCCAACAGCTTCCCGTCCGGCGACAGGGCCCGCATCACCGGCACGTCCTCGTCCTTCGGCGCCTGCGGGCTCACACCGAACTTCACACCGCCCGGCCCCACCACGCGCCGGTTCACGCCGAATGTCACCTTGCCGTGCGCGATCTCGAGCCGTGCCGGTTTCAGCCCGCCCAGCGCCCGGTTCCCCGCCTCCACCAGCGCCTCTGTGACGCGGCCGGCGTACTCCTTGAGACGCGCCTCTTCCGCCGCCGGCACCGGCGAGATCAGACGCAGGTTCGGCCACACCATCGGCCCCGAATGCGTATGCGAGGCGTTGACGACAATGTCCGCCCGCTCGAGCCCGTGCTCCTTCCCCAACCGTGCCGCCACCACGTCCGTCAACTGCCGTGGAAAGCCGATTAGGTCCGCGCCCAACAACACCACGCGCTTCCCCCTGCCGTCATCCACCGCCACCGCGCGCGCCCACAGCTTCTGCGCCACGCCCTCGGAAGGCTTGGAGCGGTTCGCGTACCCCGACATCCAGATCGCATCCGTCGGCGTGATGTCGATCTTCGCCGTCCCTACCTTGAATTGACCGTAGATCGGAGCCGCTATCAGCAGCCCCGCCAGACATGCAATTTTCGGTTTCATCTGAATAACACCGATGCTACTATGTGGCGAGTCGGACCCTGGAAGACTACCATGACAATTTGTCGAGCGGCCTGCCTCGTCTTGCTGGCCATCCCCAGCCTGTTCGGACAGGCACAGAGTACGTCCGGCGACTTAAAGGGCAAAGTCGTCGATCCCACCGGCGCCGCAATCGCCAGCGCGAAGCTGACCATCACGAATACCGGCCGCGGCATCACCCGCGCCTCCACCTCCGATGGCGAGGGCGGCTACAACATCCCCCTCCTTCCGCCAGGCGTGTACCGCCTGCGCGTCGAAGCCGACGGCTTCAAAACCCAGGTCCTCGATGACATCACCATCCGCGTCGGCGACATCGTTGAGCTCGAAATCGCCCTTACCGTGGGCAACGTCTCGAGCGAGATCGAGGTGCGTGCCGAAGTGCCGGTCGTCGAGACCGAGCGCTACCAGCAGGCCACCACCATCGAGCAGCAGCGCATCCGCGACCTGCCCATCAATCGCCGCAACTACCTGGACTTCGTCCTCCTCGCCCCCGCGACGGCCGACACCTCGGACACCGTCGACGGCGCCGACTACCGCGTCGCCCAGACCCCGCAAAGCGGTGTCTCCTTCGGCGGCGGCAACGGCCGCGGCAACGGCTTCTTCATTGATGGTGTTGAGAACTTCGTCAACTCCGGCGGCGTCCGTCCATCGGTAAGTCAGGAAGCCGTGCAGGAGTTCCAGGTCAATCGCAACAGCTTCAGCGCCGAGTTCTCCTGGGCCTCGGGAGGCGTCGTCAACATCATCACCAAGTCCGGCGCCAACGATTACCGCGGGAATGTCTTCGGCTTCCTCCGGCACCGCGCCATTCAAGCCCGCAACTTCTTCGACCCCACGAAAAGCTCTTTCACCCGCGTCCAAAGTGGCGCTACCTTCGGCGGCCCCCTCGCGAAGGACAAGACGTTCTTCTTCCTCGCCTACGAGCGCCTGGATCGCCAGGAAACCGCCTTCGTTCCCATCCTGCAGGACACCACGGCCTTCACCCGCCTCACGGCTTCCCAACAGGAACTGGTGAACTTCTTCAATGCCTCCGGCAGCCCCCTCCTTCGCGGACTTGCCGCACAAGCCAACCAGTTGCTCATTCCCGGCAACAACCCGCGCGTTAACTCTCTCTTCAACCGCAACAGCGGCCGCTTCCCCTTCTCCGAAGACTCGCAGATGTTCTCGGCGCGCCTAGACCACCGCTTCTCGGACTCCCACAACGCCTTCCTCCGCGCCAACTGGTCCGACATCAACCAGTCCAATGCGCAGTTCGGCGCCCTCATCGCCTACAACCGCGGCCGTTCCAACGGCCAGTGGGACGGCACGGTGATGTTCAACGACAGCCTCGTGCTCAGCCCTAAGTGGGTCGTCGAGACACGGGCCATGTACAACTACAACCGCCTCGATGTCATTCCAACGGATCCCAACGGACCGGAGATCAACATCACCGGCTACGGCTTCTTCGGCCGCGACATTTTCCTGCCCTCCACCAGTTATGAGCGTCACTACCAGATCCTCCAGAACTGGAATTTCCACTCCGGCGACCATGACCTCAAGTTCGGCTTCGACATCAACCCCGTCCGCAACAACGTGTACTCGGAGACCTTCTTCAGCGGCCGCTTCGGCTTCGGCGAAGCGGTGCCTCTGGCCAACGTACTCGCCAGCGCCGCCGGTGACCCCAACTTCCCTACCACGCTCGCCGGCATTCTTACCCAAGCCGGCCAGCAGCGGCTCATCCCCAATCTCTCCGCGCCCATCAATGCCCTTCAGGCCTTCAGCCTCGGCCTCCCTACCTTCTATCAGCAGGGCTTCGGAGACCCGCGCTGGATCGGATGGTCCCAGCGCTACGGCTTCTACGCCCAGCACTCTTTCCGCCCCGCGGAGCGATTCACCCTAAACCTCGGGTTCCGTTATGACCTGGAGCGCAATGAAGAGGTGATCGGCACCGACCCCAACAACTTCGCTCCGCGCATCGGCTTCGCCTGGCAACCCATCAAGGACGGCAAGATGGTCGTTCGCGGGGGCTACGGCATCTACTACACGCCCACCAACCTCCAGGTGGCCCAGGTGGCCGACACTCTCTCTGGCGCGTACATCAACCAGATCTTCGTCCCTCTCACGGGCCTTCCCGTCTTCCTGAATCCGGCTACCGGCCGCCCTCTCACCTCGGCCGATGTTTACCAGGGTCTTGTTGCGCGCGGCGTCATCGGCAACCGCGCCATCACGGCCGCCGATATCGCTCCATTCGGTCTGCGCCCCGGCCCGGGCCTCCCGCTTCGCGTCGTCTTCGGCGCCGAGCCGGTCCGCAACGGCTATGCCCAGCAGGGCAGCCTTGAAATCGAGAAAGGCTTCGGCGACTTTGCCGTCTCGGTCGGCTACAACTACAACCGCACCCTCGGAATCGCCCGCATCACCGGCCGCAACGTCTTCTACACCGGCCGCTTCCGCGCCAACGGCAGCCCCATCTACGGCTTCTACGATCCGCTCGTCCTCCAGCGCAACATCTTCACGTTCGACGGCAACTCGTCCTTCCACGCCGGCATCGTGCAATTGACGAAGCGCTTCAGCCGGAACTTCGCCCTGAACGCCCACTACACGTTCAGTAAGGCCATCGACGACGTCACCGACTTCAACTCTGACTTCTCTCCCTTCGATCAGTTGAACGCCCGCGGCGAGCGCGGCCTCTCGCCCTTCCACCACGCGCACCGCTTCGTGTTCAACGCCGTCATCCAGTCGCCCATCCGCAACTACGCGTTGCGCGACTGGAATCTGTCGCCCATCGTGGTGACCAACTCCTGGCGGCCCTTCAACATTCTCACCGGCGTCGACATCAACGAAGACCGCTACGTCACCAACGACCGTCCCTTCGGCGCCGGCCGCAACATCGGGCGCGGGCCCAACTTCTTCACCTTCGACCTGCGCCTCTCACGCCGCTTCGGCTTGGGCGCCGATGGAAAGCGTAACCTCGAGTTCATCGCCGAGGGATTCAATCTCCTGAACCGGACGAACTTCCGTACCGTGAACAACACTGTCGGCAACGTGCCGCTCTCGTCACTTCCGAATCCGATTCGCGGCATCCGCGGCGTGCCCACACAGCCGCTCGCGTTCACCTCGGCCTACGACTCGCGCCAGTTCCAGTTCGGAGCGAAGATCAACTTCTAGCCGCCAGGAACAGGCCCAGCGCCACCAGCAGGGCCCCGACCACGCAAGAGAACACACGCTCGGGCACCCGGCGCAGCAGATCGGCTCCGGCCAGCGTGCCCACCAATACGCCGGCGATGGAAACGGCCGTCACCAGCCACTGCGCCTGCAAGCTCTGCGCGTGCCGGGCATAGTAAACCGGCATGCGCGCGGCGTCGACGATCAGCCCCGTGGCCGTCGCCGTCGCCACAAACGCTTGTCGTTCCAGTCCGAAGCCGAGGAGCGCGGCGGACCGGATGCCACCCTGGTTACCAACCAGCCCGCCGAGCAGCCCCGATACCGCCCCCGCCGCCCATGCCATGTGTGGCGGGAAGCGCAGATTCCGCGAGACTCCAGCGATGGCCAGCGCCCCGGCGCCGATCAGCAGGCCCGCCAGCAGCAGGGTAAGCGCGCGGTTCGGCAGCGTGCCTTGGAGCAGCGCACCACTCAACCCTCCGGCTGCGCTGAACAGGCCGAACCGCCGCAGGGTCCCAACGTCCACCTGCCGGCGCAGCAGCCAGAATCGCAGGAGCGAGCCGAGGAAGTGCGGTACGGACACCACCGCGACCGCGAGCCGCGCTTCGAACCGCGTCAGCAACAGCGGGGTGAGGATACTGCCGATGCCGAAGCCGGCCACCGAACTCACGGCGCCGGCGGCGAGCGATGCCAAGAGAACTGCCCACTCGAATACGGAAAGCACATTCCATTTTCGCCGCCTCTGGCGCAACCCTGCGCTCGGGCGCTCCGTCTGTTGGCATGCAGTCCGATGTTTCGAGCGGCCTCAGCGGTAGTGACGGTCCTAGCCTTCCTTGGCGGTTGCGGCAAACAGCAACAAGAAGCGTCGCCGCCCAACATCAGGATCAGCCTGCCGCCCGACGACGAGGCCGGCGAACTCTCCTGGTCACCTGACGCTCGCTGGGCCGCGCTCACGGTGTTCAACAAAGACGGCCACAGCCCAATGACCACCACCCGCGTCATCGTGGTCCGGCCCGGCATCGAAGGCTACCGGGAGATCCGGCTGCCGCCGCCCCACGAGCGGTTCTCGACCACCTTCGAGCGATGGGAAGCGCCCGGCGTGCTGCGGGTCCGCGCGACTACGCTTGAGGACGACGGCCTCCAGGCACGCTACTTCTGTGGCAGCGGCCGCGTGGAGCTGCTGCCATGACGCGCACCGTTCTCGCACTCGCCTTGCTGCCGGCGGCGCTCTGTGCACAATACGTCGGGAACGTGACGGGCGTCGTCAAAGACGCCGGCACCCGGCGGCCCGTCGCCAACGCCGTCGTCGTGGTATCCGGAGAGGACGAGTTCGTCGGCCGCACGGATCGCCTCGGGCGCTTCCTGATCAGCGGAGTCCCCGTCGAGTATCCCGCTTCTCGCTACTCCATCGCCGTTTCCGCGCCGCGCTATCAGACGCAGGTGCTGCGCGATGTGAACGTCCTTCCCGGCGCGGTGATGGCCCTCGAGTGTGTCTTCGCGCTCGCCTCCCCGGGACCCGCTCGCGGCATCGCTCCCGCCGCCGCCACATTCGCCTACTCGCACGAACGCCCGGCGCGCGCCTCCGGCCGGCTCCGGGGCGGCCAGATCTTCGCCACGCGCGAAGGACTGGTGGGCCGCACCACCGCGAATGGGCACGTCATTCGCAGCAGCGACCGGTTCGTGGCCCTCCCCTCGCGCCGGGCGCTCAACCGGCGCGGCGAACGCACCTATCAGGTGAGAGTCTCCTACCGTGGCCGCTCCGCTACCGTCCCCGTCTGGGATATCGGCCCTTGGAACATCAAGGACGACTACTGGAACCCGCCCTCGGACAAAGAGAGCTGGCGCAGCCTGCCGCGCGGGCTGCCGCAGGCGCAGGCTGCCTACCTGAACGGCTACAATGCGGGCCGCGACGGCTTCGGGCGGAGAGTGCGGAATCCGGCGGGTATCGACCTGTCCGATGCGGTGTTCCGCAACGACCTCCGGATGCCCGACAACGACTGGGTGTCCGTCGAGTATCTCAGGGATCCGACGCTTATCTCTTCCCGCGGGCCGGCCTCCCGCGCACCCTCGCGCCGCCGGCCGTCCCCAGGGCCCCGGCCGCCGCGCACGCTGCCGGAGATCATCGCCCTCGCCGAGGCCATCCTGCTGAAGACCAGCTGGTAGGTGCGGCGTATTCACTTTGCTCGAAATTCAGTGAACAAAGTCGCGCTCAACCCGCGTCCAGGGGCAGGGAGTTACCATTGAACAATGCGGTTCCTACGTGAATGTACAACCTGTCTTCTGGTCGCGACTCTCGCTGTCCCGCCTGCGGTGAAGGCGCAAGCCGTAACGGCGAACGAACTGCACGAAGCGCTTCTCAAGGCGACCGCCGCCCGGCAGAAGGACCGTGACGCGATCGTGTCCTTCCTGAGCACGCCCCGGGCCGAGCGGGCGCTTCGTACCGCTCAGCTGGACGCGTCCCAAGTGAAGACTGCCGTTGCCGCCCTGAACGACCAGGAGCTGTCGCGGCTCGCCGCCAGGGCCGAGAAAGCGCAAAGCGATTTCGCCGCCGGTGCGTTAAGCGAGCGCGACCTGCTGCTCATCCTCGTCGGCCTCGCCGCGCTGATTCTGATCATCGTCGCCGTACGGTAGCCGATGCTCCTGCCCGCCATCCTGGCGCTGGCCGTTCTCGACGTCCCGTTCGTGGCCCAGGAGAAGAATGCTTGTGGGGCGGCCAGCATCGCCATGGTGATGCAGTACTGGGGTCGGCCGGCAGACGCGCCCGCAATCCATCGTGAGCTCTACTCACCCGGCGCCCGCGGCGTCTACGCTGACGCCCTTGCGCAACGCCTCCGCCGCGCCGGCTTCGACACGCATGCCTTCCGGGGCGAGTGGAAGGATCTCGAGCATCACCTCGACAAGGGCCGGCCGCTCATCGTGGCGCTCGAGACCGCCGGCGGCCGACTGCATTATGTCGTCGTGGTTGGCGTCGACACCGCGCGGGGCCTCCTTCTGGCGCATGACCCGGCCGTCCGCAGATCCCTCGCGCATCACCGCGCAGCCTTTGAGAAGCAATGGAAAGGGGCGAACCACTGGACGCTGCTCGCCGTGCCGTCCTCGCCCTAGCCTGCTCGGCCGTTTGCCTGGCCGCGCAAAACCCTCTCGATGAGGCGAGCGCTGCCTTCCGGGAGAAACGGTATCGTCAGGCCGCGCGGGTCCTCCGCGGCGCCGTCCGCGTCAACCCCGCGGACCCGCACCTCCACAACTTCCTCGGCACCGTCTACTACCTGGAAGGCAACCTGGAAGCGGCGCTGAAGGCGTGGAACCAGGCCGGCAAGCCCCTGATCGCCGGTATCGCTGCCGACCCGCCGCCGCGCACCGACCCGGTGCTGTTCGACCGCGTGTTCACGTTTGCCGCAGGCGATGTGCTCCGCTGGCAGGCCCTCCGCGCCACCGACGCGCGGCTCGCCGCACTCGATGTCTTTCCGCGGCGCACCTTCCGCCTCGACGCCCGCCCCGACGGCCGCTTCGATCTCGTCCTCTCCGCGCGCGAGCGCAACGGGTGGCAATGGCTGCCGGCGCTGCGCGGCGTCGTCTACCAGGCCGTCCACCCGGAGTACTTTAACATCGGCGGGCAGGCCCGGAACGTGACCTCCATGCTGCGCTGGGACCCGCAGAAGCGCCGGGCCTGGGTGTCCTTCGCCGGCCCCTGGCGCGGCGCCCCCCGCTACCGCTATGAGGTTGCGTTCGACGGCCGCGACGAACGCTGGGAGTTTCCCTCGGCCGAGGCGTTTCGCCTCCGGCGCACGGCCGTCCGCGCGATGTTTTCGCAGGCAGGCGGAGGGTGGCGCTGGTCTTCAGGCGGCGAGTTCTCGCACCGCGAATACTCGAGCGTCTCGGGACATCAACTGAAGCACGTGCTTGCGGTGGATCGCACCCTTCACCGCGCCCCCGAACACGCCTTCGAGACCGGCGTCCACCTCTCGGCGGAGACGGGACGCTTCTGGCAGGGCGGCTCGGGCGGCGTCTTTGAGCGTGTGCAGGCGGCGGCCTCGCTCGGCTGGGGCTCTTTCTCCGCGCGTCTCGGCGCGGGTGGAGTTGCGGGCCGTATCCCGTTCGACGAGCAGTTCATCCTGGGCCTTGAACGCGACAATGATCTCCTCATGCGCGCGCACATCGGCACTCGGGACGGCCGCAAGGGTAGCGCCCCCATGGGACGCCGCTACGGACTGGCGAACTTCGAGTACGACAAGGTGCTCTACGGGAACGGCCTCCTCCGCGTGAGTCTCGGTCCATTTCTGGACACCGGGACGATCGACAAGGATCGGCAGCGATGGGGGCCGCGACGCTGGCTCTGGGATACGGGCCTGCAGGCCAAGCTGTCGGTCGCCGGCGTCGGCTTCACCGCGGTCTACGGCAAGGATCTGCGCTCAGGCAACAACGCCTTTTATTTGATGGCCACGCGCTTCACTCGCTAGCGGGCGGAGCGGGCGCAGGGTCCGGCACCACGTACGTCTGCCGCGCCCGGAGCCGCGCTTTCGGGAACCGCTTGCGTGCGTCCGGGGAGAGATCCACGGCGACCGCACGGGAAACGCCGGGCGTCAATCCCTCGGGAAGATGAAACCCAAGCTGATAGCGCTGCCGCAGCCGTTCCAGGGTCGTCCGGAACCACTGCGCGGCGTCGTTCGAGCGAAAGGAATCGCCGCCGGTCAGCGCGGATAACTCCTCCACACCAGCGGGATCCGTGCCACCCCACTTCTTCTTGTTGACCTCCACCACCAGGGCGCAGAGCACGGCATCCGCCTGGTTGAAGCCGCGCAGCACGAGGGAGTCCTTACGCGCCCGCTCGGTGCGATCGTCCGTCAGGATGACGATCGCGCGGCGTGCCTCCGGCCGCGCCTCCTTGCGCACGTACTTCGCCGCCTCGTACAGGCCGAAGTGGATGTCCGTTCCGCCGCGGAACTTCTCCTGGTGGAGCGTTTCGTCCAACCCTTCGCGCACCTTTTCGATGGCTCCTTCGAAGGGCATCCGAAGCCTCGTCTCCCGGTCAAAAACCATCAGGCCAACCCGGTCACCGGGCCGCAACACACCCAGCGCGGTGTGCGCCTGCTCCACCACCCGCGAGACATGGGGCGACATGCTGGTGCTGACGTCGAGCAGCAGCAGCAGATCGAGAGGCTGCGCGTCGTGGCCGAAGTACCGGATCTGCTGGTCTCCACCCTCGTCTTTCAAGATGAAGTCGGCCTGGGCGAGGCCCGCGAGAGCGGCATTGCCGTCGAGAACCTGGACATCCACCCGGACGACCGCGACTCCGCCGCGGAAGAGCGGCCCATCCTGCGCGGAGCAACAGAGAACAGCGGCCAAGAGCGCGAGAGTTCGCATCATACGCTGGTTACGCCCCAGAAGACGGCGTCGGTTGCAGTACTTTTTGTTTCATTCTTGTTTGCGATCTAGATTACAGTCCGTTATACTCCTCCAATTATGCGTCTCGCGATTCCGGCAGCGATGCTGCTCCTGACGGCCGCAACTCTGGGCGCCACCACGTTGACTTTCGACGACCTGGTGGGCCAAGCTACCCTGCCCATTAACTACGGCGGGATTTCGTGGAACGCGGGCTGGGAGCACTACGATTTCGAGCAGCCCCCTTTCACTCCGAGCTCAGGCGCGACGCGCGTCTACAATAATGCCGGTTCCGAGGCGCTGCTTTTCTCCTTCCTTGCTCCCGATGCGCGCCTTCTGGGAGCTTACTTCGCCGGCCTTGAGTCTGTGACGGCGCAATGGGAGTTGTATAACGATGGAGTACTTGTCCATTCGTCCACGGTCATCGGGCTCTCCGCCATACCCACCTTTCTACCCTCTGGTTACGAGGGGACGGTGGACGAGGTGCGGGTGCTCACGTCCAGCGGGTTTTTTGTGATGGACGATCTCCAGTTCGAAGCGTCGGGGGTGGTCCCCGAGCCGGGTACCGCGGCAATCGTGTTCCTGGGGCTCGGAGCGACTCTTCTGTATCGCCGCCTGAAGCGGTAGAAGTCTGCCCTTACTCCGCGGCGGCTGCCTCGAGCGCGGCGATGTCGAACTTCACCATGCCCATCATCGCCGCCATGGCCTTCGGATGCCGCACAAGGTCTTCAACATGCTCCGGGACGATCTGCCAGCAGAGGCCGAACTGATCGGTGAGCCAGCCGCAGGCCATAGGTTTGCCGCCGCCCTCAAGTAGTTTGTCCCAGTAACGATCCAGTTCGGCCTGGTCCTTGCAAGCGACGGAGAAGGAGAAGGCGGGCGTAAGGGCATGCGCGGGGCCGCCGTTCATGAACGTCATCTGCTGGCCCATGAGCTCGATGGTGATGGTCGCAATCTGGCCCTCGGGCCAGGGGCCGACGCCGCTGGAACGCAGTTCGCTCACCTTACTCGCCTTTGGAAAGACCGAAAGGTAGAACTGGGCGGCCTCTTCGGCGTTGTCGTTGAACCACAGGAACGGCGTGATCGTATTCATGCTCCGGCTATCGTACGACACGGCTAGAGCGGGATGTTGCCGTGTTTCTTCGACGGCATGGTGTCGACCTTGTTCTCGAGCGCGCGCAGGGCGCGGATGACTTTGGGGCGGGTCTCGCGAGGCTCGATGACGTCGTCGATGAAGCCGCGCTCGGCTGCCACGAAGGGGTTGGCGAAGCGCTCGCGGAATTCGCTGATCTTCGCGTGACGCATGGCGGCGGGGTCGGTTGCCTCGGCGATTTCACGCCGGTAGACGATGTTGACGGCGCCTTCGGCGCCCATGACCGCAATCTCGGCGCTGGGCCACGCGAGGTTGATATCGGTGCGCAGGTGCTTGGAGCCCATAACGCAATACGCCCCGCCATATGCCTTGCGAGTGATCACCGTCACCTTCGGAACCGTCGCTTCGGCGTAAGCGTACAGGAGCTTGGCGCCATGGCGTATGATGCCGCCGAACTCCTGCTCCGTCCCCGGCAGAAAGCCGGGCACGTCTTCAAACGTGAGGATGGGAATGTTGAAAGCGTCGCAGAAGCGCACGAAGCGGCCGCCTTTGACGGAGGAGTTGATGTCGAGGCAGCCGGCGAGCACCGAGGGCTGGTTGGCGACGATGCCGACGGTGCGGCCGTCCATGCGGGCGAAGCCGACGACTATGTTCTGGGCAAAGTGCGAGTGCACTTCGAAGAACTCACCGTGGTCGACGATGCGGTGGATAACGTCTTTGATGTCGTAGGGGATGGCGGGGTCTTCGGGGACGAGGGTGTCGAGAGCGGGGTCGCGCCGATCCCATGGGTCGGTGGCGGGCCTGCGGGGAGCATCGTCGCGGTTGTTAGAGGGGAGGTATTCGAGGAGTTCGCGAATCATGCGGAGGCAGTCCGTGTCGTCACTCCCCAGAAAATGCGCCACACCGCTGACGGAATTGTGCGTGCGGGCGCCGCCTAGCTTTTCCTTGGTGACGTCTTCGTGGGTAACCAGCTTGATAACGTCGGGGCCGGTGACAAACATGTGGCTCGTGTGGTCGGCCATGAAGACGAAGTCGGTAAGCGCGGGCGAGTAAACAGCGCCGCCGGCACACGGGCCGAGGATGGCGGAGATTTGGGGGATGACGCCGCTCGCCAGGGTGTTGCGGAGGAAGATGTCGGCATACCCGCCAAGCGAGAGGACGCCTTCCTGGATGCGGGCGCCGCCGGAGTCATTGAGGCCGATCACGGGCGCGCCGTTCTTCAGGGCGAGGTCCATCACCTTGCAGATCTTCTGCGCATTCGCTTCCGAGAGGGAGCCGCCGAAGACCGTGAAGTCCTGCGCGAAGACGTAGACGGGACGGCCGTTCACCAGCCCGTAACCGGTGACGAAGCCGTCTCCGTCAACTACCTGTTCGTCCATGCCGAAGTCGCGGCAGCGGTGGCGGACCAGCTTGTCGAGCTCTTCGAAGGTGCCTTCGTCAAGGAGGAGCTCGATTCGCTCACGCGCGGAGAGTTTCCCGTCGCGATGCTGGCGCTCGCGGCGTTCGGGGCCGCCGCCGGCCTCGGCGGCTTCGTGGCGGCGGCGGACTTCTTCGAGGTTGTGGCTCGCCATGGTTTGACGACGAGTCTAGCGCAGGGAGAGGGGGCGGGGCGCTCGCGTTCAGCGGACGTAGTAGCCGCTGCGGTGACGCACTTGCGCTTTGGGGTACTGCTGCCTCGCCTGGCCGGCAAGCTGCACGTTGATGTAGCGGAAGGTGCCGGGCGACACGTTGTCGGGGGCTCGATAGACGAGACTGTAGCGGGTGCGGATGCGCTCCAGCATGTCGCGGAAAGCGGTGTCGGCGCGGTCCGCTTTGACGGCTTCGCCCCCGGTTTCCTCGGCCAGCTTGAACACGTCGGCGGGCGTGAAGTCAGGGTTGGTGTACTGCTCGGCTTTCGCCTGCTGCGGGCGATAGCCTTTGCCCACAACGATGGCGTTGAGCACGATGTCCTCGCGATAGAGCGCCTTGATCACCTCCTCGTCCGGCACCTTGTAGCTGGTGCTGATGTTGTCGGTGACAATGAGGATGGCGAAGCGCTGGTTGCGGCGCTGTTCATCGTCGGTCTTTGCCGTCTCGTCGAAGTACTCGGCGGCTTTGAGAAGGGCGGAATTGATTGCGGTGCCGCCGCCGAGGTCATTGTCGAAGGTTGCGCGCTCAAGGGACTGGACGACCGCGGCGTGGTCGGCGGTGAAGGGGTCCGTGAGTTGCGTGTCCCGGCTGAACAGCATTACGGCGACTTCATCGCGAGGCTTAAGCAGGCCCAGCGCGGCCTTCGCAGTACGGGCCATCTCCTGCAGGTTCCTCCGCATGCTGCCGCTGATATCGAGCAGGAGCAGCAGGCGCACGGGCTCGGCCTCTCGGCCAAAGCCGAGCACGGGTTGGGGGCGCTTCTCGTCGTAAATGAGGAAATCGTCCTTGGTGAGGCCCGTGATGACGTTCTTCCCTTCCACCACTTGAACGTCGATGCGCACCTGCGACGTGCCGGTGGAGAAGGTGGCGGTGGGCGCTTCCGGCTCGGGAACCTGCGCCGGCGCGGCCCATGCGAAGGCCAGTAGTAGCATGAAAAGCGATCGCATGACCTTTATTGTCGCCGGAACGGCAGGGCACATTGACCACGGCAAGACCGCGCTGGTGCGGGCGTTGACCGGCATCGATACGGACCGGCTGGAAGAAGAGAAGCGGCGAGGCATCTCAATTGACCTCGGATTTGCGCACCTGGAACTGCCCTCGGGCGCGCGCGTCAGCTTTATCGACGTGCCAGGACACGAGCGGTTCGTGAAGAACATGCTGGCCGGCGTGGGCGGTATCGACCTCGTGCTGCTGGTGGTAGCGGCCGACGAAGGCATCAAGCCGCAGACGCTCGAACACTTCGACATCTGCCGGCTGCTCGGAATACAGAAGGGCATCATTGCGTTGACAAAGGTGGACGCAGTGGAGCCAGAGTTGGTGGAACTCGTGCGGCTGGAGGTGGAGGAGTTCGTCGCCGGGTCCTTTCTCGAGGGCGCGCCCGCGGTGCCTGTAAGCGCCGTCACCGGAGTGGGACTGGCGGAGTTGAAGGGCGAGATCGAGCGGCTGGGGCGGGCGGTGCGCGCGCGGGACGCCTCGCGGCCGTTTCGCCTTCCTGTGGATCGCTCGTTCAGCATGCGCGGCTTCGGAACCATCGTGACCGGCACCCTCGTTGCCGGCGCCTTGGCTGCCGAGCAGGAAGTCGAGGTCTACCCGGTTGGACGCGTTTTCAGGGTGAGAGGTTTACAGGTTCATGGGGTGGGGGCCGGGCAGGCACTCGCGGGCCAGAGGACGGCGGTCAACCTGGCCGGGGTGGAGGCGACCGAACTGGGCCGGGGTATGACGTTGGGCCCGCCGGGCGTCTTTCGCGCGACGACACGCGTGGAGGCGGAGCTCGATCTGCTGCCGGGGGCGAAGCCCTTGAAGCAGCGCGCGCCCGTGCACTTCCACGCGGGCACCGCCGAGTTGGAGGCCGAAGTGCGGCTCTTGAGCGGCGCCGCGGAGATGTTGCCGGGCGAGCGCGCTCTGGTCCGGCTGGTGCTGCGGGAGCCGGCGTTGCTGCTGCCGGGCGATCGCTTCATCATTCGCATGTTCTCGCCGGTGGTGACCATTGGCGGCGGGCGAGTTCTGGATGTCGATCCGCCGCGGCGCGCGCTGTTAGCGCGGGCGGAGGCGGTGGCGCGAGCGGAATCGCTGGGAGAGATGTTGCTCGCCGAGTCCCGTACGGGGATGAGCGTGCGTGAACTGACGGCGCGCACGGGCGTCTGGGAACCGGCGGGCGGATGGGGCGTTGCTTTGGGGGAGTGGCGCATGGCGCGGGCCGCGGTGGAGGGCCTGCTTTCGGAGCTGCAGGAACGGGTGCGCGAGTTTCACAAGAAGACGCCGCTGTCGCCCGGGATGGCCAGCGAAGAGCTGCGGCAGCGCGTGTTGGGGAACGATGCGCCCGCGTTCCTGCTGGATGGATTGCTGGGGCAGTCGAAAACGCTGGTGCGCGAGGGCGACGTGGTGCGGCTGGCCTCGCACCGCGTGGCGTTTCAGGAAGACGAAAGCGAGGCGCTGGCGAAGATGGAGCAGGCGTTTCGCGCGGCGGGCCTGGCGGCGCCCGCGACGGCGCAGGTGTTGGCGGCGTCGGGCGTTGAGCCGGCGCGCGCGCGTCCGCTGCTTCAGATCCTGTTGCGCCAGAGGCGGCTGGTGAAGGTGAGCGAGGAACTGGTGTTTCATGTGGAGGCCATCGAGTCTCTGCGCGCGATGCTGGCGGGGCGGAAGGGAACGCGCTTCGGCGTGGCAGAGTTCAAGGAGTGGACAGGGGTGTCGCGCAAATACGCCATTCCGCTGTTGGAGTACCTGGACCGGGAACGGGTGACACGGCGGGAGGGCGATCAGCGGGTGGTGGTCGGGTAAGCGACAATAGAGGAATGCAGGAAGCAGTGACGCGCGATGCCGAAATCATGCACGGAACGCCCTGCTTCCGCGGTACCCGCGTGCCCGTCAAGACCTTGTTTGAGTACCTGGAACATGGGGACTCGCTCGATGACTTCCTCCGGGGTTTTCCAACCGTCAGCCGCGAGCTCGCGGTGCAGGTTCTCGAAGAGTCGAAGGACCTTCGCCTTGCTCGAGTTTGATGCGCCTGCTCATTGACGAGTGCGTTGACCAACGACTCCGTTTGCCGTTCGCCGGCCACGAGTGTCAAACCGTGGGATACGCCGGCTTGTCAGGAGTGAAGAATGGCATCTTGCTGGACGCGGCGGAGGCGGCCGGTTTTGAGGTGATCATCACGACGGATCAGGAGATTCCGTTTCAACAGAGTGTTGCGAACCGCCGGATCGCAGTCTTGATTCTCTGCGCACGAACAAATCGATTGGCCGACTTGGAGGGCCTGGTTCCGGCAGCATGTGCGGCGCTGGCGGAGATCAAGCCTGGTACGGTGGTCCGGATTAGCGAACGTTCCGTTTAAGGGGAGCCTCGGAGGCGGTGCAGTTGATCGCGGATAGCTGATGCATCCGGGGCGTCGGGGTGACGTCTGAGATAGTCCTCGAACTCCCGCGCGGCGGCGGCGGTGTCGCCCTGCGCGAGGTAGGCGCGGGCGAGGAAGAGTTGGGGGCGCGAGAAGTGGGCAGGGTCGATTCGCTTGGCCGCTTGCAGGTGTTCGATACCCGCGTTCACTTCCCCGAGGAGGCATAGGTTCATGCCGAGTTGGGCGCGGGCGAGCGCTTCTTCCGGCTCCTGGCGAGCGGCGAATTCGTTGTAGGGGAGCGCCTCTTTCGGGCGGTTCAGGTTCAGGAGCGTTCCGCCGAGGTTCACGGTGGGGGAATAGGCGCCGGGGGACTCCTCGAGTGCGCGGCGGAAATAGTATTCGGCCTGCGAGTACTGGCGAGTTTGATAGGCGATCGTCCCGAGGTTGTTCCAGGCTTCGCTGTACCGCGGGGCGAGTTTGACAGCGCGCAGCAGGGCTTCGGAGGCGGCCGCCGGATCGCGGCGGGAGAGGGCGGCGAGGGCGTCCTTGAACGCACGACGGGCTTCGCCGGGGATGGCGAGCTCTCGTACCGACACCACCGACTTCTGCTCCTGGGCGCGGCGCTGCTTCTCCGTTCCGGTTTCTATCGGGACAACGATGTCGACGCGGGCGCGCGCATCGGCGAACGCGGTGGTGACGTTGACTGTGCGGCGCACTTCGCCGCGGCCGGGGACGAAGACGGCGACGGTGTAGAGGCCAGGGACGAGGTTTTTCACCTTGAAGCGTCCGTCGGGGCCCGCCCACGCCTGTTCGTTGAAGGGGGTGAGTGCGCCAAAGACGGTAACGGAGGCGGTCGCGGCGGGTTCAATGCGGCCGCGGAGTTCAAACACCTGCGCCGCAAGCGCTCCGGGTGCACAGAACAGTACCGCACTATATAATCCGAATATCCAATGGAGGGCTGACATGACCAGCCGCGAACGGGTGCTCGCCGCGCTGCGCCACCAGGCGCCGGACCGCATCCCCGTCGATTTCGGAAGCACCGCCGTGACGGGCATCCACGTGAGCTGCGTGGACGCGCTGCGGCGGCATTTCGGATTGGAGCCGCACCCGGTGAAGGTCCATGAGCCGTACCAGATGCTGGGGCTGGTGGAGGCGGACCTGCAAGAGGCGCTGGGCCTGGACGTCGAGGGCGTGTTTCCGCGCAAGACGCTCTTCGGCTTTGCCAACGAAGGTTGGAAAGAATGGCGCATGCCCGACGGCCTTCCGGTATTGGTGCCGGAGAAGTTTAACACAACGGTGGCGGAGAGCGGCGATATTCTGATGTACCCGGAGGGAGACCTGACGGCCCCGGCGAGCGCGCGGATGCCGAACGACGGGTACTTCTTCGACACCATTGTGCGGCAGGAACCGATTGACGAGGAGAAGTTGAACCCGGAAGACAATCTGGAGGAGTTCGGGCCGATCTCGGACGAGGACCTGGAGCATATCCGAGTGTCGGTGGAGGCGGCGTCGCAAACGGGGCGCGCCGTGCTGGCGAACTTCGGCGGGACGGCGTTCGGCGACATTGCGCTGGTGCCGGCGCCGTTTCTCAAGAAGCCGAAAGGGATTCGCGATATTGCCGAGTGGTACATGGCGACGCGGTCGCGGCGCGAGTATGTGCATGCGATCTTTTCCAGGCAGTGCGAGATTGCGATTGCGAACCTCGAGCGAATTTTCGCGGCCGTGGGCAACCGGGTGGACGCCGTGTTTCTGTGCGGGACGGACTTCGGAACCCAGACCTCGAGCTTCTGCTCGGCAGCCACGTTCCGGGACCTCTGGTTCCCCTACTACAAGCGCGTCAACGACTGGATCCACGGGCACACGGCGTGGCGGACGTTCAAACACTCGTGTGGGTCAGTGGACCGGTTCATCCCGTCGATGATCGAGGCGGGCTTCGACATTCTGAACCCGGTGCAGTGCAGCGCGACGAACATGGGCGCGGAGCACCTGAAGAACGACTACGGCGAGAGGCTGGTGTTCTGGGGCGGCGGTGTGGACACGCAGCAGGTGCTGCCGTTCGGGACGGCGGCCGAGGTGCGGGAGCAGGTTCTGGAACGCTGCCGGGTGTTCTCGCGCGGCGGCGGTTTTGTGTTCAACACCATTCACAACGTGCAGGCGCGCACGCCGGTGGAGAACATCCTGGCGATGCTGAATGCAGTGCGGGAATTCAACGGGCAGGCGGCGCTGGCCGCGGGAGTGTAATGCATGACGGACCTTTACCAGGCGATCGTCGAAGGGAATGCGAAGGCGGCGGTGGCCGCGACGGAGGCGGCACTCGCGCGCGGCGAGAATGCCCTCGCCCTCGTGCAGCAGCAGATGGTTCCCGCGATGGACGAGGTGGGACGGCTGTTCGAGTGCGAGGAGTTCTTCGTGCCGGAGTTGCTGCTGGCGGGGCGCGCCATGAAGGCGGCGCTCGAGCTGATCCGGCCACTGCTCGCCGCGCAGGGAGCGGAGCCGGCCGGGCGCGTGGCGATCGGGACAGTGAAGGGCGACCTGCACGACATCGGGAAGAACATCGTGGCGTCGATGCTCGAGGGGGGAGGGTTCGAGGTGATCGACCTGGGCGCGGACGTGCCCCCGGAGAAGTTTGTGGAGGCGGTGCGGGACCGCGGGGCAGAAATCATTTGTCTCTCGGCGCTGCTGACCGTGACCATGCCATCGATGCGGCGGGTGATCGAGGCGCTGTCCGCTGGCGGAGTGCGCGACAAGGTGAAAGTGCTGGTGGGCGGCGCGCCCGTGACGCGGCGCTTCGCGGAAGAAATCGGCGCGGACGGGTACGGGGAGAACGCTACGGCAGCGGTGACGCTGGCGAGGAAGATGGTACAGGCGGCATGAAGATCCTCGCGGTATTGGCGATGCTTTCGCTGCCGGCGGCGGCGGGGGTGCGGCACCTGGCGGACCGGAGCCTGTTCGTGCTGGAGACGGAACGCACGAGCTACGTGGTGGGAGTGAACGAGAGCAAGCAGGTGCAGCTTGTCTATTGGGGCGCGAAGGTGGCGGACAGCGACCTCTCCGCGGCCCGGCGTTCCGGCGGCTTCGCGTTCGAGAACTCCGACGGCATGAGCGCGGAGGAATACGCCGGGTTCGGCGGACTGCGCTTTGTGGAACCGGCCTTGAAGGCGACGTTCGCGGACGGGGTGCGCGACGTGGTGCTGCGGTATGTGTCTCATGAGATCAAGGGAGAGACGCTCGAGATCCGCGTGAAGGACATCGAGCGGGCGCTGGATGTGTCGCTGGTCTATACGGCGTATCCGGCGCAGGACATCATCAAGCGGTCCGCGCGGATCACGAACCGGACGCCGGGGAAGGTGGTGCTGGAATCCGCGCAGTCGGCTACCTGGCACGTGCCGCAGGGGCGGTACCGGCTGAGCTACCTGACGGGGCGATGGGCCGGCGAGACCAACCTGGTGCGGGAGCCGGTGAATCCGGGGAAGAAGATTCTGGAGAGCCGCCGCGGAAATACGAGCCACCAGTTCAACCCGTGGTTCGCGCTGGATGAGAGCGCGACCGAGACGGCAGGGAACGTGTGGTTCGGTGCGCTCGGCTGGTCGGGGAACTGGAAGATCGTGGTGGAGCGGACGCCGAACGACGCCACGCAGGTGACCGGCGGCTACAACGACTTCGACTTCGCGTATCCGCTGGCGGCGGGGGAGTCGCTCGAGACGCCGCCGTTCTATGGCGGGTTTTCCGGCGCGGGCTTTGGAGCGGCTTCGCGCCTGATGCACCGCTTCGAACGTTCGCAGCTTGCGCCTGACCGCGCGGCGCCGAAGCCGCGACCGGTGCTCTACAACTCCTGGGAGGCCACCGAGTTTCACGTTACCGAAGAGGGACAGAAGGCCCTGGCGACGAAGGCGGCGAAACTCGGCGTTGAACTCTTCGTCATGGACGACGGCTGGTTCGGCGCGCGGGACCACGATCGCGCCGGACTGGGTGACTGGTTCGTCAATAAGAAGAAGTTTCCCAACGGATTGAAGCCGCTCATTTCCCATGTGCAGTCGCTGGGGATGAAGTTCGGTATCTGGGTGGAGCCGGAGATGATCAATCCGGACAGCGATCTCTATCGCGCGCACCCGGACTGGGTGATTCACTTTCCGGGGCGGCCGCGAACCGAGACGCGCAATCAACTGATCCTCAACATGGCGCGCGAGGACGTCAAGGAGCACATTTTCAAGGTGCTCGACGCGCTGCTGACGGAGAACGACATTGCGTTCATCAAGTGGGACATGAACCGGCACGTCACAGAACCGGGGTGGCCGGCGGTGGCGCCGAGCGAGCAGCGCAAGATCTGGGTGCAGTACGTGCGCAACGTGTACGAGATCATAGACCGGCTGCGGGCGAAGCATCCGAAGCTGGAGATCGAGAGCTGCTCGGGCGGCGGCGGGCGCGTCGATTACGGCATCCTGACGCGCGTCGACCAGGTGTGGACGTCGGACAATACCGAGGCGTTCGACCGGCTGAAGATCCAGGAGGGGTTCTCGTTCGCCTATTCGCCGAAGGTGATGATGGATTGGGTGACGGACGTTCCCAACATGAACGGGCGGGTGACGCCTCTCGCCTACCGGTTCCATGTGGCGATGCAGGGGTCGCTCGGCATCGGTGGGGACTTAAACAAATGGCCGGAGCAGGACCTGGGGCTGGCGGCGAAGATGGTGGAGCTGTACAAGTCGATTCGGGGAACGGTGCAGGAGGGTGAGCTGTACCGGCTTCATTCTCCGCGCGAAGGCGCGTTGACGGCGAACTTCTATGTATCGCCCGATGGCAAGCGGGGCGTCTTGTTCGCGTTCCTGGACCATCAACAATTCCGGCGCATGTTGCCGCCGCTCTCGCTGAAAGGGTTGGACGCGAAGGCGAGCTATCGCGTGCGGAGCTTTGACAAGAAACTGATGGGTTCCAAGGAAACGCAGAGCGGCGCGTGGCTGATGAATCGCGGGTTGGATTTGAGGCTCGGCGGAGATTACGACAGTACGGTGGTGGTGTTCGAAAGGATCGAGCCTTGAGTGAGAACTGGCTAAGTCTGAAGCCCATGCTGGCGGACGGGGCGTGGGGCACGGAGTTGCAGAAGCTGGGGCTGCCGCCGGGAGAGAATCCCGATATCTGGAACCTCCAGCATCCGGAGCGTGTGGCGGCGGTGGCGAAGTCGTATGCGGACGCGGGCAGCCGGGTGATTCTGACGAACACCTTTCGAGCGAACCGCATCGCGATGCCGAACGCCGACATTCAGAGGCTGAACCAGGAAGGCCTGCGGATCTCGCGTGAGGCGGCCGGGGACCGCGCGCTGGTGTTTGCGTCGATTGGGCCGTCGGGGAAGCTGCTGGGGATGGGCGATGTCGACGAAGACGAGTTGCTCGAGGCGTTCCGCGAGCAGGCGTGGGCGCTGTGTGACGCCGATGCGCTGCTGATCGAGACCATGAGCGACATGGCGGAGGCGCGCATTGCGCTGCGGGCGGCGAAAGAAGCGGGGGCGATGGTAATTGTCTCGTTCGCCTTCGATACAGGACGCGCGAAGGACCGGACGATGACGGGCGCGACGCCCGAGATGGTGGCCGCCGAGTTCCAGGACGCCGATGCGATCGGGGCGAATTGCGGCATGGGGATCGAGTCGGCGGTGGAGATCTGCGGGCGGCTGCGGGCGGCGACGGAGCTGCCGTTGTGGATCAAGCCGAACGCGGGGCTGCCGGTGATGGTGAACGGGGAGGTCCGGTACACGCAATCGCCGCAGGCGTTCGCGTCGGGTGTGCCGCGGCTCTTGCAGGCGGGCGCGACATTCGTGGGAGGCTGCTGCGGTACGTCGCCGGAGTTCATCCGCGCGGCCGCGCCGATGTTCTCGTGAATCTGAAGCTGATCTGCTGTGAGGTGCTCTACCGCGAGATGTGCTGGCTGGTGGCGCGGTCGCCGAACCAGGTGGACGTGGAGTTTCTGCCGAAGGGGCTCCATGACCTGGGCGGGGCGAAGATGCGGGAGGGGATCCAGCAGAGGATCGACGCGACGGCTCCGGACCGATACGAAGCGGTGCTGCTGGGGTACGCTCTTTGCGGCAACGGCGTGATCGGTTTGGAAGCACGGCGCACGCCGCTGGTGATTCCTCGAGCCCATGACTGTATCGCGCTGCTGATGGGCGGGCGCGAGACGTATCAGAAGTACTTCGACGCGCACCCGGGCGTGTACTTCCGGTCCACCGGCTGGCTGGAGCGCGGCGAGAACCTGGAGCAACTGTCGCTTGACGAGACCCGGCGGCGGACGGGAGCGGGCTACACGCTGGAAGGGTTGGTGGCACAGTACGGCGAAGACAACGGGCGCTATCTGTGGGAGCAACTGGGGGCGTACAAGAAGGCGTACCGGCAACTGACGTATATCGAGACGGGGGTGGAGCCGAATCGGAGCTTCGAAATTCGAGCGCGCGAGGAGGCGGCCCGGCGCGGGTGGACGTTTGACCTGGTACGCGGGAACCTGCACCTGCTGGGGCGGCTGGTGGATGGCGACTGGGATGCGGAGACGTTCCTGAAGGTACCGGTGGGGTACCGGACCGTGGCGCGGTACGACGATTCGATTCTGGACGTGGAGCCGTTATGACGGGACGCGAGCGCGTACTGGCGATGTTCGAGGGGCGCGCGGTGGACCAAGTGCCGCTGATGCCGATCACGATGATGTTTGCGGCGCATCATGCGGGGGTCAAGTACGGCGAGTATGCGGCGCGGGCGGACGTGCTGGTGGAGTCGCAACTGAAGACCGCCGAGCGGTTCGGGTTCGACTATGTATCGGCGATCTCGGACCCCGCCCGGGAAGCGAGCGACCTGGGAGCGGCGATCGAATGGTTCGAAGACCAGCCGCCGGCGATTGTGGAGAGCAAGGCCCTGCTAGCAGAGAAGCCGGCGCTGTGCCGGTTGGATCTGCCGGACCCTTCTGAAGGGAAGCGGATGTCCGACCGGCTGCGCGCCGTTCGCATGCTGCGGGAGCGGGCGGGCTCTGAGTTGGTGGTGGAGGGTTGGATCGAGGGGCCTTGCGCGATGGGCGCGGACCTGCGCGGGCTGAACACGCTGATGCTCGACTTTGCCGATGACGAAGGCTTCGTGCGGGACCTGTTCGAGTTTGTGGTGGCAATGGAACTGCGGTTCGCGAAGGCGCAACTGGAGGCGGGGGCGGATCTAATCGGGGTCGGTGACGCAGCGGCGTCGCTGGTGGGCCCGAGGGTGTATCGGACGTTTGTGTGGCCGTACGAGAAGAAGCTGGTGGACGGCCTGCGCGCGATGGGCGCGCGAGTGCGGCTGCATATCTGCGGGAACACGCGGAAGATTCTCCCGGAGATGGGGCAGTTGGGGTGCGAGATGGTGGACCTCGACTACCTGTCGCCTCTGGCCGAGGGGCGGGCGGCCATGGGGCCCGCGCAGCCGCTGTGCGGGAACCTGGACCCGGTGCGCGGGTTGCGGGACGGCACGGCAGAGAGCGTCACGTCGTGGTGCGAGCAGGCGCTCCGCGACGCAGGCCCGCGGTGGATCGCCGGCGCGGGGTGCGAGATTCCGCCGGGCACGCCGTACGCGAACGTAGACGCGATGGCCGCGTTCGCACGCGGTCACGTGGGATGAGGCGGGTTCGGCTGGCGGCGTCCGCGGGGGCGGCGCTCGGGCCGCTGCTGGAGCCGCAGGGGGTCGAGTTTCCATGCGGCGGCGAGGGGATCTGCCGTGGGTGCCGGGTGCGCGTGGTGGAGGGTGAGGTTCCGGTTACCTCTGAGATGGAGGCGCTGTTTAGCGGGGCGGAGCTGGCGGCGGGGTGGAGGCTGGCGTGTCGCGGAGTGGCGCGAGGGCCGGTGGTCGTTGAAGTAGCGCAGTGGGAATCTCCGGTGTTGACTGACGAGGCGCCGGTGCGATTCACGCCGCGCGAGGGCGTCGGCGTGGCGGTGGATGTGGGGACCACCACCTTAGTTGCACAGTCGGTGGATCTGGCAACGGGCGCAGTGCTGGGGGTGGAGACGGCGCTGAATCCACAGGCCCCCTACGGGGCCGATGTGATGAGCCGGATCGCGGCGGCGATGGCGGGAGCGCCGTTGCGCCGGTTGATTCGGGAGGCTGTGGAGGGAATGGTGGAGCGGCTGTGCATGCGGCCGCAGCGAGTGGTGCTGGTGGGGAACACCGTGATGCACCACCTGTGGGGCGGACTGAACGTGGCGCCGCTGGCGGAGGCCCCCTTCGAGGCGCGGGAGCTGGGATCGATCCTGGAAGGGAAGTGGGAGTTTCTGCCCTGCATCGGTGGATTCGTGGGGAGCGACATCCTCGCCGGCATTTCCGCCTGCGGGATGGCGGAAAGCGATCGACTGACGGCACTGATCGACCTGGGCACGAACGGCGAGATCGTCTTGGGAAGCAGGGAGCGGCTGGTATGCGCGTCGACGGCGGCGGGGCCGGCGTTTGAGGCCGCTCAGATCCGGCACGGGATGCGCGCGGCGCCGGGGGCCATTGCTCACGTCGCCGCGCGGGATGGCCGAGCGGAGTGCCGGGTGATCGGGGACGTTCCGCCGTTGGGGATCTGCGGGAGCGGGTTAGTGGAGGCCGTGGCGGCGGGTCTCGATTTGGGATGGATTGCGGCGAGCGGGCGCTCGAAGGGGGTGCCCCTGACGGGGGATCTCGGGCTGACGCAGAGAGACATACGGGAGCTGCAACTGGCGAAGGCGGCGATTGCGTCGGGCTTGCGGCTGCTGGCGGAAGTACGGGGAGTGACCCTGGACGAGATCGAGACCGTGTACCTGGCAGGCGCGTTCGGGAACTATGTCAGCCCGGAGGCGGCGCTGCGGGTGGGGCTGGTGGAAGTACCGCGGATCACCGCGGCGGGCAACACAGCGCTACGCGGGGCGAAACTCCACCTGTTGAACGAGGCTCCGGAGCCTCTGGTGGAGCACTTCGCCCTCGCGTCGCATGAGCGGTTTCAGGATACGTTTGCCGAGTGCATCGGATTTGTTGACCCGAACGCAAGCTAATTGCTGATATCGCTCGTTGAACTGCGGCCGCGCACTTCCAAGTAGACCTTCTCCCATTCGCGGTGCGCGGGATGGTTCTCATAGACTTTCAAGGCCGCTGCATCCTTGAACTCCATGACGAAGGCATCGGTGAAATTGGTGACTTTCGTCTCGCCGCTCGGCAGCTTTTGCACGTAGCCGCCCTGCACCTTTACCGGCTTCAGCCAGATGCGGTTCACGCCGGGGATTGCGGCGGCCATCTTCTCGATGCCATCCAGCACAGCCTGGCGCTGCTCGGGAGTGGTGCCGTCCTTATAGTGCAGCGTGACGACGTGAATGATGGATTTCGGCTTTTCGTACTTGTTTTGAGCGGGCAGCAGCGACGCCCCCAGCAGGGTCACGGCCGCCGCGGTCAGAAGGATTCGGTTCATGATTCGCTTTCTCCTCGCGCTGAGGCGGGCGCGGCGGGCTTGCGGTTGAGCCGCAGACCGCTCCACGCTTCGCACAGCAGAATGGAATTGGCCGGGTTCTCCGGCACATACTTCACGGTCGCCGGCCCCAGCAGCGACGCGCTCTCATACCCCTCGAGATCCAACAATCCAGCGACGTCCTGCGATGCCGCGTACCCCACGCCCCGCACTTCATAGGTGAAGTGCAGCTCCGTGCCGTGCACGTCCGTGACGGAGCCGTCAGTCATCCGCCCGGCATCATTGACGGCCAGCCGTCGCCTCCGCTCTTTCTCCGCCGGAGTGACCTTGCGGCGCAGAAGAAAGTATCCGGCCGCGACTACCGCGGCAGACGCGGCCGCGGCCCCCAACCCGAAGATGAACGGATGCGAGAAGCGCACAGATGGCTACCGGGCAGAAGTCTCCTGGAACACCTTGCCCCAATCCTTCAGGAACTGGTCAAGGCCCTTGTCCGTGAGCGGATGGTTGAACAGCGTATCAAGCACCTTGAAAGGCATGGTGCCGATATGTGCGCCGGCCTTGGCGGCGTCGACGACATGCAGCGGCGACCGCAGCGACGCCGCCAGCACCTGCGTGTTGTAGCCGTAATTGCGGTAGATGAGAGTAATGGCGCGGATCAGGTCCATGCCTTCCTGGCCGATATCATCCAGGCGCCCGACGAAGGGGCTGACGATGTACGCTCCCGCCTTGGCAGCCAGGAGTGCCTGGCCCGGCGTGAAGCAGAGCGTCACGTTGAGGCGGATGCCTTCCTTGCTGAGAATGGAAGTCGCCTTGATTCCGTCGCGAGTGAGCGGGACCTTCACGACGACATTTTTGTGGATTTTCGCGAGAACGCGCCCTTCGCGCACCATCTCTTCGGCGACGGTGGAGACGACCTCGGCGCTCACGTCGCCGTCAACGATTTCGCAGATCTTTGCAATCTGCTCTTCGATCGGTTTCCCTTCTTTTGCGATCAGCGAGGGATTCGTGGTGACACCATCGACGATGCCCCAGTCCGCCCCCTTGCGCAGCTCCTCCAGATTGGCTGTGTCCAGAAAGAATTTCACGCGTTGCCCTCTCTGAGGTTTGCCCGCTCTACGGCTCCGCGACGACCCTGTTTCGAAGCACCCCGATACCCTCGATGTCGACTTCCACCGTATCGCCAGGCTGCATGGGACCGACGCCGGGAGGGGTACCCGTCGCGACCAGATCGCCGGGCTCCAGCGTCATGAACTGCGTTACGTAGGCAATTATATCAGCCACCGGGAACATCATCTCCGTCACCGGCGCGTCTTGCTTCACCTCGCCGTTCAGGCGCGTCCGAAGCCGCAGTTTCGTAAGGTCCACGTCGGCGGCGGGCACCGCCCAAGGTCCGACGGCGCAGAAGGTATCGAAGCCTTTCCCCCGCGTCCACTGGCCGTCTTTCTTTTGCAGGTCCCGGGCGGTGACGTCGTTCACGCAGGTGAAGCCGTAGACGAAATTCATAGCCTCTGCCTTCGCGACGTGCCGGGCGCGGGCGCCGATGATGACGCCGAGTTCGCCCTCGAAATCGACGCGCTGCGAGAGCTTGGGGTAAACGATGTCGCCGCCGGCGGCGAGAAGCGAGGATGGGGGCTTGAGGAAGATCAGCGGTTCCGCGGGCACCTCGTTGCCCAGCTCACGCGCGTGCTCCGGGTAGTTTCTACCCACGCAGACGATCTTCGACGGTGCGCACGGCGGTAGGAGCCGACCCGGCGGGCTGCCTTGGCCGTCCCACACAGCGCACTGCACGGCGGGGCCGTTGGGGGCCCACGGCGGCAGACTGGCATCCAGCGAGTAACGGATGTATCGGTTCATGTTTCGGGTTGAGTCAGGACTGCGGTTCGAAATTGAAGCCCATTTGGCGCTGGCGCAGATAGATGCGGCGCTGCACCATGGCGCTCGATCGCGAGCGGTTCACCACACGCCCCTGAAATCGTCGCACCATCTCGCGAGCGACCTCGTGCTCCAGGTCGTTTGCATCCATTCGCGGGCCGCCCGTTTCCTGAATCCACGCGCGAGTTGTCTCATTGAGCAGGGACTCGAGGCGCGAATCGGCACACGTCCATTCGCCGCGGCGCAAGAACGCCTTTTGCCGCTCAATGCGAATGAGAACTCCCATGGGTTCTTAGCCATTGTAATGTTACGAGTACGTTTTCGCATCCAATTTCGCTGCGGAGGGATCTAACAGGGCGATGGGGTGGTTGCGCCGCGGGCCAAGGAATGACCGGGAGGCGGTGGAGCGCTTGATCGCTGACATCAATACTCTGGACCGCGTCAAGAACGCGGTGTTCCACCGCATTTGGCTTATCTTCGCCATCGTCTGGCCGCTAGCGGTGCTCCTTTTTGTGATGGTCGCGGTGAAGGGTTGACCCAGGTCCGGTTACGCCGAATACTGTGGTCACGCGGGCCCTGTTGGCTCTCCTCGCGCTCTCTGCACTCGCATCCGCTGAGCAAACACACTGGTGGTTTACCTCACTCTGCGCGATGCGTCCAACGGCCGCCTTGGCGTGGGCTTCGATCGCCGGCACTTCCGGGTGTCGGAGAACGCCGCTGAGCGGCCCCTGACTGGCTTCGCGTCTGAAGTCGATCGCCGAGCATCGTCGCAGTCGTCGCGCCGCTCCAGCGTCCCGCCCGATTGGACCACGCTCACGGGCGGCTCGACGATCAGGTGGTCTGGGCCGCTTCGTTGGACGCCGCACTCCTTCTGCTCGGCGGGTCGAGGCACATCCGAAAAGCAGTCGTCGTCTCGGAGACGCCCGCCAAGGCGCCCGCCGGCGTGCATGTCATTCAGTCCGGTCCTGCTGATGGTGTGGCGGCGGCCATTCTCGAGGCCCGGGCAAGCTATCGATTGACCTTTACGCCAGCCGGCGATGCCTCTCAGATCGAAATTCAGGTGAAACCGCTGCCGCAGTTTAAGTCCCTGCGCGTCATTTGGCAATAAAAGCGTATACTGACCGGAGCTTGCCGATAAATCTGACTCGTCAGCTTCACGTTGTCCACCTGACAGACTTGCACTTCGGGCCCGACCACCGCTTCGCACCGCCACGAACGGTGATGGGCGAGCCCGGCCCCCGCGCCGGTTTTCCTACGCTCCTGACCAAGCTCGCCGAGGACCTTCAGGAGCCGAAGGTGGAAGACCTGATCTTCTGCATAACCGGCGACTTCACGACCACGGCCATCTTCGACGAATACGACGATGCGGAGAAGTTTGTGACCGGGCTAGCCGATACGGAGGTCTGCGGCGCCAGGCGCGGCATGAAGAACGTCTTCATGGTGCCCGGGAACCACGACGTCAACTACACGTCGCCGAAAGTGGGAGAGCGCTGGGAGCGCTATACCGGCTTTTATAACCGCCTTTACGGAACAACGCACCGGCACGACCAGCCACTCGGTATGGTGCAACTGCACGACCGGACGGCGGACCTCGGCGCTCTGGTTCTTACTCTCAACTCCTGTGTTTACGTGGAAAAGGGCAAGAAGAGCGAGCAGCAGGGGATGGTAGATTACGAGCAGCTCGGGACGGTTGAGAAGCTGCTAAAAGCCGTGCCGCCGGACGGTTTACGGAACTCGATTCGGATTGCGCTCATCCATCACCATCCCGTTCTCATTCCAGCCCTCGCCGAGCCCTCACGCTCGTATGACGCAGTGGAGAACGCCGGGCTTCTGCTCAGCCTTCTGCGTCAATACGGCTTCCAACTGGTGCTGCACGGGCACAAGCACAGCCCATTCGTCTTCACGGAAGACAGCAGCTCGGCATGGTCAGACACGCCCCAACCCATCGTGATCGCGGCGGGCGGCTCAGCCGGCAGCACGGGGCTTCCCACTAACTACTCACGAAACTCGAACTGCTACAACCGAATCACGGTCAAATACTATCCGGACGGCGGCCAGACGCGGGTGCAGGTCCAGACCCGCGGACTGACAATCTTCAAGCCGAATGGAGCGGAGGACTTGCCCCACAACTGGCGATGGGTACCGCTCAAGGTGGAAGACAAGAGTTTCTCGTCGCAACACTGCGTTCCGGAGGTACGCGCCCAAATACGACCGCGGACGCCGCCGCCGGAAGAGATGCGCGTGCTCGACCAGGCGCGCGCGGCGGAGTACCAGAAACGCCGGGGCAACATGCCGGTGGTGGAGGTGAAGCCATCGCTCGTGCGGGGGCAGGCGTACGAGGCACGCTGCTGGGTTGTCGGTCACGGGCAGCGTGAAGTTCCGGTGCGGGTCACGTGGTCCGCCGGACGGCACTTCCCGGTGATCACCATCGCGGCGGAAGACGACGGACTGTTCTGCGTTGAATTCCACTACTGGGGGCCGATGTTGATCGAGGCCTGCATGGAGTTCGCGGACGGCGGTACGGTGCGGGCGCACGTCTATGCGCGCCTGCCGGAGGCGGTTCAGGCAGAGGAGGCCAAGCCGAATGGCTGAGATCTACGTGGGCGGGCCCGTCCTCGGGCGCGAAGGCGAACTTCCCGAGTGGGTTCGGGACGCGTACGGGCAGTTGGCCCGGGCGGGCCTGCGGCTGCCCTATGCTGAGCCGGAACTCGAGCGTTCGCGCCCGCAGGCCTTCTTCCAGCAGATCCTGACCCGGATCCGGGAGTCCGGGGCCGCGATCGTGATCTTCACGGGCGGAGACGTGAGTGGAGCAATCGAGGCGACGATGGCCTCGTCGCAGAACAAGCCGGTATTGCTGATGACGGAGAATCAGCGCTCCGTTCCCCGCCTGCTCATCGGCCTACCGCTGCTGCGCGTCGTCGAAGCGAACGATCAAGAGGCTGTGCTTACTTTCCTTCGCGAGTATCGCTGAACTCCGCCCGCAAGTACTCGATGAGCCCGAGTTTGCCGTAGCACCAGGCGAGCCGGTTTCTCCGGTGCGGGACGCCGCCCCACAGCACCAGGTAGGCCACCAACAAGGCGCCGGCGTAGAACCCGCGGGAACCCCGGAGCCGCAGGCCCACGGCAGCGGCAGCGGCGAGCCCGAGGGCGAGCCACATCATGAGGAAGTACAGCTCATAGAACGCACCCAGCGGGCCGTAGATCGGCCGCCCGCCGAAGAAGACCTTCGGGTGGCCAAGAATGGTCAGGACGCAGGCGACGATCAGCCCCGCCCACGCCAGGATGCTCCAAATCATCACCCTACTCTGCGAAAACCGGCGGCGCGTTTTCGCATTCCAGGCTGTGATCGCTCTCCTGCTGCAATTCACGTTTCTGGACGCGTGGCGTGACCCGCTGACGGTACCCGCGACGCGTGTTTACTTACACGGTTTCGGCTCCATCAGCGTGCCGCGGACCTTCCAGCTTCGGCCCGGCGTTTGGAACCACGCTGGCTACTTTGACGACGATGCCGGCGCCTACCCGTTCCTCCTGGTGGCCGCGGACCGGTCGATCGACCGCGAGCGGGTCACGTTCGCTTTCCTGGTCCGTCCTCATCGGGACGCGGGCGCGAACAAAGCCTGGGACGGCTACTGCATTCTGACACTGCACCGGAAAGACCCGGGGGACATCGCCCCGCAATCCTACTTCAACGGCTTCCGGTGGACGTTGGGTGAGCGGGCCGCGGACATCCTGGTTTGGGACCGTGCGGCACAGGTTTCCCTTCAGTTGGGAATGAAGCGGGGCGATCCCGCGTTACGCGAAGCGGTAGCGCGCCGGATGCTCCAAAGCGTGGTCATCAATGGGGAGCGGTTACGGTCTCACTTTGCCGCCGCCGACGCGTTCCCGTTGCGCGAAAGGGAGCAATTGTACGATACCTTCCGGCGCTCCCACCGCGCTCTTGCCGCCCGCGGCTTCGCCCCGGTTGAACCCGGCAGGCCCACCCATCGAGGTGATGAATCATTCGCGGTCATCGAGCACGCGGCGGCAGCCGGCGTGGGCCGTCCGTGGCTCTATCACCTGGTGCGTATTGCGTCGCTCCCGCCACTGGAAGCGCGGCGCGCCAGTGTGCCCGGCGGCCGCAAGCTGGTGCTGATTGCCTGGGACGCGCCACGGCAGCGATGGCGGCGCCTGGCGGGAGATGCGGTCAGCGACGCGGCGCTCGATGCGTTCGCGCTCGAGCGGTCGCCTCTGGATCGGCGGCGGGCGCACCTTCTGCATCTCTATGAGCTGCCTGCCTACGCGGTGCCGTGGTCAGAGGAGCAGTGGGCGGTCCACGAGAAGGAGATCCGCGCGCTACCGGCAGAGGTGCGGGAAGCTAGCGGCGCGGGGCGGCCTTAGGCTCGGCGGCGGCGGGAGCGGCAGTGGCTACGGGCGCTTCCTTGGCAAGCCCGAGTTTCTTCCTGAGCTCCACATCCACCTGCAGTCGAATGTCTTCGTTGTCCTTCAGGAACTGGCGGGAGTTCTCACGGCCCTGCCCGATGCGCTCACCCTTGTAACTGAACCACGAGCCGCTCTTCTCGATGACGTTGTGAGCCACTCCCAGGTCGATGAGATCGCCCTCGCGGCTGATGCCTTCCCCGTAGATGATGTCGAACTCCGCCTCGCGGAACGGCGGTGCGCACTTATTCTTTACAATCTTTACCTTGGTGCGGTTGCCGGTGACGGTTTCGCCGTCCTTGATCGCGGCGATGCGGCGAATGTCAGCTCGCACGGAGGAATAGAACTTCAATGCGCGACCACCCGTGGTCGTCTCCGGGCTGCCGAACATGACGCCGATCTTTTCGCGGATCTGGTTGATGAAGATCAGGCAGGTATTCGATTTCGCAACGATGCCGGTCAGCTTCCGCATCGCCTGCGACATCAGCCTCGCCTGCACTCCGACGAACGAATCGCCCATTTCGCCGTCCAGTTCGGCTTTTGGCACCAGCGCGGCCACGGAGTCCACCACCAGTACGTCGATGGAGCCCGAGGTGATGAGAGCCGAGGTGATCTCCAGGGCCTGCTCGGCGAAATCCGGCTGCGACACGAGCAGGTTATCGACATCCACACCGAGCTTCTTCGCGTAGATGGGATCGAGCGCGTGCTCGACGTCGATGAAGGCGGCCATGCCCCCCGCCTTCTGCGCCTCAGCGACAACCTGGAGGGCGACGGTGGTCTTGCCCGACGACTCAGGGCCGAAGATCTCAACGATCCGGCCGCGCGGAAACCCCCCGACACCCAGCGCGTAATCCAGCGAGATCGCACCGGAAGAAATGACGGTGACCGGGACTACGGCTTCGCTCGAGCCCAGGCGCAGGATGGATCCCTTGCCGAACTGCTTTTCGATCTGTCCGAGAGTGGCGCTCAGCGCGCGGGCTCGTTCTTTTTCGTCCATGGAGGTCTTTGTAGGCTGCAACCCGCAATTATAAACCGCACCGTAGAGGGCGCGGGCGGCCGGAGGAGCGGTAGCGTCCTCTAGAATGGGAAGGCACTCCCTGATAGCAGCCGCTTGCCCTCTATGAAGATTGCCATTGTTGTCCACGGCCGGTTCCACGCCTTCGATCTCGCAGCCGCACTCCTGCGCCGAGGCAATGACGTTACCGTCTTCACGAACTACCCGGCGAGCGTAGCGAGGAAGTTCGGCCTGCCGGCCGAGAACGTCCGGAGCTTCGTCCTGGAGGGCGTACTTACTCGCGTCGTGGAAAGGGCATTTTCGTTCGCACCGACCATCTCGAATAGCGCGTTCCTCCACCGGCTATTCGGTAGTTGGGCGGCGCGACAGTTGTCGACGTCAAGCTGGGATGTGATCCACTGCTTTAGCGGAATCGCCGAGGAGACCTTACGCATGGCGGTGCGGGATGGAGTCCACCACCATCTGCTGCGCGGCTCAGCCCACATCGCAACTCAGGACCGGCTGTTGCGGGAGGAGCAGGAGCGTGTGGGACGGGCCCTCGGCCGCCCAACCTCCTGGATGATCACGCGGGAGTTACGCGAGTATGAGCTGGCGGAGCGAATCATCGTACTATCGACGTTCGCCCGGGACAGTTTCCTTGAAGAAGGGGTGCCGGAGGACAAAGTACGGATCGTTCCGCTGGGGGTGGATACGGCGCACTTCCAAGCGCCCCCGGAGGTGTTTGAGGCGCGGCGCCTCCGGGTGCTCCGGGATGAACCGCTGCGGATTGTCTATGTCGGGAACGCGTCTTTTCAGAAGGGTTTCTACGATTTTGCCGCGATTGTGAGGCGCCTTAAGGGCAAGATGGAGTTCCGGGTGGTGGGGAGGGTGCTTCCGGAGGTCAGGCGGCTGTTTCGGGGACTGGAAGAGGCGGTGGAGTTTGTCGGCCACCGGCCTCACCTGGAACTTCCGAAATGGTATGCCCAGGGAGACGTATTCGTGTTTCCGACGATACAGGACGGATTTGCGGTTGTGATTCCTCAAGCGATGGCCAGCGGCCTTCCTGTCATGTGTACGGCCAACTGCAGTGGACCGGACCTGATCCGGGACGGCATCAACGGATGGGTCATGCCCATCCGTTCGCCCGGCGAATTTATAGAGCGTCTGGAGTGGTGCGATACCCATCGGGCAGAACTGGCGGAGATTCTGGAGAACGTCCGCCAGGGGAGCTACCACGTCGACTGGGACACCGTTGCCGGGGAGTTCGAGCGGGAAAGCAGGTGGTAGCTCGAGCTACCGAACGACCCTCGCCAAGCTCCCGACCGCCTGCTGCAACACCTCGGCCTGGTCGTTCAGGCTCCCTGCCTGATGGGCGCTCCGGTCGGCGTCGGCGGCGAGCGACTGCGTCAGCACCGACAGTTGCGCGACGGCGGTGTTGAGTTGGGTGATGCCCTGGCGCTGCTCCCCGGTGGCGGCTGCAATTTCGCCCACGGAGGAATCGACGGCGCGGCATCGCTCGACGATGGTCTTGAAGGCGACCGTAATGTGCCGGCTCTGCTCCACTCCTTCGGCGGCGCGAGAAACAGAGGTTTCAATCAAGGATGCGGTCTCCCGGGCGGCTTCCGAAGAGCCGTGTGCCAGGTTCCTGACCTCATGCGCGACGACAGCAAACCCCGCGCCGCACTCGCCGGCGCGTGCGGCCTCGACGGCGGCGTTCAGGGCGAGAATATTTGTCTGAAACGCAATCTCTTCGACGGTCTTGATGATGCGCGCGATGTCGTTGCTCGAATCGCTGATCGCGCCGATCGCGCCTGCTCGGTAGCGGCGGCGGCAAGCTTCTGACCGGTCTGGGCGATGTCGGCGGAGGCTCTGGAGGTTTCGTTCGCCGTTCCGCGCCAAGCGCTTCACCAGTGTGGCGAGAGGCGCAACGATCTGAGCAGCTAGAACCCTGCGCCCGTAGCAACACCAGGGGAGTCATCCACACGAGGGTGTCCCGCATTCCAGCCTGAACGATCGCGTCGGCTTGTGGGAGCGACATCGGTCGCCGTCGCCGCAGTGTTGGCAAGCGCGGAGCTTGAGGAAACGCTACAGGGCTACAGTACGAGGGCCTCTTCCCGGCGGATCTGGCCGGAGAGTTCCTGGCTCTTGCGCTCGCTCAAGGCCTGCCGGAGCTTCGGGAACTCCACTTGTTCTTCCTGCTGGACATGGCGCTGGATGAGGCTACGCAACTGCTCGACGCGCGCGGACCAATCGGTGTTGTTCATCACCGCCTGCTCCAGCTCATAGAGGAATATCTTCATGTCGGCGTGCTCGTCATAAAGATGCCGGCTCTCCGCCACGTCGCGGACCTCGCCGTGCAAGAGGGGGTAAACGGCGTCTTCCTCGGCCATGGCGTGCTTTGCCAGGGTGCGCTTGAGCGCGAGGAAGAGCTTCCCTCGCTTTGACTGGTTGCCCATAGGGAGGCGCTCCATTTCGCTCAGGATCGCCAGTATTTTGCGATGATCCTGAATCAACAGGTCAAACGGGTCCGCGCCCGCCCGGGCCCGCGCCTTCCCACTAAACTGCGCGATGACCGGCGGCAGCAGCCGGCTTGCGGCCACCCCCGCCGCCACGCCGATTGCCAGAGTGCTCCATGTTGCTTTTCCCATCGGATATCCTCCTGACCAATGCGTTTCAACCGGTAGATTCGGCCTTCCCCGGAAGGTTTCCGCCGTGGAAACATTCCTAACCATCGGGCCGGTCTTGCCGTCCAAAGGCCAACGAATCATTCCAGGAGCTCTTCATGACGAATCTGGGCCAGGATGTCCGCTACGCCTTCCGCACGCTCCGCCAGAGCAAGATGTTCACGGCGGTGGCGGTGCTTTCGCTTGCACTCGGGATCGGCGCCAACACGGCCATCTTCACGCTGGTGGACAGCATTCTGCTTCGCTGGCTGCCGGTCTCCAACCCGCAGGAACTAGCCATCCTGGGCCTGAACCCGGCGAACCCCCGCCACAGTTTCAACTATCCGGACTACCGATTCGTCCGCGACCACGCCACCTCCTACACCGGGCTGATTGCGTTTTCCGGAGGGGGACGGCCGGTGAGCCTGAGGCTGGCGGCTCCGGACGCCTCCTCGCAACTGGTATCGCTCTCGCTGGTCAGCGGAAACTACTTCGAGGTCCTTGGCGTACGGCCGGCCTTGGGCCGTCTGTTCAACGCCGCGGACAACGAGAAGGAGGGCGCGCACCCCTATGCCGTGTTGAGCCACGGTTTCTGGCAGCGCGCGTTCGGAGGCGACACGGCGATTGTGGGGCGGGACGTCCTGCTGAACGGCGCCCGTTTCCAGGTGATCGGCGTCAGTGGAGATGGGTTCACGGGAACGAACGTCGGAACATCACCCGACGTCTTCGCACCGATCGTGATGCTGAAGAGCTTTTCACCGACTTCCAACTTCTGGAACACGCGGCGTATGTGGTGGCTGACCATGATCGGGCGCCTGAAGCCGGGCGTAGCGCGGGAAACGGCGCAGGCGGAGTTTCAGGCATTGTGGCAGCGCGTCCTGGACGACGACCCGGACAAGCGGCCGCCGCAGGCGTGGGACCGGGAGTACAAGCTGAACAATACGGCGGTGGTGGTGGAGGGTAGCCGCGGCTACTCGGGCCTGCGGCGCGACGCGGGGAAGCCGCTCACCATCCTCATGATCACCACCGGCCTGGTGCTGCTGATTGCCTGCGCGAACATCGCCAACCTGCTTTTGGCGCGCGGCGTGGGGCGGAGCAAAGAGCTGGCGGTCCGGCTGGCGATTGGCGCCGGGCGAGGCCGGCTGATCGTGCAGATGCTGACCGAGGCCGTGGTCATCTCCGTTCTCGGAGGGTTGGCAGGACTGTTGATTGCGTGGTTCGGCGTCCAGGTCCTGGTGGACTTCATGCCGCGGCAGGCGTTTCCGGTGGAGCTGAACCTGCGGCCGGACGCGCGTGTGCTCGGCTTCGCTTTCGGACTCTCTCTGCTGACCGGCCTGCTGTTCGGCTTGGCGCCCGCACTTCGGGCCAGCCGCCCGGACATCGTGAGCGCGTTGAAGGCGTCGAGCGGTGGGAATTCGGCGGGGCGCGGGGCGCGATGGGATCTGCGGCGGTCGCTGGTGAGCTTTCAAGTGGCGTTGTCACTGCTGCTGCTGGCGGGCGCCGGCCTGTTCGTGCGGACGCTGGCGAACCTGAAGGGCCTGGAGCCGGGCATGGCACGGGAGAACGTGATGTTCGTCAGCACGACGGTGAATTCGCTGGGCCTCGAGCCGCAGGCGGAGCGCGAGTTCAACGACCGTTTGCGGGACGAGATTCAGAAACTGCCGGGGGTGCGGGCGGCGAGTTTCGCTTCGATTGTGCCGCTGGGGGGCTCGCGCTGGAACGGCGACGTGCAGATCGAAGGCTACACCTGGCGGCCGGATGAACGGCCGTACCTGGACATGAACGCGGTCGGCCCGCGCTACTTCGAATCGACGGGGATCCCGGTCTTGCTGGGCCGCGAGTTTCGGGAGAGCGACTCGGTTCCGGTGCTGCCACCGAGGCGCACGGAGATCCTGCCGCGCGGCGTGGAACCGCCCGACATTCCGGGTCCGCCGCGCGTCGTGATCGTGAACAAGGCCTTCGCAGACCGGTTTTTCAAAGGGCAGTCCGCTTTGGGGAAGCGCCTGGTGCTGGGCGACAAATGGAAGCCGGAGAAAGCCGCGGAGATTGTCGGCGTAGTGGCGAACGCGCGGTACTTCGACCTTCGAAAGCCGGTGGAAGCGATGATCTATCAACCCGCGTACCGGGATGGAGGGAACTGGGCGAATCACACGGTGCGGACGACGGGGGACCCGCAGCTGCTGACGAGCGCGATCCGCCAGAAAGTCCGCGAAATCAACCCGGCGGTGGCGTTGACCGAGGCGCGCACGATCGAGGAGCACGTCAACCGCGCCGTGGTCGGCGAGCGCGTGGTGGCCACGCTGGGGACGTTCTTCGGGGTGCTGGCGCTGCTGCTGGCGGCCATCGGTCTTTACGGGGTCATGACGCAGACCGTGAACCGTCGCAGCCGTGAGATCGGCATTCGCATGGCCCTTGGAGCGCAAGCGGGCCGGGTGCTTCGCATGGTGCTGCGAGACGCCTGTCTCATGGTCGCGGTGGGGGGCGTGATCGGCATTCCCGCATTTCTCGCCACCACGCGTTTTGCGGAGTCGCTGCTGTTTGGCGTGACGCCTCAGGATCCGGTGACCCTGGTGCTGGCGGTGGTGGCGCTGCTCGGGGTGACGCTTCTGGCCGGGTTCCTGCCGGCCAGGCGGGCGACGAAGGTTGACCCGTTGACGGCGTTGCGGGAGGAGTGAGACGGCCTCGGGGTAAGGTATTCGGTTGTCAAAGATCGGAACTCACCTTGAGGATCGCCGCGCTCATCAGCGCCGGAGGCGACGGGCCGTGAGGAACCGGCGTCCCGCCGGGGCGGCCGGCCTGCCGCGAAGGCGGAAGCGGCGTTGCGGAGAGGGATCCCGAGCGACGGAAACGAGTTGACAGGATGAGGGTTGAGGCGTGGTCGGGTTCGTTTCAGGCGAAATTTTGTCCGGGTTCCCCGAGGTGATCTCGGCTGGGGCGGCGGCGGGCTGGAGGGGTTGTGGTTCCGGGGCGGGTGCGTGGTGCGGTTCGGCGGCGGGGTGCGGTGGAGGCGGCGCGGGCGCAGCGGGGGAGGGCTGGTCGGGCTGGCTGGCTGGGTCGGGCGCGGGGCGGTCGAAGTTATAGGTGTCGTCGGGGACGCGGCCTTCGAGGTGGTCGCGCTGGAGGGCGCGGAGCTGATCGAGGTCACGGTGGAGGTGGCGGTGGGCGAGGGCCTGGTGGCGGTTGATGTAGTCGAGGGTGGCGTTGCCGGCTT
>JANRJO010000074.1:0-65094 GCA_033763935.1 Bryobacteraceae bacterium
CTTACTGAGGGGGATTCGCCGCAGTTACCGCTGGCGCTGACGATCGCATGAGCCAGGATGAGCCAACCTGGGTTGCACCCTGCAGCCGGCTTGCCCCGTCGCGCCTTTCGTTTCAACAACGGCCGCCATCAGCTTCGGTTAATTTGGACACCAATGGTCGCGGAGAACCCGTTCTCCGCCACCCACTCCCCCTTATCCGGATCCCAGAACCCTACCGAAGGTGGTGACACCGTACCGCCATCCATCAGCACCGGCCATCCTCCCAACCCTCCCGCCAGTCCACCCCACGTCCGCTTTCCCACTAACTTCCCCAGCCCCACCTTCCGGAAGTACCACGGGAAGGTGTCCCCCCCCGGACCCCGCGTACTCATTGATCAACATCGCCTTCGGACCAAATATCCCCGCCAGCGGACCCGTAACGTCCTCGCCCTCGCGCATATTCCGAAAATGCAGTAGCGGTCTCCGCAAATAGTCGTATAATCCGGCTGCGCCCCGCCACCGTTGAACCGCTCGTCAACCACCACCCCCTGTTTGCCCGTTTGCGCAAAGTAATACCGGTTGAAATTGCGATATCCGCCGTCCGACGTATCCGGAATGTACACGTACGCCAACCGGCCCTTGCCTAGGGCCGCTGCTGGGGAAAGAAGTTAGGGACCACGTCCTCGTGCTCGAAGGAGAACGGCTGGCTCTTGGCCGGATTGACCTTGACGCGAATCCAATGCACGTCTCCCGACCCCGGCACTTCCAGCCTTGTGAAGTTGTCTAACACCTGGCCCGAGCGCGTCCCGATCAGCGGCTTGTCGATACGGAACGTGTGTGAGTCCCCCATAATCAGCAGCACCGGCTTATTGAAGACTACCGTCTCGTCCTCGATGACGAGGAAGGTTTCGTGGAAGCCCTCTTCCAGTTGGAAGACCCGGCCGCGGTTCGTGTTGAACCCGGGGTTCGCTTGCATCACCAGCACCACCGCCTGGAAGCCCGCGTCGCGCGCCACGCTGAATGCTGTCTTGATCCAGTTGAAGTTCGCGTCGGTGCGTTCCCGGTACTCCTGGTCGTTGGCGGCGTTGCGGCCCAGGTTATTTTTGCTGCCGACCACGTGCACCGTGGCGAAGAGTACCGAGCCCTGCGACCACATCGCATTCTCGACGTATCTCTGGTAGCGCGGATCTTCGCTTTGCTGCGAGAGGGTAATCTTTCGCTTCCCGAGGCTTTGGTTGTTGGCGTAGAAGGTGCGGCGCAGGTAATCCAGCCGCTCCAGCGAATCGAAAGAGCCGTTATTGGCGCGATGGCAGTCGGTCCACTCGTTGTCCCCGGGGGTAAGGATCATCGGCGCCTCGAAGTTGTTGAAGGACTCCAGACGGTTAGCGAACATCGCGTTGTCGCACAGCGTACTGCCGCTCTTGACGTCGCCGGCGTGAACGATGAACGCCAGGTCCGTCGCCCGGTTAATCGAAGCCTGCAGCGCCGGCCACTTGGCGATCCCATCCGCGCCGTACTGCTGGTCTCCGATCGCCGCGAAATCGAACGCCGCGGCGCGCGGTTGGTGGCGTGTCAAGAGACGCTGCAGCACCGCGGAGTCCGGGGGCGCGGCCGGCCCCTGCGCCGCAAGTGAACCGGCAAGGCTGAGGAAACTGATGGCAACAACAAGTGTTCGCGAAACCATAGCCACAAAGCCTATCTGCGGCGTGTGAATCGTTCATGACGATCGCGAGAATTCCCGCGCAGCGAACATGGTTGAAGATGCTGCTATTCCCACGTGTAAGCGTATACAATGGCACCGTCATGACTCGCGACGTCTCTCGCCGGGACCTCTTCGGCACACTTGGTAAGGCCGCCTCCGCCGCCGCCGCCGCGCCGGCTCTGCACACCGCCATCGTCTCTTGCGCGCACGCCGCTGAACCGGTTCTGAATGCGGTTGCCGGAGCCGACCGCGTCACCATCCTCCCGGGCAAAACATACCTGCGAGGATGGGCGGGTTATGGCGAACGGCCGCGTCCCCGAGTACCCTTTCGCAGTCCGGAGGATCCACCGCCGCAGCCCCCGCCGCCTCAGGGCCCTCCCATCACCGTGCTCTGGTCGAAGGAGTCGGGGCCGGGCAATGTCACGTTCGAAGACCCGAAGGCGTCAATCACCACCGCCACCTTCGCAGCGCCCGGAGCGTACGTCCTCAAACTCACCGCTGGCAACGGCGTTGCTACGAGTACCTCAACGCTTCACGTGTCCGTTGAGGACGCCCCACCCCTTCGCCAGTTGGGAGCCGTCTACACCAGGAATTTTAAGGTCGAGAGCAAGTTCTGGAGCCCGCGCTTCAAGGCGCTGATGGTGAACTGGATTCCCCATTGCATCGCCATCATCAATCGTAGCGACGTGATCCTGGGCGAGGGTGGTATCGACAACTTCGTGGAAGCGGGCAAGAAACTGAGGGGCGAGAAAGCCGGCTATCACAAAGGCTTTGTGTTCTCGAATGCCTGGGTGCACCAGACGGTCGAAGCAATGTGCATCGCACTCATGCTCGACCCCGCCGGCGACGCGGCCATTCAAAAAGCGCATGACCTCTTCCGCGTCACCCTTGACGACTGGATTCCCAAGATCCTCGCCGCCCAGGAACCCGACGGCTATCTGCAGACCGCCTTCACCCTGGACCGCCAGACGCAGCGCGGCATCGTTGAGAGCAGTAAGTTCGCTCACTGGGACCCCCGCCACCGGGGCGATCACGAAGGCTACGTCGCCGGTTACTTCCTGGAATCCGCCATCAACCATTACCTGATGACCGGCAAGAAGGATGCCCGGCTCTATGACGCGGCGAAGAAGTTGGCCGACTGCTGGCACAATAACATCGGTCCCGCGCCGAAAAAGCCCTGGTACGACGGCCACCAGCAGATGGAGCAAGGGCTCGTACGCTTCGGCCGCTTCGTGAACGATATGGAAGGCGGAGGCAAGGGCGATAAGTATATCGCGACCGCGAAGTATCTCCTCGACGCGCGATACACGGCCGCCGTCAACCCGGAGCGGGACCGCTTCGAATACGATCAAAGCCACTTACCCGTGCAGCAGCAATACGAAGCGGTCGGTCACGCCGTCCGTGCCGCTTATACTTACTCGGGAATGGCGGATGTCGCGGTGGAAACACACGACCCCGATTACCAGAGCGCCGTCCGTTCCCTGTGGGAGAACATCGTCCAGAAGAAGTACTATCTCACCGGCGGTATCGGCAGCGGCGAGACCGCCGAAGGCTTCGGCCCCGATTACTCGCTTCGCAATAACGCCTACTGCGAATCCTGCTCGAGCTGCGGCATGATCTTCTTCCACTGGAAGATGAATCTCGCGTATCACGACGCCCGGTACATCGACAACCTCGAGGAAACGTTCTACAACGCGCTGCTCGGCTCCGTTGACCTCGATGGAAAGAACTTTTACTACACCAATCCGCTCGACTCCCGCGAGCGGCGTAGCTCCTGGCACCTCTGCCCCTGCTGCGTCGGTAACATTCCTCGGACCCTGTTGATGGTCCCTACGTGGACCTATGCGAAATCGCAGGATGCCGTGTACGTGAATATGTACATCGGAAGCACCGTCAATCTCGAGGACGCCGCCGGCACCGATATCGAGATTGTCCAGCAGACCGGCTATCCTTGGAGCGGCAAGGTCGCCCTCACGGTGAACCCGAAGGTGCGCAAGCGTTTTGCCCTTCACCTGCGACTTCCCGATCGGACCACCAGCAAGCTCTATGCGCCCGAGCCGGCCGTCCGCGGTCTGGTATCGCTCGCCGTGAACGGTAACCCCGCGAAGCCGATCATCCGCAAGGGCTACGCCGTTATCAGCCGCGAATGGAGGGCCGGAGACAAGGTGGACTTGGAACTCCCAATGGCCGTTCAGCGTATTACGCCATCGGAGAAGATCGCGGCCACCAGGGGAAAGATAGCGCTGCGCTACGGGCCGTTAGTCTACAACGTAGAGAGCGCCGACCAGGATATAACTAAGTCGCTTGCACCCTCGACCCCCTTGACCACCGAGTGGCGCGGCGACTTACTCGGCGGAGTGACTGTCATCACGGGCGCCTGGTCTGACGGAAGCAAACTGCTCGCCGTTCCCAACTATGCTCGTACCAACCGCGCGCCGTCGTTGCCGCCCGAGGCCGGTCCGAACTCAGGAGACCCGTCCCAGTATGCGGGTCCTTCGGCCCGCCGCCTGCAGCCCGGCGAGCGGCCTCGTCGAGCCGAAAAGCCCGCGTCGATCGTGTGGGTGCAGAAGGCGTAGCCCCCCGGCGTTAAAGTCCATCGGCGCCCCAGGGGTGGTCGATGAAGTACGCCCACGACCCGTCCGCCTGCTTCTTCAGAATCTCGATGCTGTTGCCCGTCGTCACCGTCGCCGTGCCGTCTGCCGCCGCGCTCGTCAGCTTCCACGCCCCGCGCGCCACCGCTGTATCGCCGTTCTCAAAGATGTACGTGTGTGAGAACTCCATCTTCGGAGAGCCTGCCGTGAGGCCCGCCAGCACCTCGCGGATGGCAGCCCGGCCCTGCACGGTTCCGCCGGGAGTCACGAAGACCGCATCCTCTGCGTAGAGCCCGCTCAGTGCGTCCAGGTCTCCGGAATTCGCCGCCGCCGCAAACGCCGCGCTCATGTCCTTCAGGTTCATCACGCCCATGCTTCCATTCCTCCGATTCGGGATGTGGGCGATTCTACCGTAAAGTTTCCTATTGACATTCGATAGGAAGCGGGTGCACACTCATATCGAGATCCGATAGGAGGGCGAGTGGCCGAGAAGACCGGTTTGCTGCAAGGAACGTTGGACCTGCTGATCCTGAAGGCGCTCGCCCTCGAGGCGAATCACGGTCTAGGCGTCTCCCGCCGCATCGCTCAAATCACGCGGAACACCTACGAAGTGGGCCCCGGCTCGTTGTTTCCCGCCCTGCATCGCCTGGAAGAGAAAGGCTGGCTCACGTCCGAGTGGGGCGAAAGCGAAAACAACCGCCGCGCCAAGTTTTACCGGCTGACGAAAGCCGGACACCGCCAGTTGGAAACCGAAGTTCGCGAATGGCAGCGCGTCTCCTTCGCGATTAATGAAGCCATCTCCACCAGCTAGCAAGCACCGAAGAGCCTCGAAAGGATTCTGCCCGTGTCTCTGGGAACACGTCTGAGCAGTCTGTTTCGCAACGCCGCGCGGCGTCGCGCCGTCGAGCAGGACCTTGATGACGAAGTCCGCTCCTACGTCGATCTGCTGGTGGACGAGAAGCGGCAACAAGGGATGACACCGGACGAGGCCCGCCGCGAAGTCGCCGTCTCTATGGGTAGCATGGAACACGTCAAGGAGAACGTCCGCGACGTCCGCGCCGGCGCCTGGCTCGAGTCCACTCTGCGGGATCTCCGCTACGCCGCCCGCACCCTCTGGAAGAGTCCCGCCTTCACCATCACCGCGGCACTTTCCATCGCGCTCGGCGTCGGCGCCAACACCGGCATCTTCACCCTGGTCAACGCCCTCCTCTTCCAGCCGATTCCGGTGGCCGACCCGGCAACCCTGACCATCGTCTACAACACTGACAAAGGCAAGCTCGTCGGTAACGCCGGCTTTTCGAAGCTGAACTTCGATGACTTCCGGCAGCGCCAACGCTCCTTCACCGCTCTCGCCGCGTCCGCCGGACCGATTCCGCTCAACCTCTCCTACCGCACCGTCTCCGTGCCGGTCTTCATGGAGTTCTCGACGCCCGATTTCTTTACCGCGCTCGGCATCAATCCCGCGGCAGGCCGCTTCTTTGCCCCGGATGAAGATCGCACTCCCGGCGCTCACACCCTCGTCGTGCTCTCCTACGGCACGTGGCAGGGCCGCTTTGGTGGCGCGGCCGATCTGGTCGGCCAGACCATACGCCTCGCCGGCCAGCCGATGACCGTAATCGGCATCGCTCCCAACGCATTCAAGGGCCTCAGCAACTTCTTCGGCCCGGAACTTTGGGTTCCTTCTTCCATGGCAGGCGCGTTGCTTGCGGACCAAGGCCGCGCGTGGCTTCGCGAACGCGAATCGGCCGCCTTCAACATGGTCGGCCGTCTTCGCCCGGGCGTCAGCCGTGAACAGGCGGAGGCCGAGCTCAAAGGCATCGCCGAACAGCTCGAGGCCGAGTTCCCCACCATCAACCGCAACCGCTCCGTCGTCGTCCGCCCGATCACCGAAGTTTCCGTCTTCCCCGGTCTGCGCGACGGCGTGCTTGCAGGGAGCACGTTTCTCATGGTGGTCGTCGGCCTCGTGTTGTTGATCGCCTGCTCCAACGTCGCGAACCTCCTGCTCGCCCGGGCCTCAGTGCGTCGCCATGAAATCGCCGTCCGCCTCGCCGTCGGCGCCGGCCGAGGCCGCATCGTTCGTCAACTGCTGACGGAAAGCGTTCTCCTGGCCTTGGTGGGCGGCGCGCTCGGCATCGCCTTCGCTGCCGTCGCCAAGAGCTTCCTTTGGGCGCAGCGTCCCGCCATCATCGCCGAGAGCCTCGTCGAGCCTCGGCTGGACCTGACCGTGCTCCTCTACGCACTCTTCGCATCCGTTGCCGCCGGCTTCCTCTTCGGGCTGGTGCCGGCCCTCCAGTCATCCGTTCCCGAACTCTCCGGTACGCTGCAGGAGGAAGGCCGCGCCTCCGGCGGTCGTCGTCGCCGGCGCCTCGCCAACACCTTTGTCGCCGCCCAGGTTTGTTTCGCGCTCGTCTGCCTGGTGGTCGCAGGCCTGTGTCTGCGGGCCGTCGAGAGCCTCTACGACTCGAACCCCGGCTTCGAAACCAGCCGCCTGGCCATGGTCAGCGCGAATCCGGGCGAGGCCGGTTACGCCCCTGCTCGCAGCGAACAGTACTTTCGTGACGTGTCCGCGCGCATCCCCACTCTTCCCGGAGTTGTCTCGGCAGCCTGGGCAACAAACCCGCTCCTCTTCGGCGGCCCCTCGCGGGGTATCGAGATTCCTGGCGTTGACACCAAGACCTCCGTCGTCAACATCATCGACCCCGCCTACTTCCGCACCGTCGGCCTTCCGTTGCGGAAAGGCCGCGAATTCGGCGCCGGAGATACCGCGCGGACCACACCCGTCGCCATCGTCAACGAGGCCTTCGCCGAAACCTACTGGCCCAATGGGGACGCCATCGGCCGCCGCTTCCGCTTCTCAAAAGAAACGACTGAACGGGAGATCGTCGGCATCGTCAAGACCGCCGCTCTCGTCTTCCTGGGCGAGCCGCCACAAGCGTGCGTCTACCTCCCCGCCGCGCAGTCGGCCGACCAGTCGATGAACCTCTACGTGCGCACCGCCGGCACGCCCACCCCGATGCTCGAGGCCATGCAGCGCACCTTGCGAGAGATCGATTCCCAGGTGCCGCCCCAAAACCCCATGACCGTGCGCCAGCTCATGGACAACAATCTCTGGATCGCCCGCGTCATCGTCGGCCTCTTCGCCGCCCTCGGCGTTCTCGGACTCGCACTCGCCAGCGTCGGCCTGTACGGCGTCATGGCCTACGCGGTCGGCACCCGCAAACGCGAGATTGGCGTTCGCATGGCCCTGGGCGCGGGCCGAGCCACGGTAGTGCGCATGGTCTTCGCCCGCGGGTTTACGGTCGTCGGCCTCGGCGCGGCGGTCGGCCTGCTGCTCAGCCTGCTCGCCGGCCGCGCCATCTCCGCCGCTGTTGCCGCCGTGCCCGCACTCGACCCGCTGAGCTTCGGCGCCGCCTGTGCCCTCCTCTTCGGCGTCGCCGGGCTCGCCTGCTGGCTGCCCGCGCGCCGCGCCAGCCGCGTCGATCCCGCTATCGCCCTTCGTGAGGGATGATGACCCCTGTCCTGATCGCCCTCACGCTTGCGCTCGCGGCGGACGATGCCCCCAACATTGTCCGCCGCGCCGTCGAGCGCGAACTCGCTGCTACCGGCCAGCCCCGCGACTACACCTACCGCTTCCGCGAAGTGGCGCGCAGCCTTGCCACGGACGGCTCCGTTCGCAAGACGGATATCAAGACCTTCGAAGTCCTCATCCTCTATGGGAAGCAGTTCACCCGGCTCATCGAGCGGGACGGCCATCCGTTGCCGGAGCCGGACGCCCGCAAGGAGCAGGCGCGCTTTGACCGCGAGGTCCAGCGCCGTGCGCGCCTCATCGAGCCGCAGCGCGCCAAAGAGGACCAGGAGGACCGCGAAGAAGATCGCAAGCGCCGCGACTTCATCCGCCAGATCCCGGACCTCTACGACTTCACCTTGGAAGGCGATGAGACCATCGAGGGCAGGGAAGCGTGGGTCATCTCCGCTCGCCCGCGTAAGGATGCGAAGCCGCGTGGCCTCATCGCCGGTAACCTCTCAAAACTCCACGGCCGCCTGTGGATCGACAAGGCCGAGGCCCGTTGGATCCGCGTCCAAGCCGATGCCCTCCGCTCCATCAACTTCGGCTGGTTTCTCGGCAGCGTTGGCCACGGTTCGCGCATTACGTTTGAGCAAACCCGCGTTGCGGATGACGTCTGGCTCCCGAGGCGCGTCGCCGGCCGCCTCATCGCCCGCCTTGTCGTCAAGCGGTTGAACCTCGAAAGCGAGACCACCTACTTCGATTACCGCCGCTTCCAGACCGACTCCCGCATCCTCTCCGGCGCACAGTAACTCTTCGCTACACGACGGAACCCGGGCGATGCCTCAACCAGCCCTCCCCGTCCGCGCTCACCGTCCTCCTTGACTGGCTGCCGGTGCTCCGCCGTTAGCGATACCCTGTAGCTGAAACATGCGCGCCCCTAAGATCCGCATCGAACCCGGACTCGTCCCCCAACGCCGCCTCGCCTCCGGCGCCGGCATGCCCGCCATCGGTTTCGGCACCTTCGGCTCGGACCGCAACACACCGGCCCAGATCGCCGAAGCGGTCGCCGGCGCGCTCGAAGTTGGCTACCGGCACTTTGACTGTGCCGCCGTTTACGGCAACGAAAAAGAGATCGGCCGGGTCCTCGCCGCTACCACCCTACGCCGCGACGAAGTCTGGATCACCTCTAAGCTCTGGAACGACAAGCACGCCGAAGGGGACGTCATCCCCGCCTGCAAACAATCCATCGCCGACCTCCAGAGCGACTACCTGGACATGTACCTCGTCCATTGGCCCTTCCCCAACTACCATCCACCCGGCTGCACCGTGGAGTCGCGCAGCGACGAGGCGAAGCCCTACATCCACGAGAACTTCATGAAGACGTGGCGGCAGATGGAAGCACTCGTCGACCTGGGACTGGTCCGCCATATCGGTACCTCGAATATGACGGTCCCGAAACTTAAGCTATTGCTCCGCGACGCACGCATCAAACCCGTGGTGAACGAAATGGAACTCCACCCGCACTTCCAGCAGCAGGAGTTGTTCGACTTCGTCCGCGCCAATGGCATCGAACCCATCGGCTACTGTCCTCTGGGCTCCCCAAACCGCCCGGAGCGGGATCGCACTCCGGAGGACACCTCGCCCCTGCAGGACCCGGTCATCCGCGCCATCGCCGAGCATCACGGCGTGCACCCTGCAGCCGTCTGCATCAAATGGGCAGTACAACGTGGCCACACGCCCATCCCGTTCTCCACTCAGCTTCGAAACTACGTCGCGAACCTGTTGGCCGTCGTGACGTCCCCGCTCTCGGACGCTGAGATGAACGCAATCGCTTCAGTGGATAAGAACTGCCGGCTCATCAAAGGCCAGGTGTTCCTGTGGAAACCCGGCCAAAGCTGGGAAGACCTCTGGGATATGGACGGAATCATCAAATGCTAGCCGCTTACTTACCCGGTAACAGCACCACCGAACTGCGCGACGTAGCCGTTCCAAAGCCCGGCCACGGCGAGGTTCTTCTCCGCATGAAAGCCTCGACGATCTGCGGCTCTGACATTCGCTGTATCTACCACGAGCATCTCGGCAAGGGCCCCGAAGGCTATCAGGGTGTCATCGCCGGCCATGAGCCCGCTGGCCGGGTGATGGAGACGGGCCCCGGCTGCCGCCGCTTCAAGGCCGGTGATCGCGTCATCGTCTATCACATCTCCGGCTGCGGCGTCTGCAATGACTGCCGCCGCGGCTACATGATCTCCTGCAGCAGCTCGCAGTACCGGCGCGCCTACGGCTGGCAGCGCGACGGCGGCATGGCGGACTACTTACTCGCGGAAGAGAAGGACCTCATCTTACTCCCCGATGAGCTGACTTACTCCGACGGCGCGCAAGTCGCCTGCGGTTTCGGTACCGTCTACGAAGGCCTCATGAAGATCGGCATCTGCGGCAACGACACGGTGCTGATCACTGGCCTCGGCCCGGTTGGCCTCGCCACCGGCGTCCTCTGCCGGAAACTCGGCGCCGATCGCATCATCGGTATTGAGGCGATCGACGAGCGCATCGAAATCGCCAGGCAATTGGGCGCCGTGGACATCGCGCTGAAGGCCGGCCCCGACAATGTCGAGCAGGTGCGCAGCCTCACCGGTGGACGCGGCGTCGAACGTGCCGTCGATTGCTCCGCCAACGCGCAGGCGCGGGCTACCGCGATCCGCGCCACGCGCAAGTGGGGCAAGATCGTGATGCTCGGAGAGGGGGGCACCGTCCAGTTCGACCCGTCCCCCGACATCATTCACGACCAGAAGACCATCTACGGCTCCTGGGTCACCTCCACTTGGCTCATGGAGGAACTCGTCGAGCGCCTCGTCCGCTGGAATCTGCACCCGGCCGACCTGGTGACTCACCGCTTTGCCCTCGACGATGTCGGCGAGGCCTACTCGCTCATGGCGTCCGGCCGCTGCGGTAAGGTCGCCGTCTGTTTCGACGAAGAGCTTTCCTGAGCCTCCCGCTGCAGGGATGTTACCGTGAAGGGAAAGATGCGCTCGACGCCCCTTTCCCTGGTGCTCGCCGTGTGCTTCGCCTCAGCGCTCCATGCTGGGCAGATCCGCGGCCGGGTACTGGACCCGTCCGGCGCCGCCGCGCCCAACGCCGACGTCCAACTCCTGGCGCCTAACCAGACGGTCCTCGCCTCCACGCGTACCCAACAGGACGGCTCCTTCACGCTCACTGTTCCCAGTGCGTCCCGCGCCTACTCTGTCGTCATCTCCAAGCCGGGCTTCGTCTCCCAGCGCCTGCCGCTGGCGCTAGGTGAAGCCGAGACCATCTTCAGGCTGGCGATTGCCCCAGTCCCTGACTCGGTCGTCGTCACCGCCGAGGCCGGCATTGCGGAGGCCGCCGGCGAATCGGTTCAGTCCGTCAACTCGGTCTCGCGCAGCCAGCTCGATGTCCGTACTTCGACGGTCCTTTCCGGCGCGTTTCGCGAGGAGCCGGGCGTGGACGTGCAGCAGACGGCGCCCTCCATGGGCGGCGTCGCTGTCCGCGGGCTGCTCGGCCGAAACGTCGCCGTTTTCCGCGACGGTGTCCGCTTCACCACCTCGGCCCAGCGGGGAGGCGTCAGCACATTCTTCAATTTGCAGGACCCCACGGGCCTGGAAGCGATAGAAGTACTGCGGGGCCCTAACAGCGCACAGTACGGATCGGATTCGATCGGCGGCGCCGTTCATATGCTCTCCCGCGCCGCGCCCCTCGGTAGGTCCGGGTGGCATGGCGAATTGGCTCCCACCTACTACTCGCCCGCCCATGCCTTCGGCGGCAATGCTCTCCTTGCCGGTGGCGGCCCGCGTTGGGGTGTCTCCATCAACACCGCCGCTCGCCGCGTCAACACACTGCGCGCCGCGGGCGGCGTCGAATCGCGCGCCGCCGTCACGCGCTTTCTCGGACTCCCCTCGGAGATACTCGGCAACCGCTTCAGCGATACCGCCTTCACTCAGTACGGGGGCGCCCTGCACGCCCAGTACGCCCTGGCGCCCACCCGGCAGGTCGTCTTCCACTATGAGCGCAGCCAGCAGGACGGCGTAAAGCGCTGGGACCAGCTTCTCGGCGGGGACGGTAACCTCATCGCGGATGTCCGAAACCTGATGCTCGACTTCGGATACGCCCGCTTCACTCAGTACGAAACAGGTCCGTTCAGCGAGTTGTCCGGGACGATCTCCTATAACGCCCAACGCGAGGAGCGCGTCAACCAGGGCGGCAACGGCAACCCGCTCGCAGGCATCGCCCACCAGTATGAGCGCATCGCCGTGTGGGGCACGAACTTCTACGCCTCCCGGCGCTTTGCCCGTCACCTGCTGCTCTTTGGCGGCGACGGCTACAGCGAGCGCATGTCCGCTCCCGCCTTCACCTACAACCCGGCGAACAATACCACCGCGCTCACTCGCCCCCGCGTGCCGGACGGCGCTCTCTATCGCACCTACGGACTCTACCTGCAACACTCCTGGGAAGCCGACGCGGCCGGCCGCCTGCGCCTTACCGGCGCACTGCGCTTCGGCGGCTCGAGTTATCGCGTACGCGGCAACGCTTTCAATCCCTCCGACAGCGCCGCCGTCAACGCTCTGACGGGCCGCATCGGCGCGTCCTGGCGTCCCTTCGACCCGCTCGTGCTGCACGCCACGTATTCGCGCGGCTTTCGCGCTCCCAGCATCACGGACCTCGGCACACTTGGCATTCAGGGTAACGGCTTCTTTGAAGCGTCCTACTCGAGCCTCCTAGGCCAGAACGCGTTCATCGGCGATCGCGCTGACGATCGCGCGCAGAGTTCCGGCCGCGCTGTCAGGGCCCTTCGATCGGAAACGAGTGACAACTACGACGCCGGCTTCCGCCTGACTCACAGCCGATTCAACCTCAGCCTCACCGGCTTTACCCTTCGACTGAACGACCCCATCGTCTCCCAGACCCTGATTCTTCCCCAGGGCGCCGTCGGCCGGGTCCTCGGTGATCAGGTCATCACGCGGCAATTGCCCTCCGGAGCCGTCTTCGTTCCCATCGCCACCAATCCCGTCCTAATCCGCGGAAATCTGGGCGGCGCCCGCATGTACGGCGTGGAGCACACCCTGGAAGCGAAGCTGACCGGACAGCTCTCCTTCGCGAACAGTCTCACCTGGATTTACGCGCGCGATCTGCGAACTTCTCTTCCCCCCGATATCGAAGGCGGCATTCCACCGCTCACGGCCAACCCGCGCCTCCGCTTCACGCCACGCGCTAAGCCGGTCTGGATGGAACTCTACTCGATGCTGGCCGATCGCCAGGATCGCCTCTCGTCGCTCGCCCTGGCTGATCGCCGCACCGGGGCGTCGCGTTCCCGCGCCAACATCGCCAGCTTCTTCAATAACGGCGCGCGCGTTCGCGGCCTTGTGCAGAACGGCCTGCTCGTTCCCACTGGCGAGACGCTCGCCCAGGTGCAGAACCGCGTGCTCGGTACGGCCGGTTCAGCGCCCATGTACACCGGCGTTGCCGGCTACGCGCTCTTCGGTGTCCGCGGTGGTTGGCAAATGAGCGAGCGGACCACCTTGCTCGCCGACTTCAGCAACATGTTCGACCAGTCGCACCGGGGCGTTAGTTGGGGCGCCGACGGGCCCGGCCGCGGCCTCACCGTGCGCTACCGCATCGACTTCTAGTCGTGCCGTAGTGCCTGCACGGGATCGACGCGCGACGCTGTCCGCGCCGGCCATATTCCTGCCACCACCGCTGCCGCCGCAAGCAACGCTACGGCCGCCGCGAGCGTGGGTACATCCGAAGTTTTCAGCCCATACAGGCTTGACTCGATGGCCCGCGTACCCATCAGCGCCAACGGCAAGCCCGCCAGCAGGCCGAGCACGACCAGCGTCAGCACCTCCCGCGCCACCATCCAGAGGATCCGCGATCGTTCTGCCCCCAGCGCCATCCGCACCCCGATCTCCCGCGTTCGTCGCGCTACCGTGTAAGCCAGGACGCCGTAGACTCCGATGGCCGCAAGCGCCAGTCCGACCACGCCGAACCCTCCGGCAACCCGCGCAAACAATTGCTCCGTCACCAGCCGCAACTCCATCTGCCGTTCCATCGAGCGCATTTGAATCACCGGCAGCTTGGAATCGATCGAGGACACCACCGCCCGCACCTCCGGACCGATCCGCGTCGGTTCGCCCGCTACCCGAATGTGGAAGTTCACCGTGCCCTCGGCCTGTTGCGGCAGTTGCCGGAACGCATGGTAGAGCGCCGGCGGGGCCGCTGCCTTCAAGGACTCGCCCTTCGCGTCCCGCACCACTCCGACGATCTCGAACTCCTTCATGTCCCACCGTATGCGTCGTCCCAGCGGCATGGCTCCCTGGTATGCCGCACGGACGAATGCTTCGTTCGCCACCACCACGTTCGGCGAGCCCTCGCGGTCCCGCTCGCTCAGTAGTCGCCCCGCCACCAGCGGAATTCCGGCGGTCTCGAAGTAGCCCGGCGAGACGAACTGGCAATACGCTTCCACCTGGGAGCCCCGCTGTTCCATCTTCTCCATGATGCTGACGTGGCCGCCGTCCAGCAGGCGAAACCGCGACAGCGCCACGCTCTCCACTCCCGGTATCGCCGCCAGGCGCTCCCGGAGCCGCTCGTGTAGCGCAAACAGCCGCTCGCCCTCGTACCCTTGCGAACTCGGATCGATCCCCATCAGCAACAGCCCCTCTCGCCTCAGCCCGAGATCGATCGACGATGCCTTCTGCAAACTCCTCACGAACAGGCCCGCCGCGAACAACAGCACCAGGCTCGCCGCCACCTGCCCCACCACCAGCCAGCGCCGGAGCGCCAGCCGCCCCTCACGCATCTCACCCGCCGTGTTTCCCTCGCGCCACGCCCGGTAGGCCGGCGCCAGGCCGAACAGCAATCCCGTGAACAGGCAAACGGCTGCGGTGAAGAGCAGTACCCGCGCATCGGGGCGCACGTCCAACCGGAACGACTCGGAATCCGCCGCCACAATCGCCAACAGCGCGTTCGCCCCATACATCGAGAACAAGAGTCCCAGCGCGCCGCCCAGAAACGCCAGCAGCAGACTCTCGGTCAGGTGTTGGCGTACCAATCTCGCCCTGCCGGCGCCCACCGCCAGGCGAACCGCCGTCTCCCTCTGCCGTGCCGAGGCGCGCGCCAGCAGCAGGTTCGCCACGTTGGCGCAGGCAATCAACAGCACCACCGCCACCAGGACCATCAGGATCTGCAAGGGTTGCGAGAACCGGCTGCGCAGGGTGCTAAGCCCCTGGCTGCCCGGCTTCATCACCAGCGTCGGCACGCTCTCCGGCTTCTCCGAATGCACCGCGTCGCCGAGCGCCTGCCGGTAAAACGCGTTCGAGGCGGCGCTCGCCTGTTCCATCGTCACACCCGGCCGCAGACGCGCCGCCATCCTCACCCACCAGCTGTTCTCCTTCTGAAACAGGCTCTCGCCCGGCGGCGGGAACATCACCGCGCCCTCGCTGGGCCGCATCGGCACGAACAGATCCGGCGATGTGCCGGGAGTAAGCCCAAAGAACTCCTGCTCCGTCACGCCGACAATCGTGAATGCCTTGCCGTTCACCGCCAGCGTCTTGCCGATCACTCCTTCGTCCTGTCCGAACCGCCGCGCCCAATAGCCGTAGCTCAGCACCACCGCCGGCGTCGCGTCCGCGCGGTCGTCTTGCTCCGTCAGCACTCGCCCCACGCGCGCGCCGACGCCCAGCAGTTGGAAGTAATTGCCGGACACCACATCCGGCTGCCCCATCTCCGCGCGCCCGTCCGCATAGAGATGAACACTACCGGCATTGCGAAATCCGAGTACATCCACGAACGGTTCGGCCTTCCGTAGCTGCGTGAAAACGGGATGCGACGATGAGCTGCCTTGCAGCCGGCCGTCCTTCAGTCGGTCCATCGCGCCGGAGTGCATGTCCATCAGCTTCTCCGGCCATCCCTTCGCCGCCCACTCCAGAATCACCAGTCGCTCCGGCTCGCGCACCGGCAGCATCTTGAGCATGACGGCGTCGAGGAGGCTGAAGATCGCCGTGTTCGCGCCGATGCCCAACGCCAGCGACAGCACCGCCACCAGCGTAAGTCCCGGCGTTCGCCGCAGCATCCGCACTCCGTAGCGCAGATCCTGACCCACACTCTCGAGCCAGCTCAGGATGTTCATCTCGCGCGTCTTCTCCTTCACCGCCGTCGGATTTCCGAAGCGCAGTAAGGCTTTACGGCGGGCCTCTTCTTGGCTGAGCCCGGTGGCCATATATTCCTTCACGCGCATATCGATGTGGAAGGAAACCTCGTCTTCTGCCGCCATGCCCCCGTCGGCAAACGTCCCTCGCAGCCGCTTCCAGAACCCCATGTGCTCCTCCTCACACGTACCGAAGCACTTTGTTCACCGCCGCCGTCACGCGGTTCCAGTGCTCTTCCGCCGCCTCGAGCTGCCGCTTGCCTGCCGCGGTAATGCGGTAGTACTTCGCGCGCCGGTTGTTCTCGGAAAGTCCCCAGTCTGACGCGATCCACCCTGCCTGCTCCATGCGGTGCAGGGCCGGGTACAACGAGCCTTCCTCTACGCGCAGAATGTCGTCGGACACACGCTCGATATGGGTGGCGATCCCATACCCATGGGAGGCGCCGCGCGCCAGCGTTCGCAGCACCAGCAGCTCCAGCGCTCCCTGTAGTTGATCGCCCTTCGGGCTTCCCATAGACGTCTATAGGAGAGCTTACGGCCCATGCCAGCCCGCCGTCAAGTAAATTCGAGAGCCGTTACGACCCCTTCTTCTTCACCAGCGTCCACTCGGCATCACTCTTCATCGTGTCCCCCACGCTCACGCTCGTGACCTTGAACTTCTCGCGGTCGCCCGCCCGCCCTCCCTCGACATACAGATGGTAGAGCTGCGTCGCGAAACCGATCGTCAGATGGGGATTACTCGCCTGGTGAATGCCTTTCACCACCACCGCCGAGTAGTCGTTTGCGGTAATCAGATTCAGGAGATCGGTGGCCTTCCCTCCCTCGCCGCCGCTCTGCACCGTGATCTTCGTATCCATCAACATGAACTTGCTCGCCATGCACGTGACGGTTTCGAGGATGCCCGCTTCGGTATTGGCCTTGGAGGCGCTGGGCACCGCCCCCACTCCCCCAATTACGCTCGCGTCGTTCCAGGCGACGGAGCTGTACCCGCTGTAACACTTGTAGTCCGCGTTCGCGGGATCGTAGAACTTAAGTGCCATGGCGACAGAGTAAGCGACAAACGAGGTGAACACAATAGGCCGGATCAACGCGATACAATCCCCGCCAGTGCTTCCTCTGGGCTCCGCGAACTGCGTGCTCCATGCCCGGTCCCGCCGGCACTCCGTCCGTGATCTTCCCGGCCCCCTGTCCATCAAGAGCGTAGTAAGCGGCTCAGTCACCTGGCATACGGAAGGCCGTTTCTATCGCCTCACACCCTCCTCCGCACTCGTACTTGCCGACGGCCAGCCCTATAGCTTGCACATCGACGAGGCCCGGCCTGTCGAAACCCACTGCGTCTTTTTCGAACATGGTTTCGTCGAAGACGTGCATCGCACCATGAGGCTCCCGGAGCACATACTCCTGGATGACCCCCACCCGCGCCCAGCCCCTCTCGCCTTCGCTCCACGGCTGATCGCCCCGCCCGACGCGTTCCCGTTGAACCGCGACTTCATGTGGCTTGCAGAGCAGCTCGTCCGCTCGCTGTCAGACGGTCCCTCCTGCCCGGTGCGCCGGCCGTCAACGCAAGCAGAGCTGCTGCGCCGCATCTCCCGGGCACAGCAGTACCTTCACGCGCACTTTGACGCGCCCGTCTCCCTTGCCGAGCTCGCGCGCGAAGCCTGCCTCTCTCCCTACCACCTCCATCGGTCCTTCCGCTCCGTCTTTCGCCGCACGCCCCTCGCCTACCAGACCGAGCTTCGCCTGCTGCACGCTCGGGCGCTCCTTCTCGATGGCAGGTCCGCTGCCGAAGCCTGCCTCGACTCCGGCTATGAGAGCCTCCCCAGCTTCACGCAGCTCTTTAAACGCCGCTTCGGCTGCACCCCATCGCAAATTCGCAAGATTCGATAAGACCCTCCCCGCTGCCCCTGCTAACTCTGTCTTATGATGTCTGGCCCCGACTTCTTCACTGCCATTCGCAACGGCGACGAACCTGCCCTCCGCCGCCTGGTTGACCGCTCCCCGCAGCTCCTTACGACTCGTACTGCGGAAGGAGCCAGCCCGGTTCTTTATGCTCTCTACGCGCGTAAGCCGCATCTTGTGCCGCTGCTCATGGCGCCCGGCGCGAGGCTCGACCTCTACGAAGCCTGCGCCGTCGGCGACCTCGCCCAGGTGCGCCGGCGCCTCGGCGAAGCGCCCGCCGAGTCCTTCTCGCCCGACGGCTTCACCCCCCTCGGCCTCGCCGCCTACTTCGGCCACTACGAGGTCGCCGTGCTCCTGCTGCAGCACGGCGCCCATCCGGCTACCCCTTCCAATAACAAGCTCGCCGTCGCCCCGCTTCATTCCGCCGTCGAGAACGGCGACCCCCGCCTCGTGCGCCTCCTGCTCCAGCACCACGCCCCCGTCGACCCCGTGGAGTTCCTCGGCGCCACGCCCCTCCACGCTGCCGCTGTTGGCGGCAAGCGCGGCATCGCCGAGATTCTCCTCGCCCACGGCGCGAACCGGCAGGCCGTTACCAGAGACGGCAAGACGCCCTCCCAACTCGCAGCGCAGTACGGTCACAAGGACCTTGCCGCGTTTCTGCTCGAGTGACGCTACACTCGGGGTTCATGATCCGAGCCCTGCTCTTCGACATCGGCAACGTCATCATCCCCATCGAGCCCCGACGCGCCTTCGACGCCCTTTCCTCCCATTGCCCGTTCGAGTGGCAGGAGGCGCGCCAACGGCTCTTCGCCAGCGAAGCGGCCCTGCGCTACGAACTCGGACTCATCGACTCTGCCGCCTTCGTCGCCGAACTTCGCAGCCTGCTTCACCTTGACTGTGACGACGCTGCCATCCGCTCCGCCTGGTGCGCCATGTCCGTCGCCGGCACGCTGCTTCCCGAGTCCCTGTTCGCCGCCCTCGCCGAACAGAAACGCCTGGTCCTCGTCTCCAACACGAACGAGCTCCACTTCGAAGCTCACCGCGCTGCCTGGCCCCACTTCGCTCATTTCCATGCCGCGGTCCTGTCGTACCGCGAAGGATGCCGAAAACCTTCGCGGCAGTTCTTCTCTCGTGCGAGAGACGAAGCAGGCTGCGCCCCCGAAGAGTGCTTCTATATCGACGATTCGTCCGAGTACGTGACGGCCGCCCGTGAATGGGGCATCGACGGGCTCGTCTTCACCTCGGAGAAGGAACTGCGCGCCGCCCTCGAGGCGCGGGGAGTGCTATAGGAGGGCCGTATCCAGGCGAGATTCGGTCCCAGCGGCGGCCAGCGCTTCCTTCGGCTCCCGCTCCTCCACCACCGCCCCGGTCAGGTAAGCGGCGAGCGCCGCCTCTGAGCCCTCAAAGAAACAATCCACCAACTGCCGCACCGCCATCCGCCGCAGCAGGTCGCGCTCCAACACCGGCGCGTACACGAACGAGCGCCCCACTTTGCGCCGGCTCACTCCACCCTTACGCACCAGGCGGTCGAGCAGCGTCATGACAGTGGTGTACGCCAGCTCCCGCCGGTCCGCCAGCACCCGCCGCACCTCGTGCACATTCCCCTCGCCGAGCGTCCAGAGCACTTTCAGACACTCCAGTTCGAGCGGCGGCGGCATCTCTCGTACGGAGGCCATCGCTATTCCTTCGGCCTCAACGCCGACAGCAGCTTCTCCCCGAAAAGGGAAGCCTGCGGCGGAGCGCTCGGTCTGGATGAAGCGCTTTGGACGGCAGGAGGCGGAACAGTCATCCCCGGCCCTGCGGCGGCAGTCGCGGGTGCGGGCGCCGCTGCGGACGCGGCTACCGGCGCCGCCTCGTAGTACCGCGCCTTCTTCAATGCCGTCCGCTCCAGCGACGGGCTGTATCCCGTCCAGCATCCTTCCACGTGCCGGTCCTTCTCGATCATCCGGCGCATGCACTCCATCTTCGAATCCAGGTTGTCCAGATGGTGCAGCAGCAGCGCCTCCGGAAACACCGGTACCTTCGGCGAGCCGAACTCCAGCTCCCCGTGATGGCTCACGATCATGTGCTCCACCAGCGAACGCAGCTTCGGAGGGAAAGCCGGTAACTCTCGCAGCTTCTCGCTTACCAGCCGGAGCCCGATAATGATGTGCCCCAGCAACTGCCCGTCGTTGCTGTAAGTGAAGCTTCGCTCGTAGCTCAACTCGTAGATTTTGCCGATATCGTGGAGGATGGCCCCAGTAAGCAGGAGATCCAGATCGATATCCCGGTAATGCGGCGCCGTTAACTTACATAATGCGCACAGGCTCAGCACATGCTCGATCAGCCCGCCGAGATAGGCATGATGAATGGACTTCGCCGCGGGTGCCGATCGATACCGCCGGGCGATCTCCTCATCCGCGAAGAGTGCCTCCAGCAGGCCCCGGAGATGTACGTTGGTCATCTCCGCGATCAAGCCCCGCAGCTCCGCGAACATCTCGTTGCGGTCGCGCTCCGAAGCTGGAAAATAGTCTGCCGGATCAACGTCGCTCTCGGCTACCTTGATCAGCTTGTGAATCGTTAACTGCGGCTTGTTCTGGTAAACCTGCAACAGCCCTTTGACCTTGATGAAGTGGTCGCGCTCGAACGTGTCCAGCACATCCGTCACGTTGTCCCACATCTTGGCGTCCAGGTCGCCCGTCTTGTCGCCGAGAGTCAGCGACAGGAACGGTTCACCTGTCTTCTTTTGCCGGATCTCCTTGCCTACAACGAGGAAGGTTCCGGTGATCACCTGGTTCGGCTGCAGCTCGCTGACGAAAGGGCTCTTCATCGATTACCGCGAGCTGCTCTTCGCCTCGGCCTTCGTCCCCGGGATCGGCACCAGCCACAGCAGCCGCTTCCGCCGCGTCCGCGACGCCACCTCTTCTTTCGTCACCGTCTCCGGCTTCAACTGCGCCGGGTCCTGCCATTTCGTGTTCTTGCCGGGCGCCGCGCCAGTATCCTCCCAGCCCTCCCGGATCTCCAGGAACGCGTCCTGCCGCAGCTTTGTCAGGTACTCGCGCACCTTCGGCTCGTACAGCGGCTGGAACAGCTTCCCGCGGATCTCGTTCTCCACTTCATCGAGCGCCGCCAGCCCCGCCGAGTGCTTCTCGTCCACCCTCAGAATCAAAAACCCGTTCCCCACCTTCATTGGCTCCGTGACGAAGCCCTTCTCCTTGGAGAACAGCAGGTCTTCCAGTTCCTTCCGTAACTGCCCGCGCGGGAACGGAGGCAACTCGCCGCCCTGCGCCGCCGTCTGCGCGTCGGAGTTGTCCCGCGCCAGTTCCGGGAACTTCTCGCCCTTGTTCGCCCGCGCCACCAGGTCCTTTGCCTTCTTCTCCGCCGCCGCGACGCCCGCCGCGTCCTTGCCTTCGGTCGACACCAGGATCTCGCGCAGGAAAATACGCTCCTCGCGCATGAACTCGTTCTTGTGCTCGTTGTAATACTTCTCGATGTCGGCCTTCGGAATGTTGATCCGGCTCTGCACCTCCTGCCCGATCACCCGCTGCTGCAACATCCCGTTCTTGGCCTCCGACTTGAAGTCCTCGTACGTCATGCCCGTCTGCTCGCGCACAAACTGCTGGAACTTCTCGGGGTCAGAGATCTTGAAGCGCACCTGCATCTCGGCCAGATACTTGGTCACCTCCTGATCGACGCTGATGTTCATCTCCTTGCCCTTCTGCACCAGCAGCAAGGTGTCGATCTTCTCCCGCAGCGCGTGCTTTCCGCGCTCCGCCACCATCTGTTCCAACTCCGGCCCCGACGCGCCGCGCTGCTTCAGTTCGCCCTCCAACTGCCGCTTCAGCCGTTCCAGCTCACCGCGCGTGATAATGTCGCCGTTCACCTTCGCGACAATCTGCTCCACCACCACAGGGTCCGCCGCCCAGGCAGTCCCCACCACCAACAACAAGCCACACAGAAACTTCATATCCCTCTATTATCCGATATCCGACACCCGTAGTTCTAGCCGTGAACCGCCTAGCCAAGGAATCCGTCACGCGACAAACCCAGCCCGGCAGCCGCTTCCTCCGGCTCGTCGTCGAACTCAACGTCGCCGCCTCCGTTGCGCCGGGCCAGCTCCCGCGCCAGGCAAACGCCGCCTGCCATGGCGCCGGCCAGCATCGGCATCCGCCCGTCGCGGATCGCGCGTTGCTCGAACTCGGCTGCCTTGCCTAACAGCAGAACGCCGCCGAGTAACGCCAGCAGCCGCAGATGTACGTGTGACTTCCCCGCTTGGTAGGCGCAGGTAAACGGGAGTTTACGAAGGCGGATAACACTGGCGTGCGCCAGCATTACGGCCCACAACACCAGGAGCAACACATGCCCGAAGGCATCCTGCCATGGCCACAACGGGAGAAACACGATGGGCGCAAGGAGCGCCACCGGGGTCACGGAGACCAGAAGAAGCGTTCGCCGAGTCGCCGCATGATAGTCGATCGGCCGCCCGATCTGCGTGAGACGGAACACCCAGTTCGCTTTAAGGGAGACCGGCAGTCCAACGAGCATCCGCACGCCCAACACCCATGCCGCCACGACAATCGCGCTCCCGAACGCCGTCCTCGTCTGTTGTAGCGACGACAGTAAGTCGCGGCCGGCCCCGCTTCGGATCAGCAGAATGATCGTGGAGAGCCCCGCGCCGAGATAAAACCCCAGCAACAGCCGGTGCTGGCGGCTCCGCGTGAGTGAGCGCACGAAGAACTGGAGGATCGCCGTCGACAGACCAAAGCCGTAGAGCCTGATCGGACGGCCGCGGCGAGGGTAGGGAACTACTTCCGGTTGCTCTACCAGCTCCCGCAAGCGCCGGCGGTAGCCCGGGAGATTGAAGAGCAAGGCCAGTGCCGTTACCAACGCCGGCCCTGCATCAGCTCGCACCGCAAGGGGTTGCATCACCGCGTGCATGCTCCCGTTGAGTTGTTGGAACAGGCCAAGGAACCAGTACGCCGGGAGCCATGCCAGAAACTGGCCGTTGACCTCGTCGGCTAACGCCACCGCGGTGGCCGGGACGGGCTGCAGAAAGTAGGCGCTGAGGAAGAGGCAGAACGCGGCAAGTTGCAGCCACGAGGAGATGCGAAGCATCGCTCCCCGCGGAAGCAGATGCGCAAGCATCCCCTGCAGCGCAAGGACGGAGAGAAAGACGAAGGCGCTTGCGCCGAACATGGTTAGCCAGAAGGCAGCAAAGGTTCGGTACAACTGCGGCATCAGGACCAGATCCACCAGGTTCTGGCTGGGGGGCGCGAGCGCGAGTGTCCACGCGAGCGACGGCAAGGCGTTCAGTGCCGCCGGAACTAGAGCCTGCAGAGCGCACAGAGCGGCGAGCTTGCCGAAGAAGAGTTCGCGCGTCCGCACCGGTAGTGGTCCCAATACCATCGCGTCGCGAAGATCGGGGAACGTCGCCTCCCAGCTCAGTACCGTGAACAGCCCCGTCAGAAGCATCGTGGTGGCAATCAGCGCGTGTTCTAGAGCCCATGCGGATTCGAGCACCGCCGGATACCGCTCTCTCAACCCAAGGCCGCCGAACGCGAATCCTGCTCCAAGCAGTACGGGCAGCACAGCAAGCTGTCCCACCAGTCGCGTCACGTCGCCTCCCGCGCTCAGCAGCTCCAGGTCGACGACTCGGAACAGAAACACCCGGTAAAGCCGCCGGAATTGAACGCTCATGCCCCGGCCACCAGATCGGCGATTGCCTGCGCCGCCGGCGTCGTCTCCACTTCCGCCGCTAGCTGCGTGAAAACTGCCTCCAGTGACGGCGCCGCCTGCCATTCCCGCAAGGCGGCGATCGTGTCGTCAGCCACCACCCGGCCCCGATGGAGGATGATCACGCGTGAACACACGCGCTCCACGATCTCCAGTTCATGCGAGCTGAACAACACCACTTTTCCTCGCCGCGCCAGTGTCTCGATCAGGGCGCGCAGCATCAGAGACGTACTCACATCCAGACCCGAGAACGGCTCGTGCAGCAGAATGAGATCGGGGTTATGAAGCAGCGCCGCGGCCAGCAGCACCTTCTGCCGCATGCCCTTCGAGTAGCCGGAGATCGCCGCATGACGATCACCGCTCAGCCCTAACAGGCGCAGGAACTCCTCGATCCGCTCCCTGGTGCCGCGTTCGGGCAACTCACGCAACTGCGCCACCATCTCTAGGTACTCGTAGCCCGTCAGGTGCGTGTAGAGGTGCGGCTCTTCCGGAACGTAGCCCAGTCGTCGCTTGAAGGCGGAGGCGTCGGCCGTCGTGGGAACTCCATCGAATCGGACCACGCCCGATGTCGGCTCCAGAAGGCCCGTGATGATCTTCATCGTGGTCGATTTGCCCGACCCGTTCGGTCCCAGGTAGCCGGTGACCTCCCCCCGCGCCGCGCGAAACGACACGGAGTCTACCGCCGGTATCCCGGCAAAACGCTTGCACACGCAGTCCAGCTCGAGCATCCCTATGTAGCATGCTACTGTATACTCAAGGATTGTCAAGTAGTATGCTACATACATAAAGGACACGCCATGCAGCCGCCCTCGCTGTCTCATACCGCCGCCATTCTCCTGCAAGCCCTCGCGGCCGGCCACCGCTACGGCCTGTCCATCATGGAGGCGACCGGACTGCCCAGCGGTACGGTGTATCCCGCGCTGCGGCGTTTGGAGCGCGACCACCTGGTGAGCGCGCACTGGGAGAGCGAGAAGGCGGCGGAGAAGGAAGGCCGGCCTGCTCGCAAGTACTACCGGCCGACGGCTACCGGCGAAAAGGCGCTCGAAGCGGCGCGTAAACGCTACCCGCATCTCGCCGCCCTCTTCCTCGGCCCAAAGGTGGCGAAGTGATCTACCTCTGGTTAGCTCTCGTCTCGCGTCTCGTGCCTGTGTCGCGCCGGTCCGATTGGTTGGCCGAGTGGCTCGCGGAGGCGCACGCGGCCCCGCGCGCGAAGCGTCTGTCCTTCGTTCAGGGAGCCCTCCCCGACGCCCTCGCGCTCCTTCGCTGGCACTTCTCGTATCCGACGCTTGAATCACCCGCGGTCTGCCTGGCAGTCCTCGCCTCGCTCGCGGCGTTGCTGGGCGCTCCCAGTGCATCACTCTTGGCGCTGGCGCCCGCGCTCGTCCGTCTCGTAGCCCCATCCTGGCGGCGACCGGCCGCCGCCGCGTTCCTGCTGTCAAAGGTGCTTCTAGCGGTTCTGGTCGCAGCCCTGGCAACGTCGACGCTCGTGCTGCCCCTGACAGCCGGCGCCCTGGCCCCGCACGTCTACGCCATCCCCTGTTATCTCGCCTGCCGCTGGGCCTTCCGGGATCAGCGCAAGCGCTGCCCGGTCTGCCTCTGCCGCGTAGGAAATCCCGTGCGAATTGGCCGGCTGCCTTCCTTCTTTGAGCCCGTTGGTATCGAATCGATCTGCCGCCGGGGTCACGGCTTCCTGTTCGAACCGTTGCCGGTGTGCGAACTCGGCTCCCGCCGCTGGACCTCGCTCGCCTGAGCGAAAACTACCGCGCCACCGCCTGCGGCGCCAGTTGGTCCATCAACTCCCGCAGAAACTCCAGCAGCGGCCCCGCCGCCGTTCCCACCCCCGGCGCAGGCACCTTCAGCACTCCGGCCGGCGTAAACTGCGCCCCTTGCGTTCGCCGCACCACGTCCATCAACCGCGCCGGATCCACCTTCGACTGCTCGTGGAACTTGATGTTCAACGCCCCCGCGCGCCGTTCCACCAACTCGATTCCCGCCGCCTCCGCCACCGACTTCAACAACGAGAACTGCACCAGGCTCCGCACCGCCTCCGGCGCCGTCCCGTACCGGTCCTCCAACTCGCCCAGCAGCTTCGCCGCCTCGTCTTCCCCGTGGATGTCGGCAATCCGTTTGTACGCCCGCAGCCGCTGGTGCTCGTCGGCGATGTACTCGGTCGGAATGCGGATATCCAAGCCGAGGTTCAGCGTCGAGTGGATCTCAAGCGGCACCTCCTCGCCCTTCATCTCGTGCACCGTCTCCTCGAGCATCCGGATATACATGTCGAACCCGACCGCCGCGATATGCCCGTGCTGCTCGCCGCCCAGCAAGTTCCCGGCGCCCCGCAACTCCAGATCGAGCGCCGCAATCTTGAACCCCGCCCCCAGGTCGCTGAACTCCTTCAACGCCGCCAGCCGTTTCCTCGCGATGTCGCTCAACTGCGCGTCCTGCGGAACCAGCAGATACGCGTACGCGCGCCGGTTCGACCGTCCCACCCGCCCCCGCAGCTGATACAGCTCCGAAAGCCCGTAGCGCTCGGCGTTGTCGATGATGATCGTGTTCGCTAGCGGAATATCCAACCCGTTCTCCACAATCGTCGTCGACACGAACACATCGAACTCGTGCTTCATGAACCCCAGCAGCACCTTCTCGAGCGCCGACTCCCCCATCTGCCCATGCCCCACGCCAATCCGCGCCTGCGGCACCAGTTCCTGCACCATCGCCGCTCGCTCCCAGATCGTCTCAATGCGGTTGTGCACGAAGTACACCTGCCCGCCGCGAGAAATCTCCTGTTCAATCGCCGCGCGCACCACGTTCGCATCGAAGTGCGAGACCACGGTCTGGATCGCCAGCCGGTCCTTCGGCGGCGTCTCGATGACGGACATATCGCGTATACCCAGCAGCGCCATGTGCAGCGTGCGCGGAATCGGCGTCGCCGACATCGTCAGCACGTCCACGTTGTGACGCAACTGCTTCAGCCGCTCCTTGTGCTTCACCCCGAATCGCTGCTCCTCATCCACGATCAGCAGCCCCAGGTCGTGAAACTCCACGTCCTGTGAAAGCAGCCGGTGGGTTCCCACCGCGATATCGATCTTCCCCTCGGAGAGTTCCTCCAACCCCTTCTTCAACTCCTTCGCGCTCTGGAACCGGCTGAACATCTCCACCCGCACCGGAAACGGCGCGAATCGCCGCTTGAACGTTTCGAAGTGCTGCAGCGTGAGCACGGTCGTCGGCGCCAGCACCGCCACCTGCTTGCCGTCGCCCAGCGCCTTGAACGCCGCGCGCATCGCCACTTCCGTCTTGCCGAACCCCACATCTCCACACAGCAGCCGGTCCATCGGCTGCATCGACTCCATGTCCCGCTTGATGTCCTGCACCGCCGCCAGCTGGTCCTTCGTCGGCGCAAACTCGAACGCGTCTTCAAACTCCCGTTGCCAGTTGCCGTCCGGCGAAAAACGGAACCCCTCCGCCATCTTGCGCTGCGCATAGAGCTTCAACAGCTCGTCCGCCATATCGCGCATCTTGGCCTTGACGCGGCTCTTGGTCTTCTGCCAGGTGGCCCCGCCCAGGCGATCCAAAGGCGGTGCCGCATCGCCCGCGCCGCGGTATTTCTGCACCAGGTCCATGCGCGCCAGCGGTACGTAGAGCTTCGCGTCACCCGCGTACTCCAGCAGCATGAACTCCGCCTTGCCGTCGCCCTGGTCCAGTTCCCGCAGGCCCAGAAACTTCCCCACGCCGTGCGTAGTGTGCACGATGTAATCGCCCGGCTTCAGGTCCGCCAGGTCCGCCGCGAACGCCGCCATCCGCGACGCCGAAGGACCCGGCTGCCGCATCACCAGGTCGCTCGTATCGAACAGGTCTTCTGACCCGATAATCGCGACGCCCGCCTCCGGGAATACCACGCCCCGCCGCACCCGCCCCTTCACCAGGTACGTGCTCGCCACCGCCCCCGACAAGTACGCTCGTTGTGCCAGATACTCCGGCGTCCCCGCTGAGCTGTCGAGCGCCAGTTGATACGGCACCCGGTACTCCTGGAAGATGTCCGCCAGCCGCTCCAGTTCACCCGTGGAAGCCGCGAAGAACAGCACCCGGTTCCCCGCGTCCGCCAGGTTCCGAGCCTCCGCCACCGCCACGCCCATGTTGCCGCGGAACGACATCGACGGCCGCGTCGTCATGCTCAGCCCGCTGCCCAGCAAATCCAGCTCTCGCAGTTCCAGCCGCCCCTTGCCCTCCACACGCGCGGCCAACTCCTCCCAGCGGTAAAACACCTTCTCCGCCGGCACCGGCGACGTGCGCTCCGGATCCTCCAGCCGCTTCCACAGACGCTCCGCCGCGCCCTTCGCCGCCTCCGGCTCATCCCAAACGATCAACGGATTCTCGACCGCCGCAAACAGCGACGACTCGCGCGGCCGCACCAGCGGCACCAAAAACTCCCACCCCGGAAACATCTCGCCCGGCACAATGTCGCGCCCGTCGTACAGCGTCGCCAGCTCCAGCAGTGTCGTGCGCGAACGCGGTGTCTCCGCCAGCGGCAGCAGCACCACGTCCTCCGTCTTCAACACGGAGCGCTGCGTCTCCACATCGAACCGCCGCATCGATTCGATCAGGTCGCCGAAGAACTCAATGCGCACGGGCTTCTGCGCCTCTGCGGGAAACACGTCCAGAATGCCGCCGCGCACCGAATACTCGCCCACCAACTCCACCGGCTCGCGCCGTTCGTAGCCGATGCTCTCCAGGTGCCGCGTCACGTCCTCCAGCGCCACCTCGTCGCCCACGCGCAGCGGCAGCGCCAGTTGCCGGTAGAACTCAGGCGGCTCCGTGCGCAACAACGCGCTCGCCACCGGCGTCATCGTTAATGGCACCCGCCTGGTCGCCAGCCGCCACAGCCCGATCGCGCGCTTCTCTGTAATCTCGTTATGCGGCGACAACCGCTGGTTCGGGATCACATCGAGCGCTGGAATCGAAAGGGGACGCCCGTCCGGTATCAGTAGCTCGAAGAACGTCTCCACCAACTCACCCAGCACTTCGAGCTGCTTGTTCCCATCCACTACCACGACGAGCGGCCGTTCTGTCGCCTGCCAGAGCAGCGTCAGGTACAGGGCCTTCGCGGTCGTCGTCAACCCCGAAAGCGAAAGGGAGGCGAGAGGCTCGGCCTGCACCCGCCGCGCCAGCTCCTGGAACGCACTGTTCCGGTTCAGGCCCTGCAGCAGGTCTCGAATCGCCGGGTGGATCACGGCCGTCGCAAAACTTCTTCCACGATATTGGTCGTCGAGTGCCCCGGCTCCAGCGGCAGAGCCATCACCTTGCCGCCCGCCGCCTCCACCTCCTCGCGCCCCGCGATGAAGTGCGACCAGTCCGCCCCCTTCACCAGCACGTCCGGCAGCACCTCCGCGATCAGTTCGCGCGGCGTGTCTTCATCGAACAGCGTCACCGCATCGACGGCCTCTAACTGCAACGCCAGCGCCGCACGCGTGTTCTCGTCCAGCAGCGGCCGCGTCGGCCCCTTCAGCCGCCGTACGCTGTCATCCGTGTTCAGCGCCAGAATGAGCACGTCACCCAACCCCCGCGCCCGCTCCAGCAGCCGGATGTGCCCCGGGTGCAAAATGTCGTAGCACCCGTTCGTAAACACGACCACCTTCCCCTGCCGCTTCCACTCGGCACGTAGCGCTACCAGCTCCGGACGCGAAAGGACGCCCCTCATTCGAACCTCATTGTCGCAGGTTGTACAAAAACCCCAACTGCAATCGGATCTGCTCGCCCTTGAATTCATCCGGCAACGGCGGAAACGGATCGGACGCACTGATACTCGCCACCGCCGCCCGATCCAGTGACTGCGCCCCCGCACCCGCCTCCTGCGCGAACACCAGCTTCACCACCCGCCCGTCGCGCCGAATCGCAAACTGCACCACCACCTTGCCCCGCTGCCCCAACCGCGCCGTCTCCGGAATCACCGCCATCCAGTTCCGGCGCACCGCCGACAACACACGGATTAGGTAAGGACGGAAATCCACCCCCTGCGGATCGCTCAGCAACTCGAGGTTGCTCCCCATCCGCGCCGGCGAAGGCGGCAGGTTCGGCGCGCTCCCCAGCCCGCCGATGCCTTCCCCTAAGTCCCCCACCACCACGCCGCCGCGCGGACCGTCCCGCGCCACCGCGCGAATCGCCTCATCCACCGTCGCCCGCGGCCGCTCAATCGCCCCCGGCGTCGTCCGCGGCGTTCCAAACGCCGCCCCCGGCGACTCGAACGCCAGCTTCGGCTTCTCCTGCTGCCGCTCCGCCGGCGGTGGCGGCGGCGTGATCGTCGACGAGCCCAACGCCGGCGGCAGATTCCGCGCCACCTCCGTCTGTTCACCGGCTTCGATCTGCGGCGGCGCGGGCAGAGCGGGCACGGGCGAACCCTCCCGCGGCGCAGCCGGCCTCGTCGTCGAAGGCGACGGCGATACCCGCGCCTGTACCGCCGGGCGCGGCATCAGGTTCTCGAGATTCAACTCCCGCCCCACCTTGCCCCGCTGCGGCGCTGTCTGCGTCAGCTCCCTCGGCGGCGCGATCAACGGAGTCGACTGCCGCCTGGTCAGCAACGGATCCGGCCGTTTCGCCGGAACAAACGCTGACCGCGGCATCATCCCCAGCGCCATCACCACCACCAGATGCAGCACCACCGACACCACACCCGCGCGGGTGAATCGGCGGTCGTCTTCCGGACGACTCCACTCAAGGAGAAGCTGCAATTCGGGCTGCTGCACTTCAAGCTGCTGCACTAGGGATTGGATATGGTTTGCGTGACGATTCGTGCGTGCTCTTCAATTTTAACAAGAATGTTAAAAGCGACCTCCAATGCGAGTGTCGCATCCTCGCCGCTCACCATCGGCCGCTTCCGCTCTTGCACTGCATCGAAGAAGGATTCCACCTCCAGCCGCAGCGGCTCGTCCTTCTGCACGGCCAGCGGCCGGAACTGAATCTTCCGCCCTTCGCCCACCCGCACCACCGCCCCGTCCTGCCGCGTGTAGTCCACCGACAGATACTCGCTCGGTTGAAACAGCCGCAGCTTTCTCACCTTCTCCACCGACACCCGGCTCGCCGTCAGGTTCGCGATGCACCCGCCCGGGAACTGCAGCCTCACGTTCGCGATGTCCACCTTCTCCGACAAAATCGAAATCCCCGCCGCTCGTATCTCCTCCGGCGTCTTCTTCACCAGCGACAACACGATATCCAGGTCGTGGATCATCAGGTCCAGCACCACGTCCACGTCCAGTGAACGCGGCGTGAACACACTCAGCCGGTGAATCTCGAAGAACAGCGGAATCGTCACCAATTCGCGCAGCGCCGCCACCGCCGGGTTGAACCGCTCCAGGTGCCCCACCTGCAGCACGCGCCCGCACCGCTCCGCCGTCTCGCACAACCGACGCGCTTCGTCCATCGAAGCCGCAATCGGCTTCTCCACCAGCACGTCGATCCCCGCCTCCATCAGCCCGCAGCCCACCTCCGCGTGCGCCACCGTGGGCACCGCCACGATCGCCGCGTCCACCTTCCCCGCCAACTCCTCCAGCCCACCGAACACCCCGCACTCGTACTCGGCCGCCGCCTCGGCCGCTCGCGCCGCGTCGGCGTCCATCACGCCTACCAGGCGCGCGCCCTCGGACCGCGCAACCACCCGCATGTGATTTCGCCCGAACGCCCCGGCGCCAACCACGGCCACCCGCAGGTCCTTCATCGCTTCTCTCCTTCATGCCCCACCACGCAAATCCCGGCTTCATCCGCCAGCGTGAGCATCTCGTCCCGGTCCAGCAGCAGCGTCCGCCCCGCTTCCACGCTCAGCAGCGTCGTGTTCGTTTCCACCATCGTCCGCACCGTGCCTGGACCGGCCACCGGTACATCGAACAGCAGATGCTCCCGCCGCCGCGCGGCCTTTACCAGCCGCAGCGGCCGGCCGTTCACTAGGGACGCCGCCCGCCGCAGCATCGCATCCGTCCCCTCCATCGCCTCCACCGCCACGCACGCGCGGTCGCAAATGGCCACGCTCTGTCCCACGTCGAACCCCGAGAGCGCATTTGCCACCCGCCGCCCGTAGCGCGCCTCCTTCTCTTCGTCCGACGTAGGCTTGCGCCGCGTCAACACCCCGGCCTCCGCCAGCAACGGCTTCAACAACAGCGTCGAATCCACCAGGCGGATGCCCTCGTCCGCCAGTACTTGAATAACGCCGCCGATCAGCGCATCGGTGTTCTTGGAACGCAGTGAAAGCAGCAGCTTCGCCAGCCGCCAATCCGGCCGGATCGTGGAGAAGATGCTGACGTGCTTCACCTGGCCGCACATCATCAACTCCACAATGCCTTCGCTCTTGCAGATTTCGATCAGCCGGCTGAGCGCCCCCAGCGAAATCCAGTAAGTCTTCGAGGCCAGCGCTTCGATCTCCCGCGGCGCCTCCTCCTCGATGCCGATCGCGACCACCTCGTACCCCAGTCGCCGCGCCGCCTCCAACGCGAGCACCGGAAATCGCCCGTTCCCGGCAATCAGACCGTACTTCACTTCAGGACCCCGCGCTCACTCGCTGCAATGAACGCGAGCAACTCCTCCACCTCCGCGCACCCCGGAACCTCCTCGCGAATCCGCTCCACCGCCTGCGACGTATTGAGCTTCGACCGCGTCAACAGCCGAAACGCATTCTGCAGCGCCTCGATCGACGATTCCGGAATCCCGCGCCGCTCGAGCCCGGTGCGGTTCGCGCCGAATACCTTCGACTCCCGTGGCGTCACCGTCATCGAGAACGGCATCACGTCCTGCGTGATCACGCTGTACCCGCCCACGTAGCAATGCCGCCCCACGCGGCAAAACTGGTGCACCCCGCTGAACGCCCCAATCCCCGCGTAGTCTTCAATCGTCACGTGCCCGGCGAGCGTCACCGCATTCGCCAGAATCGTCCCGTTCCCGATCGCCACATCGTGCGCCACGTGCACGTACGCCATCAGCAGGTTGTCGTCGCCGATCCGCGTGATCGCGCCCCCGCCTTCCGTTCCCCGGTGAATCGTCACGAACTCGCGAATCTTGTTCCGGTGCCCGATGCGCGTCTCCGCTCGTTCGCCGTGATACTTCAAGTCCTGGGACGCCACGCCCACGGTGCTGTACGGATAGAAGAGGTTGTCCTCGCCGATCCACGTCGGCCCTTCCACGTACAGGTGCGCCATCAGCCGCGTCCGAGCGCCGATCTCCACCTCCGCGCTGACAATACAGTAAGGACCGATGTCCGCGGTTTCGTGAACACGAGCGGCCGCGTCAACCAGGGCCGTCGGATGAATGGGCATGTTGCCTGACCGTCAGCCTGCCGCCGTGACCACCGCCGGCTCGTCCGTCTTCGCGCGGTCCGCTAACTTGCACATCACTTCGGCCTCGGCCACCACCACGCCGTCCACCGTCGCCTGCCCGTGCATCTTCGCCACGCTCGCCTTGCGCTTGGTCACCTTCATCTCGATGCGAAGCTGATCGCCCGGCACCACCGGCTTGCGGAACTTCGCCTCGTCAATCGAAGCCAGCAGCACCACTTTGTTCTTCCGGTCCGGAATCGACTTTAGCACCAGCACCCCGGCCACCTGCGCCATCGCCTCCACAATCAGCACCCCGGGCATCACCGGAAAATCCGGAAAATGCCCGTTGAAGAACGGCTCGTTCACCGTCACGTTCTTGATGCCGACGATGCGCTCGGGTTCGAGTTCCAGGATCCGGTCCACCAGCAGCATCGGATAGCGATGCGGCAAAATGTCGCGGATCTCCAGTATGTCCAAGGTGCTCATGAAGAATCGCTATTATAGCAACCGATGCGCCAGTTCCTTCCCTATGTGCGCGAGCACCAGCCGCGCCTGGTCGCCCTTCTGCGCCGCTTGGTCGAGTGTGAATCCCCCAGCGATGACCGCGCCGCCGTCGACCGCTACGTCGATCTCTTCGCCTCCGAAATCGCCTCCATCGCCAAAGTGAAGACCTTCAAAGGCGGCCCGTACGGCCGCCACCTGCGCGCCGAATTCAAACTCCCCGGCCGCCGCAAAGAAGGGCAGATTCTCGCCCTCGGCCACAGCGACACCGTCTGGCCCATCGGCACGTTGAAGACCATGCCGTGGCGCGAAGCCGACGGCCGCCTCTGGGGCCCCGGCGTCCTCGACATGAAAGCCGGCTGCGCCTTCTTCGTCACGGCCATGCACGCGCTCATCGATCTCGACATCCCCATCGCCCGCCGCATCGTCCTCCAACTCAACTCCGATGAGGAGGTAGGCAGCCACTCCTCCCGCCCGCTCACCGAGGAAGCCGCTCGCCAGAGCCTCGCGACACTCGTCCTCGAACCCGGCACCGGCCTCGCCGGCAAACACAAGACCGCCCGCAAAGGCATCGGCGGCTACAAGGTCACCGTGGAGGGTATCGCCGCCCACTCCGGCGTCGACTTCTCCGCCGGCGCGAGCGCCATCCTCGAACTTGCCCGCCAAATCGACCGCATCGCCGCGTTCACCGATCTGTCGAAGGGAATCACCGTCAACCCCGGCGTCATCACCGGCGGCACCCGCAGTAACGTGGTAGCCGCGCACGCCTCCGCCGAAATCGACATGCGCGTCCCCCGCTTGAAGGACGCCGACTTACTCGACCGTAAGTTCCGGTCCCTCAAACTTATCGATAAGCGCTGTAAGTTGACCATCGAAGGCGGCCTCAATCGCCCCCCCATGGAACGCTCGAAGGGAGTGGTGGCCCTCTTCAAGAAAGCGCAGTCGTTAGCCCGCGAAGCCGGCATCGAACTCGAAGAGTCCTCCACCGGCGGCGGCTCCGACGGTAACTTCACCGCGCCCTTGTGCCCCACCCTCGACGGCATCGGCGCCGTCGGCGAAGGCGCCCACGCCTCGAACGAAAGCATCCTCATCGACCGCATCGCCGACCGTACCGCCCTAATGGCCGCCCTCGTCGCGTCGTTGTAGCAGACTCCCTCGGCGACTAGGTAAGGGTTTCAGTTGCAATAGACCTGAATATCCTAATATTATCGCTTCGTATGGTGAGAACTCTGCGTGTCGCCTTTGTAATCTCCTTTACTCTCCTCCTTGACGGCCTCCACGCCCAGGTGCCCCTCAACATCATTCGAGGCCGCGGCAAGGATATGCTCGCCGCCGTCCGCAAACACGTTGAAAAGAACTACTTCGATCCCACGTACGGCGGTGTCGACATGAAAGCCGCGTTCGAAAAAGCCGAACGCCAGATGGCCGACGCGCAGTCCGCCGGCCATACCTTCGGCATCATCGCCCAGGCGCTCACCACGCTGAACGACTCCCATACCTTCTTCATACCCCCCTCCCGGGCGTCCACCGTCCGCTACGGCTGGCAGTTGGCGATGATCGGCGATCGCTGCTTCATCACCTCGGTCAAACCGGGAAGCGACGCCGAACAGCGCGGCATGGCGCCCGGGGATGAAGTGCTCTCCATGCAGGGTTTCCGGCCGGACCGCAACATCCTGTGGAAGATGAAGTACATGTACTACGTGCTGCAGCCGCAGGCCGGCCTGCGCTTCGAACTCCGCACGCCGGCCGGCGAGATTCGCCAGGTGGAGGCCGCCGCGTCGATCAAGCAAGGCAAGTTAGTGCTCGACCTCACCGGCCGCGAGGGCGACGATTACTACGAGATGCTCCGCGAAGCGCAAGCCGAGGGCAAACTCCGCGAGCACATCTACTACAACATCGGCAAAGAGCTGATGATTTACAAGATGCCGACTTTCAGCGTCCAGACCGACCTTATCGACCGTGTCATCGGCAAGGTTCGCGACTATCCCAATCTGATCATCGATCTGCGGGGTAATGGCGGTGGGGCGGTCTCCACCCTCGAACGGCTGGCCGGATACCTCCTGCCCCGCGACGCAGTCATCGCCGAGCGCAAAGGACGCAAGGAAGAGAAGCCAATGAAGGCCGCCCGCGTGGCCAAGCCATACGAGGGTAAACTCGCCATCCTCATCGATAGCGAGTCTGCCTCCGCCTCCGAACTCCTCGCCCGCGCCGTTCAAATCGAAGGCCGCGGCAAAGTCTACGGCGACCGCAGCGCCGGCTCCGTCCGCCAAAGCCGGCAGCATGAAGAGCAGATGGGCGCTGACACCGTCATCCTCTACTCGGTCAGCGTCACCAATGCCGACATCTTCATGAAGGACGGCAAACCGCTCGAACACGTGGGCGTGCAGCCGGATGAACTCATCCTGCCCACTCCCGCCGACATGGCCGCTCACCGCGACCCCGTGCTCTCAAAGGCCGCCGCCTCCTTCGGTATCAACCTCTCGCCGGACGACGCCGGCAAGATGTTCCCCGTCAAGTGGCGTAACTAATACTTCTTCGGCATCTTGCGCATCGATTTGTGAATCGCCTTCCAGCGCCGCTTCTCCTCGAGCGCCGCCCGGCTATCCACGCTCCGCTCCAGGTAAGCGATCTCGCGCCGCAGTTTCTGATAGCTCGCCAGCCGCTCGTCATCCAACTGATCCCGAACCGCACACCCCGGCTCTCCCTCGTGCCGGCAATCGCGAAACCGGCACTGCGCCGCCAGTTCGCCCACGTCGCGAAACGCCGCATCCAGCCCCTCGCCATCGGACCACGGTTGAAACTCCCGTACGCCGGGCGTATCGATCAACATCCATCCCTCGGGCGCCACAACCAAATGCCGCCCCGTAGTCGTGTGCTTCCCGCGATCGTCTCCCTCCCGTACCTCCCGCGTCCGCTGCCACTCGCGTTGTAGCAACCGGTTCGCAATCGTCGACTTCCCCACGCCCGAGGAACCGACGAACGCCACTGTCATCGCAGGCCTCAGATACTCCCGCAACGCGTCGAGACCCTCGCCGGTCAACCCGCTCACCGCGACGACATCCACTCCGCACGCCACGCCGCGCGTCTCCCGCAACACCGCGGGCACGTCAACATGCAGATCGGTCTTATTCAGCACGATCACCGGCCGCGCCCCGCTCTCCCAGGCCGCGATCAGATACCGCTCGAGCCGCCGCGTGTTGTAGTCGTTGTCGAGCCCCGTCACGACAAACAGCACATCGAAGTTGGCCGCAAGCACCTGCGGCGCCGTCTCGCGCCCGGCCTTCTTGCGGACCAACTGCGTCCGCCGCGCTTCGATTTCTTCCAAGCGTCCGCCGCTCGCGTCCAACACCACAAAATCTCCGGTCACCGGCAATTCACCGGCCCGGTACGGAACGGCTCGTTCCTCGCCGCTCGCCAGCAACACGTTTACAAAGCCCCGCTCCACGAGGCTCACGCGCCCGCGCAGGGCGCTTCCTGTTTCAAACATTGAGGTGGTTCCTTGTCCTCGATCGACCCGGTGGGAACTCGGCGCCCGGAGTGCGCGTACACGAAGAACGCACGCTCCAGCCGGCGCTGGTCAGGGCGACTTAGTTTAGGACAAGGACTGTCAGAGGCGTTACCAAACAAACAGCCTAGCACACGGCGTGCGTCCGCTGTACAATCCTTAGTCGGCGGCGGCGCTTGCCGCCACCGGTCTGTTGCTCGAAGCAAATGGGCTGAAGTTCGTATGCTCGTCGTACACGTCAACGCCCTCCGCGCGCTTCAGGCCGTTGACCACCAGGTACGTCAGGGGAGTCGCCGCGACTTCGTACAGCACCTTTCCGAGGTAGCCCGACAGGATCAGGTTGGGAATCGAGTCCTGCGCTGGAGTGCCGGCGAAGGCCGCTACCATGATGATGGTGGTATCCACCAATTGCCCGACTGCGGTTGAACCGATGGTGCGCACCCAAAGCATCCGGCCCCGCGTAAGCACCTTCAGGCGGGCCAGTACAAAGCTGTTGGCAAACTCGCCTGCCCAAAAGGCCACGAGGCTGGCAACAATCATCCGCGGCACCTGAAAGAACACCACCTCAAACGCTTTCTGATTCCCCCAATCGGGTGCCGGCGGCATCCAGACGATCAGCAGGCCCATTACGGCCAGCAACGCAGAGGCGAAGAAGCCCAGCCAGATGGCGCGCCTGGAGCCAGCGTACCCGTACACCTCAGTGAAAATGTCCCCGAAGATGTACGTCACCGGAAACAGTAATTGTGCGCCGCTGATCCGGAACGGCCCGATGGCGCAAATCTTCGCGCCGATGAGGTTCGACACTATCAGTACCACTACAAAGATATGAACGCAGACTTCGTAGTAGCGGAAGCGCTTCAGGCTGGTGTCGCCGGCCCCCGTCCGGACGACGTTCACGTTCTGCTGCATGTCTGAATCGTAAGATGCGGCCGGCCGGTGGTCCGAAGCAATTTTGCCTGGCGTCGTCTACTGTTTGTCGAACACCATCTTGATGTCCAGTTCGCCCATCGGCGAACTGAACTTCGTCGCCCCATTCAGCGTCTTGCCGCCGTCGCCCAGCGTCCACCGGTCCACGGTCGTGATTTCACCATTAGGGGTTTCCCGCTTCGTCGTAATCACCAGCGCGTCGCCATCCCACTTCAATACGCTCTTCGCCTCGCCGCCCCGGCTCTTATTCGTGTATTCCTTGCCGTCCGTTGCGTACTTGGCTTCGCTGGTGAACTCGCCCATCTGCGACTTCTGGGTCGTCGACACGGTCAGGTCCGGCTCCTTATGGTCGATCTTGCGCACCATCAGGTCCGGCGCCGGCATCTGCCCGAAGTCGCTCTTCGAGGCGTTGAGCTTCCACTCGCCGCTGAAGTTCGGCTTTTCCGCCGACAGGCCCGCGCCGGCCACGCTCAGGCCCGCGAGTATCCCCAGAAGGATGCGTCGTTGCATGCGCCAAGTATAGCGCGCGCTATTCCTTGCCCGCCCGCGCCTTTGCCAGGTTGCTGTTCTTGCGGCTGTAGCCGAAGTAAATGCACAAGCCGACGGCCAGCCAAACGAACAGCCGGATCCAGTTCTCGGTCCCAAGGCCGTACATCAGGTACAGGTTCACCAGGATTCCCAGGATCGGCACCAGCGGTACCAGCGGAGTTTTGAACGGGCGAGGCAGGTCCGGGTGCGTTCGACGCATCACGATCACCCCGCCGCACACCAGCACGAAGGCGAACAGCGTCCCGATACTCGTCATCTCGCCCAGGTGCGCCAGCGGCAGGAAGGCGGCCATCAGGCCCACGAAAGCGAGGAAGATCAGGTTGGAGAGCCAGGGCGTCCGGAACTTCGGATGAATATCGCAGAAGACCTTAGGAAGCAGCCCGTCGCGCGACATCGAATAGAACACCCGGGATTGTCCGAACAACATCACGAGAATGACGGAAGTGTAACCAGCGATGACACCCAGCTTGATCAAGCTCTTCAGCCACTGGTGCGGAGTGCGGTCAATCGCCAACGCCACGGCCGCCCGGTCGTTCAGGTCCTTGTAATTCACCACGCCGGTGAGCACATAGGTGAAGATGATGTAGATCGCCGTGCACAGCAGCAGCGATCCAATAATGCCGATCGGCATATCTCGCTGCGGTCTCCGCGCATCCTGCGCCGCCGTCGACACCGCGTCGAAGCCGATATAGGCAAAGAAGATAATCCCGGCTCCGCGAATGATGCCTGTCCAGCCGAACGCCCCGAACTCGCCCGTGGTGTTCTCCGGAATGAGCGGCTTGTGGTTGTCAGGATTGATCAACCCCCAGCAGAAAGCGATGAACAGCACGATGACCAGCAGTTTGATCGTCACCATCACCGCGTTGACACTAGCCGACTCTTTGACACCTACAATCAATAGCGTCGAGATCAGCGCCACGATCAGTAGGGCAGGGAAGTTGATGAACCCCTCCGCATACACGGGCGGATTCGTGAAGGGGATCTTCAGACTCTCTAGCGGTGAGGCCGCCATCGCAAGGGGAAAGTGAATTCCGAAGTCTGCCAGGAAGGAGACCACGTAGCCCGTCCAACTCACCGCCACCGTCGAAGCCCCCACCGCATACTCCAGCACCAGGTCCCAGCCGATAATCCACGCCAGCAGTTCGCCCATGGTCGCGTAAGAATACGTGTACGCGCTGCCCGCAACGGGAATCATTGAGGCGAACTCGCTGTAACACAAACCCGCGAACGCGCACCCGATTGCCGCCACCACGAATGACAGCATGATGCCGGGGCCCGCATGGACTGCCGCTGCCGGGCCGGTGAGCGTGAAGAGTCCCGCGCCGATGATGGCCCCAATCCCCAACAGCACCAACTGAAACGCCGTCAACTCTTTCTTGAGCGAATGCTTGCCCTCCGCTTCGGACAGGATTCGCTCCAGCGGCTTCTTCGCGAACAAACTCATTCTCAAGGCCTTTCCCAGTGTCAGCGGCTTCCCGGCCGCCCGCAATTGACTGAACTGAAAAGCAGCAAAACGAGGACTATAGCACAGTCGTTGCCCGGACCCATTCTTCGGCCCGGCGCCGCAGCGCGGTGCGACCGCAATCGTCCGGGAAGAGGTCCGCAATCACGGCAACCGAGTCCGCTCCCGCCAGCCGAACCGCGGCAGCGCGCTCCCGCGTGATCCCTCCAATGGCCACCACCGGGTGGTTGCTCATTCTCCTGATTTGCCGCAGCCCCTCCAAACCAACCACCGCGTCGGGCCGTTCTTTGGAACTCGTCCCGAAGATGGGTCCCAGCGCGGCGTAGTCGATCGGTTCGCTCGCTGCCGCCGCCATTTGCGCCCCGTTATGGGTGGAAAAGCCGAGCAGCAGCGAGGCGCCCAGCACGCGTCGCGCGGCCGCGCACGGCAGGTCGTCCTGACCGACGTGCAAGCCGCACGCGAGCACCCGCGCGATGTCCGCCCGGTCGTCGATCACTAAGGTAGCGCCGGCCTGCCGGCAGAGCGCCGCCACCTGCTCCACTTCCGCGAACGCCTCCCGAGTGAAAGCAGTCTTTCGCCGGTACTGCAGTAGCCGTGCTCCACCGTCCAGCATCGCCTCCGTGAAGACGAGCATGGAAATGGATCGCCTTTCCAAAGAACTGGCGTCGAGGATCGGATAAAACCCGGGTAGGACCACGCGAAGCGCTTATGATAGCGTGGTTCCGATGAAGCTGCACATCAAGTCACCCGGCGAGAAGCCCGGCTTCTATCCGATCGTCAGGCGCGGCTCGGACCTCCGTTTCCTCTCGTTCTCCATCGTCGAACTCGGCGGAGCATTCAACGAGTATTCATTCGAAACCGGAGAAGAAGAAGTATCTCTCGACTTCTACACCGGCGCCGTTAGCGTTGATGCCGAAGGCGACTATGGCCGCTGGAATGCCGCCATCCCGGTCCGCGCCTCCATCGCCGAAGCGCACCCCATGGCCTACATTCCTTCACAATCGAAGGTGCGTCTCACGGCAGCTACGGGTGTACCCGCGCGCGTTACCATGGGCGGCGCGCTCGGCAAGCCCGGCGTCGCACCCGCCCTCATTGAAGGTGCCCAAATTGTCAGTAAGTCCGTTGGCAAGGACAATTGGACGCGCTGCGTACATACGCATATCGCCGACAACGTCCCCGCCGCCCACCTCATCTGCGGCGAAACGATCAACAGACCGGGCGGCTGGTCGAGCTGCCCGCCGCACAAGCATGACCGCTTCAACGCGCCCTCGGAAGTCCCTATGGAAGAGGTCTATTACTTCCAGTGCGACCCCCCACAGGGCTTCGGCTTCATCCGCGTCTATTCGGACCCCACGGACCCCGAACCCTTCGACTATTCCTTCGCCGTCGAGCACGGCGACACCGTCCTGATTCCCCGCGGCTACCACCCCGTTGCCGCCTGCCCCGGTTACACGGTGAACTACACCTGGATCCTTGCCGGCGAGGGCCGCACCTACGGCGCCTGGAGCGATGATCCGAAACACGCCTGGCTCCGAACCACCTAGCACTCACGGGAGGTCTATGCGCCTCGTTCTCCTTGCGCCGCTTACCGCCGCTGCATTGTTCGCCCAATGCGAGCCCTCGCTCCCCGTTCGCGAAATCCTGGAGCGAGTCTGGACCGCCGGCTACGAGATGCCGTACTTTGCCGGCACTGCCTACCGGCATCAGCAGTACAAAGCGGCTCTCGAAAGGCATCCGCACGACTACCACCTGCTCCGCATTCTCCTCATGAGCACCCCGGATCTCACCGGCGACCTCGAACTGGCAAAGTCCTTGCGTGCGCAGAATCCTGATCAACCGGTGTACCGGCTGATCCACGCTCAGGCGCTGCAGGGGCGCGATACGCCGCAGGCCATTCAAATCCTCGAAGCGATCGCCGCGGAGCACCCCTCGCTGTCGCGAGCCCATCTGCTCCTCGCCGACATTTACCGCTACGGCAAGCTGAAGAACGACGAACGCGCGCGGCGCGCCATCACCGCCTTCATCGCCGCCTGCCCCGCGCCGCTCGACGCCGCGCCCCTTCGCACCATTGGCTCCCTGGCCAGCCCCGACCAGGCCGCCGCCGTTGCCGCGGCAACCCGCAAGCGGATCGTCGAGCAACCGGTTTCTCTCATGGCCGGCGTCTATGAGGCGCTCTGGCCGCTCGAGTTCAAGGGCGTTCCGCCGCCGGAGCACGCCGCCATCCGCACTCGCATCGCCGCCGACCTCGCCCGCCTCGAAAAGGCGCCCGAACGCGAAACGCTTCGCTGGCTCAATCTCCTCAAGGGAGGATACGAAAGCGCCGGCCAACCGGACGCGGCCAAGCGAACGCTGGACGAACTCCTGGCCAAGCACCCTCAGTCAGACGTCGTCAGGAGCGACGTCATGGACCGCTGGCGCAAGCAGAACCCGTTTCCCACCGCAGAACCGGGAAAGGTCGAGGCCTGGCGCCGCGCCGCCGTCAAACAGTACGCCGAATGGCACTCCCGCTGGCCCGATGACTCGTCGCTCTACCACGGATGGTTCTCCACCTACGCGGAGCTGCCCGATGCCTCGCCCCGGCAGGTGGCTGTCATGGGTGACAAACTCATCGAACTCTACCGCGCCAATCCTTCCTGGTACGGCTATCTCCCCGTCGAGTGGATTGTCGCCGAGGCATTCGTGAAGAAGCAGGTACACCTGGAGAAGGTCGTCGCGCTCCTGGACGAAGGCGCCGCGCGCCAGGCCAAGCGCGACCAGGAAGACCTGGAGAGTGATCGTATGCCCGACGACTTCCGCAAGAGCGTCTCGGAGAGTATCGAAAGCCGCCGCTTGGACCGCGCGCGCATCCTGCTCGCCTACTACGCGGCCACCAGGCAGACAGAACCAGCGAAGGCCATCGAAGCCGAGCTTGCTTCCTTCACGCCCACCACGCCGCGCGTCAAAGCGGCTCTGGTCGAACGACAGGCACAGGCCGCTGAAGTGCTCGGGCGTAAGCTCGATGCGCTCGTCCTCTACCGCGCCGCTCTCAACCTTCGCGGCTCTGCGCCGCCTGCGGGCGTTGGCGATCCGCTCAAGGACAACCTCGAACGCCTCTGGAAAGAGCTCGGCGGCTCTCCGGCTGCCTATGCCCATCTCCTCGATAGACCCAAGCCCGAGGCCGCCGCCGATTCCCGTTGGGAGAAGCCGAAGAAGCCGATCCCCGCCTTCAGCCTGCCGGACCTCAGTGGAAAGACATGGACCCTCGCGAGCCTCGAGGGCAAGGCGGTCATGATTAACCTCTGGGCGACCTGGTGCGGACCCTGCCGAGCCGAACACCCGTCCTTCCAGAAGCTCTATGACGAGCTCAAATCGCGATCCGACGTGAGTGTCATCACCTTCAACATCGATGACGACCTCAGCAAGGTCGAGCCCTACCTCAAAGAGAACAAGTACACGTTCCCCGTCTTATTCGCCAAGCCCATCGTAGACCAGGTGCTCGACGGCATCACCATCCCGCAGAACTGGTTCCTAACCAGGGCAGGGAAGTTGGAGGCCATTCAGGTTGGCTTCGGCAATGAAACCGGATGGCGTGAGCAGATGATGGGCAAGCTCGAGGAGATCGGCAAGGTGAAGTGATAACGGTCGGCACACGGAACCCCGGCGAACGCACGGGTGAGCCTCCTCCAAGCATCGGAAAAGTCCGCAGCTGGCTTAACGGAGGATGAGATTCTTCGCGCTCATCCCCACATTACCCGGGAAGGGTCCGCGGCGCACTGGCCTTCGCGGCCGAAGCCCTCCAAGCGTCAGCGATCTATCCCTTGGAACGCGTCGCATCGGAGATGCTTGCGGACGACAGAGTTGAGGGGCCGGCCACGAGGTCCGGTTCATCGCGGAAATTTCACCGGCATCGGACCCTTCCGCTTGGCCTGTACTTCCACGCCCCTACCGATCGACCGTCACATTGACCAAGCGAGGCTAAACCAGTTCCAACCGTATCTCGCGTCCCACTGCTACCGCCGCCTTACGCAGCGTGGTCAGAGTTACAGAGTCATTCTCGGGATCTAGCAGCCGGTTCAACGCTGCCCGACTCGTTTGCATCCGCCGAGCCATGTCGGTTCGCGTCAAATTGTGCTCCTTCATCGCCGCTTCCAGTTGCCGCGCCAGAACTCGCTTGATCGCGGTTGCGGTGACCTCCTCGTACATTCCTTCTTCCCGAAGCCAACTATCCAAGGAGGTACCCTTGTTCCTGCTCTTCACTCCGTTCCTCCTTTTTGGCGCCTCAACGCCAGATCCAAATCCGCTTTTGGCGTCTTTTGTGACTTCTTAATGAAACCGTGCAAAAGCACCATGTTGCCGCCGTCCACGCAGAAGAGGATCCTGGCCACACGATGCCCTCTCAACTGACTGCGTACTTCCCACAACCCCCCTCCAAAAGCCCGAACGAGGGGCATACCGATCGGCCAGGCAAACTCGACGTCCTTCAAATCTTCGCCGATGGTCCTCCGATCCGCCGCGTCAAGCCCCCGAAGCCACTCCCGTACCGGTTCACGGCCTTGGTCTGTGCGATAGAAAACAGCCGGGAGACGCTTCAAACCTCAAGTGTATCATTTATGGTACGGGCTTAAGTAGACAAATCTTCTCCCTCACTCCCAGGCATCGCTTCACACGCTCTGAGTAAGTTCCTGGGAGGCGTACGATGTATCCACTGAGGCGAGGCGCAAGGTCGTGAAAAACTCTCCCGCCACGTACAGCGCCCAATCGTCAACGTGACGGTTGCCGCCTACAGCGGCTTATAACACCCCCGCGTCTCGTTGCACTCGTACTCATCCACTAACTTCCCGTCCGGCCCGAGGCATAACTGCGTCTTCTGGCACCAGTACGCCCGATCGTTGCTATGTGGGATCGTCGGATCCCACATAGCATCGATGTACAGCCCTTTCCAACGCAGGTTGTCGCAGCGATCGTTCCCGATCCGCGTCAAACCCGCGCGTTCGCCATCGTTCAACATACAGCTACCTACGCTTTACCCGCGGCCGCCAGCAGCGCCCGCTTCACCGCCACCTTCGCCAACTGCACCTTGTACGCGTTGTCGCTCAACGGCCGCGCCGCGGCCACCGCCGCCGCACCCGCCTGCTCCGCCACGTCCTCGGTGATGGACTTGCCCTCGAGCATCTTCGCCGCCTCCGCCGCAACATACGGCGTCGGAGCCACATGCCCAAGCACCACGTGCGCCGAACCCACCGAAGCGCCCTTCATCTTCAGCGCCACGGAGGCCGTCGCCAGCGGCCAGTCCAGCGCCTCCTTGTGCCGCACCTCGTAGGTAGCGTTCTTCACGCCCGCCGCCGCTGGAATCACGATCTCCGTCAGGATCTCGTTCGGCAGCAGCGCCGTCTCTCGCGCGTCAGCCGATGTCGGCGCGACGAAGAACTTCGCTGCCTCCACCTCGCGCGTCCCCGACGCCGAGGCCAGCTTCACCTTTGCCCCCAGCGCGATCAACGCCGGACCGAAGCTCGAAGGCGACACGAACTTCGCCGGCCCGCTGGAGAAGATCGCGTGATACTTGTTCTCGCCCTTCTCCACCAGGCTCATGCCGTCCTTCATTCCCAGCAGCCCGTAGCCCTGCCGGAAGTACCAGCAGCGCGGCCGCTGGCAGAGATCGCCGCCCACCGTTCCCATGTTTCGAATCTGAGGGCTGGTGATCCCGCGCGCCGCCTGCACCAGCGAAGGATACTCAGTGCGCACCAGCGGGCTCGACAGCAACTCGTCCACCGTCGCCGCCGCGCCGATCCGCAGCCCCGCGGCCGTCTTCGAAATCCCGCCGAGCTCCTTCAGCCCCTTGATGTTCACCACTCGCTTCGGCGTGTGAACGTAGTCCTTCATCAGGCTGATGAGGTCCGTGCCGCCGGCCAGCACATCCGCCTCACCCCACTTCGTGCCCAGGAGGCTCAGCGCCTCCTTGAGCGTTGCCGGGCTCGCATACTCGAAGGCTTGCATTACGCGTTCCTCCTCGCGAGCGCGTTCAGCACCCGGTCCGGAGTCGCCGGAACCGTCGGCACCCGCACGCCCGCCGCATTCGACACCGCATTTGCGATCGCCGCCACGCCGCCCACCGCCGGTGGCTCACCCAAGCCGATCACCCCGCGCTTGTCGTGCTCCGGTGCGATGTCCATGTGCACCACGATCTCGCCAATGTCCTTGATGCCGGCCAGTTTGTAGAACTCCATGTCGGCGTTCAACACCCGGCCCGTGATCTCGTCCATGATGCGCTCTTCCATCAGCGCGCCGCAGATGCTCATGATGCACGCTCCGTACACCTGGCTCTCGGCGAGCTTCGGATTCACCACCAGTCCGCAGTCCTGCACCGCCACCAGCCGGTTCAACTTCACCACGCCGGTCTCGGTGTCCACCGTTACATCGGCGATCTGCACCCCGGCCGCGCCCGCGCTGTTCAGTCCCTCGCGCGCCGCCTGCTTCGGTACGTTCTCGCCTTCCGCCGTAATCGAATTCACGCCCAGCTTCTGGCAGGCCGCCTTCCACGGCATGGCCTTCGCGGCGTTGCCCTTCACCTGAATGCGCCCGTCTACCGCTTCCAACTGGTCCGCGGGAGCGCCCAGCGATTCGGCCACCGCCGCATACAGCTTCTCCAACGCATTCACCGAGGCTTTCCGCGTCGAAGAGCACACCCCGCCAACCGTCGTCGAGCCGCCCGACGCGCCCGAACTCGGATACGCGTTCTCGCCGATCTTCACCTTGATCGCGCTCATCGGTAGCCCGAACGTTTCCGCCGCCACCTGCCCGATGACCGTACGCGTTCCCACGCCGAGGTCCTGCGATCCCAGTTCGACTTCCACCGACGAATCCGGGTGGATCTTCACCCGGCACGTGGATGCGTGGCCCGCGCCCGCCCACTGGTTGATGCCAATGCCCAGTCCTCGCCGGATCGCACCCTTCTGCTCTCCGCGCGGCTTCCACAGCTTCTTCCACTCGGCCAGTTCTGCCGCCTTCTTGAACTGCTTCTCGTACGTCTCCGGCCGTGGCGTGTACTTCAGGTTTTTCAGGAACAGCTCCAGCGGATCCATGTTCAGCTTCGCCGCCAGGTCGTCCAGCGCAGAACACGTCAGGAACGAAGCCTGCGGATGATTCGGCGCGCGCCAGGCACGCTGTGGCGCCGTGTTCAGCGATACGCCTAGGTGCTTCATGCGGCGATTCGGGATGCCGCTGCCGGGGTTCCCGAACACATACGGAATCGGCGGCATGCCGCTCGGCGCAAAGCCGCCCGACGCCCAGCTCTCCGACTCCCACGCCAGGATCGTCCCGTCCTTCTTCGCGCCCAGCTTGATCTTCGCGTAAGCGCTCGGCCGCACGCCCGCAATCACCACCTCATGCGCACGGTCCAGGAACCACTTCACCGGCCGCCCGCTCTCTTTCGAAAGCTGCGCGCACTCCATGCCCCAGCGGTCGGAGTTGAACTTGCTCCCGAAGCCGCCGCCCACATGGTCCATATGGACCGTGATGTTCGCGGCCGGAAACTGGAGGCTGCGTCCCAGGTCCCCTGCCAGCCCCGACACGTTCTGCGTGGAAGGCCAGTACTCCATCTTCTCGCCCTTCCACTCGATCACCTGCCCGTGCGGCTCCAGGCAGCAGTGCGTCAGCACCGGAATGCCGTACCAGCCTTCGCTGACCACATCGGATTCCTTGAACGCGGCGTCCACGTCGCCGGTCACCTGCTCGCCCGACGGCTTCGCACGCGCGCCGACTTTCGCGACCTCCACGTCCTCCACCACGTGGTCCGTCAACACCTCGTAGTCCACCTTGATCTTGCGCACGGCGTCCTTCGCCTGCGCCTCGGTCTCGGCCGCAACGACTGCCACTTCCGTCATTGCCCACTGAATCTCGGTGCCGGCCGGCGAGACCACGCGAATCGCCTTCACGCCCGGCATCTTCGACGCCTCCGCCGTGTCCACGCTCCGCACCTTCGCGTGCGCATACGGGCAGGACAGCAGCGCCGCGTACAGCATCCCGGGACGGTTCAGGTCCGAAGCGTACTTCGCCCGCCCTGAAGCCTTGACCACGCCGTCCGTGCGGCTGATGCGTTTGCCCATCACCTTCCGCTGGTCCATGGGCGGCCAACTGTAATTAGGCATTGCGCGCCCCCTTCATCTCTTTCGCGGCTTCCACCACCGCCTTGCGAATTCCCATGTAGGTGCCGCAGCGGCACAGGTTCCCGCCCAGCCCGTCCTTCACCTGGTCTTCGGTCAGGCTCGCTGTCGCGCTGCGCTCCACGAAGTTCGTCGCCGCCATCACGAAGCCCGGCGTGCAATAGCCGCACTGCTGCGCATCGTGATTCACAAAAGCCTTCACCATCGGATGCGGGTTCGCCCCCGCCGCCAGGCTCTCGATGGTGCGGATCTTCCGCCCCTGCGCGTCGATCGCCAGCATCGTGCACGCGTACATCGCCTTGCCGTCCACGATTACCGTGCACGCCCCGCAGGTGCCGCGGTCGCACACGCGCTTGGCGCCCGTCATGTCGAGCTTGTCGCGCAACGCATCGAGCAGCGTCGTCCGCGGCTCCACCGCCACCTTCACCGGCTTGCCGTTCAGGTTCAGCGTAATCGGCACTTCGCCTGGCCCCTGAACGTTGGCCGTCGTCTGTGCCTCGGCCCCCTTCTCCAGGAGCCCCACACCACTCGTGACGCCAATGCCCTTCAACAGGCCGCGTCGCGAAAATCCTTTTTTCTGGACGTCGGGATCTTGCTCAAAGCTCACCGGACACCCTCCTTTCCGTTCGAAAGACCGATCGCTCTCAATCGATTAGGCCACCCGTGCGGGATCGAATATATCAGATCATAACAACCGCGGCACATCGGCGGCAGGCGCCGCGGCGGTCGCTTCTGAAACCGCTTACGCGAGGGGCGCGCCTGCGGCAAAGAGGTACAGCGGCTCTTCCGTGGCCGGGATCTCCAGCAACTCCCGAACTCTCTCGGCGACAAACCTGCCGAGCCCAATCAAACCGAGCTGCATCCCGGCCGCCTCCAGGCCGAGGTTCTGGCCCACGTGCCCCGCTTCCAACAACGCCAGCCGGCGCGCATGCTCGCCGAACTCCTTGGTCATCCGCGTCAGGTTCGCTGTCAGCAAAATGGAAACGGGCGCCGCCTCCACGCACTCCTGACCCGCCGCTGCCTGGCACAGCGCTTCCCGCCGGTCCCCCATCCATCGCGGCTCCAGCGCGTGCTCATCCGGCCGGTACCGATAGAGCCCCGCACCCAGGCCCTTCACCTTCCAGCCGCCCAGATACACCCGCAGCGGATACACCGCGCCTGCTGACGGCGCTGTCCGCAGCCCGCCCGGACCAGTTACCCCCTGGGCCGCCCATAGCAGTTGTCCGGCTTCGGAGAGCGAAAGCGCGCGGGTTGCGTACTCCCGTGTCGAACGCCGCAACCGCAGGCACTCCTCGAGGGCACGTGTGTCGGGCCGAAGGGCAGGCAGGCTCACGCGGGTTGGTATCAATACAGCCGGGGCTTGCTTTCCAGCACCTTCCGATGCACGCCTGGTCACGGAAGAAGTATATCAGACCTGTTTATGCCGGAATGGGGGTGTCTTTTCGGTGCAGCCGCTCGAGCAGACTCTCCAGTGCACGCGCGATCTCCGACGCCTCACGCAGTAAGTCTTCCGCGTGGCTCTTCACCTCGGGATCCAACCGGGGCAACACTTCGCAAAACGCCTGCGCCTCTCGCTCGAGTGCTCGCGAGCGCCCGGCGATCTCCTGGACTTCCCGCGTCAGCGCCTCGCGGCTCCCGTCACCGGTTTCGTTCACGAGTGATATGACGCCCAGTATGTAAGATGGATTACACTTCGCGCAACCGAAATGTAAGACAGGCCCCTACACCCTCACTCCTCAGCCTTCGGCGCACCCTCTGCCGATTCCGCCTGCGCCCTTCGCCCGCCCTCAATCACCAGGGGGTTTTCCGCCAACTCCACCCTCACGTCTTCTGCCTTGAGGCCCGGAGCTACGCACAAACCTTCAGCTCCCCCTCGCGCTCCATAATCTCGTAGCGGGCGACCACATGCTCATGCCACCGCACGCTCCCGACTGACGGCCGCCGGACAGCAAGCCCACTCCGGGATCGCCGAACGCCTCCGCGAACGCGCGGTCCGTCTCAGATCGCTCCCGCCGGCGCTCGCCAATCGAGCCCGATTGCTGCTACGCTCTCCTCTCGTCAGCAATCCAAGGACGCCGAGGAGCGTGATCGACGAGAAAAAGATCCACTGCGGGTGATAAAGAAGTCTCAGCCGCCACCGCGCCGTCACCGCCGGATGGACCCGAAGTGGTCGCGCGATGTACCGGCCCCCGCCACCAGACGCGTTAGTAGTGTGGCGCCACCCGCAACAGCAGCGCCGCAAGAAACTGATTCATGCGAGCCGGGAACCCCATCCGCTAGGGCGTGGTTGCTTGCTTCCGCGCATCGCCCAGCGCCAGTTGCTTCAGGACGCCCCCGATATCGAGATACTCATCCAGGTCCGCTGGCTTCGTCAGGTACGCCGCGATTCCCAGGTGCTCCAGCGCCTGCTTGTCCCGTTGCGATGAGGAGGAACTCAGTACCGCCACCGGCAGTCCCTGCAGCCGCCTCTCCGCGCGGATCGCCGCCAGTATCTCCAGCCCTTCGCTCTTGGGCAGGTTCAAATCGAGAACCAGCAGATCCGGCGGCTCCACGCGCCCGCTGCGCCAGTCCTGCACCCGCGCCATCGCCTCGCCCCCGTCACCGACCACCGTCATCTCGCAATCGAAGTGCGCCCCCGCAATCGCCATCCGCAACAACTCAATGTCGCCGGGGTTGTCCTCCATTACCGTCACTCGCGTTCGGCGGGCCATGCTGATTTCGGTCATCGCGGTCCCCTCTGCGTCACGCGTGCCGCCACTGCCGGCAGCGTGAAAAAGAACTCGGATCCTTCCCCAGGCACCGATGCCACCCCGATCTTTCCGCCGTACCGCTCAACCACCCGCTTACAGATGGCCAGCCCGATGCCCGTTCCCGGCGTCGCCTTCCCGTGCAGCCGCTTGAACGCCATGAAGATTCGATCGTGATACTGCGGCTCGATCCCAATTCCGTTGTCTTTGACGTGAAAACGCCATCCCTCCGGCGTCTCCTCCCCCCCGACGTGGATCTCGGGCCGCCTCTCGCCGCGGTATTTGATGGCGTTGCTGATCAGGTTCTGGAACAACGGCACGAAGTGTCCCTCGGTCCCCTGGAGTACTGGTAAACGCTCAATCGCAATCTGCGCGCCGGACTCTTCGATTGCGACCTTCAGATTACTTTGCACCTTTTCGAGGACTGTATTCAAGTCCACAGTGTGATGCGTGCTCTCCGTCTGGCTGTTGATTTCTGTATACGCCAGCAGGTCGCTGAGCAGTTCCCGCATCCGCGTCGTGCCTTCGATGATCGTCTTCACATGCAGGGGCGTGTCGCCACTCATCCGCCCGCCCAGCGATCGTACCAGCAACTGCGAGTACACCGTGATCATGCGCAGCGGCTCCTGAAGGTCGTGGCTGGCGATGAACGCAAACCGCTCCAGGTCCTCGTTCGAACGGGCGAGTTGCAGGTTCGATTGCCGCAGGTCTTCGTTCACGTCCGACAGCCGCTGCGCCGCCGCCACTTGCTCCGTCACGTCCCTGGCGATGACCGAAGTCCCCGTCATCCGCCCGCGCGCGTCGACAATCGGTGACAGCGTCAGAGAGACCGGCACCAACCGATCTTCGCTGGTGCAGAGCTTCAACTGCAGTTGGTCGATCCGCTCCCCGCCCCGCACCCGTCCCAGCAATCGGTCGATCTCCTCGGCCCCGTCCCTGGGAGCCAGCCTTCCTAAGGGCGCCCCCATCATCTCTTCTTCCCGGTGGCCGAAAATGTGCTCGGCCCCACGGTTCCAGCTCGTGATCCTTCCCTCCAGGTCCGTGCTGACGATCGCGTCCCCGGAAGACTCGACAATCGATGCCAGGAGACGGCTCGTCTCTTCCGCCCGCCGCCGCGCCGTCACGTCCCGCAACACCAAAACCATCCCGTGGCTCGCGCCGGCCTCGTCTCGAATCGGAGCCGCGTTGTCGTCGATCGGGATGCGCGAACCGTCCGCCGTGATCAGAAGCTTGCTCTCCTCGCCGCGCGACCCGCGCCCGTCCTGCAGAGCGGCGGGCGCATCCCGCAGCGGCTCTTGGGTTCGTTCATCGAGAACCTGGTACACCTCGTCCAGCCGCCGCCCCACCAGGTTCCCCTCCTCCCTCCCCAGCAACCCTTGCGCCACCCCGTTGGCGAACGTGATCCGCCCCTCCGCGTCCGTCGACAGCACCGCGTCCCCGATGCTCGCGAGCGTCGTGCGCAGCCAGTCGCGCGCGCTCCGCGCATCCTCGAGCGCCTTCTCCCGCTCCGCCAACGCCTTCGTCAATTCGCGGTCCCGGGACTGAATGCCGTCGAGCATCTCGTTGAATGTTTGCACCAGCACGCCCAGTTCGTCGCCCGCCACCCGGGGCGCTCGCAACGCGTAGTTCCGCGTCTCCGAGACCGCCCGCGCCGTCCCCGCCAACTGCGTGATCGGAGCCGTGATCAGTTCCCGCAGGCGCGCCGACAACGGCACCGCAATCAGAATCGAAATCAGAAGAACCGCCGCCACCGCCGCCCCGAAGACTCTCTCTCGTTCTCCCGCCTCCGCCAGGTCGTACCGCATCACCAGGCTACCCAGTAGGCGGTTCTCCAGCCTCACCTCGCGCGTCAGCGTGACGTCGAACGCCGTCCACTGTGGGGGTCCCAGCGTTCCCGGCACTCCGCAGGCTTCGCGCCCGCCCTCCCTCACATAGGCCGCAAACAGCGCCCCGTCCTGCCCAAAGAGGCACGCGGCGACGAGATTCGTACGTGCCCGCAGGGCGCGCAACATCTGTTCCGCCGCGGTCGGGTCGTCAAACGCCAGCGGCGCGGTGCTGTTGTCCGCCACAATTCCCGCGAGCGCGGTCAGGTCCCGCTCCAGGTTTCCCCGGAAGAACAGCGCGTCTGCCGCCAGCACGCCGACGCCCGCCAGCAGCAGCGCCGCCGCCGTCGTCGCCAGCAGTATGAAGAGCAGCTTGCGCGCGATCGGGAGGTTCCACAGCCGCGCTGCCGCGCCCGTTCTGCCCGGACTGGTCGCTCCGCTACTCAACGTTCCTCGCTACGCTCAGTAATCTCGAGCTCACCTTCAGCCCCGCCGCCGCGGCGGCCTTCCGACTGACATCGAAGCGAACCCGGCGGTTCTCCAGCACCATCGCGATCGCCCCGCCTTCCCTCAGAAAACCCGCCCCCTCTCCTACCGTCAACAAATACCGGCCCGCGGCCTCCGCCCTTCCCCCCGGACCTGCAAAGAACGCCAGATGACACGACGAGTCCGCCATCTCCATCCGACGCACCACAATCGCCCGCCCGTTCACCGTCTCGCCCGCCATCATCCGGTCGATCGCCGGTCCAAACGGATCGCCTCCGACGAGACACAAAACGAACCCGCTCCGCGATTCGCCGAACGCCTCCCCGGGCCAATCTACGAATTTTGTGAAATTGAGCAGGTAGGCGGCCTTCACCAGGTACTCCGGTCCCGGCTGCGGCGCCCCGGCCGTCACCGGCTGGCTCCTGCCCGGCGCTGCACCCAGGGCCACTGCGCACATCGACACTAGGATGCCGCTCATCCTCAGCCGAGACACGCGAAACCTCTCCACCTATCGGCCCCAGGTTAACTGCACGTAACCGCTCCGGCGGATCGCCACTGCCGGCCCAGGATTCTCATCGTATTCGATGTGCCACGGCTGCAGTAGATTCCGGCCCACCACCGACAGCTCCCAGTTCCGGCCGATCCGCCACCCCAGCCGCGCGTCCCCCGTCGAATAGGCCGGCGCGCGTTGCCGCGGCACCGCGCTGACGTGCCGGAAGAACAGGTTCACATCGAGCCCAAGCGGAAGGTTGAAGGCCGTCTGCAACACCACCTTGTGCCGCGGCGTGTCCCCTTCCAACTGCCCGACCGTCGACGCGTCATTGCTTTCCCGTTTGCGCCTCGCGTCCACCACCGCCAGCGAGTACGAGCCGCTGATGCGCGCCCACTCGCCCGGGCTCCACGTCGCCGTCCCCTCAAACCCGCTCGTCTCCGCCTCGATCCCGTTCCGCAGGAAGAGCGGCAGCACTAGCCGTGTCGGCGGCGGATCCGCCTCCGGCGCCACCGGACGGCTCTCCACGCTCAAAAGGTCCCGATGCTGATTGACAAACGACGCGACATCGAGCAGCAGCCCCCGTCCCACCTTCCGCCTCCAGCCTAACTCGTAGCCTATGTTCTTCTCCGACTTGAATTGGCTGTCTCCGATCAGCCGAATATACAGCGGCGCCGCAGGCACCGCCAGGAAGCTGAACCGGAAATTCTCTTCGATCCGGGACGGAGTCCGCACGGCCCGCGTCACCGCGCCCCATACCGTCTGCCGGGTGGAGGGCGTCCACGCGAACCGTACCGTAGGCTGCACCTCAAACCCGCTGAACGTGTTGTATTGCACCCGCGCCCCACCCGTCACGAACAGCCGCTCGGGAATCAGCGCATATTCGTCTTCCAGGAACGTACTGGCAATCGTGTAAGTCTGCCGCAGCGGCTGGAAATCAACCGTTTCCACCGTCCGGAAGTACTCGCTCGGGCTCACTCGCGACCACAAGCCCCAAGACACCGTGTGCCGCCCCGCTGGAATCCGGTGCACCAGGTCGGCGTCAAAGGTGTGCCGGATCTCCCGGTAGTTCAGGTCCTGGCGGTCAGTCCGGTCGTAGTAGGTCTGCAATCTCAGCGTCGCGCCCGAGTCGTACGCGCGCTGCCAGTTGGCGACGACGTTCTGCCCGGAAAGCCCCGCGTTCTCCTCCACCGAACGGATGGAGGGGGGAAAGAACCGGCTGACCTCGATGTTCAGCCCGGCCTCCGCGCTGTAGGTATCCCCCAAGATCGTGAGCGAGTCGCGCCGGTTCACCGCCCAATCCACCCGGAAGCCCGCCTGCCCCCGCCGCGAGTCGTCGAAGTTGCGTCCGTCCGCATGGAGCTGGTGCGATCGGGTCAGGCCTTTCCCCCAAATCCGATAGCTCAAGCGGTCGCTCCCCGCGCCGTACCGCCAGCCCAAAAACCCCTGTTCCACGTTGCCGCCACCCGCCTCCACCAGCAGCCCCCGCGTGTCCCGAGCGCTCTTCGTGATGATGTTAATCACGCCGTTCACCGCATTCGCGCCCCAGATCGTCGCTCCCGGGCCCCGGACTACCTCAATGCGGTCAATGTCGGTCAGCAGCGTATCGTGCGACTCCCAGTACACCCCCGCAAACAGGGGCGTGTACACCGACCGCCCGTCGATCAGCACCAGCAACGATTTCGACAGCCGCCCCTGAAACCCCCGGATCCCCACCGCATACTTCACCCCGTCCAGTTGCGCTACCTCCACCCCGGCCGCCAGCCGCAGCACATCCGGCAGCGTTCGCGCGCCGGAGCGCCGGATGTCCCCCGACGTGATGACCTCAATCGCCGCCGGCGTGGCGAAGACCGGTCGTGCCCCCTTGGTCACCGTCGTCACTTCAATCTGCGAAAGCTCTTCGAGCGAGAGCTGTTTCAGGCGAGCCGGATCGAGGGGAGGCGGGCCCGGCGTGGCCTGCGCAAACAGCAGGGCGGGAAAGAGGGGCAACAGCAGCCGGCGCGGGGCGGGGAATCGAAGGTCCGGGAATCTCATCGTCTCAACGGAGTGCCGCCGGCTGTACGAACGGCGGCACCCAGACAAGACTCCCGTTGTTCCTTTCTGTTACACAAAAATTGTGTGCGTTGTTGCTTGCCTTTAGGCCCGCACTGGAATCTTCAGCGTCTGCCCGGGCCTGATCTTGTTCGGATCATTCAGCTGGTCGCGGTTGGCTTCGAAGATCTTCATGTAGTCCCCTGCGCTCCCGTAGAAGCGCTGCGAGATGGCCGACAGCGTGTCGCCGGCCTGCACCGTGTACGTTTGCATTCCACCGCCCGCCTGCTGCCCCGCACTTTGCGCCTGCTGTTGTGCGCCCCCCGCCTGGCCGGCCGCCTGCTCATTGACCGTGATGTCCGCCAGCAGTTCCTGCTGCCAGCTCGGATTCACCAGCTTGATCTGGTCCCACACCGCGTTCTTCGCCTCCTGCGACGGGGCCTCCCCGCGGATCAGAAGCTTCCCGTTCTCAATGTGAACATTTCGCAGGCGAACCCCTCGCTGCTCCAGGGTCCGCAGAACCGGTCCGTACTTCTGTTTCATCTGCTCCAACTGCTGGTTGTTCTCAGCCATGGTCTTTTGCCTCCCGCCATAGACGCTCGGGCTGCCCCTCCGCTTCACAACAGCTGTCAGTTCTTCACCTCAACATATCAAAAGATCCTAAAATTAACATGGTTGAACAGTTTGCGTACTATCGCACCAAATAATCCGGTTTCTTCCCGCTTAACCCCGTCCCGGGCACGTTCGCTGATTAACTGCTGTCAATCCCGTTGAATCCAGGCACACTTTCCAATTATCGGGATGCATCGGCGTCTGGGAACCCGACCCGTCTATAAACTGGAGCAAACACTACATGAGCACCACGCCTCTTGAGCCGCGAGTGTCTACTGGGTTTGTGCAAATTCAGACCGATTCGGTCGAGGAGATCATTCAGCGTCGGTTGGCCGAGGAGCGCGCGCGCCTCGAGCGCGAAGCCGGTATCACCCACAAGGACGTGCATCACTTCAAACGTCCCACCGAGCGCACCTTTACCGCCCACGAGCGCGCCCATACCACGCTGCTCTTCGGCGGCCTGACTTGGAAGCACGAGAAGCTGGTTCAGGGCGCCCTCGAAGGCCTCGGCTACCTCGCCGAGCCCCTGCCCACCCCGAACGTTGCCGCCTTCCAGCTCGGCAAGGAGTACGGGAACAACGGCCAGTGCAACCCCACCTACTTCACCGTCGGTAACCTCGTCCAGTACCTCCAGTTCCTTGAATCCCAGGGCCTGTCCAAACAGGACATCATTGACAAATACGTCTTCTTTACCGCTGGCGCCTGCGGCCCATGCCGCTTCGGCATGTACGAGGCCGAATACCGCCTCGCCCTCCGCAACTCCGGCTTCGACGGCTTCCGCGTCCTCCTCTTCCAGCAGGGCGGGGGACTGAACCAGGCCGACGCCGAGGCCGGCCTCGAGATGAACCTCGACTTCTTCCTGGGCATCCTGAACGCCCTCAACTGCGGCGACATCATCAACGAAGTCGCTTACGCCATCCGTCCCTTCGAAGCCGAAGCCGGCCACACTGACCGCGTTCTCGACGAAGTGATGGACTACATGCAGGAGTCGTTCAAGACGAAACAGCCTTGGACCGTCGGCGATAAACTCCCCGGCTTCCTCAACGGCTTCAAGGACAACGTCGAGTACATTGGCAAGTTCGTCAACCAGATCTCCTCCGACGGCCTCACCAAGTCTCTCGAACACTGCCGCGACCGCTTCGACGCTATCGACGTCGACCGCCTCCGCCCCAAGCCCATCGTCAAGATCACCGGCGAGTTCTGGGCCCAGACCACCGAGGGCGACGGCAACTTCAATATGTTCCGGTTCCTTGAGCGCGAAGGCGCCCAGGTCCTCGTCGAACCCATCGGCACCTGGATCATGTACATGATCCACCAGGTCATCCAGAAGTATAAGGACCTCAAGGGCCTCGACGAAGGCGCCGTCCTGCCTCCCATCTGGCGCCTCGACAAACGCCTCCCCATCGAGTTCAACTTCCGCAACAAGGTCGCCAAGCTGAAGCTCGCCGAAGCCATCTTCGCCCGCGAATACCATCGCATCGTCGAGGCCCTCGGCGGCATTGCCCACCACCTCGCCGACCAGTACGAACTCCAGCGCGCCGGCCATCCCTTCTACAACTCCCGCGCGGGCGGGGGCGAAGGCCACCTCGAAGTCGCCAAGAACATCTACTACTCGAACAAGGACCTCGCCCACATGGTCCTCTCGCTCAAGCCCTTCGGCTGCATGCCCTCGACGCAGTCCGACGGCGCCCAGGCGGCCGTGGTCAGCCATTACAAAGACATCATCTACCTGCCCATCGAAACCTCCGGCGAAGGCGAAATCAACGCCCACAGCCGCGTCCAGATGGCGCTGGGCGAAGCCAAGAACAAGGCCAAGAACGAGTTTGCCGAGGCGCTTGAGAAGAACGGTCTCACGCTCGACCAATGCCGCGAGTGGGTCGAGCAGCACCCCGAAACCAAGCGCCCGCTCTACAAGGTCCCGCACACGAAGGGCGTGGTCGGCGGCGCCGCCAACTTCGTCTACCACATCAAACAGCGCATGGAGGCCGGCCGCTAATGCGACAGTTCCTGATCGGAATGGACATCGGCTCGACGACGGTCAAGGCCGTCGTCGCCGACGCAAGCACCGACCAGATTTTATGGCAGGACTACCAGCGCCACGATACCAAGCAGCCCGAAAAGTCGCTTGAGTTTCTGAAGCGCTTCGAGGCCGAGATCGACGGCTTCGCCGTTGACCGCTGCCGCCTCTTCGTCACCGGCTCCGGCGGCTCCAACGTCGGCCGCTTCCTCGGCGCCAAGTTCGTGCAGGAGGTCAACGCCGTCTCGCTCGCCGTCGAAAAGCTCTACCCTGAGTGTGGCAGCGTCATCGAACTCGGCGGCCAGGACGCCAAGATCATCATCTTCAAAGAGGACCCCGAAACGGGCCGCAAGAAGAAGATCCCGTCCATGAACGACAAGTGCGCCGGCGGCACCGGCGCAGTCATCGACAAGATCAACGCCAAGCTCCGCATCCCCGCCGAAGAGCTCTGCAACATGGGCTACAAGGGGCTGAAACTCCACCCCGTGGCCGGTAAGTGCGGAGTCTTCGCGGAGACCGACATCAACGGTCTGCAAAAAGCCGGCGTGCCTCCGGACGAATTGATGGCCTCGCTTTTCGAAGCCATCGTCATGCAGAACCTCTCCGTGCTCACCCGTGGCAACACGCTGCGCCCGCACGTCCTCCTGCTCGGCGGCCCCAACTGCTACATCAAGGGCATGCGCGACTGCTGGAAGTACAACATTCCCAAAATCTGGGAAGAGCGCAACTTCCCGCTGCCCGAGGGAGTCGATCCGGAAACCCTCATTCGCACACCCGACAACGCCCAGTATTTCGCCGCCATCGGCGCCATCGAGTTCGGCAAGACCGAGGACGCCGACGTCGGCCGCTACGCCGGCTACGAGAAGCTCGAGTGGTACATCAACGTCGGCCGCGAAGAGGAAAAGAAGAAGAAGGGCGGCGGCGGCGGACTCGCGAAGTCGCAGGATGAACTCGAAGCCTTCAAGGCGAAGTACCGGCACAAGAAGTTCATCCCGACCACGTTCCAGCCCGGCACCATCGTCGACGGCTTCATCGGCATCGATGGCGGCTCCACGTCCACCAAAGCGGTCCTGATCTCCAAGGACAAAGAACGCCGCATCCTCGCCAAGGCTTATCAGCTCTCCAAAGGCAATCCCATCGAAGACACGATGGAGATCCTGATGAAGCTCGAAACGCAGATCACCGACCAGGGCGCCACACTGCGCGTCCTCGGAGTCGGCACCACCGGCTACGCCAAGGACATCCTCCGCGACGTCGTCGGCGCCGACGCCGCCGTCGTCGAAACCGTCGCCCACACCCAGGCCGGCCTGCACTTCTACGACGACGTCGACGTCATCTGCGACATCGGCGGCCAGGACATCAAGATCATCATCCTGAAGAACGGCCGCGTCAAAGACTTCAAGCTCAACACCCAGTGTTCCGCCGGCAACGGCTACTTCCTGCAGTCCACCTCGCAGGGCTTCGGCGTCCCCGTCGAACAGTTCGCCGACGTCGCCTTCGGCGCCAACGGCTACCCCAGCTTCGGCTACGGCTGCGCCGTCTTCATGCAGAGCGACATCGTCGACTTCCAGCGCCAGGGCTGGAAGCCCGAAGAGATCATGGCCGGCCTCTGCAACGTGCTGCCCAAGAACGTCTGGCTCTACGTCTCGCAGATCCCCAACCTCTCCGCCATCGGCTCCAAGTTTCTCCTGCAGGGCGGCACCCAATACAACCTCGCCGCCGTGAAGTCGCAGGTCGACTTCATCGAGTCCCGGTTCAAGGGCAAGGATCATCAGCCCCAGGTCATCGTCCACGAGCACTGCGGCGAGGCCGGCGCCATCGGCGCGGGACTCGAAGCCGGACGCCTCTGGGACAACGGCCGCGAGTCCACCTTCATCGGCCTCCACGCCGTCCAGCAGATCTCCTACAAGACCACCCGCGAAGAGGCCACCCGCTGCTACTTCTGCAAGAACAAGTGTCTCCGCACCTTTATTGACGTCAAGACCACGAACCTCAATGAGAACGCCTACCGCCCCGCGAAATCGAAGGTTCCTCTCGAAGCCGGTTCCCAGCGCCTGATCATCGCCACCTGCGAAAAAGGCACCGTCGAAGACATCAATGAGATGCGCAACATCAAGGGCAATCTCGACAAGATGAAGGCCGCCAACCCCAACTTCGTCGAAGTCGCCGCCCGCGCCGTCTTCCGCGTCCCCGACTCACCAAACGTCTCCGATCCCGCGCCCAAGCTGCGCCTCACTTCCGCGCAGAAGAAGCGCGCCGAACTCCTCGAGCGCCGCGCGAAGCTCCGCATCGGCATGCCCCGCGTGCTCAACATGTACTCCATGACGCCGCTTTTCACCGGCTACTTCGCGTCCCTCGGCGTCAAGGCGGAGAATATGATCTTCTCCGACTACACCAACGAAACCCTCTACAAGGAAGGCGGCAAGCGTGGCTCCATCGACCCCTGCTTCCCCTCCAAGCTGGGCATCCCGCACGTCCACAATCTGCTCTACGTCCATCATGCGAAGAAGCCGCTCAACTACATCTTCTTCCCGATGATCGACTGCCTCACCAGCGACCTCCACAACATTCAGGCCAGCCGCAGTTGCCCCACGGTGGCCACCACGCCGGAAGCGGTGAAGGCGGCCTTCAAGAAGGAAGGCGACCTCTTCGCGGAAAAGGGCCTCGAGTTCCTCGATACCTTCGTCAACCCCTCGAAGCCCGACCTCTTCGAGCGCCAGATGTTCGAGCAGTTCAGGGACATCCTCGGCCTCACGCCGGAAGAGAATGCCCGCGCCGTCCAGGAAGGCTACCGCGCCCTCGACGCTTTCAACAACGTCACCATGCGCGGCGCCGCCCGCGAGGTGCTCGAACAGCTCGAGCGCGAAGACCGCATCGGCGTAGTGCTCCTCGGCCGCCCCTATCACAACGACCCCGGCGTCAATCACGAGATCCTCGAGGAGTTCCAGAAGCTCGGCTATCCCGTCTTCACACAGGACTGCCTCCCCATCGACGACGACATCGTGTGGAAGCTCTTCGGCGACGAAGTCCGCCGCGGCGACATCCCGCACCCCATGGCCGTCACCGACGTGTGGAAGAACTCCTACAGCGAAAACACCACGCGCAAGATTTGGGCCGCGAAGTACGTCGCTCGCCATCCCAACCTGGTGGCGCTCGAATTAAGCAGCTTTAAATGCGGCCACGACGCCCCGATTTACACGGTGGTCGAGGAAATCGTCGAACACAGCGGAACGCCGTATTTCTGCTTCAAAGACATCGACGAGAATAAACCAACCGGCTCCATCAAAATTCGCGTCGAGACCATCGGTTACTTCCTCAAGCGCTACCGGGAAGATATGGTGGCGAACAAAGCGCGGCGTAACTCCATCGACCAGCAGTTAGCCGACTTCGAAGCCCGCCTCCGCCTCCAGTTACTCAAGGAGAAATTCGGCGCGGCCCTCGAACAGGAGATGGTCACCAGCACCATGAACGCCGGCCACCTCCCAACCATCCACGTGTCCCTGGGCCAACTCGCGGCCTCGCGGCCGCAAACGCCCATGGCCCACGCCAACGGCGACTAAGTCACTCGCACGGGGCGGCTCCACCGCCCCTTTGAGGAGTCTTGGCAACTGCTTCCGCCGAAGTCTGCGGCTCTTCGTCGGTCATTCCGTGTTTGTGTCCTCCTTAACGGCATGCCGGGCTACCAAGTTGTTCGGTTGTTGCTTTGCGAGCGTTGCGCGGATACTCTCGATGAGAGCGTCGTTTTATGAGCTCGGAGACCAGTGCCATGGCTCCCGCAACCGGTGCACTCTTTGACTTCGTTCGAGAAAGTCTGCTCGAAACGTCTCTCTAGCTGCTTTGGTCCGACATAGTATCTTGTGCTCTAACAGGTATCGCCATTCATGGTACTCCAGCCGCTTCTTGGTGCGCAGAGGACATCGGTCGAAAAGAGGTACCAATACGGTAAGTAGCTCCAGCGGGCGCCTCATCCGCCAAGTGACATTGCTGAAGCAGTTAGTCTTGCCCTGGGGTTTCCAGTAGAAGTGCCCGCCGAGACGCTTGAATATCTCTAAGGGAACAGCGGCATCATCCGCCCGGCAGTCTCTCTGTACGGACACGGAGTGATTCCACTTCTCGAACTTGAAACAGCCATCTGCATCAAAGTACCCCGAGAACCAATAGGAGAATGCAGCGTCCGGTTCGGCGTGAATCGTCTCCTTTCCGAGTTGGTTGATCACTCCAACAACGCGCCTGAGTTCTCCGACTCCCAACTTGAGTAGACCAGCAATCTCTTCTGGTCCGCACTCCGAGTCCCATAATTGGCGTACCAGTCTTTCATCTTGACCGTTGCTCATCACTGGCGATCATACTCCATCCCGCCATGAGTCAGAGGCATTCGGTCTTATGCTCTGAATCTCCCCCGCTGGGGTGGTTCCTGTAATGCCGCGGAGAACTAACCAGCGGCTGTCGACGCAGCGCGGGCTGTTCATGTGCCCCAGCATGGGAATTCCGCTTGGTCACCCTCCGACTGAGGTCCGTACGTTCGACAGAGCACTGAGTGAGATGCTGACAGAGAACCAGGGACTAAGGTTGGAGAAGTTCATTCTCCCGGCGGACCTGCGAGAGGAGATGCTTTGGCGCCTCCGGAAGATGAACATCCACCGGGCCTCCCTCTTTCCAGATCTTCAGGGGTTCTGTGACGGTTTGAAGGGCGATCTGCGAGCGTCTCAGTACGTGTCAAAGAGGGACGGTAATTTTCGGGCAGGCAGAGTCGCGTTCTGCTTTTCTCGAATTGGGTGGCGACTAGCTCCACGAGCCGACGTTCCGGATCATTCAAGTGGGTTGACGGTACGCAGGTTGGGGAAGCGGCTGAAGTCACGGTCGTTTGTGCACAGTTCCGCTCCGTGTTCAATGGCCAGTGCGGCGAGCACGGCGTCGGCCACCAGCGGTCCGTGGCACTGTGAATCAACCAGCAACTCGCGAAGAATCTCCCAATGGCGTTCGCCGGGAGAGGGCACCAGGACGTTCGGCAGCGAAAGCCACTCATCCACGATCGCCCGCGCTTCATCGGTCGCTAGAGGGCTTCTCCAGGCGCGCGGGTTGGTGGCGATGCGGAGAAAGGCATGAATGGAGTTCCAGGGTAGGAGAACCGGATCGGCCTTCGCCAACATCTCCTCTAGCCACCGGCGAGCCTGCGCGTGCTTTGGCGATGCCGCATCGTAGGCATACAGCAGGAGGTCGGCGTCAATCAAGATCATCGGTGCAGCGGCCCCTCGATGTCCTCGATCAAGCCGGCAGTACTTGCCACGGAGAGACCCTCGCGGAGACCCATGGGCCGTGCCCGCACCCGGAACACTACCGGCGGCTTCAACGTCCTCCTAACGGTCAGGCCCAGACGCAGGTAGTGGTTGACCACTTCTTTGAAGCTCTTTCCCTCACGGCGAGCCTCGCTCTCCAGCCTCGCGTGCACATCGTCATCCAAGGTCAGAGTTGTTCTCACACCTTGATGATAACACGCTAGCATCATGATGCCGAGTTGCAGCACACCCGCTTGGCCCACGCCAAAAGCGACTCACCCGCCGCCCCACCCTTGCCTTACAAAGCCCCGTAGTGTAGCCTTACTCCACTGTCCCCATTGCGGCACTGCCGCGGGGCTCGGAGGGTTCCATGACTACCGCTACTTCCCCCTAGCTTTCACTCCTTACCCGTCTCTCAATCCCTGGCCAGTTGCTCGTCGACCGGCCCCAGCTTCTGTTCGAACCCGGCTTCATCAGGAGCCGGCAGGGAGTGAACTTCATGTCCACACCATCCAGCTCGTCCCGCCGCGCCCACCGCGGCTTCACCCTCATCGAACTCCTCGTCGTGATCGCCATCATCGCGATCCTCATCGGCATGTTGCTGCCCGCCGTCCAGAAGGTCCGCGAAGCCGCCGCCCGCCAGCAAGCCTCCAACGTCATCACCACGCTTTGTACCGCCGCTGCCACGCACCGCGCCCAGAACCCCACCTATCCCGCGGCTCTGACGCAGATCACACCGCTCCTCGCCGACCAAGCCATCGCCGCACAGTTGGCGGCCAGCGGCGAAACCGGCGGCTACCGCTACCGTATCCTCGAAGCGACCGCGTCGTCCTGGAGGTCCACCGCTGAACCCATCGCGGGTATCACCGGCTCCGTCATCTGGACCGCCGCCCTGACCACCGGCCAGGCGTGCGTGTTGACCGAAACGCCGGCGCCCGGCGCCGACATTGCGCGTGCAGCGATGTTCGCCGATCTGCGCATGGCAGCCTCGCAGGCCACTGCCAGAGTGATGTCCCTGGACCCCGCCGCTCCCACCCAATCGCGTCAGTTCCTTGCCCTGCCGTCCACCGAAGTGCAGGTCACCTCGCTCCTCTCCAACGCCAACCAGCGCGTCACTTTCACTTCGATCTTCAGCTATGACGCCTATCCCACCCTCCTCGGCGGCTTCCAGGACTACATGCGGAGACGCATGATGCTCGGTGCGCGAAACGAAGGTTGGTCTGCGCGCCCTGGTGTGACGCTCCAGGAAGCCAAGGACTCTGCCGCCGGCGAACTCGGCCTGCTCACCTATGATTCGTTGTGCGCCGTCGCACAGGGCTTCGTGGGCGGCGGCGCCGCCAACGGGCTCTGCGCAAAGCTCAACGCCGCAAGCGCCGCCGAGGACCGCGGCAACCCCCATGCCAAGGCCGGAGCCCTAAATGCTTTCAAGAACCAGGTGCGCGCGCTCACCGGCCGCCAACTGACGGCCGAGGAGGCTCAAACTCTCCTGGGGCTCGTCCAGGCTTTCGAGTAGACAACCCTTCGCCGGGCGGCGGCTCACCTGACCGCCGCCCGGCCGCCACGGAATGTCCGCCCAAAATCCGCGCGCCCAGCTTCTGCAACTGCGCCCGCATCCTCTCCGCCGTCGATTTGTCCGGATTCCTCGACAACGCCGCCCGTAACTCCGCCGTTGCCTC